>DJET01000054.1:0-102272 GCA_002431945.1 Ruminococcaceae bacterium UBA5891 | reverse complement strand
CGGAAACCCGATCGGAAGGGTGTCCGACGGCTCTTTCCCCTATTTCTGTCCGTACAGAACCGTGTTGCACTTAATAGAGACAAACCGGTTTTGGCGGATAAAATTTTCCTGTATTTTTGTTGCAAAGCCTCGTAATACGCACGTATTACTTCATTTTGCTAACTTCAATATAGAAAAATTTTATTTCCGACAAAACTGCTCCGCACCCGAAAAAGTGCAATTTTTTCGTCGGGCGCGTTCGACAAAGCGCAGTAATACTTTCCGTATTGCAAGCTTTGAGGACGTGAAACGGCGGTTAAAATTGCCTTTTATCGGGCGGTTCGGCTCTATTAAGTGCAACACGCGGGTGCCCGCGCGGCACGAGCGCAAGAGAATTTTATTATTTTAAAGGGGAGAAACGGATTGCCACGCTCGCTTTGCTCGCTCGCAATGACAGAGCGACAGTTTACTGCACACCCCGTGACGCTCACAACAACTAAACAGTTTGTCATTCTGAGCGCATAGCGCGAAAGAATCCGCCTCCCCTTTTAAAAGAGAAACGGATTGCCGCAGCCGTTACACGGCTTCGCAATGACAGCTTCATATATCTGCCGATAAAAATACAGGCTCCGCAGTAAAGCAGAGCCTGTATTTTTATTTATCCTTATCCTCGTTCATATCGTCAAGCGCATATTTACAGCATTGCAGCACCAAAAGATTGAAAGAAATGTTATTATCTGCCGCTGTTTTATTCAGTCTTTCAAATAACTGTTCGGTAAAACGGACAGTTCTCGGTATATTCGCACTCTTCAGCTCATTATCTATCTTAAACATAATATCACCTAACTAATATTATGCTCATTTGTGGTTATATTTATATAACCGTTAATGGTTGCATTTTCAATACAGTGTGCTATAATAATATCGGTGATAATATGAAATGCGATAATTATTTATGTATTTACGAAGAAAACGGCGTATGTACCTTAGACGATATCGAGCTTGACATAATGGGCCAGTGCAGGGACTGCATATATATAAATATTGAAGAGCAACAGCTTTTAAAGCTTAAAATGAAAACCATTAAAAGCGTTGAATCGGATTAACGCTTTTTACCCGCTTTTCTTTTTTTAATAACAATTAAAGCCGCCGCTCCCGCAGCGGCGGCAATAACGGTTTTTTTGCCGTTCCCGTCTTTTTCCTCTGTTGCCGCAGCTTCGGTGCCTTTAACCTTATTAACGGTGAAAATATGCTCTCCGCCGTTAAAGGGCGTTACCGTATAGGTGCGGTCGGGGTAGCCTGCGGCTTCATCAGCGGTTTCGGTATACGTCATATAATACGTGCTGTACCGTATTACGCCGTTTTTATCAACCTCAATTTTGCCGAATTCAGGCGTGCTGTTTTTAAGCGCTCCGCAGTGTACCGCGGTAAAGCTGTCCTGATACTGCGTTACGCACTCGCCGTTTACCGTGCCGTGGGTGTGCCCCGTAAGGAATACTATTTCGGGGTAATCCTTTAACGCCTGCACGGTTTTTTCGGTTACCGGCGCGTGAGATACCACAAACACCGGCTTACCCTTATTGCCGCTGTCTCTTATAATATCAAGCTGTTTTTTCGTCCAGTCAAGCGCCGCCTCGCTCGGATCTCCGCTTATGCAGACCATTGAAAGAAAATGAAATCCGTTTTTTACGGTATGGTAATACCCCTGTATCAGATCCATTCCCGACGTAAGCGATTTGTCCCTGTATACATAATCGCCCAATTTTTCGGCAAACAGATTATACTCAACAAAGCCGTTTTTCCCTGCAAGCGGATTTTGCGGATCGTGCTGTAAAAGATAGCTTACGGTAGAATAATATACGTCGTGATTTCCCGGTGTTGCTATAACCTCGGTTTTTTCAGGATCAACGCACTTTTTTAAAACCTCGTAGGTTTTTTCCATATCAACGGGTCCCAGCGTATCCGCCACATCGCCGCCGATAACAAGCGCCTTCATATTTTTTTCGCCTATATCGTTTTTTAAAAAGTTTACCGCGGTTACAAATTTATCCTCGGAATAACGTATCTGCTCCCACTCGCCGTAAAACTCCGCACGGCAAATATGTACGTCGCTTAATACCCCAAAGCTTAGCGCTATGTTCTTTTCGTCAAAGCTTAAGGCTTCGCTTTCCGCCGCGCTTACCGATAGGACCATCGCTCCGCTTAAAATAATCGGCACCGCCGCTTTAATTATTTTTTTACCGTTCATATCAACTTCCTCCTATAATATATACATATTTTATATTCTGTTTTTAAAAATCACAAGCCAATACAAAAACAGCGCAAACAAGGAACACACTTTCCTCAAATAAAGGAAAGCCGCGCAATGTTATTCTGAACGCATAGCGCGAAAGAATCCGTAATACCCTTTAAAAGAGAACGGATTGCCGCAGCCGTTTACACGGCTTCGCAATGACTAAAAGAGGAAAAAACCAAATCGCCCCTCGTCTTGATTTTTAACCGTTTTGTTACCTGTTTGTTACTTGCCAATTATCCGCGGCGGCGGTATAATGAATAAAATGTGTTATTATGCATTTTTTGGGGGTTACAGGGATGAATGAAAATATATTCGTCATAATTCCGTCGCTCAATCCGGACGAAAGGCTTATAAACACCGTTAACGGAATGCTTGATATAGGCTTTAAAAGGATAATTATAGTAAACGACGGCAGCGATAAATCGCATCTTAAATACTTTCCTAAGGCAGATGAAAATATCACCGTTATACACCGAAAGCAAAATCACGGCAAGGGCGCGGCGCTTAAGGTTGCCTTTCGCCATATTTTAAGGAATTATCCGAACGCCGTCGGCGCCGTTACGGTAGACGGCGACGGTCAGCATCTGCCTGAGGACGCGCTTGCCTGCGCGAACGC
The DNA here is from genome assembly GCA_002431945.1 of Ruminococcaceae bacterium UBA5891. GTDB lineage: Bacteria > Bacillota > Clostridia > Oscillospirales > Acutalibacteraceae > UBA737. Next base: position 99,381 of record DJET01000054.1, on the reverse strand, counting down.
TTTGGATAATACCAAAAAGCGCGTTATACTCGGCTGCCGCGATTTTTCGGGCGAGGACGTACCGGGGCGCAGCCGTATGGGCAACCGCATAACATCGGGCGTGTTCAAGGTTCTGTGCGGTATGAGCATATCAGATACGCAAACCGGCTTAAGGGCATACCCTGCCTCCCTTTTCGGGCTTTTGCTTTCGGTTAAGGGCGACCGCTTTGAGTACGAAACGAATATGCTGCTTAAATTCAAGCAGCGCGGCGTTGCAATAAAGGAAATACCTATTGAAACGGTCTACCTTGACGAAAATTCCTCGTCTCATTTCAGACCTGTGCGCGATTCGCTTAAAATATACAAATTTATATTGTCCTACATATTAAGCTCAGGTATTTCGTTTATAATAGATATTCTGCTTTTCTATATAGCTTCAAGGCTTTTAAAATCGGCTCTCGGCGGCGCTACGGCGCTTGCCGCCACGGTTATTGCGCGCGCGGTTTCCTCTTTTGTTAATTATAACGTAAACCGCACCGCGGTGTTTAATTCGGAAAAAAAGGCGCGCCGCTCGCTTGCACGGTATTATATACTCGCCGTTCCGCAAATGCTCGTCTCTGCGCTTCTCGTATCGCTTATAGGTATGGCGTTCAAGGCGGCTCCCGCCCTTTCAACGCTTATTAAAATTATCGTTGATACAGTGCTGTTCTTTATAAGCTACCGCATACAGCAGGGTTGGGTATTTTCGGAAAAGGATAATGCAAAAAAACCGCAAAAGCAAAAATTATCTGCCAAAACCGTGGTAGGCAGAACCTTTTTATCGGTAGGCACGGCGCTTGTTATGATTATTGTAACCGTTTACTCGGCAGGGCTTATGATATGCTACGGTCCGAGCAAAAGCCTGCGCAATATGCTTGTTATAATGGCTAAAGAGGCAAGCGCGACAAAATGGGCGCCGAGTCTGTTTTTGCCAAAATCCACCGTTAATAAAATAATTGCAGACAGCGAAAAGGTCAATACCGACGTAATAGACGTAAACAATTATACCGACGGCAGCACCGACGAATGGGCGGACGCAAAGAACGGTATGAAGCTTTCGTTTTTAAGCGAATCCAAATTTAAGGGCTATCTGCTTCTTGTAAAGGACCCGAAGCGCGTAAGCGTGGGCGTTTCGTCCGAAAACTATGCCGCTGCCGCCGCGGGCGCCCGCATTTTCGATATAGCCGAAAAATACGACGCCGCCGCAATGATAAACGGCGGCGAATTCCCCGACGCGGGCGGTCAGGGCAAGGGCTCTACCCCGATAGGGCTTACCTATTCGCAGGGTAAAAACGTGTGGAACGACGGCGCAAAGCGCACCTTTATCGGCTTTGATAAAAACGATAAGCTTATCTGCCGCGAATCTATGACCAAAAAGGAAGCCGACGAGCTTGGTATCCGCGACGCGGTCTGTTTCCAAACAGGCAACGTGCTTATAGAGCAGTCGGGTAGCGAGGTAAAGCTTTACAAGGCGGATAACGATACCGGCACCGCTCAGCGCACGGCAATAGGTCAGCGCGCGGACGGCACCGTTATAATGCTTGTAACCGACGGCCGCTCGGTAGACAGCATAGGCGCCACGCGCAACGACGTAATAGAGCTTATGGTGGCAAACGGCGCGGTAAACGCCGCTATGCTTGACGGCGGCTCCTCGGCTATGATGTATTACCGCGATTATTACGACGTTTACGGTATGGATAAATCCCAGCTTGATAAATACCAGCTTCAGGGGCTTGTAAACCGCTATAAGGCATTTACAAGTCCGCGCCGAATACCAACCTATTTTGTGGTATCAAAGGAGCAGTAATGAAACAGAAATCGTTATTTTATAAAATATATTTTGCGGCTGTTGCGGTTTTCGCCGTGCTGCTTATAACGGGGCTTTTTATAATGCACGGCCGCCTTGCGGATTACGAGGCGGCGCAGCCCGAACCCACCGTTAACAGGCTTATAGAAACAAAAATCAAAACGGGCGATATTTACTCCGAAAGGGAAGAATACTCGCTTAAGCTTTCCCCCTACGAAACCAAGGAAAGCTTTAACAGTGCGTTAAAGGAATTAACAAACGGCAAGGAACTAACCGCCGCTTCCTCTTCGGTAAAGCCGAAGGACTGCGACGTTGCCTATAACATAAAAGCCGGCGATACCGTTCTTTTTAACGTTTACCTTAAAAAGAACGGCAAAACTAAAAAATACGCCGTTTCGGGGCTTGAGTTTGATTCCTCGATATATAAAAGCTTTAAAATCACCGCTCCGTCGGACGCAGAGGTTAAAATCAACGGCATTACCGTAAACCCCGAAGACAGGGCGGACGAAAAGCTGCCGAATATTAAAAGCGATCTTTTAAAATCGGATAAGCTTATTAAAAAGCAGATAATAACCGCAAACGATCTTTTAAATAAGCCCGAAAGCGTAACCGCATCCTCCGGCGGAAAGGAATTAACCGTAGAGGAGGACGGCGGCGTTTACAGCGTAGTGCAAAGCTTTGACGAAATGAAGGCAGTCGGCGATATCGCAGGCAAGGCGGCAAGCGTTTATGCCGAATATATGCAAAACGATTCAAACCTTGCAAGCGTAAAAAAGTATATCGATTCCGAAACCGACCTTTACACAAATATAAGAAAAAGCCTTGTAATGTTCGTGCTTGAGCATCAAAGCTACGCCATAAAGGACTTAACCGTTACCGATTACCACAAGTACAGCGACGATCTTTTCAGCTGCCGCGTTCGCCTTGTGAACGCCCTTAACCGCAACGGCGCGGTCTACGAGGATAAGTTTGATAAATATGTATATCTCCGCCGCGACGGCAATACCTATAAGGCGATTGATATGCAAAACACGGGGGATTCCGTAAAATGAACCAGGCAGAGCTTAAAATACTTGATTACATACACACGCATTTTTCCTGCCGCTTTCTTGACGCGGTTATGCCGATAATAACCAAATTCGGCGACGGCGGAATTTTTTGGATAGCCGCGGCGGTGCTTTTTATAATTTTCAAAAAAACGCGCAAAACCGGCATATCCATGGGCGCGGCGCTGCTTATAGGGCTTATAATCGGCAACCTTATACTTAAAAATTCCTTTGCCCGCATAAGACCGTACGATCTGAACCCCGCAATACTGCCCGATATGCTTATAAAGCCGCTTTCCGATTTTTCGTTTCCGTCCGGTCACACCTTAGCCTCGTTCGAGGCGGCGGTGGTATTGCTCATACGCGATAAGCGCTTCGGCATACCGGCTATTGTACTCGCGGTTCTTATAGCGTTTTCAAGGCTTTATCTGTACGTCCACTACCCCACCGACGTTTTGGCGGGCGCTGTTTTGGGTACGTTTATCGCATTTTTCGCCTGCAAGGCGGTAGACCTGTGTTATAAAAAAATATCCGATAAAAATAATTCACAATAATCGGCGTTTCATTTTGTTTATATAGTCGCCATTTTACTTTTTTAAGGCTTCGATTATTAAATTTAGTCAAAAATAATATGCTTTTTTCGTCATTTTAAACTTAAAGATTTCTTGACAACGACTTTATGCTATGCTAAAATAAAATTACAAATAAGCGCACTCAATTTTTATAAATAGCTTAGGAGGATAAAAATGAAAATTAAAAAGATTTCAGCAATCATTTTAGCAGGCGCGCTGTTAGCTTCGGCAGTAGGAATGAATGCTTTTGCGGCTGATGCTAAACCCACAATTACGGTTTTCGGTAACGAGGCTACACCTACGGAGGCAAAAGGTACATACGATTTCTCTTTAAGACTTGCCAACTTCCCCGATAATGTTAAGGGCTTGGATATTGAATTGACAAGCGAAGGCGCTGTATTTACCGAGGCAACAAACACTGCCCTCAAATTAGAGAAAGGCACCAACTACACTATTTCAACCGACGGTAAAACAATACATATTGTTGAATTGACCAACGAAATAACAGGAAATGAAACTATTAAGCTTAAAGCTACGGTTGAAAGTGCCGGTACGATTACTGTTAAAGTTAAAGGTCTTGCAAAAGACGGCTCAAAACTTTTAACAGCAGGTGAGTATGATCTTACAGCTAATACGGCTACAGTAGCTGTTGCTCCGGCTGAGAACCCAACTCCCGCCGAAAGTGTAACCCCGACAAGCGGCAAATTTATACCGTACGGTTTCTTGAAGGATTCGGCTGAGAATTACATTATTCCTGATAAGGACGGCAATTATAAAGGTGTTAAAAGCGGTGCTTATCGTGAGTTTGATCTTCCCACGAACGTTATAACATTCGGTTATGTGGATACAAAGTTTGAAGATAAAGACGCTATACAATTCGGCAGTTATGCAAATAAATCTGCCGGCAGTGATCGCGGCACTATGTGCATAGCCGGAGATTGGAAAGAATATGTAGAATATAAAATGACCAATAACGGTTATTCCGTAGCGGAAGTTTTATCTTATATTTCTGATAAATATGATAATAACATTTATAAAGATAAGTCTAAAAATGAAAAATATGACTATGTAGAACTTACATTTAACACAAGTAAGTCTATAAGAATATACAAGGTAGAGCAGACTAAAACGATGTGGTCTAATGACAGTTATATACAGTATGCATTAAGAATTTATAACATAACGACTGCTGAACAATATGCCGCTGTCGGTTATCAAATGGAAAATTCTAAACCTGTATTTTCGACTGAGATTAAAGTTACCAATGTAGGTTAAGTGTGAGGGAGTAGCTATGAAAAAATTATTTGTAATGCCTAAGGCTGAAATTTATAAAATCACTTGTTGTGATATTGTATACACATCGGGTTTACTAGAACCCGACGATCAGGACACCTCTTCCACCGGCAATGGTAATACGTTTGGTGACTAATTATACTATGAGTTTTAAAACACTTATAATTTCAAATTTAGTCTTTTTATTGTTATTAACTGTTGTTGTCGGTTGCGGAAAGAAAAAGGACGACAGATTATCCGGTCCTTACGATGTCAGTTCAAATAATGGTTATGCTGATGAAATTGATATGGGCGCTGATAACGATAACGGTATTACAATTGATGATGATACCGGTTCGGTAATTAGCACACCCAATAAAAACAATTCCAAAGCCGAAAGCGGAAAAGAACAGGTTGGCGAAGACGATCCTCCGTCAAAAACCACCGATTCCAAGAACAGCAGCTCTGCTGGTTCTTCCTCTTCGGATAAAAGCAACAGCTCGTCTTCATCATCTTCCTCCTCGTCCGGTAAAGACAACAGCAGCTCATCATCAGATGATAATAAGCAGTCTATGGACGGTTGGCCTGCTTGGAAGTACTAAATTAAATCAATTAACCCGCCCGACGGTTTCCGTCGGGCGGGTTTTTCTATGCGTTCTAAACAGCAAAAGCCTTATGTCGTGTTGTCAACTAACCGTCCCGTCATTGTGCACGCCCTACGGTATGTTGACAATCTATCGTTTTGTCATTGCGGTGCGGGTGTCCGGTGGACACCCGCACCGACCGAGCCGGCAGGCGAGACCGCCGTGAGGTGCGTGGCAATCCGTCTCTTTGTCATTGCGAGCACCGCAAGGTGCGCGGCAATCCGTTTTTCCCTTAAAGGGTATTTACGGATTCTTTCGTGCTGCGCACTCAGAATGACAAATCATTTAGTCATTGCGAAGCCGTGTAAACGGCTGTGGCAATCCGTTCCCTTTTCTTTCACAACAACGAAGAATACAGATCCTTCCACTGCGGATTAAACGATGTAATCAGTTCATTTTTCCATTTTCTGCTATGCGACTTAATCTGTTTTTCACGCGAAATGGCTGAATAAACATCGTTGGTTGTTTCATAATATACTAACTTATGTACTTTATACCTTGCCGTAAATGAATTTGAGGATAAATTGTTTTTATGTTCGTAAATGCGTTTTATTAAATTCCTTGTTATACCAGTATATAACACGACATTTGTTTGGCTTGATAAAATGTATACATAATAATTTATTCTTATCACCGCACCTTTTTGGAATTACGGATTCTTTCGCGTTTCACGCTCAGAATGACATACCGTTTTGTCATTGCGAAGCCGTGTAAACGGCTGTGGCAATCCGTTTTCCCCCTTAGGGTATTACGGATTCTTTCGTGCTACGCACTCAGAATGACAGACCATTTAGTCATTGCGAAGCCGTGTAAACGGCTGCGGCAATCCGTCCCCTTTTATAGAAAATACGGGTTTCTTAACCCTGCGCTTAAAACAACCAAGACTAATCCGTTATAACAACCGATTTAATTACCGGCTGATTTTCCTTTAAAACCGTACCGTTGTTATCGGTAACCGGCGTATTTTCGGCTATCTTGTCTACAATGTCCATACCGTCCGTAACATGGCCGAACGCCGCATACGCGCCGTCTAAATAATCGCCGTCCTTGTGCATTATAAAAAACTGCGAGGAAGCGCTGTTATAATCGCTTGCGCGCGCCATTGAAATAACCCCGCGTTTATGCGATATATTGTTTTCAACGCCGTTTTGCTTAAATTCACCCTTAATCGTCTTGTCGCTGCCGCCGGTTCCGTTTCCCTTAGGGTCGCCGCCCTGTATCATAAACCCGTTTATAATACGGTGAAATGTAAGCCCGTCATAAAATCCGCTTTTTGCAAGTGTTACAAAGTTTTCCACGGTAACAGGCGCGGTATCGCCGTCAAGCTCTAATTTAATATCGCCGTAATTTTCAACCGTAATTACCGCGTGGTGTATGCCGTAGCCCTCTGTTTTGCTGCTGCTTTCAGTTTTCTTTTCCCCGCCGCAGGCTGTAAGTCCCATACAAAGCGCCAGCACCGTAATTGCCGCCTTTTTAATATTTTTTCCTAATATTTCCGTCAGTCTCCTTTTCTTTTTCCGTAAGGTATATATTTTACCCTTCTTTTTTTAATTCGGGCAAAATTAAGCCTTATTATTAAAATAATAAATATCAATATTGCCGCCGCTATAATTCCGTAAACGATTTTCATATAAGCCGAGGTAAAGAAGCCCTTAACATATTTTAAAGCTATTAAAAGCTTGCTTTCCTTTACCGAATTGCCAGCAACAAGGTTAACTGTACCTATAACCTTTTCGGCGTATACTATATCCGCCGTGCCTAATACCTGCCCCTTTTTAACGGGCGCCTCAACACTTTCCTTATTCAGCTTTGTTTTAACCACTATTGTGGAATCGTCCGCACCGTTTGGCAAAACGGTTATAAACGGCTTTTCAAAATAAAGCGACACAAAATCGGTATCAAGCGAAAGCTCTACCGGCATTTCGCACACGGGGTCGGTTGAGTTTGCAACCTTTTTAAATGAAAAATTGTTAAACGCCCAGCGGTATAGGTTTGCGGTTTCGGTAAACTCAACGCGGCTGCCGGTGTTATACGGGCAGTTCATAAGTATGCACATATAATTATATCCGTTGTATGAAGCGGTGCTTACAAGGCAGCGCCCCGCCTCGTCGGTATACCCTGTTTTAACTCCGTGCGCATACTGATAGTAATAATTTGTTGTGGTGTCCTGCAAAAAATTAGTGGTAGATATTGTGCGCGCAGGCGACATATTGGTTGCGGCTATCGTATACCGCGGAGTCTCGCACACGGTTTTAAAGGTTTCGTTTTTAAGGGCATATTTTGTAAGTGTGTAAACGTCCTGTACGGTGGTATAGGTCATTTCATCGTGCAAACCGACCGGATTGCTGTAATGCGTTCCCGTAAGCCCCAATTCTACTGCCTTGGCGTTCATCATATCAACAAAGCTTTCCACGCTTCCGCCGTAATAAATGGCGGCAAGATACGCGCAGTCGCCGAAAGAGGACATAAGCACGGTATAAACCAAGTCAAGCTGAGTTATTTCCTCACCCACCTTAATTGTAGAAACCGCGCTGCCCGTGCCGGAAATAAGCTTTTGCACCTCGTTTGTCATAGCCACTTTACCGTCGGGGTTATACTTATCGCTTTCAAGCATAAGCGTAACCGTCATGATCTTGGTAAGCGAAGCGGGGTACATTTTAGCCTCGGTATTATTGCTGTAAAGCACCTCGCCCGTGTCAAGCGATACAAGCATACCCGCCTTTGCGGATATGTTAAAGCCCGTAACCTCATAGGCAGAGGCGGTCAAGGACGGAAAAATTACTGAAACTGTTAAAAAAATTATGGAAATAACGGAAAAAATCTTTTTTTGCATGGAAATCTCCCTAAATATGTTGTATAATATTTATTATAACATAAATACAGATTTTTTAAAGACCTAATTTTGTTTCGGCAGGTGATTTTTACGGTATACGTTACAGGCGATATGCACGGCTGTCTTGAAAGGCTGTACGATAAAAATTTCAGAAAGCTTAAAAGCGGTGACGTGCTTATAGTATGCGGCGATTTCGGTTACATATTTTCCGGCGGCAAAACCGAGCGTCAGGTTATAGACTACCTTGCCGCGCGCCGTTTTGTTACCGCCTTTGTAGACGGTACCCACGATAATCTCGATACAATATACAAATCGCGCGTTACATATTGGCACGGCGGTATGGTTCACAGAATAAAGGGTAACCTTATACACCTTATGCGCGGTCAGATATTTGAAATAGAGGGGAAAAGCTTTTTCACCTTCGGCGGCGGCGAAAGCACAGATAAGGATATGCGCCTTGAAAGCGGAAACTGGTGGCGCAATGAGGAGCCTACGCCTATGGAAATGGCAGAGGGTGCAAAGCGGCTTGACGAGGCGGGCCTTCATGTGGACTACATAATAACCCACGAGCCGCCCTCGCTTGTTAAAAGCGCTATACTTATGCGCCGCGGCGACGCGGACCGTGTAAACAAGCTTAACGGATATTTAGAGGAAATAGGCCGTTCGTGCGATTTCGGGCATTGGTATTTCGGCTCCTTACACGAGGACAGGGTTATAACCGAACGCCACACATGCGTTTTTAAAGAAATGATACCCGTTGTCAACGCTCACCCGAAAAAAAGCCCACGGACAAATAAAAACGCAGATGTATCGGCAAAATCAAATGATATTATCACCGTATAGAAAAATTTAAAAAAGCAAGCGGAAAAGCGGCGATTAAAAGTGTAATTCCGCACCGTTATCCCAAACGAAATGTTTTAATCAGGCGTTTGGGATAAGTTGCTTTATTTCGGGAGCTTTAAGCTTTCATCTATATTGATTGCAGCACTTCTGCCGCAAATACACGGCAAAAAGTATTTTATTATTGACATTTTAAGCTTTTAATAATATAATTGTTTTCGTATTAAGTACCGATTTTACCTGTTTTCGTTTTTTAAAGCTTAATACAGGCACTTTTTATGTATTGTGAAAATATCCGCATATTATAAAAATTAAATAAATCCGGGTGTGGCGCAGCTGGGAGCGCGGGTGGTTTGGGACCATCAGGCCGCAGGTTCGATCCCTGTCACTCGGACCATACAGAGTGTTCTTATAGTAACCGAGAGGTTTTCTGTAAGAGCACTCTGTTTTTTATTTGCACATTCTCACTATAGTTAATTGCCTTTTTAAAAAGGACTAAATACTGTTTTCTCTTTTGTCGTCTTCAACCCCTTGCAATCGCTCCTTAAACTGCTGATGCTACAGGTGCGGCGTTGGGCACATAGGTCAGTTCCACACCTTTGCGTGTTTTCATCGTAATATCGACTTCCGGAATTGACACATCATCGGGTATATTTATTGAACCTATACAGTTATAATAGATTACAAGTTTTTGAGTTTTAACACCATCTATTTTTTCTGTATGATGAACCTCAATGTGCTCTATCAATTCGGTTACCATACTTGCGGTTAATTTTTTTACCCTTGTGTATTTTTTTACCGCTTTTATAAACTTTTCTGTTGAGTTGGTTTTACAGGCAAGTTCTTCAAGAATGTCATTAAGTCGATTCAACCGTTCACGCAAATCCTTTTGCTCGTCGTCATAATTAGCAGACATTTTTTTAAAACGTTCATCAGTTATTTTCCCCGACAAGTTATCTTCGTATAATCTTTCAAATATGCGATCAAGTTCTTTATCTCGTGACATCAAGGATCTGACCTCACTTTGATAAGCATCAATCTGCGATTGCATCGCTTGCTTAGAAAACTGACTGACTACTCTGACAAATTCATCCTCATATTTACAAGCAAAACGCGTAAGTCTTCGGATTTCTGCTAACACAACCTGTTCTAAAAAATCCACACGCACATAATGTGTCGCAGTGCATTCTTTACGCCTTCCTTGATTATAACCGGGACAACTAAAAAACCTAATATTACGGTTGTTTAAATGGTAGTGCAAATTTCTACCGCAATCCGAACACACAAGCAAGCCTGAAAACATATTCTTTTCACCGTTTGACATAGGACGTTTTCTTGTCTTGCCTCGCCTTAATTGTATTGTTTCAAAAATTGTTCGGTCTATAATCGGCTCGTGGACTTCCTTAAACACTAATATGTTTTCAGGATCATTTGCGTGCCTTTTTTTGTTTTTGTAAGATATGGAATATGTTTTAAAATTTATCACATCACCGCAATATTCTTGGGTGGCAAGGATTTTGCCGACAGTCGATTGTCCCCAACGATACGGGTCAGCAGTAGTCTTGCCGGTATTTCCACCGGCCTTTTTAATACCTTTTCTTGCTGCGTATTCTGTAGGTGTTAAAATCTTTTCATCCGACAGAGTTAAAGCAATTTGGAAAGTACCCATTCCGCTATATGACATATCAAAAATTCTTCGTACCACATACGCTGCTTCTTCATCAATTATCCAGCGTTGTGAGTTATCCGGACTTTTAATATAACCATAAGGCGGTGGGCTTAAAGGTATTCCGGAACCACCTTTAATCTTATTGCTGATACGGCGTTTTTTGCTGATATCGCGAGCGTACCATTCATTGAATAAGTTCTTTATCGGGGTAAGCTCACTCTCACCTTCCTCAGTATCAAGATTATCCGAAACAGACACCAATCGGATGTTGTGCTCCGGAAAAAATTCTTCCGTCAGTCTTCCGACCTCAATATAGTTTCTGCCCAAACGGGATAAATCTTTTATAAATACTGCAGCAGCCTTACCAAGTTGTATTTGATCGATCATTTTGTTAAATTCCGGTCTGTTCATTGTGACACCAGAAATACCATCATCACAAAATACAACGATATTTGTATATCCCTTATCCTTTGCAACCTTCGTCAGCAGTTTTTTTTGATTGCTGATGCTGTAGCTTTCACCCTCCAGCTCATCATCTCGGGATAGACGAACATATATAAATGCCGTTTTATCCCTTGCACTTTTATTGTTACTATTTGACCGTTTCATTATGCCTCCTTCCCGCAGCCAAATAAACAGTACCGAAAGTTGTGCCGCGGCTGCTTTCAGGATTGTTCTGAGTCTTTATGCATCATCAAACCCAATGAATCAAACAGTGTCCGTTTGCCGGTTGTTTTAAATACCGGCTCAACATTTATAACTGTATCTTTGAATTTATAAGATTGATGCGTCTCCGGCATATCCTTGGTTTGCTTTGGTTGAAATGTTTTCTTTTCCATACAGCACCTCCGTAATCCTTCCCTGTATTACTAAAAGGTGCCTGCAAAACCACAGCCACTAAATCTATATATTAGATTTATTTTTTAGTATACTCAGAGAAAATAATTTGTCAAATTCCGTTTTTGCTTTTTAGAGAAACAAAAAAGCTGAAAGCGCTTATTTTACAAGGAATATCGGTTATAAAAATATTTTTATTTGTGTGAGAACGGATTTTTTCAGCCCCATCCGTCGAGGGATACACTGCACCGGTTGACTACTTGGTGCAATGGGTGCACCAAGTCCCGCATTATATCATATTATCACACATAATGATATAACTGCAATTAAGGCAGCACCGCTAAGCTCTTACGGCAAGTCTCATTATTACCGATTTCTTGGCAACCGTCCGTTTGTCACACGGCGGATTTTCGTTGATCGTTGCTCATCGGATTGTTCTGCAGTATATTACTATGATGCCATAGGGCATATTTGTCAAGGTGCAATGAAATACAAAGAATTTATAATCAGCAGATATTCTGCAATGATTAGTCTGTTAAATTTCCTAACACAACAATAACGGGGCGCTTTTCTAAATGATTTTTAATAAGTGCTTCCCGCAAAGCAGGAAGTGCCTGAGAAAGAGCCATTCGTAATTCCTGTGCAAGATCCTCATCATAATAGTATCCTGTTCTGGTGCCGTCCTTGGAGTAAACGGGTTCGGTGGCAACCTCTCTTATGTATCTGTCATAATGATTAAGCACCTCTTTTTCGGCGTCGGTTTCCTGATTCAAAAGTTTTAAAATAATATGGTCAGGAATATTTATATTCTTCTTTCTATTCTTCATAATTTTTCAACTTCTTTCTTAATTCTACTATTGCATCGTGCTTATATCGGTAAACCATTCTTTTTGAAATTCCAAATTCCTTTGCCATATCTTCAACGGTTATTTGCAACACCGCCGATTGTAACAGAATTTGCAGATGCATTTCCGGAAGTTCACTCAAAGCCTCGGATATTTCCGGGATTCTTATCGAAATGCGCTGTCCCTTTACAAAAAAATATGTGATACCGGAAGTGCTGAAATAATTATCGTTACAAATAAGATTGCTTTCATATTTTTCAAGTTCAAGCATGACTATTCCATGCCGTGAAAGTTTGGTAATTCTACGAATGTAATGCCGCTTTTTATTTATAATTACTGTTCGCAAGTATGCGTCTGCACTCAAAATCACTTCTTTGCTTATATCGTGCAGAGTAAAAGTTGTCTTTTTCATGCACGCCCACCTTTTTATACCCTTTCATAAAAATAAGAAGTACGGTACCTTGCCAAGGGTGAACCGAAAATCAAAAATTTTTTATAAAAAATATAAAAAGGCACAAAAAAAGCATATAAAGCAAGGCGTGATAACGCCTTAACAATATATGCCTTAAGCATAATGCTATTTAATTGTTCGCAAAACAGACCTGCAAGAACCTTTGCAGATTTATGAATACCTCCGGATTATTGATTTGCCCATATACTCTCTCCCCATAATAATAACGAGAGCTGCCAAAGCGACTCCCGTTTATCATTTATATGTATATAAAAAGCCGGCCGTTCACTATATTGCCGGATTTTTTTATTATGGGTGTCTTGTAGGCGTATACTTTAACAGCTTTGTCAATCACAAGTTCAACCATTCTCAAAATATGTTGCCGCCTAACAGCAAATAGTTTATTTGACTTAGTATTTAAACAATATCAGATTCAATTTCTACAAAATCTTCCTGCGCCTATTGCCATATCGGGATATTTCCCGCAGGCATATTCAATAGCTTCCCTCGCGCACGCCGTTCTGAATGTGATTTTGGCACAGTTAATGCCGTCTGCTTTAAGTGCCGAAAGTATTTTATCCGTTTCGGACAGCTCTTTTATTACTACAGCAGATATGTATTTTCCCATTTTAAATATTCCCCTTAAAACACACAATTTCCCCCGCATTTTCAAGCACAATATCGGGTTTATCGCCGGAGCTGTTCAGAATTTCAGGTGTGGTTTCACCGCTCATAACAAGCACCGAGAGCGCGCCTGCATTCAGTCCGCTTTTAATATCGGTGTAAATTCTGTCGCCTATAACGGCAGTTTCTTTAGGAGTACATTTTTCCTTTTCCATTGCAAGCTGTATCATAAGCGGCGAGGGCTTGCCTATAACAAACGGTCTTTTGCCGGTCGCGTTATAAATCATATCGCAAACGCTGCCGCAATCGGGCACGCTGCCGTATTCCGTCGGACACACAAAATCCGGGTTAGTGGCAATATACGGCAAATCCTCAGCGCAAAGCATTTTAGATACATCGTCAAGCTTTTTAAAGGTAAGCTCGGTATCAAACCCCATTACTATGCACTCGGTTTTTTCGGTATCCTCGGTTATCTCAAAGCCGTTATCCCTAAGCTCCGCTTTAAGCGATTCAGTTCCGCAAACATAAAGCCTTTTGCCGGGATAATTTTTCTTTAAATACCAAGCCGTCGCCTGTGATGAGGTAAGAAAATCATCATTTGTCGCGCAAATTCCGAGCCGGGCGAGCTTTTCAACATAGGCGTTTACGCTTTTTGAGGAATTGTTGGTTATAAAAAGATACTTTTTCCCTGTTCTTATTATAGACGACAGCAATTCTCCGGTAAAATCGAAAAGTTTATTACCTATATATAAAGTGCCATCCATATCAAAAAGGAAAAGCTTTATATTCTCAAAGCACTTGTTTATCATTCGGCTGTTTCCTCAAAAAATTCCGATATTCCGAGATCCCAGCAAAGCCGTGACAAAACATACTTATCCCTGATATCCTTAGTAGCCGCAAAGGTCATAGGAAGAATTTCAGGATCAATTCCGATTTCATCTGCTGTTTTCGGGCAATGGATTTTATCAAGTATGCTTTCTATAAACTGCGGTTCAGGTATTTCCTCATTTATAATATCAACTATTCTTTCCCAATCGTTAATTATAACTTCGAGCCGTTTTAAATGAGCATTTGCGTCATATTTTTTCTCTTTCTTTTCAAGGGCTGTCATAGTATCCGCGCCCTTTCCCAAAAAAGCCTTTAATTTCTTTTTGTAGGCTTCATAATCAAAACCGGAGACATACCGCAGCGCTTTTTCCCTGTCGGGCTTAACATTCTTTATTTTGTTATACAGTCTTGCCGCATAAAGTGTGCCTATGGCGCACTGGATACCGTGAGTTGATACCGGTGTGCCGAACTCCAAGCCGCGCATATCCCAGATATGAGAAAAATAATGCTCAACTCCCGAAGCCGGACGGGATAGTCCTGCGTAGGTCATTGCAACACCGCCTATAACAAGTCCCTCAAAAACGGCTTTAACCGCGGCGTCATCACGCTTTAAAAGACCGTCCGAATTCTGAACGCATTTTTTAACGGCGTCACGTATCATCTGAGCTATTTCCTCGCAGTAATACTCTCCGGTGATAATATTGCTTATGCGCCATTCGGCAATCGAGATATACTTTGCAAGCATATCGCCAAGCCCGGATATAAGCGCCTTTTCGGGGGCATTTTTGAGTATATCTATATCGCCTATTATAGTGTCTGCGCATTTATCAGGCAAAGAAACCTTTAAGCCGTCCATCGACATAGACGAGGTGGCTGAGGCGTAGCCGTCCATTGACGGTGCAGTTGCCACTATAATATAGGGAATTTTACTGCGAAAGCTTAATATTTTGCATATATCGTTAATTACCCCTGAGCCGACGCCTATCAGAATATCACAGGAATTATCAAAGTGCATAACCGCAGAGCCTACCGCAAGCTCATCAGGCTCAAGTGCGGCATTTTGAAAAACATAAGAGGAAAACGGAACAGAATTTTCGCAGAGAATTGAAACGGTCTTTTCACCCGCCGCCTTATATGTATTTACATCCGCCAGAACAAAAGCTTTTTTTGCTCCGTAGCCGTTTATAACCTCCGGCAGCCGGTTTATCGCCCCGTTTTCAACTATTATATCGTCAATATCCGCTATGTGCTTTTTACCGCACGGGCAGTTTGTGATTTCAAATTTGCTTTTCATATTTTAAATTACCTCAATCCATGTTCCGCTTTCTTTTCTCAAAGATCTATACAATCTATTCCTCTACTGCATACGCCACATTTTCAATATTGCAAAGCGATGAAATATCAAAATCAATCCGCTTATCTATTACAATATTCATACCTATATTCCCGTTTTTCTCAGACTTCGGGGCAAATATCTGGTAAGTAAAGCTTTCGGGAATTACCTCGCGCAGCCTTGATAAAACCGCGTTGACCTTATACAGATCGTCTATTTCGATATATATAACCTCTTAAAATTGAAAATCTATAACAGAATCGATTGTTTTTTCTATGTCCTTATAATTCAATCGCGGTATAAGATACGAGTGGCGGAATTTCTCAGATTTTTCCCAGGTGGTAATTCCGTCCTCTGAAACGGATATTTTACCGAACGGATGCAAATAGTAATATCCGAAATCCGGGCGTATTGCGTACAATGCTGTTGTGGGGTCCCAACTTTCCCGTCCCTCAGGCCTACCGAAAAGCTTATATGCCAAAGCAATAGGGTTAGGATTTGTTTCATCATATTTGAGATTTTTCAAAGTAATGCAATAATTACCGATTTCATAGCTTGAAAAAATCAATTCACCCGGCCATAAATCGCAGACGGTTTTTGAAGCTTCCAAATCGCCTTTAATATTATATTCCGCAATCAACTCACCAACACCGCTCTCCATAATCGGCATAGGCCATGTTTCTTTAAATCTGCCGCCCATAACTACAGTTCGCTCAATTTTTTTATTGATAAGCTCTCTGCCTGAAAGGTCGGATATCTCATCTCCTCCGCTTAAAACAAGTTGGGCTAAACAACTGAGCGTTCCCGTGGCAATTACCGTAACACTTTTATCCTCCGCACATGAGAGAACTCTTCTTATAAGCTTTAAGCTATCTTCCGGACGGTTGGTTCTGTAATTATTATCGAACTTTTCGCAAATTGCCTTTGCATAACCGCAGTATCCCGTTTTTTTCTCAGAAAAATTTGAAGGTTTGGCATAACAAATTCCCACAGGCACTCTGCGGCCGTAAAAATTATTTATGGCGTCTATGCATCCGGCAACATACTTATCTGCATAGGTTGCGGTACAGGCAAGAAGCTCAGCCTCTCCCATATTACACAATGAGTGAATAAGTGCAAGTGCTCCCGCGTCATCACAGTCCCAACCTATATCTGTATCAAATATAACTTTCTTAGCCATTATCTATGTCCCCAGTTTTTTTAAGTGTTTCTTCTATTGTCGGAATAGAACTTGCGGCGCCCTGCTTTTCGGTAGCTAATGCCGCTGCGGCAGAAGCGATTTTCAAGGCCTCAGCGGCAGTTTTTCCATTGCTTATCATTGCGGCGAAATACCCTGTAAAGGTATCGCCGGCACCCGTAGTATCCACAGGCTCCGCCTTAAATGACGGCTGCTTTACCATAACTGTACCGTCGCTGTAAATGCTGCCGTTTTTTCCTAAAGTAAGCACTGTTTTTGTGTGCGGATACTTTTTAAGCATTGCCTTTAAAATGTCCTCAGCCTCTTCTTTGCCTGTAAGCGCTCCGCCCTCGGTTTTGTTTACAATAATGTAATCGCACATTCCTATCGCATTATCCGTAATCTTTTCATTCATAGGCGAAGGATTCCATATAACCGTCATTCCGCACGCCTTAGCCTGCTTTATTATACAGTCGGTACACGGGGTTTCATTTTGCAGCATACAAATATCACCGAGTGAAAAATCAGCCGTTACGCTTTTTATATAAGCTTCGTCAAGCAGTGCGTTTGCACCCGCGGAAACTATTATACAGTTTTCTCCGCTTTTATCTATCTGGATAATGGCGTTACCGGTTCTTGTTTTGTTTATTTTAAGATATTTTGTATCGGCTCCGCTGCTTTCAAGCAGTTCCTTTAAGAACAGCCCGTCCTCGCCTATATTTCCGGCAAAAAACACGCTTCCACCGGCTCTTGCGGCGGCAACCGCCTGATTTAAGCCCTTGCCGCCCGGATGCTCGGCGGTTGACAACGCGGATATAGTTTCCCCTGCTCTTACAAAATTCTCAACTTTATATACAAAGTCAATATTACAAGAGCCAAAATTAAGTATTTCCAAAGCTTACATTCCTCATTTCGCGATATCTTATTTTTTCAAATATTCATATATATCTACAGTTTTACCCATTATGCGCGACCTATCTGCGACAAAAAATAATCAGCGGGTTCATTGTAAAGCTTACGGTCATATCGCCCTAACCCCATATTTACAACCCTACATGCAGCATTCCTGCGCAAAATTTAGGGACATTTCGGCAAATTCTGTAGCGTTATTTTTAATAATATATATTTCGTTTTACCTTCGTACAAATTTTTCCGAATTTCGTCACATAAAGATCTCAAAAAAATTATTTTCTCATAATATAAGCTAAAACTCCGCCTATTCTCTCTGCCATAAAATACATTCCCAAATCATTCGGGTGGCAGCCGTCTACCGTACAATCGTGTCGTGCAGCGTCAGGGAAAAGCGAATAACCGTCAATAAAATATACATTTTTATCTCCGCTTTGTCTGGCGGACATATATGTACCGAGTATAGCCTCACGCCGCGCCTGATTTTCCTCATCCAGTCCCGCGTCCGGCTTTGTTACAAAGATTACAGGTAAATCGGGTTGCTTTTTTCTTATTATCTCAAAAAAAGCCTTATGAGTATTCAAAAGGTGCTCGGCATTAGGTGCGTTGTGGTCATAATCCATAACAAACGCACTCATTTTAAGCCCGGCTATATACTCGGCAAGCACCGGCTCACCTTTAGCCGCTCCCGAAAAGCCTAAATTGATAAAATCACAGTCGAGCTTTCTTGAAATAAACGCCTCATACATATTTCCAGGTCTTGAAGCAGCATACCCGTTAGTTATGGATGAACCGTAAAACACCACAGGCATTTTATGCTTATATTCCTTATGCTCGGATAAGGTACTGCCCTTTTTGAGTCCGATTTCAAATTTGAAAATCTCGGTACCTGTCGGCATATATACTGTTATTTCGCGTTCCTCGGCATTTTTAAAATACTTTATGCCCTCGCATTCCTCTTCTTTATCTATAGGCGGATAATAGCTTGCAAAATATGTTTCCTTCCCGTCTTTGCTTACATAAAGGTCAATGCCAAGGCTTGAAAGCCGCGACAAATGCGGAGAGCCGTTATTATACGGTCCGTGCTTAACTTTAATTGCTATATACGGCGAATCGGTTACAAACCTTATTCTTCCCCCTGAGCTGTTTGCAGAGTGCGGGTATGCACCACCTGCACTTTTTGCAATATCATCAGGCATTCGGTGAAAGCTTTCTTTCGGATTATATAGCCCGTATATTTTAAACGGTGCTTTTCTTATATCGTAATACTCGGTATCCGTTTCTTTATTTTTTAAACCTTCTAAGCAATATCCCTGCCACATATTACCTCTCTTTTCCGAGTTATTTGTTTTCATTCATAAACCGATTACCTGTTATCATTTAAAAAGAATTCTCCGCTTGAAATTCGCGGTTCGCATATACCGTATTGAGCCTTAAAAGGACCGCCGTACATTTCGGGGGCTACACCATACATATATTCTGTTTCCATTCCCTCAATTTTTATATGCCCGTTATCCTCAACAGTTACTATTGCCGAAAGCGGGTCTTTAAATATAGAGCAGTTTGCCGCCATTGCATGACCTTCGGTAAAATCTTTCGGGAAAAGGTTATGCTTTGTAGGACGCCATTCACCGTTATATGTAGCGTTTATATTGAAATGCAGAACATTGTCAACTACTTCCATATGATTTCGATGCGTATGCCCGCTGAAATATACAAGAACCTTACCCGGCGTTTTTTCGTTCGCCTCACGCAGTATTTTCATAAATCTTTTATGCTCGTCTTTATCGGATTTTTCCATAGGGTTGTGTCCGATGATTATACACGGAAGTTCAGATTTATCTATACTTTCACTTAACCATTCAAGCTGTTTTTCTCCCAACATATTTTGGTCGTAGCTCCAGCCTTTAGGACTTCCTACCCCTCTGCCGGGATAATGATAGAATGTTCCGTCATCGTCATACCAAAAGTTGGTATCTATAGTTATAAATCTGAATCCGAACATATCTCTGTAAAAATAGCTGTTGTCTACACCGTAAGCCTTATTTAAAAGCTCTAATGAATCGACCTGTTCAAGCTCGTGATTTCCATAACAAAAGGTAGTTTTTATACCGTATTTATTATTAAGAAATTTTTGCAAAAAGCCGTCGTTCTTTGTTGCGTCAGCGGCTAAATCGCCGCACTCCAAAATAACATCGGCATCAGCCGTATGCGCTCTTTCTATTATTGTATCAAGCCCTCTTTGATCCTGCGGATACAAAGCCGGGCAGTAGTGATAATCCGAAAATACACACAATTTTACTCTTGACATAATTTTCACTCACCTTTATAACAGCATTTTCATTTACCCTTTTTACAGGCTTTAATAATCTCGCTCATCTTGCCGGTTGCTAATCCTATGCAGGTATCGGCAGCACCGTAATATATGCGTAAGGTATCTGTTTCAATGTCAGCTATCGCGCCGCACGGGAATACAACATTTTCTACTCTGCCGCTTGTTTCATAAGGTTCTGTAGGAGTTAAAATCCAATTTTCAGTCACGCCGATTATTTTCTGCGGGTCATCAAGGTCTAAAAGCATTGCGCCGATTGAATAACAAAAATCACCGTTTTCTTTATATACGCCGTGTATTATTTCAAGCCAGCCGTCTTTGGTTTTTATCGGAGGAGTAGGCCCCATCTTCCAGTTTGCATATTTTGAAATGGATTCGGGGAAAATGAGCGGACGGTGCTTTCCCCAAAATATCAGATCAGGCGAATATGAAATCCAAATTCCCGCCGTCAGCTTTTCAGTATCGGGAATACACTCCGGCTCTTCCTTTTCGTGTAAATTATAAGGCCTGTCAAGCCTTACATAGTAATCGCCTACCTTTTCGGGGAAAAGGCACGGCACTCTGTTAGACGGAAGCGCTATACAATCAACAAATTCGCAGGTTTTAAAATCCTTTGTTTTTTCGAGAACTGCCGCAGGTCCTACGTTTGAAACCTGTGCAGGTCTTACAATGTAATATGTATCGCCTATTTTTGTAATACGCGGGTCAATTACCCAGCAATCAAAGTTTCCGGGACACTCCCCTGCCCAGTTTCTTTTATCGCAAAACGGCTCTTTTTCAATTCCAAAATGAATACCGTCGTCACTTCTTGCAATATGTATTCCCGTTTTACTGCCGTTTAGTCTTGCCTCTTTGTAATAGGCTGCTATAAGCAAAATGGTCTGCCCATTATACATTGTTTGCCCGCAATTAAATACGGCGTGTGCCGGCACAGGAAAATCCTCAACGGCTATAATCGGATTTTCCTTATATCTGTGCATTATATTTTCGGGGCCTCTTAATTTTGTTATCATTTTCTATCACCTTTATTTTTATTATATTTCCACCGGAGATTTTCCACTGAATTCAATTTCTCCGCATGCCGCCTTTACAAAGGCAACCGCCTCGCATTCAAGCATAGAGTATGCGTTGACATATGTTCCGGCTCGCTGAAAATACTGTTTGCCTATATACGGCGAGCCAAAGCTTACAAATGCGGTTTTCTCCATAGCATTAGGCGGGCAAAAAGCATTTTTTATTTGAACCGCTCTGCCCGAAATAAAGTCAATAAATCCCATAGGTCTGAACGGGCGCGAAAAGAAAGCGTAAATTATTAAATCGTTTTCCGCATAAAAATTATAAAGCTTTTCATTTCCATAAAATCCAGTATCTGTATAATTAACTTCAAAACCGCGCTTTTCAAATTCCCTTTTTAGTGCAAGTGCCTCTTCCTTTACGGGCGGGTGCTCGGTAATAACATTTATTCCTATTTTGCGCACCTTTTTCGCGTCAATCGGGAAATGCTTTTCTTTATCGCATATAAGGGTAATGCACTTTTCGGCGCATTTACTTTGCGTTTCTTTAACGAAAGCCTTATCCGTTTCGGTTAAATCGTAAAACGGGTTATAATTATCGCTTAACAAACCGAGTCTTTCCTTTACGCTCAGTATGCGCGTAACCGCGTCGTTAAGCCTTTCCTCTGAGACCTCGCCGTTTTTAATTGCCCTTTCAAGATTATCAACATAAGTTTCACTCGGCCAAAGCATCATATCACAGCCGGCTTTAAACGACTCTATTTCCGATTGCTCCCTTGTATCGTACCAACCGGCATAGCCGCCCATATCCAAAGCATCGGTTACAACAATTCCCTTAAATCCAAGCTCGCCTTTAAGCAAATCGGTAATAAGCGCTTTATTAAGGGTTGCGGGCAGCGGCATACCGAATTTCTCAGAAAGCTTTTGCGGATAAGCGGGAAATGCTATATGCCCCGCCATAACCGACATAACGCCGTTTTCAAAGAGCTTTCTATAAACCCTTCCGAAGCTGTTTTTCCACTCCTCAAGCGAAAGCGAATTTGCGGTTGTGGTTAGGTGCTGATCTCTGTAATCAACGCCGTCACCGGGGAAATGCTTTGCGCAGGCGGCAATTCCGCCGTCCTGCATACCGCGAATAACATTCGGCAGCATTTTGCAGGCAAGCTCGGGGTTATCGGTAAGGGAACGGTTATTAACAAGCGGATTTCTGAAATTCATATTCAGGTCGCACACAGGCGAAAATGTCCAGTTCGCACCAACCGTTCTTGCCTCTAACGCAGTAGCCCTGCCGTAATCATACGCAAGACTTTCATCGTCCGTTGCGCCAAGGCTCATCATATACGGCAGCGGGGTAAGCCCCTTAACCATACTGCCGCAGCCGTTTTCAAAATCCGAGGTAATAAGCGGCGGTATTTCGCAGGAATCATAAAGCTCCTTTACATACCCGCGCAGCTCGCTTATACCGGTTTCGTCCGCCTCGGTTATTATCTGACCGAAGAAAAATGCGGCTCCGGGAGAAAATTCAATCTTTTTTCCCTTTTCCATTAAAACAACAACCGTTTGCTGAATTTTTTCACGCAGACTCATTTTTGCAATAATTTCTTTATACATAATATCTCTCCGATTATTATATAATTTTACTTTATAAATGCGTATACTCTGTCGCCGGCATCGGCGGCAGAGTATACATGTCCTATTATTTCCTTGATTTGCCGCAGCTTATCAAATACTCCCATCTGCCGAAATACTATTATAAGCCACGCTTTTTCTTAATGTGCCGAGGTTCTAAGCGGCAGCATACCTTGAGCCGAAGTTGTAATATCCCTTAACATAGTCAACATCATAGGTTACCTTTGTCATTGCTGAAACCTGTTCGGCTGTTGCGGTTTTTAAAGCACCGTCGCCAATTATCATATACGCATCTTGGTCAAAATATTTCCGATAGCTTTCCGGAACTCCGTAATTTTCAAAAAGCTTATTCAAATCATAGGTGAAATATGCTTCTCCATCGCAGTAAAATGTAATGGCATTTTTCGTTCGGCGTATTCCGAATGTATGATAGCTTGAACTGTCAATGGTATGCTGACGCCGATTTGCCTCAACATAATTTCCAGCGCTTTGCGATGTCAAATCCAGCGAATAATGAAATTGATCGGTTCCTTTTTTGTTTTCATCCCAAATATGAATATTTGCCTGAATGGTATTTGTAGAGCCAAAGGTTTCAAACATATCATATTCAATAAGAATACCGTCTTTTTTAACGGATTTTGCCCAAAATGAATTAGACCTGCCTTCCTGCATCGGCAATTTGGCACGCAATTCAACATAGGAATCTGCCGAGAATGTATATCTCCAATAAGAAGTTAAATTCCCGCTCATTGCGCTGTTATAATCCGAACCGGTTATAGAAAGGCTCGCCTTTCCTCCGCCGACAGATACGCGATCCGCTGAATTTTTCGAATTATCTGTATTAGTTTTGAAATGCTCATTGTTAATAGCGTCGCCGTTAAAATCATCGCTGAAATTCAGGCGCAGACCGCAATCTAAGCTTTTAGCGTTTCCCAGTACAGAGGAATCGTATATTTCACAGCCGATATTGCTGTACTCCGCAGCATCGTTATACGATCTTACTTCCATTGTTCCGTATACGGTTATATTGTCATAGGTCATATACGGAATAACCGCAAACTCTCTGTTCTTATCCTTAACATCCGTAATAACGATTGCGTAATCACGATAGGTCGTGTTTGTGTTGCAGAATTTATTTGCGGTAATATTTTCGCCTTTTACCTCGTTAAGATTATCAAGAGTAACCTTGGTAATGCCGAGCGCCTCAATATTATCATAAGGAGTAACTATTGCGCCGAAGCTTGCAGCTTTAAGCGTAGCTTCACTTGCATAGAATCTGTTAAGGAAGCGTATGCCCTCAGTCTGGGTAGCGTTCGCCTTTCTTAAAGCCGAAGCAACCGCCGCGCCTGCTATATCCTGCTTTTTGGCAAATTTCGCAGTAACAACAATAGTGCCTACTCTTACCTCATCATTCAAAAGTACGGCAAATGAATAGGCGTTTTCGTCATTTGCAACCGGGTCTGTGACCGGCTTTATATAATCCTTTCCGCCATAATTAAATTTGAATTTAAGGCTTCCCGGAACAAGCTGATAACCGTTGTTTGCATTAACGTTAATGATTTCTTTTTCGTAGTCAACCGTCAATGAACCGTTTTGAATACCGTCATCAATCTTAATATAGTTTGTCGCTTCTTCCCAGCCCGCATAAATTGCAAACGGAATATTATTAACTAAAGGCGTGGACCCGCTGCCGAATGTCGTTGCTCCGAACTTTGTTGTGCAATCGCTGTCTGTATACCAACCGGTAAAATCATAATGCGCTCTTACGGGAGTTTCAAGCGGAAGAACCTCGCCCTCGCTGCCGTAGCAAACCACTTTTTCTTCGCCGTTGTTCTTTATAATCTGCGCGGCATATTCACCGTCATAAAGCTTTGTTACAACAATATCGTCAATATAAAGCGGTACATTTGCCGAAACCTTATTGCCCTGAACATAAAGGAAAAGCTTATTTCCGTTTGCTGCCGTTGTATCAGCAGTAAATTGGCAAACTGCGGTCTGCCAGCCGTCATCGCTTGTGCCGGACAGAGGCTTTGAGGAGCCATAGGTCTGACCGTTATCATTCGGATTGCCGAGCATCTGCATACCCATAGATTTTTCTGTATTGCTATTTAAATTACTTGACGCGTCACTTCGAACCGCGAAATTATAATACCATTCCATTGAAGAGTTGCTGCCAACAAAATACTTAAATGTTATAAGGTATGTGTCGCCGTTTGTAACCGAAGCATCATTTGCCGTTTTCATATCAAGACGTACATTGGCTGCCGAAACCTTGGGCGTTGTGGGATCACTATATTCAGCTGCTTGAAATTTCAGCGCTTTACCGCCTTCAACATATGATTTTTCATCAGTCAGCGCGAACTCCATCTTCGCTCTGCTGTTTGAGTTGCCCGATTCGTAATGACTGGGGCTATACCCCTCGGCATAATTATCAAAATCAAACTTGGCAAACGTTCTTACCTTCCACTTGGCATAAGCCGTGAAAGGAACATAGCTTGTAACCGGGGTTTCATCAGCGCCGAATTTGGTGGCTGTAAGCTCGGTTGTAAGAGCCGAATCGGTATACCAGCCGTCAAATTCACTTCCCTCATATACCGGAGTTTCCAATGAAAGGCTGTCGCCCTCATAGCCTATTTGAACAGTAGGCTCATTGCCGTTATTTTCATTTTTAATAACAGCATATTCGTTATCGAAAAGTTCGGTTATTTTTATATCGTCAATATATAAGTCAGAGTTAATGGTATTGCCTTGCAAATTCATAAACAAAATATCTGGGTTATCATTGCCTTTTCTAGCGGTGAACTGAACGGTAGCAGTTTGCCATCCATCGGCATCTTTTCCTTCAATCTTTCGCGAAGACCAATAGTAATTGCCATCACCACCGGGCTTTGTTGAATTAATCATCTGCCAGCCATATCCGATTTGAGAATTCGTAACACTGGTTGAAGGAGCCAAAGCGAAATTATAGTAAAATTCCGAGTTGTTTGCGTTATCTATAAAGTATTTAAAGCTTACAACATAATTTGTTCCGACATTAAGCTTAATATCTTTCGCAGTTTTCATATCAAGCCTTACATTTGCTTTTGCATTTTTTGTTGTTGCAGTAAATTTTAGTGACTTTGCTTTGGAATTAGCTTTATCCGTAGATAATTCAATGGAAGATTGATTTGCTGCCCAATATTTTCTATCTATACTATAATCATCTGCATAATCATCAAAGCTTATATCATACTCTGTTCTGTCTGCATACTTAGCATAAACAGTTGTTGGAATATTTGAGGTTACGGGTGTTGTTTCATCACCGAATACGGTTGACGAAACTTTCGTGGAATAAGACGAATCGGAATAAACGCCCGCTAAATACTGATTGTTGTATTTGCGGTCTATAAGCGCCGAATAATCGTTGCCCGTTTGACCGTATACAGCCTTTTCGCCGGCAGGAGTATTTACAATAACAGCATTGTCGTCATTGTCAATTTTTGTTACCGAAATATCGTCGATATAGCAAGTCGCATTATTTTTGGGTTGAACATAGAGAAGAAGATATTTATTTGTATCCGTTGCATTGCTTACTGTAAATACCAAATCGACTCTTTGCCAACCATCAGCTTTCGCCCCGATGGCTCTTGGATAAGAATTGTTGTATTTTTCAAGAACACTATAGCTGCTCCAATCACTAACATTGGCATCATTGAGTCCGTCAGACTTAAACAAACCTACTGCATAGCACAAATTCCACGATGACGTTGAATTTGACTTGTAATAAAACGACATATGGTATCTGTTTCCGTTGGCTAATTGCAACTGACCGTTACCTGTACGTACCCTGATCATTACCTTTGAAGTAGCATTAGTATTCGGTACAAGTTTAACTGAGCCTTTACCTGAATGATAGGTTTCGCCATCTATGGTAGCACTACCTTTATAAGCTCGAACTATAGTTTGAGACGAAGTATATGTATACCCATCCATATCCTCAAAGCCTTCAAAATATGTGGCTTCGCGTTCCTCCGCCTGTGCTGTTGCGGGTACTGCCAAAAGGGCTGAAAAACAGGAAACCGCCATTGCAGCCGCAAGCAGCGAGCCGAGTAATTTTCTTTTTAATATATTACGCATTCAAATTTCCCTCCTTATAGTTTTATGCCCAAAAGCAGTTTTCTGAGTGCTGCAAGGTCGCCCAAATCGATACCTGTTTTTCCGTCAAGCTCCGCCGCATCTTCGTAAATATAGACGCTCTTATCGGAAAAATGTTTATTCAGGCGGACTAAATCACGAATATCAACTGTATAATCGTGATTAACATCGCCGGCAGGAACCGACTTCCATTCGTCCTTCACTTCAATATCCGTGTCGAGCGCCGCGGCGGACATTGAAAAGACCGACATTGTTACTGTTGCCATTACCAATGCCAAAAGCTTTTTCATAGAATCAATCCTTTCATTTTTAATACGCCGGGAAAATAGTTTAGTCGTGCGTTGTAAATGTTCCCCCCCTTACTCCGTCCTTTTGATACAAATGAACATAATCAACAATGTAATCGCCTAAAGCGGGAGTGGTCGCGTCAACCGTAGCCTTATTTGTTTCTTCGGATTCAGGGAAAGCTACACCCTGCGAAAGAATCAGGTAAAGCTCCTGCGAAAGCCATTCCTTATAATCATCTTGCTGGTCAAGTTCATATTTCCAGAAAACCTTGCCGTCTACATTTGCGGCTAAATAATCCTTTGTCCATTCAAGTCCGTAGGTATGGAAATCGTCTGACTTATCAATCTTAACCATACGGTCTTCTTTTTTAATATAAGATCCGAGCGTTGAGCCGTCAAACGAATAATGAGCCGACGAATCCGTTCCCGACCATATATGAAGATTTGCAACAATTTCGTTCTGTGTTCCGAAAACCTCAAATATATCAATTTCAGGCGCCATTTTATAGCCTAAGTTTGCGGAGTTCAGCCAATATGCCGGCCAATAGCCCTTGCCCTGCGGCAGCTTTGCTTTCATTTCAATATAGCCGTAGGTATATCTCATAGTAGATGAGGTCTTAACCGCGCCCGATGCAAAGGAGTCGCCGAATTTCTTAATAAGTAAATGGAGCTGACCGTCTTTTACATAAACATAATCGCTTGCCTTAATGCCCGAAAGCTCGGTTGTGCGCTTGTGGGTTCGTGTGTATGCCTGGAATTTGCTTTTATCAAGCGCATTTCCGTCAAATTCATCGCTCCAAACAAGCTTGTAGCCGTCAAGATTCTGCTGCTCGCCTACAATTGCTGCGTCAGGCTCTTTTTCATCGGCAGCAAAATAAACCTTTTCAAACTTATCATCGGGTATTTTATTGGTTTTAACATAATCGTTAAAAAATCTTGCAAAAGCTAAAGCCAAGCCGTCTTCATCATTTGAAGTAACGGCTATTTTGCCGTTTATAACCGCTATAATATAATCGCTGTTATCCTTCTTTTCAGCGTTAAGCTTTTTAAGCGCTTCCTTTGATTCTTCGCGCTTTGTGTTTCCGAGCAGCACCTCACGCTCGAATTTTTCGCCGCTGTCTGTTTCGGAATCAATTTTTACCGATTTTTTAAGCTCGGTGTAAAAATCGGTGTAAACCTCAAGCTGTTCCTTTTTAATGGTATTCGGTCTTATAACCCTATACATAAGCTTTCCGTCTTCAACCATAGAGGCTTTTACCGTTGCGGCCTTTTTATTATTGCAGCCGTTTAGAAGAACAAGGGAAACGCAAAGTAACAGGCATAATATTTTTTTCATATAACCCTCCGTTCCGCTGTCTGCGGATCTACCGCAGACAGCTGCACATTAAATTTTATTTTGACGCTTTATTTTTCCTTTTCGCCTTTTTGACGCCCGCAAATGTAATACCGCCTACAACCAAGACGCCCGCCGCAATACCGGCGATAATGTAAATATAAGCGTTGCTGCTTTCGGCATTATTATCGTCAATCTTTGCTGCCGAGAGCTTAAAGTTACCGGCAAAAATCTCGTCGCTGCCGTCGTCTGTTGAATCAAAACCTATTGTTTCAATTTCAACCTCGGATTCAATGCATTTTACCGTTGCCTCATTGACAAACTTATCATAGCCGGGATATTTACTCCACATAAGTTCAAAATCATCAAGGTAAAGCTCATTTGCGCCCATTGTTCTGAAACAAATTGAGTTTGCCTTTGCGGTAAAGGTGAATGCAACCTGAACCCACTCATCGGTGCCTATTTTTTTAACCTTGCATATATTCGGAACCTCAGCGTTAGCTATTCTGTTCCAGCCGTTTGTTCTGTCGGTGCCGTATGAAATTTGCATATACGAGTCTTTAGAAAACATTGAAGTGCATTTTACCCAATAACGCAGGGTATATTCCTCACCCACGGTAAGACCGTAATCTTCGACATTCATAACCGACAACACCGCGTGTGCATCATCGTTTTGATAAAATCTGTGAATGGAATTTTTGCCGCTGTGAACATTTGCAGAGTCGTAATTTTCAGATTTTGGTGTATACCATTCAATGTTTTCGCCTTCTTTGCTTATAGCCATTCTGTTTTTGGAGCGATCCGCATAGCAATAGCCATCATCAAAGTCCATTATTGAATATCCGAAAACAAATTTTGAATACAAAACAGTAGGATCTTTAGCAAGGGTAACTTTTTCAACCTTGTTTTTACCTTGAACATCGGTATGCCATCCGGCAAAGCAAGAATTGCTTTTTAAGGGTTCGCAATTAGGCAGCGATACAGTTTGACCTATTTTACCGATAATAGGCTCTACAGCCTTTCCACCGTTTGCCATAAATACTACAACGCCGACATCATCGGAAACCTCTTCAATAGAGAAATCGTCTATATAAACGCTTGTGCTTACCTTATTTGCCTGAATATAGAATGCGAGGAAGTTCTTTGCGTCAGTAGTTGTTGAAGCGGTAAATATGCAAACCGCCTTCTGCCAACCTGCCGATGAACCGCCGTAAAGCTTTTGACTTGCGGCATAACCCTCACTGTTATAAAGCTGTACGCCGTTCTTTTGGACAGTGCTCAGCAATACATTTCCTACGCTTGAAGAAGATGTTGTAACAAAGTTATAGTAAACCGGAGAATCGTACTCTGCGTCAACATAATACCAGAAAGAAACCAAATAATTCTTGCCCTTATTGACCTGGCATTTTGTTTCACCGTCCGACAAAACTATTGCCGCCTTGGCTGCAAGTTTATCTGTCGATTCAGCAAACGAGGTAAACTTCATTGCCGTTTTACCGCTGTGTGATTTAGAATTTGTAAATTCAAGAGAAGATTTAGGCGACTCCGTTGTTTTGTAAACAGCGTCTTTATAATCCCAATTTTCAAAATCTATTGAATTAACAACCGTTACCGAAGATTCCCATTTAGCATAAAGTGTGGTTACGCCTTCG
This sequence comes from Ruminococcaceae bacterium UBA5891, assembly GCA_002431945.1. GTDB lineage: Bacteria > Bacillota > Clostridia > Oscillospirales > Acutalibacteraceae > UBA737. The sequence goes on along the minus strand of DJET01000054.1, from coordinate 69,296 downwards.
TCCGGGTGAATATTATTAGCCGGTTTTTCAAATTTCTCGTCATAATACCAGCCTATAAATTTGAAGCCTTCGCGTTTAACGGTCGGCAAAGTGAACTGTGTTCCTCTTTCTCCCGTTATTCTCCCGCCGACAAATGAATTATTTGATTTAAACTGAACGACATTTTGATTTTCGCCTACTTCGGTTATTTCCACATCGTCAATATAAACCTTACAGGGCGATTTTGTCTGAACATATAAATACAGATATGTTTTAGCCTCATCATCTGCATTTGCGATAAACGCCGCCTGAGTTGACTGCCAGCCGTTTGCCGAGGTGCCAGAAAGCGGAATTGCCGCCTGATAGCCCTGATCGTTATACATCATAATTCCGTTTGCCTTTGTTGTGCTTGCAAGAGCATTTCCGTAAGAATTTGAGTTCCTCAAAACATAGTTATAATATGTGGTTGTTGAATACTCGCTTTCTACAAAATATTTGAACGAAACAATATAGCTTTTTCCTCTGTTCAGCTTTACCTTTTGGTCGCCCGCTTTTAAAAGGATAATGTTTTTCGCTGGCAATTTGGAGTTAGATGCTGCGGTTGAAGTAACTTCCAACGCCGAATTACCCGCATATTTATTTGCATTTGAAATTGCTATTGAGGATTCCTTATTTGAAGTGCCGTATACGGTTTTGGAAATATCAAAGTTTTCAAAATCAATCAGCTTAGGAACGGCTGCAATAAATTTTGCATACAGTGTGAACGGAATGTAATTTATTACAGGTGTATTTTCTGCGCTGCAGGTTCTCTCTGTATACACGGATTCATAATTGTTGTCGGTATACCAGTTTTCAAAAACATCGGAATTTCTAACAGGGCTTTCGGGAATATACACCTTTTCGCCCTCATCGCAAATTCTGTAATCTATTTGGTTGCCGCCTGCCGTATTGTAGCAAACGGCATATTCGTCCGAATAAATTTCCGTTGCGGTAATATCGTCTATATAAACATCCGCAATAGCCTTGTATGAGCGCAGGCAAAGTATAAGTCTGTCCGGAGTCTGGTTTTTCTTTGCGGCTGCGGTTTTCGCGCCCTTGACGACCGTAAACTGAATAGTTACGGTTTGCCAACCATCAGCCTTGGTTCCGGTCAAAGATCTTGAAGAAGCATATCCGTTGTCAGCCACCATCTGCCAACCGTAATCAGCGTGTGTCTGACTGTTTAAAGCGTCGGTTTGCCAAATATCTGCTGCAAAGTTGTAATAAAACTGCGCTCCGGCGTCGCTGTCAACATAGTATTTAAAGCTTACTACATATGTACTGCCGAGCTTTATTTTTGTGTCGTAACCGCTCTGTCTGTCAAGTCGCACATTCGCGTCCGCAACAGCTCCGTTTGTCTTGCCCTCAAATTTAAGCGAGGTATTGCCGGAATGTGCCTTGTCCTGTGATAATGTAAGCGCACACCCATTTTCCGCCTTAGCCCCAAGTTCAAAATCATCTGCGTATGAATCAAAGTCAAACGCTGTTGTTCTGCTTTCAAGCGACTCTTTATATTTTGCATATAAAGTGTAAGGTACATAATTGGTTACAGGCGTCGTTTCCGCACCGAAAGTAACAGCCGAAACCTTTTGAGTAAGCTCCTTGTCGCTGCACCAATAGCTGAATTTGTTATTGCTTTTAGCGGCTGTCGGAAGATTTTCAACCGTTTCGCCGTTCTTTTTGATTATCGGTTCAATTGGCTCGCCGCCGTTTGTGACAAAATTAACGGCATATTCATCCGCAAAAAGCTCTGTAACGGTAACATCATCAATATATACAACGCCGACCGCCCTTAACGAGCGAAGACAGAGTATCAGCTCATCGGGATTTTTGCCCTTAGTATTTTCGCCCTTTCGCACCGTAAACTGAACGGTTTCCGTTTGCCAACCGTCGGCTTTTGTTCCTCCCAATTTCTTTGAAGCGGCATAATTACCGTTAATCATTTGATAGCCGTATTTTGCTTCCGTAGACACATTTAAAGTGTCATTCTGATAAACATCCGCGGCAAAATTGTAGTAGAATTGCATTGAATACTCGCTGTCAACAAAATATTTAAAGCTTACAACATATGTGCTGCCGACCTTTATCTTTGAATCGTAGCCGCTCTGCCTGTCAAGCCTTACATTTGCGTCTGTTGCCGCATTATTCTTTTTACCCTCGAATTTCAGCGAGGTGTTTCCGGAATACGACTTATCATTAGATAATGTAAGCGCGCATCCGTTCTCCGCCTTAGCGCCGAGTCCAAAATCATTGGCATACGAATCAAAATCGAATTTGTACGATGTTCTGTTTTCCTCTGTCGAATTTTCCGCAAGGCTTATCAGCGAAAAAGCTGGGAAAACCGTAACAACGGCAAGCGCTAAAGATAGGATACAACTAATTATGCGTTTATTTGTCTTCATGTTCCACTTTCCTCCATTGCTATTTTTTTATATTTATTCAATATCTGCGGATAAAGCTGACAGGACATTCCGCCATCCACAGTTATTTCAGTACCCGTCACATTCTTTGAAAGGTCTGTACCGAGGTAAAACGCCGCGTTTGCTATATCCTCAAAATCGGATATATCCCCTATCGGTGTAAGCGTTCCGTTTACTATCTGCTTATTTCCCATTTCCACCCAGCGCGCGGTTTTAATAGTTCCGGGCAATACAACATTTGAGCGGATGCCGTAGGGTCCCAAATCTATGGCGAAAGCCTTTGACATTGCGTTTATGCCGCCCTTTGAGGCTGAATAAGCGCTTCTGTTGGGTATTGCGCGGTACGCCGTGTTTGAGCTGAAAAATACTATAGCGCCCTTGTGGTGTTCTTTCATTCTTATTGCCGCCTGGCGCACTATTGTAAAATTCCACACGAGGTTGGTTTCAAACACACGCTGAAATTCTTCAACCGGCACCGTAAAGAAATCCATTCCCTTTGCGGGGTCTGTGCCGAAGCCCATATCGGCGGAATTTAAAACCACCGTTTCAACAAAGCAGCCGCATTTATCAATATCGTTAAATATATCTATAACCGCCTGCTCGTTTCTTATATCAAGCCCGTAGCCCTTTGAAAACACGCCGTATTTTTCGGTTATTTTCCTTGCGGCTTCCTCCGCCTTTTCCGCTTTGCGGCTTGTAATAAACACCGCATAGCCGTTTTGCGCGAATTTTTCGGCGGTAACAAAGCCCGTTCCCACCGTTCCGCCTGTTACAAACATTGCTTTTTGCATTTTCATTACCTCTTAAAAGTAAAATTTCGTCTTTGCCGGTCGTATATCGGTAAGCGTTCCGTCATAGTGCCGTAAGGTATGCGGCTTATACGGGTGCTTTAAACATTCTTCCTCGTTTATTTCAATGCCGAGACCCGGTTTATCGGGTATAGTTATATATCCTTCCTTATATTCAAGGCTTTCGTTTGTTATATCCTTGCGCCACTCAACATCACTGTACATTATTTCAAGAATACAGAAGTTCGGCGTATTTGCGGCAAGCTGCAAGGTAGCCGCATTTGCAACGGGACCCGACGGATTATGCGGCGCAAAGGGAATATATCTGCACTCAGCCTCAGCCGCTATTTTTTTAAGCTCCATTATTCCGCCCGCGTGGGAAATATCGGGCTGTATGTAGTCGGCGGGCAATATATCGAAGAAACGGCGGTAATCCCAGCGGGTGTAAAGCCTTTCACCCGCCGATATTGCAACCGGTGATTTATCCCTCACCGCCTTTAGCGCTTCAAGGCTGTCGGGCGGGGTAGGCTCTTCAAAGAACATCGGCTTAAACTGTTCAAGCTCCTTTGCAATTTTAATGCCCGTGGGAATATTAAATCTTCCATGACCCTCTATAAGCAAATCCACGCCGTTTCCCACCGCCTCGCGGACTGCCGCCACGCACCTAAGCGCCTTATCCAAAGCAGCGTTTGAAATATCAAGGTACGATTTACCGAACGGGTCCCACTTCATAGCCGTAACGCCGCGCTTAACGGCTTCTTTTGCTTTAGCGGCAAATTCTTCGGGTTCTTTAGCGCCCGCAAACCAGCCGTTTACATAAATGCGTACCTTATCGTTTATTTTTCCGCCCAAAAGCTGATAAACGGGAACATTGAGGTGCTTACCTAAAATATCCCACAGCGCCATTTCCGTTGCCGAGAGCGCCGACATTAAAACAGGTCCGCCGCGCCAGTATGCGTCGCGGTAGATATTATGAAAATGCTGCTCCACATCAAGCGGATTTTTGCCCACAAGGTACTCCTTAATATGCTCCAAAGCGCCTAAAAAAGCTTTTTCCTTGTATTCAAGCGTGCCCTCGCCTATGCCCGTTATGCCCTCGTCGGTATAAATTTTCACAAACACAAAGTTTGTTCTGAAGCAATCCACCACAAAGGGCTTTATATCTGTTACTTTCAAAGCTTTATCTCCTTATAAATTTCAGGTATAACCTTATTTTTAAAATTAAAATCATCAGCATTTAGGCTGTCAAACATTCCGAAGTGTATCGGCACGGCTGTTTTTGCTTTTATTTCCTCCGCAAAGCGCGCGGCGTCGGTCATATTCATATTGTTGCCTACGCCGTTTATCGGCAGAAAAACCACATCGACAGGTATATTTATATCATTTATAACCTTTTTGTTGTAAAGCGTGTCTCCTGTTATGTAGTAATTTCTGCCGCCGTATGAAATAATAACGCCTATCGCCTTATCGTCACTATGCTCGGCATAAACCGCCTCAAATTTTATACCCTTTTCAGTCCAGACAGTACCGCAGTTAAACATTACATAATTGTTATCCCCGCCGAATTTGCGAGCCGTCTGCCACGCATTGTATGACGCCAAAACGCAAATGCCGCTGTGCTTTGAAAACAGTTTTTCAAGCGTTTCGGGGTCGGTATGGTCAAGGTGATTGTGGGTTAAAATAAGTATATCGGGCTTTATATCAAAAAAACTTTCGTCTATAGGCAGGCGGCGGTAATTCTTAGGCTCAACCCTTTCCACACTGTTTGATAAATACGTGTCAACCATAACCCTTACGCCGTCAAACTCAAATAAAAGCCCCGCCTGACCTAAAAATGTAATTTTCATTTGCTTACCCTTTCGGCATTAGCCTGTAATTCCGACCCTGTCTATACTCTTAACAAATTTTCTTTGAATGATCATATAGAAAACCAACATCGGCAATACGAAGAAAAGGCAGCCTGCCATTACAATAGCCGTGGCCTCGGGTGAACCCGTTCCCCAATAAATTCCCCTGACCTGTAAAGACTCGGCAATTCTTGAAACCGAAACTGCAAGCGGGAAATTTTTTGTAAGATAAGTTGCGGATAAATAATAATCATTCCAATGCCATATAAGTGAAAATATTAAAACTGTGAATATTACAACGCCAGAAGACGGTACCGCAACCCTTATGTATGTTGTCAAGCTGTTTGCACCGTCAATAGCGGCGGCTTCTTCAAGCTCTTTAGGCAAGCCCTTAAAGAACTGACGGTAAATATAAATTAAAATACCTGAGCGAAGTCCTACGCCGCAAATAGACGGCAGCCAAAACGCAAGATGCGTATCAAGCAGGTTCGGTCTTAAATCAATACCGGTAAGCTTGTGGAAAAGTCCGAGAATACCCAATATATCAAAATGGGCGTAATTAACCATTTGCGGAAGCACCGTTATTTGAACCGGGACAAGAATAGTTATGAACAGCATAGCCTCATAGATTTTTTTGCCCTTAAAGTCGAATCTTGCAAGACCGTAGGCGGCAACAGAGCAGGAAATAACCTCAAGCAATGCTGAAACCACTTCGTAGCTGATTGTGTTCCACAGCGTTTTACCGTAAGACAGCACATCCAGCGCAGTTTTTGCAAACTCATCCGTAAGATTAAATGTTATCCAAGTTATTGAGGGATCAAAGAATGTTTCGGCACTTCTGAACGAAACACTTATCATATAAAAAAGCGGATAAAGAATAAGGTAACCGAATGCAAGCAAGAATACATATTTCAGTATCAGATTAAGAGCTTTTTTGATTTTTTGCTTTGTCTTATAAACAGATAATTTATCGGCTTTTACGGAGCTTATAACATTATTCATATTTTTCACTCCCACCTTTTTAGAAATGCTTTATTGTAAATTAACAGCAACAAGCCCAGAATTGCGGATACTATGAGGAAGTAGAGCCAAATCATTGCCGATGAAGTATCGTAATACTGATTCGACATAATGTTGTAGGCATAATCCATAACCGCGTTGGTTTTAGATGTCAATATCTCAACTATTGTGAACACTACCACCAATATAATGACACGCGAAAGCATTGGGATTGTTATAAACCAAAATTCTTCCCATTTTGTAGCTCCCTCAACCTTTGAAACCTCATACATACTGTCCGGTATTGACTGCATTCCTGCAATAAACAGTACAATTTGTATGCCGCTGCTCCAAACAAGAGTAAATATATTCTCAATACCCGAAGAAATATAATTTGAAAAAGATGAGGGTAAGTTTACCCACTGCATTATCTCTGCCACATCTATAAGACCTGCCGAGACATCGCTTGAAACGCCCGCTTCCGAAACATTTCCGCCGACTGCCTGAAACAACAGTTCCAAAACAACTCCGGACGCTATAACAACCGGTGCAAAATAAAGAGTTCTGAAAAATAAGCGCCCTTTAAATTTTGTATTAAGAACCAATGCAAATATCAGGCTTAACACCGTAATTATAGGCAGCGAATATGCAAGTGTGGATAAGGACTTCAGCAAATTTGTCATATAACTCGGATCAACCTTGATAATCTGCCTGAAATTATCAAGCCAAACAAATTTGGTTGAAACACCCGATGCGGAAATTGTCACTTTACTGAATGAAAAGATAATTGACTTAAAAATAGGAATAATGACAAACAAAAGCAAGCCTATCGTCCACGGCAGCAGAAAAAGATAGCCGTTTCTCGCCTTTTTTGCCTCAACGCTTTTTTTCTTCATCCTATTCCCTCCATTCAAAGCTGTTTGCTTTAACAACAATATCTCCGTAGGACAAATCCTTGTCGGTATAATTCACATAGGCGTGTATTCCGTTATTAAAGCTTACAATTCTCAATCCGTCCTCGGTAACGGTATGCCCGTTAACCTCGGCACCCGAAACCTTTTCAAAATATTTCTTATATGAATCAACCGTGTCAAACATATCCTGCTTTATATAATCAAAGGCTGAGTTATAGAAAACAGGCTCGCTTGATACAATCAGATCCGGGCTGTAATCCTTTATAACCGTATATGTAAGTCCTATTCCTGTTTCGGCAGCATGTAGCACCGACTTTTTGCAATCATCCGAAAGATTCACAGGTTCGCCCGACATTGAGGTATATCCCTTCAAAACAATCTCATAAAAAGGAACATCATAGGAAAACACCTGATAACCGGACGATTTTGTGGGCGCGTCATAAATATGATCCGACAAAACTGCTGCAAAAATATTGGCATTATGTGTTGCGATATTCTTCCCGGATTTTTTATAAGAAGAAATAATTTCCGAGAATTGCGAATCGGAATTTGATTTTGCATAATACGCTTTATCGCTGTAATCGGAATAAGTGTAATTCGACAAAGTATCAAAGCTCACGCCGTCAAGTCCCAAATCGGAAACTGATTTATTAAGCTTTTTGTTGACCTTATCAAGCTGTGTGCGTGAAATAAAATAATATGCGCCGTCAGAAATATTATTTGTTCGGAAATTCTTTTGCAGATTGTAAACGGAATTTCTGTAACCGTTTGCACCCTTTGCAGAGTCGAACATCGTATTAAAACCGTTGCTGCCCTTATTAAATCTTAAAATATCAAAATTGAAATACAAATTGCTGTTTTCATTTTCAACCAAAGCTTTTAGCTGTTTTTTATTTCCGAGACTATTTGATACGGAAAATCCGCCCGCAAGCTTTCCTATGCTGTACGCGTCGTTACCGTATCCCATAAGGCAAGCATTCAATTTTGTTCCCGTGGCATCCACAGTTTCGTTGATAATGCTTTCCGCCTGTTTAAATGTTGCGGTCGGTAACACCTTGTTTCTCGGTATACCGAGTATATACTGTTTTGTTACTATTCCCCCGATAATTTCAAGATTAAGCAAATTACAGCTTTCCGATTTCAGCTCATATGCACTTTTCAGATATTCCCTGTAAGTTTCTGCCATACCGTAATATGACGCATTGCTTACCGGGGTGAATATGACAGAAAAGCTGCCGGATATTATATCATCTGTATAAATCGGGTTTTTATATTTTGTGTTCGTGCCGACATATTTTGTTATTACATCCTGCTTTCCGCGCACTGCAAATTCGGGATATACCGATGAATAGCGGTATGTTTCAGAACCGACAGTGGCGTTTATAACCGCAGTTTCCGCCCCGTTTTCAATTATACCGAGCAATGCACCGTTACCTTTTTTTACACCGAATACCGGTAAGGAAACATTTGCGGTTTCTGTTTTTCTTTCAAGAACCGCAACGGTCATATCCTCACCGTATACCGGCTCGGATATGCTGATTTCATTTTCCGTTTTAACCTTTGCAGGCTCAATTACGCTGCCGCTGCCGGACGGGAAAAACAAATATGAATTTGCATCGTTATTTTTTATGCCGCACATAAACGGAGCAAGTGTAACGGAAACAATCTTATTTTCGGTTTCAATAATTTTTTCACGATCCACAGAAACTCTCAGTCCCCATTCGCACAGCTCGTACTTAACAGGAACCATAAAGCCCTCTTTTTGAAAATAATAGGAAATTTCTATTCCGTTTTCCGTTTTTTCAAAATTAACCGTCTTTTTATTAAGCGACGCCGAATAAGCTATTGCACTTTTTACACTTCCGGATTCGTTTTCCGAATAATTGACCCAAACCGGTGATAAAACCTTCGGATTTTTTGTGAGCAGTGTTCCGCCATCGTCAAATTCGTCGGCATATGCCTCGTCAGCCGATGTTGACCAAAGAGTATTACTCGTCTTTTCCAAAAGGCTTACAGTCTTTTTTGATGTATCGTACATTAAGGAAAATTTCGAGTTCTCAGCTACGACACCGCTTTTAAAGCTATTAAATTCTCCGGTAAGCTCTTTCGCTGTCTGCTTTTTTGAAGCCTTGCATCCGCAACAAATAAGCAATGTTGCAGCAGACAAAAGCGCCAAGCCTCTTTTTGCAATTGATTTCACACTTCTCACAATCCTTTGATATTGTTGAACAGTTCAATAACTATTGTCGATAAGAAACCGTAGGTTTGCTGAATAAGAATAATAAGCAACGCGATAATGAATACTATCAACAATATTCCGATTATTGAAAGTATTACGGTTATTATCGCCCTTGAAAACGAAATATCGTGAATCTCAATAAGACCGAGCAAAAGCATTATTGCGGTATACAAAAGCATTACGGTCATAAAAACATTCAGGAAGTCAAGCTCGCTTGTTACCAATACATTAGTAAGAATAACATAAAGGAAATTAGATATTATAAGCGGCAGCAGGCTGTAATTTGTAACAATATATATCTGCTTTAAAGTTCCCTTACCATCCGCCAGCGTACAAACCGCCCAGTTTACGGCAGTCCAAACAAGCACAAGTCCCACCGTTTGCAGAAAAACAAACGCCGCGTTAAATGAGGATGAATCGAAGTATACATATGAAAATCCGCCGTTTGTGGTTTTCATAACCGAGCTTATATAAAACAGCAGCATAAGCACGGTTGAAATCAGAACAGATCCCATATTTTTCTGCTTTACATCCTTGAAATTATCAACCGGGTGCAGCATTGTGCCGACTGCAAATCTTACAATTTTATTCTTTATAAAAACGAAGTTTTTCTTCTTTTTTATAATTGCTATTGCTATTATCGCAGCAACAACCGCAATAAAAATTAAAATAATAGGCGTGAAATTATTTCTGATAAATTCGTTGCGGAGTTTTTCAAATGCCAAAGAATATGTATCACGGTCAAACCCCGTTTTAGCATAATCAAGCGCTTTTTTATAATCCTTCACCGAATAGTAATAACGGGCCAGTCCTGCATATGCCAATTGGCAGCTTTGGTCGTTTTTAATAACCTCATCCCAATACGGCTTTGCGTCCTCATATTTGCCGGAAAGGGTTATACTTTGTGCCTTTAAAAGATTCTTGCCGTACTCGGTAAGAGTAAATACCGTGATGGCATTCTGATTGCTGTCAGCCACAAATAATTTGTCATTATAAACCGATATGGCGCAGGGCAGTTTAAAACTTCCCGCTTGAGTTCCCTCGCCGGTGCCGCAACCGAAAACACCCACCGTATTTGCATTTTTATCGTAAATAAAAATATGCCCGAAAGCCGAATCAACAGTGTAAATAAATCCATTATTATCGGCAGCAACCGATACGAGATCCTGCGTTCTGCCATCAAGCGAAATCGAGCCGTCGCCGGAATCGGTAAAATCCACGCCACCGGCGTTTAAAACATCATCTCCGGCAGGATTAAGCTTGCGAATCTGCCCTGACTTTATGGCTTTTTCGGTTTTACCGGTGCAGGTATAAATAAATATACCGTCAGGCGAGCATAAATCAATGAACTGATACGGCAGCGCCGTTGCCTTGCCGCTGCGCTTTTCATCGGTCATAAAAAGTTTATTCCATAATTTTTCAACAGTCTGCAACACAGTTTGCTTAACATCGTTTGAACCATAAAAGCCCAAAAACTCTCTTTTCTCCGAAAAAAGCAATGCGCCGTAGTACGAGCCATCGCAAAGGACATAATAATTACCCTTTAAATCCTTTTCAAGCTTGATAGGTCTGTACTTAAAGTCGTCCGGTACCAGCTTTGAGTCGGGGCATTTAATTTCATCGGTATACGCCCCATCAAGACTTAATATTTCAACGGAGCCCTTTTCTGTATTGCAAACATATATATTTTTATCGTCGCAATAAATGCCTAACGCACCTGTAAAATCAATTTCAGTCCCGTTTTTCAAAACAGATTTTACAATAAATTTAACTGTATTATTGGGATTAAGCGCCACCAACTGCGACGCACCGCCGTCCAAAATATAAATGCAACCGTCTTTTCCGACCGTTACATCGGTTATCTTGCCGAACGCATTTTTTAAAGAAAGCGAGCTTGCGTCAATAACCGATGAAACCGAGTAAATCGGCTTACTGTAAACCGGTGTTCTGCCCTTACCGGAATAATTGTACCAATATGTATAACTGTCATACGGTATATCGTTTGTTGAAGCAGCGGCAGTAAGCTGAAAAGCTGTCATAAGCACAAAGAAAAAGCATAATGCTCTTATAAATCTTTTTTTCATAATCACACCGTCCTTATTCTTTAATACCTGCACTGCTCATAGTTTCCATAACATTGCTTTGTGTTATAAAATAAATCAAAATCGGCGGTATCATCATTATTACGGTTACCGCCATGGAGCTGCCTGACCGTGCAATACCGCCCGCCGCTACCTGCGTCATAATATACGGCAAAGTTTTAATTTCTTCCGAGAATATCGTTCCGTTAGGTATGCTTGCCCAAGCGTCACGAAAGCCGAAAAGAGTAAGCGTCATAAGAGCCGGCTTTACAATGGGAATTATTATTGTGAAAAAAATTCTTATCGGTGAGGCACCGTCCATTCGCGCCGCTTCAAGCAATGCGTCGGGAACGCTGCCCTCCATAAACTGTTTCATCAGAAACACACCCATAGTAGAAGCAATCGCCGGAAGAATATATGCCCAATATGTATCAATAATATTAAGCTTTGATATAATTACATACTGCGGAATGGAAAGTGTATAAGCATTGAAAAGCAACGCAAACTGAATTACCGCAAAATATATATTTTTCCCTTTAAGACCGGATTTGCAAATAGAAAACGCCGCCATTGCCGAAAACAGAACATACAATACCGTGATTACCGCGGAGACGAAAACGCTGTTAAATATGTATCTAAGCAGCGGAACATTAAGACTTGAAAGTAATTCCGGCAGAATAGAATAGTTTTGTCCTGTGGGTCTTCTAACAAAAAATGTTGGCGGGAAAACAAGCAGCTCATCTATCGGCTTAAAGGATGTGGCAATACAATATACAAGCGGCAAAACCGAAAAAGCTCCGAACAGCAACAGAAAGAACACAAAGAAAAAATTACCTATACGGCTTCTCGTATACCTTTTAGCCTGATTCTTTCCGCCGCTGTAGCGAAAGAAATTTAAAACCTTGATAAATACTTTTTTCAAATGTATCACTACTTTCCGACCTTGTTTAATGCTTTCCCTACTATTAGCCTTGCAAGCGCCATCATCATAAACAAAAGTACGCTTATTGCCGAGGCGTATCCCATTTCATATTTAACCGTGCCAACATCGCTCATATATGATATTACCGTATCAACCGAATACTCAACGCTCGGATAGCCTGCTAATTGAATAGCAATTGCACTGATTGAAAAGCTGCTTGCTATTTGCATAACCGAGCTGAAAAGCAACATATGCTTCATTGACGGCAGCGTTATGTACCAAAGCTCCTGCCAACGGTTGCGAACACCGTCTATCGCCCCTGCCTCATACATTTCTCCGTTTACATTCTGAAGACCTGAAATATTTGCAAGGAACGAAACTCCCATACTCTGCCAAAGCTGAACAACAATTATTATAGGCATTGTATATGCCGCGTTTTTGAGCCAGCTTATCGGCTCATTTATTATTCCGAGCGAAAGTAATATGCTGTTTGCGTAACCGTAGCTATCGTTGCTGAATATGATCTGCCATATAAAATAGGCATTACCCACAAGCGCCGGCGCATAAAACAGGAACGAAAGAAAGGTGCGTACAAACGGCCCGAATTCATTTATAAACCAAGCAAGCACAAACGATAAAAGGAAACCGAGCGGACCGACGATTATAGCAAAAAGCAATGTGTTTTTTACAACAGTCGTCAGTATTTTATCGTCCATAAACATTCGCAGATAATTCTGAAAGCCCGTAAATTTAGGCCCGCTTATCATATCGTAATTGCAAAAGCTTAGTGCGAGCGAAGAGATTATCGGCAAAATCACAAAAATCAAAAATATAAGAGAAAAAGGCACAAGCATTATAAAATACTGAATATTTTCGTACTTTGAAAAGACAGTTTTCTTTTTTATTTCATTTTTCACTTTCTTTTCCTCCTACTTGTATTCCTCAATCTTGCGTTGTATCTCGTTGGTAGCTGTTTCGTTCCAGTTTATCAGCGTATCCCTTATTCCGCCGTTTCCGTTATAAACAGTCCAGAATGCCTGATCCACCGCACGCGAAACATAATAGCTGCCGGGTATTTCTCTGACCTCGCGCACATAGGAAAGTTCTTCGGTTATTACCTTTAAATTATCCTTATCCCACGCCATTTGCTTTAAAGCAGAAACATTTGAAGTGGTAATTCTTGAAACAACACCCAAAACCGACTCAATATTATTGTTATATCTTAATTGGGTATCATCAGATGTCCACCATTTTAAAAACTCCCACGCCTCTTCCTTATTTTCAGAGGATTTGAGAATCGCGCAGCCGGTTCCCGAACCTGCAACCGTGCGGTTTATTTTACCGTCCGTTTTTATTCCGGGAACAAGTGCAATCTGCCATTTCCCCTTTATTTCCGGCGCCGCTTCTTCGAGCATTGTGCAAACCGTATACGGGCTTATACCGAGCGGCATAAGTCCTGCGCGGAAGCGATTATAAAACGATGCTGTTGTGGGGAATTTATACTGTGTATACATATCCGACCAAAATGTGAACGCGTCAACCGCCACATCAGTTTCCAAGGCGGTAGCATTTAATTCGGAATTATATAAATCTCCGCCGTACTGCATTAAAATTGTCGGGAACAGATTAAGTGCGCCTATTCCGGCGTCAACCGTAGTAGCTGCGGTTATCTGAGTATACGGAATATATGCTCCGAGATTGTTTCTCTGCAATACCGCAGTACATTCCAAAAATTCCTCCCAGGTTTCGGGAACAGACAAGCCAAGCTCTTCAAAAATATCGGTTCTGTAATACATAACATCAAAGGCTTGTTTGTCCGGTAAAGCATATACACCGCCGTTATATTCGTAAGGCAGGCACGCCGTCTCTGCAAACCTATCTTTGACTTCATTAAAATCGCTGAATTTTGATAGATCAACCAGAGCTCCGCGCATTGCAAGGTTCACCGGCTCAGTTCTTGCAAGGTTAATGGCAAGATCGGGTGCCGCATTTGAAACTATTCCCTTAACAAGCGTTGCATTTGTTGTTTTAAGATCAACCTTAATTCCGGTTTTTGCCGTAAAGCTCTCGTTTATAAGGGAGTTTAATATCTGAGACTGATCTCTGCCCCAGTTTATCCATATTTCTATACTTTTTTCATCGGATTTCTTATCGTAACCGGATGAAAACGAGTATATAAAGCGTTTTAGTGTAAATGCAGTTTGCTTAAACCAATTTACGCTGTCACCGTTATAGTTATCCTGCGGAGACGAAAGGCATATTTTATCAAGACTTAACGGCATTTCTTTAAATTCATAAAGCCATGAGCCGAGCGTGGAATAATTAGAAAAATAATCGCTCACATAAAGTGTGGCATCATACTTGTTTGAAAGCATTCGGTCAACAACGCGTTTCATATTTGTTATTGAGGAAAGGTAAGAACTGCCACGTGTTCCTGTTACTTTTTTCAGCCCGTCGGATACATTGCCCAATCTGTCGGAAATGCTTTTCAGCGTATTTTCAAAATCGGGTATTTTATTAAACAGTTCATAATCTCTGTTTTTATCGGGAGACTCGCCGGTTATCATAACAATATCAATGTATAAATCTCCGATAATTTTATTTACCGATTCAAGCTCGGCATAAAACTCCGTCAATTCACCCAATGTAACCGTAAGAGAAAGCGTATGCTTACCCTTTGAAAGATAAAACAAATAAGGCTCGTTCTTATCACCGAATGTATAATACTGCCAACCGCTGCCGTAATAAAATCCGAGGTTGCGGCATTCCTCAAACGGTATACCCCCGTCAATTTTCAATATTCTGTATGAATACCCGTTTATAACCGTCGCCTGCTTATATGAAAAGCCTATTTTATAAAGCGCGTCCTCCGGCACTTCAAGCTCCCAAACTATTTCTTCGCCCTGCGTTTTCCAGTTTGAAGCACCGATATAGTTTAATTTATTTGAGTAAGGACTTGCAGGGCTTACCCGTGCGGATGAAGTATCCGCCTTAGCTATGATTGAACGGGAATTTTTATAAACCGGATTTTCTGTTTCGGTTTTCAGTTTGTCGCCGTTATACTCTTTATACCCGTTCTTTTCATAATCCGACTTCACATCACTGTACGCCTTTACAACCTCCGGCGCGGTAAGATAAACTGATGCAATTTGTATATCGGTAGAAAAATTCTCAAATGCGAAAGTATGTGTTCCCGCTCCGATGCCGAATAAATATGCTTCGGTCAATATGCCGTCGTAATCGTGCAGCACTTCGCTATAATTACCGGCTGCGACCTTTTGTTCGGCTGAAAACTCATTGCCGTTATCGTCAATACGCTTTTCACCGTCGTCCGTCCACATACATGAAAGCGTCATATCCGAGCATTTGGTAAAAGCCGTCTTGCCGTCTAAAAGAACACCGAATTTTATATTACCGCTTGTCTTTTCGGATATTGAGTATTCTACCTTTATGTTGTAAATAGCCGCTTCGGATACAGAAAAGGTAAACCTATTACTTTCGGTTTCAGTACCCTGTATATCCGCTCCCGAATATTTATTTCCCGATAAGCCGCTTAAATATGTGCCGTAATCGGCGTATCCGTCAATTTCAGAATAGTAATAATCGGTTTCTTTATCTGCCGTATTTGCCGCAGCAGCGGTAAAGGGACAGGCGGCTATAATGAAAATAAAAAGAAATATAACAGAATTTCTTATCCCTTTTGATTTCATAGTTTCACATTCCTTTTTGAAATTTCATTCATACTCAACCCTCCGGGGTCATTAAATCTCGTTAATATTCCAAACAAAGAATATCCTGACAATCAATCGTGTGTTCTGCTCCGTCAACCTTTGTTTTCTGCGGCGTATCGGTATTATTCCAATAAATCATCAGTTC
Source organism: Ruminococcaceae bacterium UBA5891 (assembly GCA_002431945.1). Taxonomy (GTDB): domain Bacteria; phylum Bacillota; class Clostridia; order Oscillospirales; family Acutalibacteraceae; genus UBA737. Next base: position 53,192 of record DJET01000054.1, on the reverse strand, counting down.
CTTATCACCGAGCGTATATTTGCAAAAGCTTAATTCGGTTTTTGAAAAAACACCTTTTTCATATTTGCCGTTAATAAAATATTCTCTGTACTTTGCTCTGTATTTTGTAAGCCGTCCTACATATTCGGCAAGCTCCGGCAAATCGGCAAGTATGCTTTTTCTGCCCCTGTAAATGGAAATATCAAAGATAAGCCCATTCATAAATGTGTAATTAAGTTGTTCTTTATAATCGCTGCGGTCGTCGTGCAAAAGTCTGTTTGATATAATGCACTCCGGGAAAGCGGTCCTGAACATCGCCGGGCAAGCGTCTTCACAATACCATGTACCCTCGCCGTAGCCGTGAACATAATCGACCGAAGTGGCAAATATATCTACCTGCCATTCGGTGCCGATTGCCTTGCCTTCGGGAATAAGCTTTTTAAGCTCCTCAATATTTTCTTTTCTGAAACGCAGCTCATCGTCAATTCTGCCGCCGTGCTTGTGCGCCTTATTAAAGCAGGGGCGGAAGCAGCAACCGAGCTGATCGAAAAAGACCGAATCCGGGTCAAACGAAAGCTTGACCTTGCAGTTTTCCATAAGCTTGTTTTTCCATTCATCCGTTGCGTGACAAGCTATTGCAAAGGATTTATAACCGTATTGCCTGAGCAGCGTTCCGTTATTTGAAAACTGATAGTGGTCGCGGTATTCGTTGTTATCAATATCAATTTTCTTAACCGCGTCGCCGTGTTCGGCATAAAAATCACTTTTAATATCAATCAGCGTACCGTTGGAATATAAATATACTCTGCCGCCGTCTTCCTGTATCTTTTTAATGGCTTCTTTCAGCTTTTCGGCACCGCCGAGCGCCGGATCGGGTTCATAAAGCGGATAGCCGTTATCAAACCGACCCTTCCACCAACCGAAAACTAGCAGCGCCTTTATTCCGTATTCCGCACCCGATTTATATACATTGTATAGATCGTCGTATGTAAAGAATATTTCACCGTACTGGTGTTTTAAAATTATTCTCTGCCAGCCGTCAATCTCATTTACCCAAACAGGTCTTTCTCTTATTTCAAGCCAGTTTTCCTCCGACCATTTACGGTAAAGCCTTGCAGCGTCCTCAATTTCGCCGCGGAGCACCGAAATATGACTGTTTGCCGTTTTTATCTTTTCGCCCTTGCATACTGCCGGATAGCCCGAAACCGAAAGAATTATTCTTGATTTTGTGTTTCGCGGAGAAGTTCCGACGCTGAAATTGCAAAGTCTGAAATCCTTATCCTGCCTTGAAACATAAAGCAAATACTCATCGCTTTTCAGTGCCATCCACGGCATACTGAGGGGCTGCGGGTATTGATTATGAAACCATACCGTATTATAATCGGCTGACATATATTCCGTGTGGCAGTTTTCAGCAACATATTTCCGTATGTTTTCTTCTTTAATGCCGAGACCTATCGGGATATACATTTCCTCTTTTTCGGTATCGCCGTAGAATTTCTCCATATCAATAAACGGCATTTGCAGCTCGGAAACCCTTATGTCGTCGTTATTTTCAATTTCGGAATACATATCAATGCCTGTTTCATCAGAAATTATATGTACCTTGAAAATAACATTGAATTTTCTGCCGTCCGCAGTAGTCAGCGAATTGTATTTTACTACGGTCTCATTGCCGTTATTTAAAATCTCATAATCCTTTTGATATGATGAATAACAAGGAATTTCGTATTCAAATCCGTTATCAAGGTGTAATCTCCAAAAATCCGAATTTTCGGTGATTAAAGCCTTATTGCCGTCAAATAAAAATTCAACGGTATTATTTTTTAAAATATGATAAGATAAATCGCAATTTTTTTCGTTCATTATATATGACTCCAAATTTCAGGCAGCTTTAAACTATTCAGCCGCTTTGCTTATAAGTTTTTCTATTATCGGCTCCATGTATTCGGCAACAACTTCGCCTACATATTCCGCGCCCGCCGGCTGCGGATGAACGCCGTCTTTAGAATAAACCGACGCTTTCTCACCGGGGAAATGCTCGTTAATAAGCTTATCAAGCGGAACGAAATTTTTAAGTTCTGCTTTTTTCATTTCAGTTTCAAGCTTTTCATGTACTATCTCAAGGTTTGCCCTGTCAAAGTACGGATGGTGTTCGCCTGCCAAATATGGCTGCAAAACCAAGATTTCCGAGCCGAATTTTTCTTTTATATCCTTGAATATTGCTTCATAATTTTTTCCGGTTGCTTCCAAATCCGGTTTCCAATCTTTCGGTTTATGTATATCGCAAAAATCGTTTACCCCTACCATAATCGATACGATATCCGGCTTAATTTCATCATCAAAGTCATTTAAGAGATTTACAACCTTCTCGGTTGAATAGCCGTTTACTCCAAGGTTTCTGAACTCCAAAAACGGATATTTGTCCTTTAAAATCTCTGCAGTGTATTTAACATAGCCCTTCCCGAGACTTTCGGGGTTGGAATGATCTCTGAACCAATCGGTTATACTGTCGCCCAAAAACATTATAAGCATTTCACTCAATCTCCTATTATTTTAAATATAAAAACTCGGTATTATCAGCGTTTGTATCCGAATTTTCAAAAACCAAACACTTTGCGTCACAGCTTACAATTATATTGTGCCAAACACCCTTTTGAACATTGTATATTTTATTTTTATCCATTTTACACGGTTCTGCTTTTTCTCCGATAAGTAAGGTTGCGTCACCATTCAAAAGAACAAATGCCTCATCGGTTAATTTATGGCGTTCAAGATAGGTCATGCCCTCTTTTGAAAACCTTTCGGCATAATTCAGATAAGCAATCCGCCAACCCTCAAATGAGTGCATTGTCTTATACCCATCGCCGTTATAATCATAGACCTGTAATTTCTCTTCCAACATTGTAATTCCCCAAAATTAAGATTTTTCGTTTTTCAACAGAACCGCTGCAACAGGTCCGTTATAATCTATTTTATATATCCCGTCACCAATTTCAGATATAACGGCTTCAGCCGGAAATACCGTTTGCGCGACTTTCCAACCATCGGGCAGTCTGACAGTCGAGCTGTTTCCTACGCTTTTATAATCAGCACCCTGTTTCCAAACCGAGAGCATCATTGCTGAACCGTCTTCGGATATTATGGAGCCGCACCTCGAATATTTATCCGAATCTATTCCCTTATTATCCATAAATCTGCCACGCAGATAAATTTCCGGATATTTTTTTCTTACGGCAACCAACTGCGTTATAAGCGCCGCATAATCCGGATCTGCCATTTTAGCAACCTTAGCGTCAAACGGCTTTCCCTGAATAAAGGAATAGCACATTTGCTGTAAATCAAGAGCCAATCCGCTGACTATTCGATTTTTAAAGGTATACTTAAACTGTTCAGGGCAGGCAGAGCCGATATGCAGCATTGAGTATGCTTCTCCGTGTCCCTGCTCAACATCATAATATTTTCCAAATCGCTCGTGGCAGCCCTCGCACCACACAAAGAAATCTTTATTTAATGATTTATAGGTATTTCTTATGGTTTTAAGCTCCTCTGTAAGCCCACCGAGGAAATTATTTGACGGTTTGGAATGGTTATGGTTTTTATTGAAACAAAATTCGCCGTAATTACAGCTTGTTTGATCTATCTGTATAGCGTTAGCGCCATACTCCTTAATAATGCGTTCAACCGCTCCCGCCATATACCTGTGATACGCAGTCTGAGACGGACAGTTTATTTTATAATGTATTTTCGGTCCCCATATTTCTTCGTATGGCTGCCCATTCTCATCAACACATATATCTTCACTACCGCCGTTTTTAAAAAACTCGCTTTCCGGATCAACTATTCGCCCGTTAGTGTAAAGTATTATATGTCCGCCCATATTCTTTATTTCTTCACACGCCGCTCTCAATTCATCAACCGTGCCAAGCTCTGGGTTGGGATAATAGTTCGGATACAGCGTATCGTGACCGTTGTTGCACCATCCGTACACATGCATTGTGTTAAGTCCTGTGGGAGCAACCTTTTCTTTATATATCGAGGCAAGCTCATTAAAGCGACAGCTTGTGTGCCCCCACGCTTTCATAGGCGTTGCAAGCCAACCGTGAAATCCTACACTGTCATCCTTCATCCATTGCGGTAAATCCGGATCACCGAATTTACCGCTCATATGTGATGAATAAAGGTCTGCCGCCTCATGCCAGCCGGCTCCCAAATTTGCCCGTGAACAAACAGGCGATTCCCATTCTTCACCGGATATATACGGATAGTGACAAATAGAAAGCTCTAAATTGTAAGAACTGTTTGAATATGTGGCAATATTGAAAGAATGACTCTCATCTCCAGTAGAATAAGACGCTAAATAAAAGCTTTTCGCCTGATTAAAAAGCACAACATACTGCATAGACATTATGGACGGGTACATATAGGAAACTTCCGAATTGGAAATTGCTCTTATCCAACCGTACATTTCATTGCCGGAATTTCTTCCCATACAATATTGCTTTATCTGCTGCGCCGGATGTTCCATCATATCTCCCCAGGCAGTCGAAACAAGCAATTTATCATAATTTGTCAACTCCGTTTTGGGACACACCGGAAAACGCACTTGTTCAATTACACTTTCATCATTAACCGAAACGAAAATCTTTTGCAATTTTTCTCCGTCCGAAGAAAGTGTTTTAATCTTCACTTTAATACCGAGCGGCGCAAATATATATTCCGCCTTGCTTTCCGAAAAGGTGAAATCCTTTTCGGAAAGCTCAAATATTTCTCCGCTTTGCAAAGCCTTGGCTCTTATTCTGAACAGTTCTTTCATATTATCACTCAACCGATATTTTTATCTCTTTCTATTATTTCTGCTAAAAGCTTATTAGCCGTATCGCAAGCCGCGTTTAACTCATTATTAAGCGACTGCGCATATGCAGTAAGCTGTGCCGGATCTTGACCCTTGAGCTGCTCAACAATCCTGCGATAAAGAGTATAGCTGCTTGAAGAATCATACAAATTACACACAGCACTTCCATAACTGTATACAACTTCTCTGTCCTTTTCCAATTTCATAAGGCTGAAATACATTTCCTTTGCTTCGTCACTAAAGAAAATTTCGTCTTCGTCATAGTTATTGTAATCGAGATAATAACGGATAAACGCCGCTGCCGCTTCCGGATTTTTAGAACCCTGAACTATACCATACGCACGAATGCGCCCCACAGTCGTTACGGGCTTACCTTCATCCGGAGTGGGCAAATATGTGAAACCGAGATCATCGGTATTCATTTTAGCAAAATGTCCGGTTTTTCTGAGTCCAAACGAGTTTGTGGTCCACATAAGTATTTTGCCCTTAAAGAAGCTTTGAATATTTTGCTTTGAAAGATGACCTTCCTTGTTCATTGTGGCAACCCAGCGCAGGCAGGATAAATAGTTATCCTCCATCATACCGTTATAGAATTTGCCGTCCTTATACTTAACAAAGGCTCCGCCCTGTCCGGGAGCTAATACATCTCCGTCAAAGAAGCAACCCTGATAGTCGCCGCCGAGCGCGTCGCATTGTTTTATGCAGGCTTCCATTGTTTTGTAATTCCAGTTGCCCTCTTCGTAATATTCTCCCGGAGTTTTTATTCCGTTTTCTTCCATAACCGTTTTGTTATAGAACACCAATCCTCCTCCGATATACCAAGGTGAATTAACAGAATTTACACCGTAGCATTTGCCGCCGACAGTCATAACCTTAGTAATGTTTTGATCCCAATATTCGTCCGTAGGATCAATACCGCCCGTAGTAACCGGCTGTGCGACCTTCAATATCGTAGGGAACTCACCGTTTGTAACTAAAACATCGGGGGATTTACCGGATGCTATTGCCGACGAAAGTTTAGATATGTATTCGGTTTGAGACGTAGACCAAAGCTCAACCTTAACGCCCGTCTTCTTAATAAAGCTTGAAATAACGCGTGCCGATTCGGTTTGAGTGTGATCTATCCATGTTGCGAATTGAAGAGTCTGTTCCTTTGCAGATTCCGGAATTTTATCGAGATATGATAAATCCTGTTCCGCCGTACTGTTATCACTGCCGCTGCTTTCACCGGAGGATTGGTCTTTTTTATCGCCGCATCCGCCAAGGCACGATGCCGTCATCATAACAGCAAGTATAAGTGACGCTAATTTAATTTTTGAATTACCCATAAAAAACTTCCTTTCAAATAAATATAAGAAAATCAAAGCTCGTTTTTACAAACTTCAATCAACTCACTGAGTGAACCCGACGCTAAACAGATGCGTTCATCTGCCGCACCGTAATAGACTTTAATTTCATCCTTTTCTTCATCAACCAAACAGCCGCAGGCAAAGCAAACATTGCCCACATGTCCCATCATCTCATAATCCGCCTGCGGTGTCAAAATCCAACTTCTGGTAATACCTATAATCTTCTCAGGATTTTCCAAATCAAGCAGCATTGCGCCCAGCGAATATCTGGTATCCGAACAAGTATCCCATGTGCCGTGGAATATTTCAAGCCATCCGTATTTTGTTTTCACAGGAACGGTAGGTCCTATTTTAAAATCAAAGTAAGGTGCAATGCCGGGCATAAGCAACGGTCTGTAATGTCCCCAGTGAATAAGATCCGGGGAATATGATATCCAAATGTTTCCGCCGCCTTTTCCATGTCCGAAATACGGACGGTCAAGCTTTACATATTTCCCGCCGATTTTTTCCGGGAACAGGCATGGAACTCTGTTTGCCGGAAGTGCAATGCAATCAACAAATTCCACGGTTTTGAAATCCACGGTTTTTTCGAGCAATGCACACGGTCCGTTAGGTCCTTCTCCGGGTCGCACTATATAATATGTATCGCCTATCTGCGTAAGGCGCGGATCAATTACCCAACAGTCAAAATTTCCGACCGCACCGCACCAATCCGTATGTCGGCACAAAGGCTCCGGATTTATTTGAAAATGGATACCATCCTCACTGAAACCCACATGTATTCCGGTTCTCTCGCCGTTTAACAGACCCCTGTATATTACGGCAATCAACAAAACGATTTTTCCTTTATACATAGCCTGACCGCAATTCATAACACTATCTGCCGGAATCGGGAAGTCCTCCGGCCTAATAATAGGATTACATTCCGATCTGTGCAAAATAAATTCATTCATAGACATACAACCTTTATTAAAAAATCTTGTATTTTATTATCTATATTATACAATCATTACTTTATTTCAACAATAGACTATATTGTACAGATTTTGGACTATAATGAACAAATCTGCCAAAACTTAACTTTTTTACTAAAATCATCATATTTATCTTAATGTTTATATTTCAGAGTATGAATAGTAAGTAATATTGCTTTTTTTACACAAAACTTTTCCATCGTATTTAAAATAATCCGGCATTCCGAATTTCAGACCATCGGTTTTTCCCGAAATTTTCAGTTTTTTCACAATATTATCTTCCAACTCTAATTCAACAATCATATTATTGTGAGCACTCAATTTGAACTTAACATCACCTACTTTCTCCGGCAAGCACGGCAAAAGCAAAATGCTGCCGTCATCTTCGTTTTGCAATAGCATTTCATTTACCGCCGTAACTAAAAAAGCTGAAGCCGTTGAAAACCAGGGACGCAAGGATACGGCATTTTCATTTATTTCAAACATTTCGTTAAATGCTCCGCACTCTTCAATTGCCTGTTTCACAGCAGAATACGCTTCATCTTTATAAAAACGGCGAATATAATAAATTGCTTTCCACAGCGAATACCACGAGCATATTTTTTTCCCTTCGGCATACATATTTCCGAAGATCAGCTCTTTACTTACATAATCCTTTACGGCCATATCTTCAAGTTCATTATATTTTTCATGAACCCTATAAGGATATGTTCCCGTTATTACCGCAACGCTGGCATCCTTAAATCCCGGATATGCAACATACTTTTTGCCGTCATTCGGTAAATTAAGAAATAACTCATCAGCTTCTTCGGCACATTCTTTTGCAAGTGCTTCATCCCTGCCGAGAATATTTGCGGCCTCGGCAAATATTCTCAAAACAACTATTGCAGAACAGGTTGTCATATAAGCGTTCTGAATGGAAGGTCCTAATCGTTCGAGATCTGTGCAATGCCCGATAACAGTTCCCTCCTTTAGCCTATAAATCATATTAAAATGATAAAAGCCTGCACAAGCCTTAATAACGGGATAAAGCTTTTCGCATAAAAACTCTTTGTCGCCGCTGTGCTTATAATACTCCCATGCGCCCATTGCTATATTAGCCATATGGAATATATGATCGTTATAATATCCGGAAGAAGACAGTTCCTTTCCGTCCTCGTTTGCCACCCAAGGATAGCGTGCCTGCATTTTCTCCGGAAATCTTTCCATATATGCAGCCCTGCGCAATCCGACATTAAGCATTCTCGCCCTGAAATTTACACACTTTTTAGCATTATTCAAGTGATTTGAAGACAAAAGTGCGTCCAGCATATAAAATTCATCAAAGGAAAAATAAACGCCGCTCCAATGCGTCCTGAAAACACCGGTAGGTATTCCCCAAGGAGTTGAAACGCATCTTAAATGATACGATGCAACCTGATATGCCTTATTCAACGAATCATCACCGAGTTCAACATATCCCTCGGAGTTATATTGTCTGACATTCTCACAATGTCTGTTATACAATGAATTCCAATCAAGTTCTTCGACTTTAGTTTCTGAAACATTATCGCTGAATACCAAATAAAAGCATACTTCAGCGTTTTTATTGCATTTGCCGGAATAAGAAAACTTATTGTTATTTATTAGAGGTTTAAAATTACTGTCACTGCAAACAAAGCGGACCGTACCGATAAACTTAATCCGCCCTTCAACCTCATAATCAATTAAAATTCCGTTTTTCAGTTCAGATTTAACTTTAAAGTCCCTCGGAAAGCTGTCAGGACTGTCCATCGAAGCCAAATTATATGTGAATGTATAGTCGCAATCCTCTGTAAACTGCTTTTTGATTGCCAGTATATTGGCGTCAAGGGAAACAAACGCTTCTGTTTTAACAGTTAAATTATTATCAAAATGCGTATTTGTTATGGTTGATGCAGTTTCATATGATAAGCTTTGCTCCCAGTCTATCACATTTCCGGTGCCTTGCTGGGATAAAAAGCCATATGTTATCAGACCTTTCGTCCAGTCACTTCCGCCATATCTCCTTCCTGCAAGCAGTATTTCAGGGGTAGGATGCACAATTCTTCGTCCGTCAGACGATACTACAACCGCTTCTTTTGTTTGCGCTCCCGAATAATCTAAGGTTACGCTTAATTCACCGTTACTGATAAGCGGTGCAGAGTAGTCAATTCTTCCATCAGATTTCCTGCAAGTAATCATTACTGTTTCCTCCTGTTTACCGGGCGAAATGAATTTATACCGTCCTTCGGATACCAATTGAATGTGATTTCAGTTCCGTTCAACTCCCACTTTTCAGGGCAAATATTTTCCATCCAATCCAACGGAATTAAAACATCTTTTTGAGCCGCCCCGAATTTGTAAGCCTCACGCAATTCTTCCTTTTCCTCTGTGCTAATAATTCTTGGATTAGGAGATACAAACATAGCTGTCCCACTGCGTGATACCGCTTTAAGCCACTCGTGATTAAGCTGCCAATCAATTTTGCCCATTATACCCACGCAATCCACATCGCCTTCATAAAATGCTCCGTGATGCAGCATTCTGAACGCAAGTGTATTTACACCGTATTTTCTGACCCTTTCCCAGTCATAACCGCTTGTATCATCGCCTGTTCTGTTTGCGTGAACTAATCCTGCAGCTAAATGACCGATAACATTACAGCCTAAAATAACCGCTTTATTTTTACTCGCTTCATATATTACTTTATATAAATCAATAAATATTTCGGCTGTTGTTTTCTTTCTATTCCAAAAATGCCATCCGTCATCCGCAAAGTTCTCTTTACGCTCAAATCCCCAGAAACCAAGTGCATCATATGTTGTAAAATCATGTTTTATCAATTCATAACCCCAACCGCATATCATTTCAATGGTTTTACGCACATATTCAAGAACATCAGGATGTGACGGATCCAAAAACTTTGAGTCTTTTCCGGAGCGTTGTTCGGCGTTTGCGTTAAAGACTTCAAATTTTCTGTCACTTAACGGTCTTAACCAAATTCCCGGGCGCGCCCCTTTTTGCGATATCTCTTTCGCTAATTCCTGCATATCATAGAACTTGCCGTCTTTTAAAACATCCCAAGGGGCATCGCAACCGTTTTTTTCCCAACCGTCATCTATCACCATATACGGTTTATTTTCATTTTCAGAACACAATTTAACGATAAGCTCGGTATCATCAATCACATCGCTGTGCGATGTCTTACCATATGCATAATACCAATTATTGCTTCCGTATATTTTATGATCTGCGCTTAATTTATTTTGGCACAGAGATTTATAATACTTTCTGAGCGCATCAAATGCAGAAATATTTCTGTATTCGGAAAATAACACTTCGCAAACAGACAACTTCCGACCTTCAAGTATTACTCCGCACCCGCCGCATCTGACATCGAGCCAAAGCGTAATACCGCTTGTATCATATTGCCAAAAGCACATTGCGTTAGGTTGCGTCTTAACTCCGAAGCACTCGGTAAATCTGCCTTCATAATTACGATCTAAATCAGAGCCGTTTGAGACAGCGCAGACCCACGGCATCATTCTGTCCGGGGCGTTACCCCTCCATTCAAGATCGCCGTATCCTCTTTCCCAAACATCTCCGTAAACCTTTACACTGTCATTTCTTTTTTCATTTTTACCGAATGTCCAATGTAGCTTTATATATCTCACAGGCGTTTGATCTGCGACAAGACAGATATTCAAAGTTTTTTCAACCAACGCAGCCGAAACCGATACATCCTCTTTCGATATATAACCTTTGCCGCTGACGCTATAGCAATCATTCTCTGTAAACACGGATATAACATCCGGATATCTAATATTCATAGTCCTCTCTCCCTGAACCAAAATCAATTATCTTATGTCAAAGGCGAATATATGAAATTCGTCAGCGCCCCAGGTTTCCAACGGAATCAATCTGATTTTTTCTGCATTAACATTTACCGATATTTTATTGAGGCGATGATAATTATTATCGGTTTCATATATTATTTCACTTTTTCCTCCGCAAACAGCCTCAATCCTATAAGATTTAATCATTGTTTTCGGAACATAACTTTGCGGATAATTTTCAGGTCGATTTGCAAGCATCGGTCTTACAAAATCCTTGGGTAGTGTTTCTCGGTTTAAATCACTGTCAAATACAATCCTTATGTTGCTTATATGCCTCGGTTTTTCAAAGCAATAAGATACTGTATCACCTGCTTTTAAATAGCAGCCGTTATCGTCGTTTCCTATCGGTCTGTCAATGCCGTTCCTCAGATTCTCTGCATTTGCGGCACTTGTTTCAAGTTTTGCTCTTAAAGTTAAATCCGAAATCGGTCTTTTCAGCGATAACAGCCAACAATCATCGTCCATAAGCCTGTTTTGAATATCGGTAATATGTTCTTTTTTAAAGTTATGCGGTAATGTTCGGTTTTCTACCGCAACGGCAGCCGCAGTACCGACCGCCTGACCCAAAAGCGCACAAGTCGCCATAACACGCGTTGACGATAATGCAATATGGGTAGTGGATATATTGCGTCCGGCAAACATTAAATTCTTTATATTGACCGAATAAAGCGCCCTTAAAGGAATTCCATACGGGCTATGTGTACGATGATGGCGATTCGGGGGATCCTTTGATAAAAAGCCAAACGGATTATGATCATCCATAGACCAACCGCCATAGGCCACAATATCCTCGAACTCTCTTCCCTCTGCCAAGTCGTTTTGTGTCATTATGTAATCCCCGCAATAACGGCGGCTTTCTCTCTTTCCCGGTAAAATGCCCATCCAATCTAATTTCCAGTTGGCATTTCTTTCTTTATTTTCCGGAGCATTCTTGCAATAGTCCCATATACCGTAGCCGATTTTCAAAAGTTCATCACGCAATAATTCAGTATCACCTATGCTATCCCTATCACCGCCGATTTCAAGAAACCAAAAGTTTTCTCCCGTACTTTCCAAATTAGGAAGTCTATACGGCAAATCATCCTTTGTATAGTGATACGCCCATTTTGGCGGAATAAAGCCAGACGGTTTGGGATCATAACGCGCCTGCAACAGGCAGCTTAACCCCATTGTGTATTTATCTGCAACCTCCTGTCCGCCGATTTCGTTATACTCTTTTTTTGCCTCCCGTCCCCAAAAGGATTTGGCAGATGTAAGAGGAGCTAAAACACTGTCTCCCGAACAATCCGCAAAAATTTTTGCGTTCACCTTATGATATTTCTGCGTAGTGAGCTGCCATCCGGTAACCGATGTTATTTCATCATTTTCCATTTCGCATTCGTTGCAAGTACAGTTAAGCAATAAAGTCAAACCGTTTTGATATGCTGCCGTCTCGTAAAGAATACCGTCCCATATACTGTAATTTTTATCCGGATTTCTATATTGATTTTCCATGAGTATTTCTTCTATAATTCCGGTTTCACGCAAATTTCCGAAACCTCCGCCTGCACCGCAAATCCACATACGAATTTCACTTGAGGCGTTACCGCCAAGCATAGGCCGTTCTTGCATCAGCACAACCTTTATACCGTGCCGCGCAGCGGCAACAGCGGCGCAAAGCCCCGAAAGACCGCCGCCTACAACACACAAATCAACATTATGCTCTATCGTTTCAAACCTCATAATTACTTCCCTACCATATGATTTTCTATATTTATTTTATAATCAATCGCTTAATCTTTCAATCATATACCATACAAAAAACTTCACTTTTGTTTGATGATTTGTTGACTTTTTATATTAAATACTTTATTATTATCATTAGAGGTGAGATAACGTGTTTACAAAATACCAAAATAATAAGGCTAATTACTGGTCATCACAAAGAAAAATACAGATTTCAAAAACTCACTGGCATGATTTTTATGAAGTTGAATCGGTAATAGGCGGAGAAGCAACCGAATTTATTAACGGTATTCCTTACAATATCGACAATGGGTTTATAACTATTATGCCGCCCGGAGCATTTCATAGTTACTCGGTGAAAAGTAATTTTCTGCATTTAAACACTTTTTGTTTTTCAACAGTAATGTTATCACCGGAAATAAAAAATAAGCTTTCCGTTCTTGATTCTCCGCATCTTTTCAAGCTCAATTCACATCAATACGAAGCTTTCAACAGTTCTTTTTTAAAGCTTAACTCAATTATTGACAAATCAAGATTTCAATATGATATAATGAGGCGTATAATTGAAATCGGGCTGCTTTTTTGTGAGCAGGCAGAGAATCTATATATAAATAATGAGTCTGACAATAAACAAATCCAACTTGTACAAACTGTTTTGAATTATATTGACAACCATTATGCGGAAGAAATTTCAAGAAATACGCTTGCGGAGGAATTACATTACTCACCGAGCTATTTCAGTACACTTTTCAAGAAAATATCCGGCATATCATTATCCGAACATATTACCGCCGTAAGAATGCAGCATGCAATGGATTTAACGCAGAATTCCGAATTGCCGATTTCAAAAATCATTGAAAATGTCGGTTATAAATCACCGTCTTTGTTTTATGAAACATTTCAATCTTTTTTCGGTTCTACCCCAAAAGAAATACGCTCAGCAAACAAGGCTGCCGAGATCCATTTTTAAAATAGGAGTGATTAAAAATATTTAACCTAAACTTAAAACTAAATACCCTGCCCACGAAATTCGGAAGGTTTGTTCAAAAAAACGGTTGGGAGCATAACGGCAGAAAGATAGATTCTCACCTTTTTATCTTTGTTATAAGCGGTAAAGCTGTTTTTAAATTCAATAACGAAACCTTTACCATAGAGAAGGGCGATATGCTGTACATTCCCAAAAACACATATTACACCGCAGCCGCCGATAATTATATTGAATACTATTTTATTCATATTTCCTACACCGAAGATATGGATGTGTCTACATCGGATGAAGAGGCAAGCCCGGCACTTCAATACCCTTGGTTTAATAATTTTATCAAGCAGGAGCAATATCGGCTATGCACCATTGATTATAAAAACAATATTTCGGATAATTTCGAGCGCATTATGCGGCATTTTGCAAAATGTGAAGAATTGTTCAGCCTGCCGGATTCCGCATCAAAGATATTTCTTGTTTTTGAAATTTATAAAATTCTTACTCTGTCCTCAAACGATATTAACTATTCAAATTATCCTAAAGCCTTAACCGATATTCTGCATTATATAAATCAAAATTACCATGAGCCACTGTCTTTATCTTTACTTTCCGAAAAGTTTGCCTTTTCAGAGTCGTATATTGCACGGCTTTTCAGAACTCAGCTTAACACTACCGTCTCAACTCATATAAACAACATAAGATTAGAACACGCTTCAAACTATATCAGCAATACTAATCTTTCTATTGCGGAAATTGCGGAATTATGCGGCTACAATGATATTGCATATTTTTCAAGGAAATATAAAAATAAATACGGAGAAAGCCCGAAAAGTTCAAGAAACAGATTATGATTTGTCTGTTACACATCACAACTTTGGAAATTTTCAATTCATATTTTGATAACTCTCCTTTTATCCAATATGATATCCTTGTAGCACGTTTTTAGAAAAATGTCAAATTTCGTTTTTGCTTTTTTACAGATATTCAGATTATGGCATTGGTAAAAATCCTTTAAAAGATTTTTACACTGACACCTGAAAATTCTCTGAGGAAACAAAAACCTTATCTGTCGTAAGATTTGGCGAATACCTCGAAAAAGGCTGCCGCTTGTGATTTAACTCACTTGCGGCAGCCCTCATTTTTTATGCTATTTTTGCTTTGAAAGATTGTGCTGTAAGGTCATTTTCGTTCAGAATATGTTCTTGGTTATAATACTGTTGCTCCACAATACATTCTGCATTTTCCTTATCAGTCGCCATTATTTTTACCTTTCGCTGCAGCACTTCTGTAATGGTAACGATATATTCTCTATCCATTATCACGCCTCTGTTATGCAGCTAAGCAGCAAGATTAAGCTTAGTTTGTTCTTTTACATTACGAACCGCTAATTCCTGTCCTTGCATTTGCAGCATTGCATAATCGCTGTTAAGATCATCAAGCTGACGCTGTAGGATCTCCTCGTAAGTTCTTTTCTTCATCTGCAAAGCATTGATTTTTTGCATCCAACGCTTGATAACTGCCGGAGAATCACAACCGCCGTCAATAAAGTGCTGGATACGCTCCCTGTAAAATTCAATATCTTTTTTATAATTGAGATAAAATTCATCGGTCATTTTCTGACGCTGCCTTTCATCGTCAACTACAAACATACTATTGCTGTGAACCATACTGGTGCTGAGATTTTCTTTGCTTATAGCTTCGATATAATCCTCCAGCAAGTTTAACAGCGATAGATACTGTTTAGGGATAAAGAACAAATTGCCCTTGATATTGATATCGTTTGCCTGCATACGCCGGAGCATATCGTCGATGACCGAATCCACTTGATCAGAGGTATAGCAGTTACAGTAACGCTCATATAACTCCTGTGCTAACAAGCAGTATTTACGAACATCAACATCAGCGTCAAATATCTCGTTTTCGATAAAGACAACTTCGTTCTCTCTGTCAAAACAGATGTTGGCAAGTTTTTTATACTCATTTGTTTTTGAGTTCGGCGTTTCCTTTACAAGCTCCCGTGTTATGAACTGGGCATTGTCTTTTTTGTTGTCCCTGCAATAAATACGGTACTCGTGTGGTTTGCCGTTGGCGTCCTTTACGGTAGTACGCTCTTTTAATGCAGTAGTTGCACAACGATAAGCGCCGGCTTTGGATTCCTTTGCCGGTTTGAATTTCGGTAATCCGAATGCCTGGCCTATTTCGATAAACTTGGTCTTGGGAATTAAAATACTTGAGGTTGAGTAATAGAAAAACTTTCCGATTATACCCTCGGAATTTTGATTTACCGCCATAAGGCTATTCATGTTTTTCATATTGTTTGTCCTTTCAATTTTCATTGTTAGAGTTACCTTAATATTTCGGTAGTTTTGAGTCTCGGCAGCAAAAACATTTGAAGCTGTGCCGCTAAGTCTTTTATTTGCTCCCATTGATACGGAGCATAGCGTTTGTAATATTCCCGTTGTTTTGAGACGCGATACAGATAATCCTGTATTCTCCACGCTGCAAAGAATTCTCTGGGGTTGAGACGGAATATCCGTAGATCGTAAAAACCGGGATAAGGTTGATAGTTTTTCTTTTTCAACTTTGTTTTTACTGCGTTATTCATATGTTTTTTCCTTTAGGTAATCTGAACATCTTTTTTCTCAAATTTCCCGAACGGGTAAATTGCTTGCTGTAGCATTCGTCACAACAAAACACATACGCTTTGCAGGTTCTAAAATTCAGTAAGGACTTCCAACCGATAGAATCTGCAATTCCACACAGTTCAACAGCCAATGACGGTTCTTGATTCACCTCTGCCGCCTGTTCCTTTCGGCAAGTGTAACATTCAAGGATTATGTTCATATTGCTTTCTCCTAAATTATGATATAAGCCCGCGTTCACGCTTTAACTTCTCAAATAAAAGCCAATCATCAATTCCTTTCTGCTCTTTCGGCCAAGTAAATGTCCGATAGTCCTCGCATAGAGGCATACAGATAGAACGAATTTTAGATTGAGCGCGCTGAACATGGGGGTTGGTGCGAACATCCATATCAATGCACTCGACTATCCGCTTTGGATGGAGCGCCCTCACAACCTCTGCGAGATACCGCACATTCTGAACTCCGGTAAGCCCTATAAAGAGTTCACCACCTGCCAGATAGCTTGCAATATCCGCTTTCATCGGTCCCTCGGTCAGATGTAATGTATCGCATTTTATGTCGCCTACAACATGAATATAGCTGGATATTCCGGTTCCGTTCTCGTAATACTCACCGCCTGTAGAAAACCAACGGAAACGTTCACCGTTTTTCTTGATTTTGGTGCCGTCCGATTTTTCTATGATTTTTGGCGGAGGGTCATCAAAGCGAATTTGTAATCCCTGTATTTGATTATTCATATCGCATACGGGAATCAGAATACCGCTGTAGCGACAGTTCGCTATTTGCCATCTGTTGTTTTTGGTATAAAAGCCGGGAATACCTGAAAGGTCAAACTGTTCAGACAGCGCGTTTATTACTTTTCTTCGCTTTGACGGGTCGGTAGGAATACTTCTATACATATTTCCGCCTATGATTTCTTTGGAAAGCCCTCGACTAAGCAAATTGCGGAGGTGTTTTTCCTCTAAATCAAGTAAGCTTAGAAAAGAAAGATAAATCTGACTGCGTTCATGCAGCGGTCTTATCTGTAAGGTCTGATAATTGTTCGCCGTATCCGGGACTTCGTCGCAACGCACATCGGGATGACGGAGTAGCTCGTGATATGCTTCGGCGTTTGTCAGCCTACGGCCTTCAGGGTTAAAATCCGCATAAAGCATAACCGCATTCCCGGTAGTGCCGCAGTTGTGACACCAAAAGGTAGCGTTATCCTTGCGATGACAGAGATACATACGGTATTTGTAATCTCCGCAATAAGGACACCTCGCCTGAACCTCCTCACGATTGATGGTCGATTGCTTGATATCCAAATTGCAGAGTACCGCAGTATCAACTACATCTATGGAAATGTAGTTGTAATTAGCCATTTGTCAGGCTGCCTTTCCGACTTCATTCCCGACAGGAACGGATGCTGTGTAATTGTTTTGAAACTTAACAGTAAGCGGTTGACCCTTAACAACGCGAATAAGCATAACCTGCGAAGGCATATCAACATCGTTAAAAGCGGCAATACTTTCGGTATTGTCGATACAGATGGGGTAATCCTTGCCGGTTATTCTGCGTATAAGAGCAGAAATTTCAATGCCTGCCAAGGTTTTCTCGGAAAGAGAAAGAGCTGTGTATTCACGACCTTTATAGTCAAACTTAAAGGCCGGCTTAACCTCTCCCGTTCCTCGTATTATTTCAAATAAACGAATCTTGACATTAGTCATATTAAGTTCCGCCGTAGCAAGTTCGGCACGCTTAAAGATATATTCGGTAAGCGCAGAAACAATATTTTTATATTTAGTTATCTGCTCGGCGAATACATCTTTTTCTACAAGCGCCCTTTTCAATTTTTCTTTGCTTGCGGATTGCTCTACTGCTTCGATTTGCGCGTTGGTGCCAATCAGCGTCGCCTCCAGGGTGCTAAGCTCGGAATATTCTTCCTCAGAAAAATTACCGTATTTTTCAAGCTCGGCAAGTGTGTTGAGCTTAGCACGGATTTCGGCAACATTTACTTGCTCTGTTCCGTTTTGCAGTTCCCTGAGTTCAGCAGAATATTTTGCAATATCATCTGCTTTCCACTGCTCAAACTGCGCCTGAGCTTTTTTATCAAGCTCTGCAATCTCTTTGCCCCGCTCAACAACGCCTCTGCCGAGTTCACCTATACGGTTACATTCGGCAATCAAATGGTTTCGCGTTTCCTCAAAGTTGCTTTCCGTAACCTGCATTTTACAGGTAGGGCAAACATCACCGATTTTTAAAGTCGTAATACGTTCTTTAAGTTCGTTATACTGTTTGGATAAGGAATTGTATTCGGCTGTTGTTTCGGCAATTGCTCCTGTGAATTTAGAGGAATACACGCGCGCCTTTACCTCCGCTAATTTTTCCTTTGCGGCAGTGACTGCCGGATCTTCGCAGGTATTACAACTGAGCTTTCGGGTCAGCACATCGCGTCTGATAGCAAAGTCTTCTGTATCTATGCCTTCAAATTGTTTTTTTCTAAGTGCTTTGATTTGTTCTTCTGTGGTGAGCTTTTCGGAATACAGCTTGTCAAACTTTGCATCGGCTGTTTTTTGCGCTTCTTCAATGGACTCAATATGCCCCTGAAGCACATCCAACTGCTGTTCGGCTTTGCGGATTGCTGTACGCGTGTCTTTCAGTACATCTTCGGGTGATTGTGTTTCAAGATCAATACCTTCAAGGACTGTCCGGCAATTAGGTATAGCCTCCAGCACTTCCTTTTGAGATACAGGTTTTAGATGACGGAGAATAAGCTCTCTGCCGTCGTTGCCCATATTTTCAATAAGGTATGTAGGATTAAACATTGCTATAAAGGTATTTTTATCTCCAAACATTTGCTCGATTCTGCTTTGATTGACGGTGTAACCGTCCATCATTACAGAATATTTCTCATTTTTCCTTGAACGGGTAAGGGTGTGTGCGGCTCCGTTTTGGTCGATGAAATGTAATTGCACCTGAACATTGTCTGCTTTATCATTCATCAGCCTTTCAATTTTCTGCTCACCGTAATATGAAACTCCGTAGAGTGTAAAGCATACTGCGTGAGCCATTGTTGTTTTGCCTGTGCCGTTGTGTCCGGTTATGTAACTGATATCACCGAAATCAAAATGAGTCGTTTCGGTATGATTGCGAAAATTGTTTAAAGTAAGCCCTGTGATTTTCATAGCGGTGATCTGTTCCATTCAAACACTCTCCTTATTCCCAAAGTAATGTATCGCTCTGATTAAGCGCACCGACTTCCGTAGGCTCTTTGGTTGAGGCTGCAAGGGTAAGAAGCTCCTTATAGGACTGTGTGTGCGGTCGCACAATACTGCACTCCCATAAATTTCCGTTATAATCGCCGACAATCTGCCATGTGCTTGTTCTGCCAACCTGCAGATCGGTTCTCATAATGTTATAAAGAACATATCCGTCCGCGATTTTATAAGGAAAACTGTTACGGAAAGATTCGATTGCTTCGCATTTGTTTTTAAGTGCTTCGTATTCTTCCTTGACAGTACCGGAAGTATAGTATTCAAGCTGCGATTTTACCGAATCCCTTTCTTCCGCTATTTCCATCATTCGTTCTTTGTATTTTTCGGATTCCTCCTTTACGGTTGTAAACTGCTTAAAATGAGAATCGTTAAGACGGTCGTCACGGTAGCATACAATAGAGCATACCGCAGCGGTAGCAGCGGAAAAGATGATTACGATAAAACCGTATTTGCTGTTGATAAGGATATCGCTTGTGCCGACAAATATGCCGGCGACAAGGGATAATGCGGTGATAATTCCTATCACAAAAAGGTACAGGGTTTTGTTTTGCTTATACATAATTGATTTTGTCCTTTCAAATGGTATTAAGCCGCAAGATTATAGCTCTCAATAATATTGTAATTACCGACAGCGGGGTGATTTCTTGTTACAATTTTAGGGTTGCAAATAATTTGTCCGTTAGATAACTGTGGTACGCCTTGTATATATGCCTCTAATTTTTTGCCTTGGCAATTTTGAAGCACAACATAGGTCTGTTCGGACTTAGCCCCTCTTGTAACCTGTAAATCAACAATCTTGCATTCGTTTTTCTTTAATTCCGGTGCAGAAGGCGTGATATTCGCCGCAGCAGGAAGTACATTGCCTGCAAATCTGCCGTTTGGAATATTCTGTGTAGACATTTGTTGCCGAACATTCGGAACAGACCGCTCGGATGCAGAGGAACTGCGACCTGCAGACTGTTTTTTGTTCTGCTTTTTCTGACCTGTCCCGTTTTGACGGTCTTTTAAGAACTGATTGTATTTGCGCTCAAGCTCAGGATATTCGTGTTCTTCAATAGCCTTATATTCGTCTATCCCTGCCCATATATTTTTGAGCTCATACAAATAACGCCCGATGCCCCACATAGACGCTGCTCTTTTAAAAGCATTGGAAAGTCCGCCCTTAATGGGTTCTACATCGGTACAACCTGCGCCGTCGCTCTTGGTGATCCATTCTCCGCGTTCCGGGTAATAAATACTCAGTTTACAAATATGAGCCGTATTGCTGTTAGCAGGACCAGTTACCGTTTCAAATTCATTTTGCCAGTTTTCACGGCCGATAACATAATCCAATCTCCTCTGTATGGCACGGGAATCGACATAAGCGGCAACTTGTGCTATGGGTTTCTTTTTTGATATCCGGAGTACACGCCATTCGATTTCATCAAATGTGAAAGGCAATGCCAGCTTTTCGGCTTGTTCTTCGGTCATTGATTTAGCCTCCTCATAAGAAGTTTTTAAGCGTTGCATTCGGCATTTGTATTAAAACCTTGTCATAATAATACCGTCTGTTCTTATCCTTTAAATGTTCTAACAAATCCCTATGCCCTAAATTGAGCTTGTTATGCTTCTCCAGATAATGGTCGTCATTATCCGGCAAAGAAATAATATAACTCGGAAGATTTTCAAGGCTTTTGAGAGACTTTATGTTAGGCAATGTATTTGTTCCGGTACATAAAGAAAAATAGCTTACATTTGAAAAAGGATAATAGTACATTTTTGTGTCGGGTTCTAATTTACCGAGAGCAGGAACTCCAAGCTTTACCTCAGATATACGGCCGCTGCTTTCAACTTTAAAACCGAAAATAAGCCTCGGCAACGGAAAATTTTTATATTCCGTTGTCATATAGGTAATGTCCGCGGTTTCATAAGCGTATTCAACGACAGCATATCTCGCACCTGTTTCATCACCCGTCACACTTATAATGTTTGACGGCAGCAAACCGAATGCGATTTTTACCGGTGTACTTGAAAGACTGCCCTTAATGCAATCAAATAGGGTTTGGGGACTTATCAGTTTGGTGCGGGTTTTACCGTTTTCGGTTATTTCAAGCCTTACCGATTTGTCTTCTTTGATATGGATTACAACTTCATCATCTATCATGCTGCTTTCCTCATTTCTTGTTGTGCCTCCGTAAGCTTTATAACTTTCGGTTTGCCGTACAATTCCTCATAGAGTTCCCGGCTTTTTTGATCATAATAATCGCGAATTTCAAACAGAGTATCAAGCAATTCAATATGTTGTTCAAAATAATACCCGGTTTCTACAATAAACATATACCGTTTCTTTTTAATGATTTTTCGCGGTATCCATAAATTCCAGGCAATGTTTTGAAGATGTGATATTTTAATAATTTCGCGAATATCGTTTTCGGCTCCTGTTACATGCGGATTTTTCTTAAAACTTATCTTGTTAAGTTTACTGTGCTCTTTACAAAGCTCGTAAAACTTAACCAGCCCGGGAAAGCTGAATTTATATAAGATACTGTCTGTATATTCAAGTTCCACGAATTCCGATGATAAACCCGCAATTTCTTCCCAAGCCAGGCAAAGAGAGTCTTCGGAATTAAGAAAATTTCCGGTATGGTTCACATCATTTCTAAACAATACTTCTTCCAATCTTAAAGATTCCAAATAACCGTCAAGTTCAGGAATATCATTAAACATAAGTGCCTCCTATATGAATGTAACGGTGCTTGTGAGCGGTCTTGCATACTTGCATACTTTATAAACCGTACCCAAGAGTTTCCAATCACTTGTACCGTCATAGTAATATTCATAATAGTAGTCGTATAAATCTGTAATATCTCCTTGGTCAAAGGCATTAAAATCAAGATCAGCAGAATGTATTTTCTGCTCGGCAAACAGAGGCTTTAACACATTTTCAACCAAATAACTGAGGCCCTCCGTCAGTTCGCCTTCGGGCTGCTTTATCAGATGCTTTGGTTTCTCTCTTTGCAAATGTGCGACGGAAAGCTTCTTTCTTAATAGGTCGAGGTCAAGCACATATGTCATTAAGCTTCACCGCCCAGATATAATTTAGTTGTTCCTGCGCGCTTGTCGGTTTCAACACTGAAATAGCCGCCGCCAAACAGCATATAACGGGAACGAATAGTGCCGCAGGCATCTTTTACTCCATTGTTATTACAGAGCCATTGACGTTCGGATACTTCGCCCCAATCGCCGTATCGGTGGCGTGTTACAGCTACCAAAGCATCGTGGCGTGTTATCTTGTCAGAAACATCGGGTTGAACAATAAAATGTTCAATTCCAAGATCTATTTTTAGAAAGGGTTTGTCCGAGTTCTCATTATTTGCCCGTTTCAGCATAACCGCCGCTTTTTCCCGCTGCCTGCAACGGTTAAGAAAATTTTCGTATGCGTAGTCAATTTCCTCGGTTTTGGCACGGGAGCTGCGGATGACCTTATCCATAAGGTCTTTGGCAATATTTGCTCTGCGATTTGCAAGAGCAAGGCGAATTTTAGCAAAGAAAAATTTAATACGATTCATAAACATTCTCCTCCGGTATTTATTTACGCAGCCATTATCAAGAGATTTGCCGTTGCTTTATTCTGAATAAGGCAAATTTCATCAAACAGGGCATTAACGCTCATTCTAAGCATTGTGGCAATATCCATTTTGGAATAGCCCTTCAATAAAAGATCCACAATGCGTTTCTGAGTGGCATCGAAGCTCTTCATTGTTTCATCAAAAGCAATGGCAGAAATAGCCTCGTTCATTGTGTTCTTTACATCGGTGATAGCTTCTTCAAGCTCATATGCGTTTTCGTAACACTCGCTGAAATTTATAACCGTCGGTGCTCTGTGCAAAGACTTTTCGTATGCGGTGCACTCGGCAATCATCATTGCCGCAGCGAACCGCTTAAAATCGTCTGTGTCGGCAAAGGTATGATGTTGCTGCACTGCCTTTAAAAAGCCGTTTACAGCAGGATCGTAGTAATCGTCTTCTGACAGATTGTTTTCTGCCAAAAAGGAATAAACCTGTGCAAAGTGTTTTGCTGCAAACGCAGACTCTTCCGGGGTAAAAATGCGGGGTTGTTGATTTAACATTGATTTGTCCTCTTTTCGTTGATTTTTTTAACCGAGTGATTTTAACCCGGTTGGTGTTAATACATTGAATATCAGGCGATTCGATGTGATTTCACGAACAGCCGTTTTGCCTTTTTCGTCTTCTATACCGATTTTGGTCTTTTTCTCTTTGACGATTCGGCCCTTGATTATATGCGGCACTTCGCACTCGATAAGTCCGTTCATCATTCCGCTTGCGCCTACAAGTCCCACTTGCGACAGATTAAGCGGCAAAAGCGGTCTGCGCTCTCTGGTTTCCAGGGTGCGTTCCTCAAATAACCGTAAGGTGCTGTGCGATTTCTTTAACTGATCTGCAAGCTCGTTTACATTAAAAACGGCTCCTTTGAACAGCTCTACTGTTTTTGTTGCCGCAGGCATCTCATAACATTCCTTCGGCAAATCTGTGATTAGGGGTAATTTGTCGGCGCCAAGCATATATTCAGATAGCTTTTTAGCTTGTTTTTCAGCCTCGCACCGTTCGATTCTCCTGCCGATAACGGCAACTTGTTTAAAACGCTCATATTCCTTACCGATAAACTTGTGTACCCGCAGATCTGTAAAGTTCTCACATAGTACGCGGCATACATCGGGCGTTACACGGTAATACGGAACGATATAAACCATAATTCCGCCAATTTGCAGAAGCCGCAAACTGTCTGCAAGAAAAGCTTTTTCAAGTCTTTTATTGCCGTGTTCGGAGGGAACGGAAAGATACGGCGGATTAAGCCATAAGCCCTGAAAAGAATGAAGACTTATTCTTGAATGAAAGAAACTGCCGTAGCCGACGCGCAGGATGCGTTTTTGTGCTTCTTCGCCGCGTACTTCGTCAATTTCTATGCCGTAGGTTTTTGCATTAGCTCCTTTGGCAAATGCCTGTAAAGCCAATCCCTCGCCGCAGCAGGGGTCAATAAGGTTGACCGATTCTTCGGGAAACACAATGGCATCTTTCAGCATTTCCACATGAGATAAATCCGTTGGGAAATAACCCATTCGGGCACGGTTCATAAGGCGCGCTAATTTTGCAGTATTGATGTTATGGTCTGCTGCAGGCAACCTGTTGGTAAAGCTTTCCAAAGCCATACAGAGCTTAGAATAATCGGGAGTTCCCAGGTAGTTATATTTTTTGAGAACACCGTATAACCGCTCTGCTGTCTTTGAAAGTTCACTGTCGCCGTACTCGTCAAGCTGTAGTATTAAGGCGGGAAATTCTTCCAATAATCGTTTTACAGCTTTTTGAAGGTCAACAAGCGAATCATACTCACGCTTTAGCCCTGTGCCTTTGTATTTTCCATAAGCGGCGCGAAGTTTAGGAAACCCCGCCGCTAATGTTATGATTAAAGCTTTGGAGTTTTTGATTTCTTTAAGGCAAAAAGCGGTCTGTTGCTGCTGTTCATTTGATGCAGTCATCAAAATTACCTCCCAACGGACAGCGCAGTACCTCAATCACCACTGCGTTAGGGCTTGTTTCACCCGGCACAACATAATTGATTTTTGTTCCTATACATCTGACCGTGTTTTCCTCCAACCGTTCCGTAACAAGTCTAAGACCTTCCGGAGCTTTACTGATATCAGGATTGATAGGCGTTATATGTATGTTGTGAATAATACGATGATATACCGCGGATGTTTCCCTTGCTGTCGGAAAAAACTTTCTGTCTTCAAAAGTGCCTTTAACAAAGATATTCCTGTCGGCGGTTATATGAATGCAGTAGATTTCATGTTCATTTGGAATGTGCCAATGTTCCGGAATCTTAAATGCATTAGCCATTATGATTTCCAGTAGTGATTGCGACAAAATATTGCCTATGCTTTCATTCTCCTGTCTGAGATAACTCATATCTGCGTCAAGAAGAACATCACCGAAAACATTGATATACAACCTGTCTCCGACCTTTACCCGATCCGCCTCCAGTTTAACATCGTAAATATACTGACTTATCGGTATGGAAAACATTCCGATTCCGTTATCGTTTGCTCTGCCTTCGTCTAAAATATTGCTCCCGGAGATATTGCCTTTTTCATTGATAGGGTTATAAAAAGGAAGTTTTCTGTATTCTTGCAAAGCTAACGGATCAGCCTCGGAATGAAACTGGTCAACGCTTATTGTCAGCATACAACATTCAGGGTGTTCACAGTAGTGGTAGAAATCTGTTAGAATATCCGCAAATTCTTTAGAATATCTTTGTGCATTCGTTGCACAGAAAAAAGATCCGATCCTGCAATTATAGTTTTTAAGATAAAAAAGAAAATATCGCAGTGCATTCGGTTCTAAAGAAGGTTCGCCGCCGGTGATATTAAGATGGTCTATACACCCCACCTTTTTGCAAATGGTTTGAATTACATCAAAGTCTATCTGAACATCCTGGGGTTCACCGCGCATACAGTGCGCACATTTCATACCACAGCGCCTTGTAATTTCGAGGGTTAAACATTCAAAGTCGATTAGCATAATTTCCTCCATTAAAAAAGACCGCATATGAAATGCAGTCTAAGGGATTTAACCAACCTTTTCAATATGCTGGGAGTTTAGCCGTTTGGATACAGCTCCGGGATACAATTCGGTCAGTGTTTCTTTAAGCAAGGCAAGATAACGTGGAAAAGAACGCTTGGCAAAGCCGGGAGCTTCACAGGTTTCGGGAATAATAACATATACTGCAACATATCCGTCAGCGTCCTCCGCGATAACCTCTACATGGCGATTACAGAGCAAAACAAAATAGCTTTGTCCTAAACCGCAGGTTTTCCAGTCACAAAACCTGTTAAAGGTTTTTTCTTTGAAAATGAGCTTTTCCGATACGGAGTCCAACAATTTATTCCAACCGACGGATATACCGTCGGCATAGACCGCCGAACTGTCTATATAAAAGCCGTCTGAGGCAGTCAGATTATCATGCTGAGGCGGCAGCCAATATCCTCGTCCCATCAGGCAGCCCTCCTTTCAGCGCCCGCTTGAGAGCGCCTAAAAAGCTTTAACAGGGTTTTATATTCCTGCCTTTTGTGTTGGGACTCAAAGTGGATATCCGAATGAACGGTTTTCTTTTTACCGCTCGGCAAAGTTTCCACAATGCTTATGGTTTTAAGCGTACCGTTCTGTTCTCCAATACGGCATTTGTGCTCATCATAAGAGATTATAAGGTTGCGTACTTTCATAATGATTTAGTCCTTTCCGATACAGGTTTTGGGATTGATTTTTTCTTGCGCTTTTTTGTGATTTCTGCTCGCATATTGATCTGCTTGGATGAAAAAGTAACATACCGAGTATTCATTTCGCCTACAATCAAAAGGTTATATAAAAATCCGACCAAAGCCGAAGCAGCGGTAAGATTTGCAGTAACCGATTGCGGCGCCGATACGGTTCTTTCGGCACAGGATAATTCCGATGGAAATTTATCTTCTTCCTCCAAAATATCCGGATAGAGAGATCCCACGGGCTTGTAGGTGGTTTTGCCGTTCTGACGCACTCCGCATACAACCTGACCGGTATGTTCGCCGTTTCCCGAATCAATATAGATTAAATCTTTTTGTCGGTTAAAAACACGGTGGCACATCTGTCTGGATTTGTTATTATCAACGCATCCGAGCAGAATAACCTTTTGCGTTTCAGAGATTCCGGAAAACGGTTTTGCATAAAAGTCCGGCAATGTCAAATTGAAAAGTTCCTCATCGTTTTCGATAAAATCCGGCTTATACTCGCACTCAATACCAAAAGCGGCAGAATATCGTTCCGCTTGTACCTGAGCTTTGTTTCTGCCTATGTCTTGTGCTATGAAATTCTGACGAATAAGGTTTTTCTGTTCAACTACATCGCCGTCGCAGACTATAATCCGAACTTGGCGGCGGGACGCATAACCCAAACGGTATAAATGCGGTATGACATATCCGCCTGTACCTCCTGCGCCGATAACGATGATTTTAACGGGTGCGGTACATGAATATCTCATATTTTATCTCCCGTTCGCCAAAAGCGAAATTTTGATCTCGGCTTTGATGCAGGCAATGTCAATATGTCTTCGGGTTTTGGCAATTCGATCTTTTCATCCCAGATTTTCGGATGCGGGAATGATGTGGACTTGATATCGAACACATCTGCGGGATTTACGGGAATAAACTTCCCGCCGCAGCTTGCTCTTACCGTAATATCCGGTAAAACCCTGTCCAGCCTGCCCATAACGGCATAAAGCCGCGTAGGTCTCTCATCCTCGTCATCAACAGTTGAAAATTCTGCGGGCATTACATTATGGGAATGAATATCCATCACATGAATCATATGTTCCGGATAATCTTCTTCCATAACGCAATCAACGCTTATGTGGGTTAGCTTTTGCTTTGGTATCCGAACGGTGTACTTGTTACGCTTTGTATCATAAAGGATATGTACCAGCGCTTCCAGGGTGTATCTTTTAGACAGTCCCGCAAAAAAATCCCAAATAAATAATAATAGATACATGGGGATTTTGGGGACGGTCATTTGAAATCCCGGAATGATGCCGGGAAACTCCGGCAGCTTGCCTACCGGGGCTGTGAAAGTCCCGACAGGCGTTTTTCGCATTTGATAGAGCCTCCCGTCCTCAGACGGGAGGAGTACAATAGCCTTATCGCTTTTGCGGGCGTCGTCAAGAGTTGTGCAGAATTCCTTGTACGAAGACAACGGAATAACTTCACCCTTGCTTTGAGCCTTGATACGCGGCTTAACAATACATTCGGGGCTCCTATCGGCATCGTTCTTTGCTTTCTTGATACCGTCTAAGAACTTTTTGGATTTTTCGATTTCCGCCTTGATTTCATAAATTTTATCAGAGCCGGGATTGTTAATGGTTTTGCTTTCTTTACCATAGGTAACTGTCCACTCAACCTTTTTACTTTCGGCTAACTCCGGAAAGTCGCTTTCGTACTTTTCACGGAGATCTTCAAAGGTGAATTCACGGTCGGTAATCGGTTCTTTTGCCTTGCCATAGCTAAAGATAGCTTCACGATTTACGCAGCTTTCAACCAAACGGTTTTCGCTCTGAGCCTTTGCAGATGCGAGAGCAACGGCAAACGGATCTGCCGCTTCGGCAATGGTCTGCTGAATCGGGGCTTCGGCAGGGGGATTTGTGACAGGAGCCGGTGCAACGGGCGTCGCTGATGCAGGTGCCTGAACTGTGGACGCTTGTGCTGCAATAGGCGTTTGTGCAACCGCTGCTTCAAACAATGATTCTTGAGGAGCCACAGGTGCAGGTGCTGCATTTTGAGCGGGCGGTTGCATAGGCTGTGCCGTCTGTTGCGGCGTTTGCGATACAGGAGCTTGTTGTACCTGTACTGCAGGCGCCGGGGGTTGTGCCGCGGCATTTTGAACAACAGTCTGTGGTGAAGGGGCACCAAATGGGAAGTCTGCAAAAGACTCGCTGCCGTTTTCCTCCATTTCCAAAAAGTCGTTCAGAGGGTTGTTTTCACTCATGATTTGGGGTCGTCCTTTCTGTTTTTTATTTGTAAAACAAAAAAAGACCGGCCCCATCTCCGAAGAGTTAGAGCCGGTCAATTCTTGTAATTACCGATTGGATTTATTCAGTTATCGTTCTTTGCAGAAAATAAAAAAGGCAGAATTATCCTGTTAAGAGTAATCCGACCTTGTGCATCAAACCTATGTCCCCCGAGGGGAACTTCAATCAAACCTAAGAACATTTATATTATACAAAGGAAAAAGCATTTTGTCAACACCTTTAATTCTTAGATTATTCGGAATAAAAATAAATTTGCAAAAACCGCCTTTAAAACTTGACAAGGTAAATGCAAATGCATATAATAAACTTGTCCTTTTTAATCGGGGCGTACGCTAAGGGGTTGGCGGCGTCCCTTGTATAAAAAAACAACGATTCCAAAATTTGCTTATATATGACATTGACAAATTGGGATTTTTACTGTATAATAAACATACAATAAAGATAGCAATATTGCTATTTGGGCTGGTCGAGAGACCCTGGTCCACCGAATGGCGGGGAATTTCCCCGCTTTTTCTTTTATTTGGTGCGACCGTTGTAAATAAAACGGGCGTCCCATATCTTTTTTCAAAAACTGACCGAATGGAAATCGAGAATTAGACCGATTGAAATTTAAAAATCTGACCTATTGAACTTGCATAATCAGACCGAATCGGTTAAGGTAAATGCATACGATAAACTTGTCCCTTATTTTTTTTTGCAAAGCAAGCATAAGAACTTGACAAAAGCAATAAAAATCATTATAATTAACTTTAGAGTTAATTACTTGAAAGTTAATTATCGGGAGGGAGTATGAATATGCAAGAGGTTTTTATCGGCAGAGAAAAGGAACTTGCAGAACTTAATGACTTATATGTTCAAGACAAATTTCAATTATTCGTATTATACGGTCGCAGACGCGTAGGCAAAACAACGCTTTTAAATGAGTTTTGCAAGGGCAAAGATACTATTTTCTATTCGGCAGAGCAAAGCAATAACAAACTTAATCTTGAGAAGTTTTCACAACTTGTTTTTAATTTTTACGGCGAAGACTATTTGGAGCCATTTTCCTCTTGGGGAAATGCTTTGTCATATATTGATGAACGGCAAAAAGATAAACGCCTGGTTCTTGTTATAGATGAGTTCCCGTATCTCGTCAGGAAAAATAAAGCGTTGCTTTCGGAAATGCAGCATTTAATTGACCATAAACTTAAAAACGGCAAGTTGTTTATGGTTCTATGCGGCAGCTATATGGGATTTATGGAGAAAGAAGTTCTCGGCTCTAAAAGTCCCTTGTTTGGGAGACGCACAGGACAACTTCATATGAAACCGTTTAGTTATCAGACAAGTATGCGCTTCCTTGACGGTTTTTCAAATGAGGATAAACTGAAATTATACGGCGCATTTGGCGGTACACCGCTATATCTTCAACAAATTCAACTCGGCAGCTCATTTGAAGAAAATATTAAAAGATCATTTTTAAGAGTGACTGCCTATTTATACGAAGAGCCTTTGCTTTTATTAAGGCAAGAAGTTCAAGAACCCGGAGTTTATAGTGCAATCATTGAAGCTATTGCCGGAGGATATACCAAGTCTAACGAGATTTCCACAAAAATAGGTGAAGACAGCGCAAAGTGTCTTAAATATATTAAGACTTTATGCGAGTTAGGTATCCTATACAAAGAAACACCTTTTGGCGAAAAAGAGTCTTCAAGAAAAACGATTTACGGTATTTCGGACTTTATGTTCCGTTTTTGGTATCGCTATGTCTTTAGCAACAGAACACTTGTAGAGACAGGTGCTCAGCAAGCTATTTGGGAAAAGCGAATTGAACCTAATTACAGCAGTTATATGGGACTTGTATTCGAGAAGATTTGCTCTGACTATCTGACAGCACAAAATGCAAACGCAAACCTGCCGTTCCTGTTCACCTCTATTGGCAGATGGTGGGGTACAAATCCCCAAACACATAAGCAGGTAGAGATAGATCTGATTGCCAATGACGGTAAGGATTATCTCATCTGTGAGTGTAAATGGCGTAACGAAAAAACGGATTTGAGCGTTTTAAATGAGCTCAAAGAAAATGCAGATATATTTAACAAGAAGCGGGATAATACATGGTTTGTATTATTTACAAAAGTAGGATTTACCGATGCCGTTCTTAAAGAAGCCGAAGCCGATCCTAATATTATTCTTGTTGATATGAATAAAATAATGGACATTTAAAAATACACCCTGCTTGTATCTTAACGGACACAGGCGGGGTGTTTGATTTTTCCGAAACGAACCGAACGGAAATTGGAAATTAGACCGAATGAAATTTAAAAATCAGACCGATTGAACTTGCATAATTTGACCGAATAGGTTATACTATATACCAAGAGGTGAGAAATTATGAATAGAAACGAATATAAGCCGAGAATAATTGACAAGAAAATTCAAGAGTATTTAGCTACATTCGGAGCAGTATGTATTGAAGGACCTAAATGGTGCGGAAAAACCTGGTCTTCATCGTATCATTGCAAAAGCGAAATACTTATCGGTGATCCGGAAGGAAATTTCCAAAACAGGCGATTGGCTGAAATGTCGCCCTCTCTTGTGTTAGAAGGTGAAAAGCCAAGGCTTATCGACGAATGGCAGGAAATCCCTCCTTTATGGGATGCCGTTAGGTATAAGGTTGATCAACAAAGCACAAAAGGACAATACATTCTGACAGGTTCTGCAACGCCGAACCATAAAGGTATTATGCACAGCGGTGCTGGAAGAATAGCACGATTAAGAATGCGACCGATGTCTTTGTTTGAGTCAGGCGCATCTTCGGGCAAAATATCGCTCAAAGATTTATGCGAAGGAAATCTTACCCCCACTATGACGGGAGATATTGATCTTCATAAAATTACCGATTATATTTACAGAGGCGGATGGCCGGGTAATCTTGATACTCCCTTGGCACAAGCCGGTTTATTGCCCGGTGAGTATTTAAGGGCGGTAATTGAAGATGACGTTTACCGTATGGACGGCATCAAAAGAGACCTTGCAAAAATGAAATTGTTGCTGCGTTCTCTCGCCAGAAACGAAAGCACTACTGTGACAAATAAAACTCTTAAAAGTGATATAAAGGCTATTGACGATGAGGATATAGATACTGATACCGTATCAACTTATCTCGATATTTTTAACAGACTGTTCCTTTTGGATAATCAGCAGCCTTTCTCTGCAAATATACGCTCATCTGTTAGATTAAAACAAGCAGAGAAAAGACATTTTTCCGATCCGTCATTGGCGTGTGCCTTGCTAAAAGCCACCCCGGACCGTTTGATTAACGATTTGGAAACGTTCGGTTTCTTATTTGAATCTCTTTGCGAAAGAGATTTGAGAATTTATGCCGAAGCTTTCAACGCCAAGCTTTACCATTATCAGGATTATAATAATCGTGAAATTGACGCTGTTCTTGAGCTTGAGGACGGAAGATGGTGCGCTTTTGAAATTAAACTCGGAGCAAATCAAATTGATAAAGCTGCTAACGATTTAATTGAAATAAGAAATTCAATTATAAAAGACGGCGGTGTTCCCCCTTATATGATGTGTGTTGTTTGCGGTTTGTCAAATGCAGCTTACCAACGGGATGACGGGATTTTTGTTGTGCCGATTACTGCATTGAAAGACTGAATGATTTAAAATACACCCTGCTTGTATCTTAACGGACACAGGCGGGGTGTTTGATTTTACGAACTTATTTGCTTTTCTTTGCGGATTACTGTTCTGCTTTTGCTGTGCATACCCCCAAAACGAGCATAGCGAGTTTTATGGGATATCTGAAAGGTAAAAGCGCACCGATGATGTTTGATAAACATGCCAATTTAAAGTATAAGTTTGGCAACCGACACTTTTGGGCAGAAGGATATTATGTTTGGGCAGCAGGCTTAAACGAAAGCACAATAAAGAAATATATCCAAGACCAAGAGAAAGCAGATATTGCATTGGATAAGTTAAGCGTTAGAGAATACGCAGACACATTTAGCTAACCCCTTTAGGGGCAGCCAAAGCGGAAAAGACTCTAAGGCTTGAACAAAGAAAAGGCCCGCGCCTTGAGACGCGGGTCGGCATTATGGACTTATAGCTCTTGTGCAAACCGCCCATTTGACGGGTAGTTATGATTTCACCATTTTAAGATAAATATAAAATTGCATTTTAGATTTATCGAGATTTTTGTTGACAATCAGATAAAATTTGAGTAAAATATAAAATGTAAATTTTGTTTTGCATAAACTAAAACACAACTCATAAACTATATAATAGGAGGTCTCGCATATGTTTTATGAAAGAACAATTAAGGACACCATTAAAAATGTAAGCGAAACATTTCCGGTTTTGCTTGTAACCGGACCAAGACAGGTTGGTAAAACTACAATTTTAGAAAGTATGATGGAATCTGATAGAAAAAAAGTATCATTAGATAATCCGACTATACGTGCTATGGCAAAAAGCGATCCTGAATTATTTTTGCAACGCTATGCTCCGCCGGTTTTAATTGATGAGGTACAGTATGCGCCGGAGCTATTCCCGTATATAAAAATCATTGTTGACGAGCGTAAACAAAAAGGAGATTTTTGGCTTACTGGTTCTCAAATGTTTAAAATGATGGAAAGTGTAACCGAAACGCTTGCCGGAAGAGCAGGCATTGTTCCTATGCTCGGTCTTACAAACAGCGAAATTAACGGTCAGCAATTCCCACAATTTGAGGTTGATCCCGAAGCATTGATAAAACGTCTCGGCTCTGTAAACCCGATGTCTGTGTCAGATGTTTTTGAAAGAATATTTAAAGGCTCAATGCCGCTAATTCATCAAGATGCAAACGTAAATTTAGAAATATTCTTTGAATCCTATCTTGACACATATATCAGCAGAGATATTCGAAACTTAGAACAAGTTGCGAACGAAACAGCTTTTATGAATTTTATAAAAGTGGTTGCGGCACGTACTGCAACTGTTGTTAATTATGAAGCTTTGGCTAACGAAGTGGGCATATCGGCTCCAACTGCAAAAAGCTGGCTTTCTATACTGGTTTCTTGTGGAATAGTTGCTTTGATACAGCCGTATTCAAATAATGCTTTAAAAAGAGTAATTAAATCACCGAGAATGTATTTCCTTGATACGGGACTCTGTGCTCATTTAATGGGCTGGGGCAGCCCTACCGTTCTTGAAAACAGTTCAATGAGTGGAGAGTTTTTTGAAACTTGGGTTGTCTCGGAAATAATAAAGAGTTATTATAATGCCGGTAAACGGCCGCCGCTATATTATTATCGAGACACCAATAAAAAAGAAATTGATTTAATTATTTACCAAGATGGCACCGTGTATCCGATTGAGATTAAAAAGGGTACTGCTCCTCAAGGTGCAACCAAAAACTTCCATGTCCTTAATCCAATAGAAAATGATCCTGATGAAGAAGATCGTTTTAAGGGTACAGCTCACTTAAAAACAAAGATAGGCACCGGTGCTGTTATTTGTCTTTCCTCAGATATTTTACCAATCGACAAGAAAAATTGGTATATTCCTGCTTGGTTGATATAATATGGTGATGTAAAATGGATGAATGTTTATATTTATTTAAAGTATTTGTCCCCTATGGGAATTATAATCACACGGCATATTATTACTATGATGCCAACAAATTAGGACAATTGGACTTTGGAGATGTTGTAATAACTACTATGGGTATTGGAATGATTATTGAATATGCACCCGATGATTTTGAACCCAATTTCCAAGTGCGGGATATTATTGGCAAAGCAGACGATAAACAAATCAAAAAATTCAATAAAGAATGGTGGAACGATATTCTATACATCCACGAAATTCTTAATAGCAAAACAAAATAACAATGACACCCTGCTTGTATCCTAACGGACACAGGCGGGGTGTTTGGTTTTTATGGACTTATTTGCTTTTCTTTGCGGATTACTGTTCTACTTTTATCAATATGGTATACCAAATCGGCTTGTTTTTCACTTCCCTTTTGATATCCGTCTTGTGATGTTTTAAGCTTTCTTTGTTTGTAATGATATAACATTCTCCCTCAACGGTATAACTGTTATCGGGATTTTCTTCAATATAGAAGAAGCATTCGCCATCGCTACCATACAAAGGTGTTAGCAGAAAGTAAAACTCGCCGCCGACTTTTACATCAAAATCCTTGGTTAGATAATAACCGGTTTTGGTTATGTAGGATTTACGCTTCATTGAACCGCTGCCCATACTATTCCTCCTTGATATTACTTAACTCGATAGGAATTTGAAACCAACGGTAGCTTATAATCGGCTGAAAGTTTTTGTCTGTATCGCAGCAGTCAACAAGAACAATAGGTACTCCTGCAGATAATGCTAAATGCACATCTTTAAGATCATAACTGACAAACGGAAGCTTGTAATCATTCAATATTTCCTCGATCTGTTGTATAACAGGTTTTGAAGTATGAATAATAAAGCACTCCCCTGTCACAAGTTCCAGAAAATTTTGCGGGCTTAATATGACATTGCTTGCGATAGAGCCAACCCCTCGATTTACCTCCTTGATTAAATCTCCGGCAACTACATCATACTTTTTAGCCAGTCTATTCCATTTGCCGAGAACAAAATAGAAATAAATAAGTCCTACGCTCAGCAGTATATACATTATGATATTTAACATTGTTCTACCACCTTATGAAGCTTTTTGCTTTAAAATTTGCTGTGCTATTTCATCCTCGGTAATTTCCTTTGAGTGATAAATTTTATCGCAGAAAGGTTCAAGAGTTTTTCCGCACGGTCCGTCCTTATCCAAAAGGATACCTGTAACGCTTGCCTTGTACTTTGCCATTGTGTTTTTGAATTTTTCCGCAAAGTCGTCACTAATCCGGCATTCACCGTCCGTAATAATGGTAATATCGGCATTTTCATATCCTTTTTCCATAAGCCTGACAGCTTCGGTCAGAGGCGCCTCAAAATCTGTGCCGCCGTCAAAGAACTGTTCTGCGGCTCGGATTACATCATCAGATGTATAACGCCCAGGCTCAAAAAGGTCGGTTTTAACCTCATTTGCCGATGCGAAGTGTACCATAGCAAACTTGCGATTATCCCTTGCCGCAATATCCAGCAGACTAAGCGCAAAAGCCTTTGCCCATGCCTGTACTTTACGGGTACTGCCGCTTTCATCAACAAGAACAATCATATCGCCCTTGCCCTTAATAATCTCTGTTCGCTTACGGTACTGAGCTAACCGCTTTTGCTCATACTTTCGCATAAACAATATTTCGGTTTCGGGAGTACCCAAGAGAGCAAGCTCCGAAGAAAGGCAGCTGTTTATGTCATTACCGAGCGTTAAATCGTATTTTTCGCCTCTGCCGTAAGCAAAGCCATTTTTCCGTTTATCGGTTATGAGTTCTCTGTATTTTCCTAAGGACCTTGCTATCCTCAAAAGCTCCTCACTTTTCTTAACATACTCTAAAAGTTCCTTATTTGCAGGTGTATTTTTCATTTCGCCCGAATCGGTGCCCCAAGCAGACATAATGCAGTTTACTTCTGCCGTTCTTTCTACCGCTTTTTCAAGAGCGTCGTTAATATCCGAACCTATATTCTGAATATAGCAGAGAGCGTCTTCCATAAGTTTTGCTTCAAGATTGGCAATTTGCGTTAATTTCTGATGAATGCGCTCATACAGCGGCAACAATTTATCCGCCGTGTTTGTTTGCGGTTTTCTTTTGTACTGCTGTATTTTCTCGGCAGTTTCAGATATCTGCCTGTTAAGTCGGTCAATAACGAAGATGTATTGCACCTTAGCTCTGAAAGGTTTGCTTTCCAACAAATCATTTAATGTTTTTGCAAAGGTTGACGCTGCCTCATATGAGGTAAGCTCCTTATCCTCACATAGCTTTTTCAGTGTATCAAAGCGATCGTCCGTCAAAATACTGTCTAAAACAGGCTTGTTAAAATACCTTTCCCGCAAACTTACATAATCCGTATCTTTTTTCCTTATTACAGGTGAAAATAACGCTGTAAAGAGGTCGGAAGCCAAGTTTTCGGCATTCACAGGATACTCCGGTTTTGCGTTTCTGTAGTAAACATCTTCAAAAGACATTCCCTGATAAATCAGGTCTTCAAGTTTTGTTGAGGTCAGCAATCTTTCGGATGCAGGGGTCTGCCTACCAAGCAGAAATTTTGTCAATGATTTATCCGCATGTGATAAATCCCTGTAATAGTTGAATCTATCCATTCGTCGCATAGATTGTCCTCCGATTTAAAAGTATTGTTTGGTGTTCCTACGGGCAAGTTTTCACCTGCCCGCGGAATTTGGTTATTTAATTGTTATCGAGTAATAAGTTTAGAAAGGAAGATCATCATCATCAACAACAAAGCCTTCTGTGGTGTTAGGGAATACAGGGGCAAATCCGCCTACAGATTCTGCTGCGGGAGGATTATTACCGTTTTTATTGCTTTGGCGGCTTCCGGCACTTTCGCAGAAATGAGCGCGGTCAACCTTTACTTCAAAGGCGGTGCGGTTGTTGCCGTCCTTGTCGGTGTATTTTCGTGTTTCAAGACTACCCTCAACAGTAATTAGATTACCTTTACGAAAATGCTTGCAGATAAATTCCGCCGTACCTCTCCACGCAACAAAATTCAGAAAATCCGTAGGATATTCGTCATTCACCTTATAATTTCTCTGAACCGCTAAAGAAAACCCGGTAACGGATATATCACTTTGTGTAGTACGGAGTTCGGGATCTGCGGTAAATCGTCCCGTAAAATTACAACTGTTTAACATAATAATTCAAGTCCCTTCATATTTTAATGATTCAAGAACCGGTCTTCATCGCTTTAAGCTCTGCAAGAGGCAGATATGTAAAGCGGGTCTGATTATGAACTTCGCGGTTGATAATCTCTATCGAATCAAGCATACCATCAATTGAGGAAAGTGCCGGATCGTTTTCAGATATATCCGCTTTTAGGGCTTCGGCGCCGTCATACACAGCAACAATGTTATTGCGGAAACTGAGCAGAGCCTTGTTTTTGTCCGTTTCAGCCTCAAAGCTCTTGCGGAGTTCGTGTGCTTTTGCCAACAGCGCGTCAAGCTTATCTCCAAGCGGATTAGTAATCAGCTTTTCAATAGTTTCACGAACAGTCGCATATTCATCGGGCTTATTCCAAAGGTAATTGACAAGTGCCATAAGATCTGTGGGTTCAACCGTATCTCTGCCGTTTAACCATGCCTCCGCCTTTGCAACAGGCGCAAAATTGAAGTAGGTACGGTCAGAAACAGAGATTTCCTTGCGACGCAGTTCGCAGAGAATGTTATCGGTAATCTCATAAATACTATCGGGGACTGTAACCGCCTTAACTTCGTCCTGCATGCGCCATAGCTCATCAAGCGTAAATGTGGTACCAATATAGCAGTCGGTGCCGTTTTCCTTGGCTTTTAGGATTTTCATTCGATTGCTTCTGCTCTCGACATTGCGAGTGCATACCTTAAAATCGAATCTGTCATACAAAGCACGCAGACACTTTTCCTCCGGATTATTGAAATTCGGAAATTCGTTAGATGCGGAAAAGAAGCTGATAACCGGAATATCGGTTGTTACGCCCTCATTGGTGTATTTGCGCTCGTTAAGTGCTTTAAGCAAGCTGTTGAGTACACCGTCATTCGCCTTGAACAGCTCGTCCAAGAAACAAATATGGCTATCGGGGATTTTACCCTCGGTCAGTATTTCGGGGCTGCCTTGATTATATAAGGCAAGTGAAGCCTGATATCTGCTCATTATTCCGCACATCTCTCCGAGATTTATGTAGTACGAATCGTTTTCTTCGCTTTCCATAAGCGTTTTTAACTTATCGCGCATTTGACGATACTTTTCATCGTTATTAAGACGCGAATTAGAGATGTGACCGGGGATAATGCTGGCAAGGTCAAGCCTGCCGAATAACTGCTCTTGGTCGATACCCTTGCTCATAAGCACATCGAACTGCTTTGCGTCAGTAATGTGTGAGCGGAATCTGTCAATCGCCTGGGATTTTGCTTGTCCGGGATCACCGAGTACAAATAGGTTTTTCCTTGTAAGCAAAGCCAGCGCAATAGTATGTATAAGCTCATCGCGCTCAGCAAGGCTGTCTGATACTTCGGAAATTACGGCATTCATTTTTGTTCTTAACATAAACTTTTTTCCTTTCCTATTACGCTGCAGCTCTTGCCGCAGCTTTGGATTTAGTTGATTTGGCACGGGTTTTCTTTTCCTTTTTTTCTTCGGACACGGCAATCCTGACAGGGCCTCTCGGACCGATACAATACTTGCTTTGATTTGCCTCAATTAGCATAAAGCCGTGTAAATCGAACGAAAGGGTCAGCGGGCCTGCTGTTTGTTTAAAGCAATCAATCAGCCATTTAGCCTGATAATTAAATCCATTTATATCTGTCGGTACTGTATCGGTTGCTGAAATTTGCGCCTGCGAAGCACCTGCTGCCGTTCGAGTGCGCATAACTACACAGTTATCAGCAATACAGATGTTGACGCATAGATCGTCACCCGAATTAAATATTGCGGAAACATTTCCGGTAAGGTCATACAATGCCTTAGCGTCCACCGTTGCCCGATACATTGGTTTTATGCGTTCAACAAGCATACCGCCTTCAATGTAATGTCCCTGATAGAGCTTAGAGGAAAAGAACATATCTTCTTTCATAAAAACAGCATAATTACCCGCAACACCCACATACAACTCGTCATTCGGAGAGACTATTGATGTGAGGATGCTAAGAGCTTTTTCGTGCAGAATAATATCCATTTTTCCGTCAGAAGCGTGTGGGGTTTGTGCCAATGCCGCAATCTGACCGTTGGTTGCTTCTGCCGTAGTCTGCCCGTTCGCAAAAGACAACTTTACAAACTGCAAAGACTGTCTGTGTAGATCCTGCGTCTTTGCGTCTGTGGCAAAGATTGTACGCTTAATAATAGAGTTGATTCCCTTAACACAGATAAAGTCGGCAGGAAACGGAATTTTCATGCGCGGAAACTTTTTAGAGACAAGGTACGGTATGTTGTAATGACAGCTTCCGCTTTTGATTTCAAGCTCATTATTAAAGCCGTTGCCTATCTCGACAGTTTCCTCCGGCAAAAGCCTCAACATTTCTCCGACAATGGGCTTTATAAGCATAGAGCCGCCCTCAAGCACATGCTCATTACGCAGTCTGCATTGTATTTGAGTTTGAGCGTCTGTACCTGTAACCGTTATAATGCCGGTGTCTGCATCCGCCTCAAAAAGAAGACTGTTAAGCTCAGGCAGATCTTTCATATTGCATGTTGCTCGAAGTGCTGTTTTTACAGCATTTAATAAATTGATTCGATTTGCTGATATTTTCATTGATTTGCTCCTGTTCGTTCGATTTAGTCAATAAGAGAAATCTCATCGGGAGCCATTACGATACCGTCAAGGCAGATATCCTGCATTGTCCGAGGATTGCCGTAAATGTGACTGAACCGCTTTTCAAGTTTGGAGATTACTTCGGGGTCTGTAGGTTCGTCAAAATCGCAGTAAATATCAATGTAATCGTTATCTGTATCCATATCGTCATCTGTTGCAATTTCGGTAATTTTACCTACAAGCCCGGCATAATCGGATGTTTTATTCACGGAAACAGCCGCACCGACAGTATATGTAACGCCCTCAAATTCAATGATTTCTCCGATTTTGTTTGCTACCATTTGATTTCTGTCCTTTCGATATTTAATATTTCAAAATGTCTGTTGACAAAACTCTCTATTTCACATAATCCTTCAAAACAGCCGTTTGATGTTTCCAATCGTTTTTCCACTCCGTTTCTCAGGGCGTATAATTTGTTTTCATCAGGATTTATAAGATAATAGCTTTTAAGAATTTTATTTTCCGATTTTCCGGATTTGGCAACTACGATATCAAGTCTTATGATTTTTAAATCCGACATAATAGCACCTCAATCCTCAATAATATCTACATATTCACGGATAATTTCCAGAGCCCCCTCATAGCTTTCTGAGCTGATTACTCTTTTACGCATTTCGGATGCTTTTTCTTTAGCATTTATAATGTTATACAATTTCAAAGCATTTTCCGCATGAGCAAGGATAGTGAAGATATTACCATCGGAAGAATTAAAATCTATATAGATTTTGGGTTTGGTTTGTACTTCATTCATTTTCTAACACCTCAAATTCATATATTATGTTTCCGCTGCCGTCTAAGACTTTTACCGTGTTTCCGAAAATATAGCGGTCGGTCTTTTCAAAATCAGTGCGAAGACCTTTGCCTTGATTATACAGAGAGATTGCATGTTCAGGTTGTCCCTTGACCTTGGAATACACCGCATTAGTCTGAACACTATCAACGACTCGTATCAGCCCGATATATTGCGGGTAATATTTATGTGCAACGGTACGAACTTCAGCGCCTTTTTGCAATAATTTTTTGAGGTGCGAAAGGTTTTTAACAGGAATTGTTTTCATTTGGGTTTTCCTCCACTTTCTTCTGCAAACATTTTTCAACAAACTCTTTTGCTTCTTTTTTATCAAAAATTTTTTCAAACTCGTAGATTTCATTCAGAGTGAAACTATCTCTTGTTCTGAA
The DNA here is from genome assembly GCA_002431945.1 of Ruminococcaceae bacterium UBA5891. Classification (GTDB taxonomy): domain Bacteria; phylum Bacillota; class Clostridia; order Oscillospirales; family Acutalibacteraceae; genus UBA737. The sequence continues at coordinate 11,330 of DJET01000054.1, read as the reverse complement.
AACAGAGTTAAACAAAAGTTTTTCTGCTTTTTCTTTGTCATTATATGTTATGGGAAAAGAAGTAGGCGCAATGCTTATCATACCCGCCTCAGACTCTTCAAGGTATCCGACGTGCCAAGTATCGCTGCATTTGCGGTGTGCTAAAAAATAGCATTTATCCAAGATGAATTTTTTCTCTTTTATTCTCACATTTTTCAAGAAAAAATCAGCTGTGCTGTCAAAACCGGGAATGTCTGTTGTGAGTTCAAACCCATCAACAGTATCCGAATCTCTAATGACAATGCCTTTAAGGACTTCATCAGGTGATATGTTCTGACACTTATCATCTATAAAAATATCTGCTATAACGGTTAATTCAATTTTCAATATTTGTTCCTCCATCGTAGTTTTCTAATTCGATCAACTTACCGCAGGTAATCACCATTTATTTTCCATCGGGCATCACCGCAAGCGTATCAATAACACCGTAAATATCATCGACATAATAAAGACCGTTGTATATGTTGTGAATTGCTGAACAAAGTTTGTTGTCGTAAACAGCTTTCACATTATTCGGTCCATCATAAAAGACAATGAATACCTCGCGCTCTTCGTGAAGTGAATGTATCATTGCTTCTGCTTTTGTCGGTTCAAAATTAACAGCATTCATGGTTTTACCTCCTTGTATTTTTTCAGTAAAACCAATACCGTAGGGCCTCTGCATAAAATGGCGGATTTGAGTGTTCGATTTGGGGTTGTTTTCATTGATTTGTCCTCCTTAAAAAATAAAAACCGACAGCAATATCACGCAACCAGGTCAAATAAAGAAAGTTGTCCCGTATAATGATTTTTGCTATTGGCTTTCGTTGTTTTGTCTGTTTGCTGCATCGGCAAGATAACAGTTGGGATTACTGTAATTTCGGGTTTTAGCTTTTCGTTTGTATCGGATACCGCTTGCTCTGGCTGCTCATCTGTCTTTTGCTCACGGTTGCCGAGTATCGCCATCTTTTTGAAACTGTCTGCCAATTCGTCAACATTTTCTTTCAGCCCCGACATAAGCTCTTTTGCAAGCTGAGTGGTTAGATCCTCACAATCGGACATTGCTGCTAAACCTTCCTCGCTGATGTTACCCTCAATAACGGTTGCCGCAGAAAGCTTTGAAGCCATAAGGCGCAAAGCCCGCTGCTGCATTGTGTCTTTGTAATAAAACATATATACTTCGACTTTTGGGGCAGTTTGGTTAATTCTCCAGCTTCGGCGGGATGCCTGACGGAAGATATAAAGGTTATAGGCAATGTTATAAAAGATAAGAGTTGTAAAAGCATTCAAATCCAATCCGGTTTCGACCAGAGCGGGGTTTGTTATCAATACACGAATGCCCTTTTTGAGCCTCTTATCCACCCATTCCTCACGCTTTATCGGTTCTATTGACGGTTTCAGTATAACGGTTGGTATGCCTTTTTCGTTCAGCGTCTTAAACATTTTATCCTGTGAATCAAGACGCGTCCAGGCAGTATAAATAATTACATTTTCACCCGCTGCAACTTTGCGCTCTATAAGTTCTATAACTTTATCGTCCTTGGGTAATATAGTATTTATATCCCCAAAATCTTTTGGAATTATCAGAGCTTCCTCCTCAGCTTTCCTGAAAGGATTATAGATAGGATTGTGTCCGTATGGCTGATCGGGATATGCCGATAACAAGTTCATATATGAAGACAAAATGCGGTTGGCAATCTGCTTATTATTTTTCATAATCTTCTTAAACTCATTCTCAAGCCTACTGTATTCTTCCTTAATTTCATCGGTCATCTCACAAAACAAAGGTATTTCCTCATAATCGGGAAGTTCTTTACCCATATCCGCAAGGGACAGAAATACTGCATTTTCAAGTAAGAATCTTGAATATACCAGCGGTGAAATACCGGGAAGAAATTTCTCGCGGACTTTACGCTTAGTCGCTTTGGAAGTTGAGTTGAATGCATTAGTTTGTTCAACCTGATACAGTTCCTCAACAACGCCATACTGCAGGCAAAAATCTCTCGAAGCCTCATACTTTTGATTATCCAAAAGCATAAGGTGGGATTTAAGACGGAACAGCAAATAAAAAATGCCTTTGGCATAACCGTTAACAAGAGTAGCGGTCATACCGATAACCTTGCTTGATATGCCTGCAAGTTCAGCCATTGCCTGTCCCTGAGCGCTTTCTCCGGAATACTGATGCAATTCATCCACTATAAGCCCGTCAATACGGCGTATTTTTTTCTTGATATACGAGGATAGCGGAAAACGGTCAAATGCACCCGGTGCCGGAAATACTCCGTCAGGATTTTTAACTACCTCTGCAATCTTTTCAGCGGCAGCTTCGGATTTGCACATATCAAACGCTTGACGTGCGAATTTACGGTGTATAAAGCCGTAAGAGCCGATACGCACCCAGTCATTTCTCGCAGGGGCTAAATCTTTGGAATTAACCATAGACCATAAAACTTGCTGACACTTTTTATTTTGGCATTTATGATTTTTGCTGTTTTCATTTAAAAAGAAACCTGCGTCCGCTTTTACGGTATAACGGCTTCCGTCAACAAGTACATCCATTTCCTGAACATAACCGCAATGAGGGCATTCAAAGCCATGCTTGATACGATTCCATTTTACAGACGGTTTTCTCATATATCCGTTACGGGCGGTTTCTTTTGATAGTATGCAGTACACATATTTATTCTCTTGCCTGTAATAGTTGTATAGACCGTCTACCTCAGCCATAGATGTTACATGCATTGCATAACTGTTTGGAATCGTTTCGTGTATCTCCCGTACCCATTTGCCGGTAATATGAGAGGGGCAAATAACAACATTAAACGCTTTGTTATAAACCTTCCTCCCCGGGTTGCCGTGCTGATAGGCATAAAGAGCTGCACTGCCGATCTTGGTTTTTCCTGTACCGCATTCTGCCACAAGTAATGCCATTTTATCTGTTTCAAGCTGTCGTTTTAAAGCTTCTGCCGCACCGAGCTGTGCGTCAAAGAGCGAATATCCCGCATTGCTTCTTACACAGTCGTTCACCTCAGTGATTTCGGGCGCAACGGGTTCCTCTGCCGGATTAAACCTTGGAGGAAAGCAATTTTTTATGCGCTCTGCTACCACACTTCCAAACTCATCGAGATACTGCGTAAAGGTCTTGATATTATTAAAAACGGCAAGATTGCCGGACTTGGTTCCGGGAATAGTAATTGCACCGGATTTCAGCCCATCTTCAAGTACCTTTGTAACTTCCGATTCATCCTCCGATATTTTCATATGCCACGCTTCAAACTTTAGTCCGAGTGAATAAACCGTTAGTTGCTGCAGTAATTTTCGGTTTATAAGTTCTGAAATAAAGTAGTCCTTGAATTCGGGGATTAACGGAACGGAGAGCTTACGGTCAAGCTCTGCATACAGTTCATCACTTGATTTACAGAAAAAGTACAGATTTTTCTTGACGGCAACCTTTGTGCTGTCCGATTCATCGTCGCCAAACATAATTGTGTTTGGAACATCGTCTTTGAGGTAATGCATACCCTCGGCATAAACGCCGTCGTGGGATAGCTTACGCTCGTAGGTTTTGGGTCCTTTGGTATTCACCTTGATAGTTTCGCGCGCTCCTTGCAGTTCAAGATTGCATCCGCTTATAAGAATATCGCTCATTGCCTGTACCGATTCCGGATATCCGCCGATACGTATGGCTACAACAGTTTTATCCTTGTCGAACACAATCAGGTCTGAATAATTAGTAATTCCGATTTTCTCACCCTTACTAACAACGGAGACTTTGATAAGCGGTTCTTTTGCCAATGAATACATCAGTCCTTTCTATGATTTATTTTATCTATATAAACAAAAAAGACCGTGCCATCTCCTATATAGGAAAAATGACACGGTCTTTTATTGCCGCTTGGATTTATTTTATTGTCGCTGCTTTTGCAGAAATTAAAAAAGGCGGAATTATCCCGTTAAGAATAATCCGACCTTGTGCATCAAACCTATGTCCCCCCGAAGGGAACTTCAATCAAACCTAAGAACAAATATATTATAGCCGATTATTTTGTCTTTGTCAATAATAGGTTACGCTTTTCTCAGAAAATATAATTAAAATTAAATCAAGGCCGATTACATTGCACCCAAACAAACCTTTTCACCATTTCGCTACGATTTTTCCGTATACAAGCTTTCGGGGATAATCATATTGTGTAATTACCACGATTACCTGATCGCCGATATCAAAGTCTTCGTCGCATTGATACATGGAATAGGTACACAAACAGTCAAGGTTTTCCTCTAACTTACAGAACACACCGCCCTTGTATTTGCCGGATATAACCGAGGCTCGTCTGCAGTTCAAGGGATAGCGAATCTCAACCCCGTCAAAAGGATGCGGCTCTGCTTCCTTTACCGAAACTCTTATTGTTTGATTTCCCTCATCATATTCTTTTAATACGGCGTTAAGCGTTTCACCCGGATGATATTTGTCGCGAAGGTCTCCAAGCATACCGTATGACAAATCTCTTTGCGAAAGAGTCATATCGTATCCGCCGCAGTTTGCAAGCAGGTGGGAAGCTCCGACGGCAAGCACATTTACAGATACTTTTTTGCCGACTCTGGGCGCAAGTTTGGTAAATGCTTTGCGGCGGACATACATCGCACTTCTGCGGGACGCCGTACAACAATCGCTCTCACGGTCAATGCCTGTAATAACATAGTCAATTACGGCGCCCGTCATAGAACGCAGAACATGCTCCGGGCGGGTTGTTTTTTCATCATACCACACCTGCTGTTCCGGTATAAGAACTTTTACACGGTAACTGATAACAACAAGACAGTTAATTGCAACACGCTCCGGCTCTCCCGTTTCCTCGTTGATTAAGGTTATGGTAGTTGTATCAACACCGACCACTCTGCCTGTAAGAATTGAGCCTGCGCGCCAGGAGGCATATATCGCATTCCATTCCTTTTGCTGTTCTTCGGACAAATCTTTGTCGAGCTCAGTTAAATCGAGGTCTTTAAAATCCATAATTTATTCCCCTTCCTTTGAGTAAAGATAAAATTCGTATTTACCGTCCTTTTTAAGAACATAACAGTGTTCGCAAGGAACTCTGATGCCTTGCATTTGTTCTTCTCTTTCGGGTATAAAAACAAACATCCGGTATTTAGTATTTTCGCCTTCAAGCTGACCGGATACCACCGTTTCGGTTCCGTAAGCCACGGGGCAAATATCATAACGCCAGAGTTTTTCTTCCCGAATTTTATAAAAGGTTAAAGCAAAAATTTCCTTGTTTCTTTGTATGGGTTGTGTTATATCGGGACCAAGCAGCAGCATTATGTCTATTGCTTCAATAATTTTTTCGTCCAATTTACCGCTGCGTGAAAAGAGGTAACCGTTACTCCTCTTGATTTTTCTGCCGGTTATAAGCGGATAAATTGTTTTTTCCAGAGTAGCGTCCGGATATTTGAGCTTGAGGATAGCTTCAGCCTGGTTTTCACGAACTGCCCCGAACAGGCTCAGCAAATCCAAAATTACTTGTTGATCCATTCTCGTAAACGTTACCATTTTCTTCATTTCCTTTCTCTGCGCAATCGCTGTAATCAGGCGGTGCATATATATCTTCGTGGTTCACATACCGAGCCGGCAGGCTGAGTATTAAATCACTTTCCGTTTCGCAAATTTTGTTGATGATAGTAGACATCAGATATGCTATCGGGTTGATGATGCGCCCCTCATAGGCTTTCATTGACTCAACCGTTGACATAAGTATTTCACAGTCGAGAAGGTTCAAATAACTGCGCACTTTTGCTTTCGGCAGAACAGCATTGCCGATTTTAAGACTTTCGGAATAATACAAACGCTCAACTGCCTGTACGAACATTTGCTGAATGCTGTCTTTAAACAAATCAAGCTCACACCTACCGAGAATTTTTCTTAGGTTGCTTTCGTCATCGGTCAGTCCGTCCGTCGTTTCCGGCTCGCCTATACAGCTACGATTTTCATAAGACCGATTGACAGACTGACTTTTCTCAATATAATTATTTTTAATCTTTTTATTATCAATCTTATTAGGGTGCAAATTCGGCATATCTTGATGTGTAAAATCCGCAGGTTTAGATATACCGTTCTCGCAGTTCTTGAAGTGCAAATCCTGCAGTTCTTGATATGCAGAATCCGCAGTTCTTGATGTGCGAAAATTGCATGTCTGCATATTTACAGGGTTTGCAGGTCTTTCTTCTCCGTTTTCATCATCGGAATTATCAAATTGTTCGCTGAATTTTACGGCGTCTTCATCGGCAAGTTCTGCCTTCAGCACATACAAAAGATTTGGGAAACCTCTGCCCTGGCGCTCCTCATACAGCAATCCCACCTCTATCAATTCCTTGAATGCGGATATTGCCTTGCGGTATGTAATGTTAAGGGTATTGGCAGCGTCCTCTCTTGTGTATATCAGATACACCTCTTTATCTTCGTTAATCCAATTATTTTTTTGCGACAGAGTTAATCTGTTCAGCAAAAGCGAATAAATAAACTTTGCTTCCAGGGACATATCTCGGTATTTCGGATTTGCAAGCAATGTTAGCGGAAAGCGCATAAATTCTTCATTGACAACATCGCTTACGCGATATGTTCGTTCAATCATTTTTGATTATCCCTCTCTTTAAATTTGTTCTAAATATTTTCCGGTGTTTGCTTTTTATAGTTATAATTTTCTGCGTTTTGATAAGATATTTTTTTATCCGGTGCCAGATCCTCTGAATCAAGCTGCACTTCTTCCGCAATATCTTCCGGCTCTATCGGTATTTTCACCTGATAGTTCGGTACAGAACGACTTTGTGAACCCGTTGCACTTTTAGATTTTTTCTTTTCTTCTTTCTGCCATCGGGGCTCATGGTCGATCGCTTTGCAAGGTTTAAGCTTATTAAAAAAAGGATGTTCCTCGGGTGTAATCTTATAAAGCTTTAAAGGCTTGGAGCCGCGGATTAAAAGGATTGCTTGGTCTTTTGGCAGGCGGCGCACTTCATCGGGCATCATAAGAGGTCTGCCCGTACTGGTTTTGTTATGAGTGTACGGCCGTGTGGTATGCAAAACGGGAGAAAACAAAGGCGTCATAGGAACTGTAGCATTATTTATGCGAACTGTAATCTCACCGCATTGATCGCTGATATGTTCGGCAGTCATCATATCGTTACATCCGAGGAATAACTGATAATCGCAATCGCCGATAATTTCCTGCCATTCATTTTTCGGATATCGGTTGGCAATCTGCGCAATGCTTTGTATTGCTGCCTGAATATTGATATTTCGGGAACGTGCCACCGAAAATATCTTTTTGCTGTCCAACAAACTTATGTTGCAAAATTCGTCCATCAGTACATTAACACATACCGGAAGCCTGCGATTCGGCTGACTGCGGGCAAAATCGAACAGTTTAACGAATAACAGCGAAAAGAACATTGACGATAGAAATTCCAGCGAGCCATCCTGGTCGGAGATAATGCAAAAGTAGGCGCATTTTCGTTTGCCCGGCAGCGTCAGATCAATTTCGTGATGCTTGGTTATATCATCTACAAGCTTGTTTTGAAATACATTTAACCGGTTGCCGAGACCGATGATTATATTACCCCAAATCTGCTTATGCGCCTGACGGAAAATGCCGTAAGGCGGCAATGCGGGATGATCCGGCGGCAAGCTTCTGAATTTTGCGTCAAGCTCCTGTATTGAAGTTGAGGAAAGTATCTTGTAAATTGTTCCGAGACTTCTTTTCTCCACAGGCAGGAGCTTGTCGGTTCCGGGGTATGTCATTGTACCGACATAATGCAAAAGAGCCATAAGCAAGTTCTTTTCTGCCTTAGCCCAAAAGTCCTCTTTTTCGCTTTCGGATGATGTGTTACGAATAATAATTTCGGCAACATTCTGAACAAGGTTAAGGTCATTGACCGTCTCGGTTACGCAATTCCAACCGTCAGAAGCAATCAGGTCAAGAAGATTGTAAGCGCAAACGGTATAGCCCTGTTCTCTGAAAAACTCCGAATACATTTCATAAAACTCAGCTTTGGGATCTACCATAATAAGGCTTTCGCTGCGCTTGACCGCCTGCATTGCAAACGGCATTACGAAACCGCGGGACTTACCGGTACCCGGTGAGCCGTAGATTATTATGTTTTTGTTCATACCGCGGATATCTTTTAGCGATACATATTCGCCGCTTTCCAATTTGCCGAACAAGGTTTCATCTAAGGAATCAATCTGATCTTTATTCAGCACTTCGGACAGTTCGTTTTTATTCATCCAACCGGAAGTACCGTGTGTGCCTTCGGGTAGTATTTCAATACCCCGTTCTTTATCCCGGACCGTCTTATAACCGGAAAGTAATTGATACCCTTTTTTTGAAAAAAGGCAGTAGATCAATATAACGAATACGGTTATCATCAATCCGTAAGGCGTAAATACGGCGCCGATATTTTTGAACGGATTTAAAGTGAACCACTCCTCATCTGCTGCATTACGAAAATTCATCACCCCGACGTCTATGCACCGGACCGCCATTCCGTAGCAATACAGAACAAGAAGACCGATTCCTATGTAGGTTGGAAGTTTTGATTTATTTTCGGTTAAAAAATTTTCAATTTTATCTTCCAGCTTTTTTATTTTTTCCGAGAGGCGGAACATGTATATAATCTCCTTTCCCGGTTTGAAACGGCTTATAATTGATTTTCGGCAGGTCGTTTGAAAGCCCTAAAAATTCCTCAGTTTCCCGCAGGTTGATTACATAGCATTTTGCTTTTGTACCGCGCACCATTTCCTGCACGGATTCAGCCTGAAAAGGAAGCACGAAAATTTTTGTCGGCTTTCCTGATTTAACAGCATTCTCAAACCGTAAGATATTACAGTCAATACCGATAATAAAGTTGTCTGTTTTATTCCTTCCGTCCGACTGCGCAGATATGGGAGGAATATAATTTTTCCCGAGTATGTTTTTTACAAGGCGCTGGCGGTAATCGGGAACGCACAGGATTCTCAACTGCCGCATTCCGTCTTCGGTTAAAGGCATAAGAGCTACGGGACAGTTAAATCTGTCTATTGCATCCTTGTAGTAAAATGTTGTGGATTTTTTAGAGCGTTCCTTTTTATACGATACGGTTTCTATAATCTTATCCAGATCTCCGTCACCGGTGTAAATAATGTGCGGTCGTCTTCCGCTTAAAAGCAGCTCTGAGCGAAATGTTCTTTGCTCTACATCCGGGTACACCCCGTTATTTTCTCTTGCAATGTAATATGGAACAAACACTGTATTTTCAGCATAATAGAATCCTGTGAGATTGGTTGCGCCTAAAATATTTGAATGTTTTTGTCGGCGGAAAACAAAAGACGGAAGAAAAAGATTTTTATCTGTTTTTGCGGGCGGGCTGTTTTCAAAAACATCAGCGCCATAACGCCAAAAGAAACTTGTAATTTCTGCCATCTGCATTCTGCGGGTAAGAGCATTGGAATTGGTACGGTAGGTTTTGTCCTGTGTAAATTCCATTTCTGCTCGGTGCAGTAGTTCAAATGCTTCGGGAGTACAGCGGTATCCCAAGCCGTTTTTGCTCTGTCGGATAAGTTTTCTTTCGAGTAAAACTTCAATGATTTCCGCAGGGATATTTTTGCACCCGTGAACGGGTAAATCTCTGCACCACGCACACAACGCCAACACCTCGATTTCTGCTCTGTCGAATGTCACATCCACTCCTCCCAATGTAAGCCGGTTAGATGCCGTGATTTTTGCACCGTATAATTATCGTTTCTTTCCCGAAAAAACCGACTTTTCCGTGATGTTAGATACACGGCAATTTTTACATCCTGAATTTCACGAAAATTTACCGTGCATCTAACATATACCAAACGGCGGTTCTCAGAGCATCTTCAATGACATCTGATAATGAAAATCCCCGGCTTCGTCAAAGGGTAAAACATAGATATGGCAGCAGATATCTTCATCTATGACCGTAAACATTCCGAGAGCTAATTCAAACTGATTGTCGTCCCTGAAAGCTCTGCCTTTCAAAGCGTTTATAACGCCTCTGAAACCCTTGTTATCGTTATCAAATGTTCCGGCACGTTCTATAGGGCAATGCTCCGCAATCGCCATATATGCCTTTTCATAACACGGCAGTATTCCGCCTCTATCGCGGTAACCGTCAAGCAGCCGCGTCACGGTATCAAAGATATATTGTGTGCCCCCGATCATTCTGCAGTTTGGCAGCAAGGCATTTAATCTGATATCCAGCCACCCGTTATCAAGCTGCGTTACCGTGCCGTAAATCTCCTTATGGTTATAACAGCGACCATGGGGCACCCTGATAGACGGTCTGATTTTCTCGCAAAGATTACGCATATCAATGCAGCAAAGTTCAACCTGTTTCATAGCGGCATCCAAAAGCGTGTTTTGCTTTTCGGGGGAACGGTATCCATTTTCAAGTTCAGTAAGATATTTGTCTGCCGCATCGAGATGATGCTGCATTGTGATAATTGCGTTATTGGTGTATTCGTTATTCAAGTGGATCATTCCTCTCATAAATTTGAAATTATGTTACAAAACGGTTCAAAAAATCGAAAATTATGTTACATTTTATATTTTTTAGCAAACGCCAAAAGCAAAAATGTGTCTTTGACGCTCGAATAATTCCGTAATTTTGTGAAATCATAAGATATATACAAATGTAATTTTGTGAAATTACATCTTTAAAAGTATGAAATTTTGTGATATACTAATTGTAGTAAATATATTACGAGGTGATTTTATGAACCGTCTAAAGCGAAAAATAGACAGTTTTCTTGCAGAGTGGAGAAGCAATCCGGAGCATATGCCTCTCATTGTTAAGGGTGCCAGACAAATCGGCAAAACAAAGGCAATCGAGTATTTTGCTTCAAAAAACTATAAGTATGTCATTGAAATCAACTTTGTTCTTCAAAAACAGTATAAGGACATCTTTGACGACGGTTTTGAAGTAGACACCGTTATCAAAAACATTTCCCTTAAAAACCCGTCCTTTGAGTTTGTGCCGGGTGAAACCCTTATTTTCTTTGATGAAATACAGGACTGTATCAACTGCGCTACCGCGCTTAAATCTTTTCATGAGGACGGCAGATATGATGTTATCTGCTCCGGCTCGCTTATGGGTATCAACTATAAGGAAATCGAATCAAACAGCGTAGGCAACAAAGAAGATTACGAAATGTATTCCCTTGATTTTGAGGAATATCTCTGGGCAAAGGGATATAAGCCCGAACAGATAGATGGGCTTTATCAAAACATGCTGAATCTTACGCCGCTTTCAAAGGTCGA
>DJET01000015.1 GCA_002431945.1 Ruminococcaceae bacterium UBA5891 | reverse complement strand
TGGACTTTTTCGACAGACTGACCGGACTGCAATAGCAGTCCGGTTGCTTATATTTTCTTATTAAGATGAGCTAATGAAAGCGCCATATTCTCGTATTGCACGGGAAAGCCGTCAGGCACCTTAAGCGTACAGGGCGCAAAGCACCATATGCCTTTAACGCCGCAGTTTAGCAGCCGGTCGCACACCTCTTGAGAAGCTTCCGCCGGTACGGTTATAATGCCTATTTTAACATTGTTTTCACCGCAAAAGCTTTCAAGCATATCCGCCGGAAGTATGGGCTTGCTTGTGTTGCTTTTTTCGGCTGTTTTAATGCTGTTATCAAATGCGGCGGATATATGAAGACCGTAATCGTTAAAGCCCGAATAATCAAGCAGCGCTCTGCCGAGCTTGCCTGCTCCCACTATTACAACATTGCTTTCGCCGCCCAAAAAATCCTCAAGCGCCTGCGTAAGCTTGCCTATATTGTAGCCTGTTTTCGGTCTGCCAGCGCCGCTTACGGCGCTGAGATCCTTTCGCACCTGAACCTCGCCGAGACCTAAAGCGCGCGCAAGGGCGGTGGCTGAAATATTCTCGGTGCTGTGGTAATTGTTTTTAAGATACCGTAAATAAACAGGTATTCTGCCGATAGTTGCCCGCGATACATAAGAATGCTCCAACTCGCCGCCTCCTTTTATATTATTATAACCGTTTTATACGTTTGCAGTCTCGCGTTCGCGATCGGCTATTTCATCTAACTTCTTGTTTCTGAAATAAAGAGCTACGTCTATTGAAATTTCAATAAAGTTAAGCACATAGAAGAAAAAGCTTAAATAGAATATAAAGCCTGAGCTGCCGCCCGTTACCTGTATGATCTTTCTCGCAATTCCGCAGGCGTAGCCTATAAGAAGGAATACCTCAAAGAAAAGGCTTTTGCCCTTTGCGGTGCGCGAAATTATGGATTTGCGAATGGAAATAGGCCATGAAAGCCCAAAGCAGAATATAGTCAGTGCTTCAAGTAAATCGGTAATCATTTTTAAACCCCTTAATAATCCGAGCCCCTTTCGGGGTTCGGACTTTTTATTTTTATATTATTTTTGTCTTCTGTAATCGGGTAGCAGCTTCGGCGATACGGCGTCGGTCTTAATGCCTGCCGCCTCGCGCTCGGCGTCAAATTTGTTAATGTGTTCAAGGGTTAATTTGCCCACCTTAACGTCCTTTGATTTTGCCGCCGCGTTTTTGCCCGCAGTTCTGCCGAATACGATTATATCAAGCAGAGAGTTACCCATAAGGCGGTTTCTTCCGTGTATTCCGCCTACTGCCTCGCCCGCAACGTACAGGTTTTCAACGCAGGTGCTCATACCCGTAACGTTAATGTCTATACCGCCGTTCTGGTAGTGCAGCGTCGGGTATACAAGTATCGGCTCCTTACGGATATCAATGCCATAGCTTGCGAACATACGCATCATCGCGGGTATTCTCTTCTCGATAGTGCCCTCGCCGCCGATTTTTTCAATCATCGGGGTATCAAGCCAAACCGCTTTGCCGCTGCCTGTGTCTACGCCCGCGCCGCGGTCGGAGCATTCTCTTATAATGGAAGCCGCCGCAACGTCGCGCGTTTCAAGCGGGTGCATAAATACCTTACCGTCGCGGTTTACAAGCTTAGCGCCCAAGGAACGCACCTTTTCGGTAACAAGCGCGCCGAATATCTGCTGCGGGAAAGCGGCACCTGTCGGGTGGTACTGAAGCGTATCGGCATACAAAAGCTTTGAGCCTACACGGTAAGCTAACACCAGTCCGTCCGCCGTAGCGCCGTAGTGGTTAGAGGTCGGGAAGCCCTGATAGTGCATTCTGCCCGCGCCGCCCGTTGCAATAATAACGGTTTTGGCGCGTGCCACCATAAGCTCCTTGGTTTCCATATTCATAAGCACCGCGCCTGCGGCGTTGCCGTTTTCATCAAGAATAAGCTCGATAGCCGAGGTAAAGTCCACAACCGGAATACCGCGGTTTAAAACCTCGTCACGCAGAGTGCGCATAATTTCAGCGCCCGAATAATCTTTTGCAGCGTGCATACGCTTTCTCGAAGTACCGCCGCCGTGGGTGGTTACCATGGTGCCGTCGGGCGTTTTATCAAACTCAACGCCTAATTCATTAAGCCACTTAATAGCCTCCGGCGCGTCGCACACAAGCTTTGAAAGCAGCTCGCGTTTTGCCGCGAAATGGCCGCCGCCGAATGCGTCTACAAAGTGTATGGCAGGCGAATCGTTCGGCTTATCAGCCGCTTGAATACCGCCCTCAGCCATCATTGTGTTGGCGTCGCCTATACGCAGCTTTGTAACTATCATAGTCTTAGCGCCGGCATTATCCGCCTCAATAGCGGCAGAAGCACCCGCGCCGCCGCCGCCGATTATAAGCACGTCAACATCATATGTAACGTCGTTTAAATCAACGTCGTCCGCCTTAATGCGGCTGTGCGCCTCAAGCATTTCGCAAAGCTCGTGCGGCACCTGCTCGCCCTTGTTCGGTCCTATTTTAAGGGTGGAAAATTCGCTCTTTTTATAATCGGGGTGGTAAGCCGCCAAAAGGGCGTCCTTTTCGTCCGCGGTCATACGGCGCGGCTCTAATGCAATGTTATCTTCTCTTGCGGCTTCAACCGCCTTTAAAGATTTTTCAAATTCTTTTGAATACATAATCTGCGCGCCTCCTTATTTCTCAATTTCGCGGTTGTTGTAAAGCTCTTTAAGCTCTTCAACCGGCTTGCCCATAAGCGACTCTATAATCTCGGTAAACGCGCCATCTTTAATTTCCTCAACGCGTTTTTCAAGGTGCTCTGACTTCGGCTCTATATACTTGCCATTAAGTCTGCGCGCAAGCATTGCAACCTGCGGGTGAGAAATACCTGCGGGACAGCGTGAAGAGCACACGCCGCACATAACGCAGTCGAACGATTCCTCTGCGCACTTATCAAACTCGCCGCGCTGAGCATACGCTATGTACTGCATAACGTTAAGCGACTGCGTACAGCTTTTTGTGCAGGCGTTGCAGCCTACGCAGGCGTAAATTTCGGGGTAAAGCTGCATCATAATCTGCTCGGTGGGTTTAATTTTTTCAATATCGTAAACCTGTTTTACCAGCGGGAAGAAGGGCAGGGTTGCAACATACATATTGTTCTCAACCTTGGTCTGGCAGGCAAGGCAGGTTTTAAGCTCGCGGTCGCCCTTTATGCGGTAAATTGTGGCGCACGCGCCGCAAAAGCCGTTACGGCAGCCGCAGCCGCGTACTAACTGATAGCCCGCGTATTCCATTGCGCGCATTATTGTAAGGTTATCCGGCACGCTGTATTTCTTGCCGAACAGGTAAACATCAACCATATTTTCCAATTTGTTTTCCTCCTTAGTGTTCGTCAATACTCGTCAATATTCGTCGGGCAGCTCGTCTATTTCGTCAAAGCGGAAAACGGGTCCGTCCTTGCAGACGTATTTGGCGCCTATGTTACAGCGGCCGCATTTGCCTATGCCGCACTTCATTCTAAGCTCCATGGTGGTGTAAACCTGAGTTTTGTCAAAGCCTAATTCCTGAAGCCCCGCAAGGGTGAACTTAATCATTATAGGCGGTCCGCAAAGCACTGCTATCTTATCGGTTGTAAAGCCCAATTCCTTAACGTAATTCGGAACAAAGCCTACGTGGCCGTCCCATTCGGGCTGCTCGCGGTCAATGGTAAGGTGAACGTTTACGCCCGTATCATTTGCCCATTCGTCGATTATTTCCTTGTAGTCAACAAGGTCCTGCTTACTGCGCGAGCCGTAAACAATATCAATCTTGCCGAAGCGGTCGCGGTAGTGGCGGCAGTAGTTAATAACCGAACGAAGCGGCGCAAGCCCTATACCGCCCGCAACGAAAAGCAGATCGTGACCTGCAAATTCGGTGTCAACGGGGAAAGGTCTGCCGTAAGGCCCGCGGATAGTAATTTCCTGACCTACCTCCATAGAGTGCAGCCACTCTGTAACGCAGCCGCATTTCTTTATTGAAAACTCCATAAACTCGGTGTTTGTGGGGGAAGACGTGATTGAGAACATAGCCTCGCCCACACCGGGAATGGAAAGCATTGCGCACTGACCGGGCATATGCTCGAAAGCCTTTTTGCCGTCGGGCGTTACAACGCGAAAAGTTTTAACATCGGGAGTGTCTATCCTGATATCGGTAACAACGCCGATCTTCGGAATAAGCGGTTCTTTAATATCAGCCATTTGCATTACCTCCCAGTTTTTTCATTACCTTTACAATGTTCATCTGTATCGGGCATTTTGCAAGACATCTGCCGCAGCCTACGCAGGAGAACATACCGTCGTTATTCGTCGGGAAATACACAAGCTTGTGCATAAATCTCTGGCGGAAACGCTCTAATTGAGTCAGTCTCGGCTGACCGGCGGACATTTTGGTAAATTCGGAATACATACAGGAATCCCAGCAGCGGAAACGCTTAACGCCGTGACCTGTGTTGAAGTCCTTAATATCATAGCACTGGCAGGTGGGGCATACAAAGGTGCAGGTGCCGCAGCCAAGGCAGCTTTCTGAAAGCTCTTTCCATTCGGGGCGGTCGAAAAATTCCTTTGTTTTGCCGTCGCCGAAAGCGTCTGCTTTAAGGCTCGCCAGCGGCAGCTTTGCCATTCTTTCGCGCGTTACCTTTTGCTGCTCGGTAACCGCCTTATTATCGGCGTTTTCCGTAATGCCTTCAAGCGCCTTTAAAAGCTTTTCGCCCTTTTCGGTTTTAGCGTCCATATAAAGCGCGTCTTCGGTTTTATGGCATACCACATCGCCCGCAGGCTCTGCCGCGTCTATACCGAAAGTGGTGCAAAAGCAGGTTTCATTCGGCTTTGTGCAGGCAAGAGACATTATAACCCCGTGCTCGCGGCGGTTTTTATAGTAGCTGTCCTGCGGCTCTGCCAAAAATACCTTATCTAACACGTCAAAGCTCTTAACGTCGCACGCGCGCACGCCGAAAACAACAAAATCCTCGGTTTCGCTGCGGGTGTCTATAACCTCTATCTTTTTGCCCTCTACCTTAAAATCCATAAGGTTTTCGGTTTGGGGGAAGAAGAAATCCTTTGCGCTCCTTACGGTGTTAAGCGAATCGGAAAGCTTTTTGCCGTCTTCCCATTTTTCAAATTTAGCGCCTGTTTTGGTATCAACGGGCATATAAAGCACATTGTTTTCTGCAATGGCGGAGAAAAGCGAATCTAATTTTTCAAGCGATATTTTACGCATTTTCATTCCTCCTTACAGCGTCGCCCGGCTCAATATCCTCGGTGGTGTAGTTTACTATCGGGGCGCGCGAGCCTACCTCGGCTCCTGCCTGATATTCGCCGTAAAAGCTGTCGATATCCTTTATAAACTTGCGGTTGAGCAGGTGCAGCGGAATGTGCTGGGGACATACCCTTGAGCACTCGCCGCAGTCGGTACAACGTCCCACAACGTGGAAAGCGCGGATAATGTGGAACATTTTTTCCTCAAACTCGTTTGAAGCCGCCTTGTTTTCGACGCCCGAATTGGGATTATCAAACACGCACTTTTCGCAGGTGCAGGCGGGGCAAACGTCGCGGCAGGCGTTGCAGCGTATGCAGCGCGAAAGCTCGTTCTGCCAGAAAGCAAAACGCTCGTCGGGCGTCATTTTTTCAAGTTTTTCAACCTCGTCAAAGCGGTGAGAGTCTAAAACAACACCGTCCTCGCCCAAAAGCTCGTCGTAAGCCACGTGCTTTTTGGATTTGCAATTTAAGCAACGGTCGGGCAAAAGCTCGTTTCTGTCAAGCGTTATTTCACCGTCAAACAAGGTTTCTATTATTACCTTAACGCCGTTATCGGTCACCTTTGCAATACCCTCGGCATGGCTTTTAATTTTGCCCGTATCAAGCATACCCGCGCACGGAACGCCCACGGCGTAAACCTTTTCGCGGTCAAAGCGATGCTCGGTTAAAAGCTGGTTAAAGCTGTATGTATCGCAGGGCTTTAAGAAAACAAGAACCTTGTTTTCACTCTTTCCCGTTTCCTTTACAAGGTACTTTGAAAAGTTAGCGCCGCAAAAATCGCCCCATACAAACTCTTTTTCAATATCTTCGGCAGAGGTAAAAAGCGCGGGGGTAATATCGTAATCAAACTCGCCCTTTTTCCAGCCGAAAACACGGTCGACCGTGCCGTTTTTAAGTAATTCGGAGGCTTTATTTACTAAAACTTCGCGTTTTATTTCTTGCATCTTAAATCCTCCAATCTCTTGTTTTCACCGAGCGCCGCAACGGTTTTTGCAAAATCGTTCATTGTGGCGGCGAACTTTGCGCCCTCTGCCGCGGAAACCCACTCAACGCGGGTGCGCTCCTTTTCAATGCCTAAAAAGTCAAGCATTGAGAAAAGCAGAGCCATACGGCGGCGGGTGTAATAGTTACCCGATGTGTAGTGGCAGTCGCCGGGGTGGCAGCCGCAAAGAATCACGCCGTCCGCCCCGCGCTGAAACGCGCGTAAAATAAACATCGGGTTTACTCTGCACGAGCAGGGCACGCGGATTATTTTAACGTCGGCAGGGTAATTAAGTCTGTTATTTCCCGCAAGGTCGGCACCGGCATAAGAGCACCAGTTGCAGCAAAACGCCACTATAAGCGGCTTATATTCGTTTACTTGCATATTGCGTCTACCTCCGCCATAATCTGTTTATTCATAAAGCCCTTTAGGTCCATAGCGCCGGACATACATGCAACCGTACAAGCGCCGCAGCCCTGACACACAGCCTCGTTTACAACCGCTACGCGGCGAACCTTTGTGGTTCTGTCGGGCATTCTGAATTCTTTATCAACATACGAAATAGCGCCGTAGGGGCAAACCTTTTCGCAGGTTGAGCAGCCGTTGCACATCATTTCGTCGGAGTGCGCAACGCAGGGGTTACCCGTAAGCTTATCCTTGCACAAAAGCCCTATAACCTTAGAGGCAGCCGCTCCCGCTTGGGAAACGGTTTCGGGTATATCCTTCGGTCCCTGGCAGGTGCCCGAAAGGAACACGCCCGCAGTGGGGCTTTCAACCGGACGGAGCTTGGGGTGCGCCTCGGTAAAGAAGTCGTTTGTATCCATACTGGCAGTAAGCATTGTAGCAAGCGGACGGGCGGATTTATCCGGCTCGATAGCGGCGGCAAGCACCACCAAATCGGCGTCTATATGCAGCTGTTTGCCGTAAATTAAATCGGAGCCCTGAACCTTGAGCTTATTGCCCTCAGGGGAAACCTTGCCTACCATACCCTTTATGTAGTGAACGCCGTATTCCTCAACCGCGCGGCGGTAGAACTCATCAAAGTTTTTACCGGGGGTGCGCACGTCTATGTAGAATACATAAACCTCGGTATCTGGGTATTTATCCCTTATAAGCATTGCGTGCTTTGCGGTATACATACAGCATATTTTAGAGCAATATTCCTTGCCCTTTTCAGCGCATGCCTCGCACCTTGAACCCACACACTGAACGAAAACTATCGTGTGCGGATGCTCATGGTCTGACGGGCGCAGAAGCGTGCCGCCCGTAGGGCCTGCCGCGTTCATAAGGCGCTCTAATTCAAGCGAGGTTATAACGTCCTTTGACTGAGAGTAAGCAAACTCGTCGAACTTCTCCATAGAAATGGGGTTAAAGCCCGTAGCAACTACTATTGCGCCGTATTTTTCCTTAACATACTCGTCCTTTGCCTCGTAATCGATAGCGCCGGCGGAGCATACCTTAGAGCAAACGCCGCATTTGCCCGTTTTAAGCTTCATACAGTGGTTAGGGTCAATAGTGGCAACCTTCGGCACTGCCTGAGCAAACGGAATGTAAATGGCGCTGCGGTTATCCATACCGAGGTTAAACTCGTTGGGAACCTTCTTTTGCGGACATTTTTCGGTGCAGAGCCCGCAGCCCGTGCATATATCCTCTTTAACGTAACGCGCGCGGCGCTTGATAGTAACCTCAAAGTTACCCACAAAGCCGCCTACCTCGGTTACCTCGGAGTATGAGAAAATGCGAATTTTATCGTTCTGCGCCACGTCAACCATTTTAGGCGTTAAAATACAGGCGGCGCAGTCAAGCGTCGGGAAGGTCTTATCAAGCTGAGCCATTTTGCCGCCTATTGTCGGCTTGGTTTCAACTATATCAACGGGGAAACCCGCGTCGGCTATATCAAGCGCGGTTTGAATACCCGCAATACCTCCGCCTATAACCAAGGCGCGCTTTGTAACGGGGCTTTCGCCCGGAGTGAGCGGCGCGTTAAGGTTTACCTTTGCAACCGCCGCTTTGGCAAGAATAATTGCCTTTTCGGTGCCTATCGGCATTTCCTTATGTACCCAAGAGCACTGCTCGCGTATATTGGCAATTTCCACCATATAGGGGTTAAGCCCTGCGGCAGCCGCGGTTTTGCGGAAGGTAGCCTCGTGCATACGGGGCGAGCAGGAGCAAACCACAATGCCTGTAAGCTTATAATCGGCTATGGCTTTCTTTATAATCTCCTGACCTGCCTGCGAGCACATATACTGATAATCGGTGGAGAAAACAACACCGGGTTCATTTTTAATAGCCTCTGCAACAGCCTTAACATCAACGGTGCCCGCAATGTTGGTGCCGCAGTGACATACGAATACTCCAATTCTTTGCATACGTTATTTTCTCCTTTCCTATTTAGAATATTTGCGCATGGCGCTCATTATCGCCTGCTGGGGAATATCGTCGTTTATTTTTTCGGGAATATCGCCCGCGGTCATATGGTTGTTTCCCTTTCGGCGTATTGCCTCAAGGCGCACCGCCTCAATAATCTTTGCCGGCTCCACACCGCGCGGACAGCGCTCAACGCAGGCAAAGCAGGAAAGACATTTGTAAACCGATTCCGATTTCATAAGTGTTTCAATATCGCCCGTTTCCACCATATAAACAAACTGGTGGGGGTGATATTCCATTTCATCGTATGAAGGGCAGGTGCCTGAGCATTTGCCGCAGCGCATACATTTAAGCGGATTAACGCCGCTTGCCCTTATAACCTGCTCCTTTAAAAGCTCTTTTTTATCAGGCATTTGTATCCTCCTTTACGCCTAACGCCTCGGCCAATAATTCGGTAAAGTACACAACGGGTATATTGCTGCCGTTATGCACCAAATTGTACTTGCAAAGCGGACAGGCGGTAACCGCCAACTCCGCGCCGTGGCTTTCGGCGCTGTTTGTAACGGCGTTGCTTTTTTTCTTTGCACTATCGGGATCCTCAAGCGCAACATAGCCGCCGCAGCACTCGTTTCTGTAAGGGTAAATTACCGGCTCTGCGCCTATCGCCCTTATAAACTCCTCCATAATCGCGGGGTTTTCGGGGTCGTCAAACGCCATTACCTTGCCGGGGCGCAAAAGCAGGCAGCCGTAATAAGCGGCAATTTTTCTGCCCGTTAAGGGGTTTACAACCTTTTCCTTGATTTTATCAAAGCCTACAACGTCGCGCAAAAGCTCAAAATAGTGCATAACCTTTGTCTCGCCCGAATAAGGCTCTCTTTTTTCCTTATCCTGCGCAAGGTACAGGTTAGCGCGGTTTCTGAACGTTTCGTCGTTCGTTATCTGATAATTAGTTTGTTTAATAACATTATGGCAGGCGGAACATACCGTAACAAGCGGTCTTTCCGCCTCTTTAGCGGCTATAAGCGCACGAACGGAGGACAGCTTTGAGGCTATCTCGTCGTTATTGCTTACAAACACGCCGCCGCAGCACTGCCAGTCCTCTAACTCGCATAATTCAACGCCCAAAACTTCGGCGCATCTGCGGGCATAAAGGTCAAGCTGTTTGGCTTTTGTGCGGAGCGTGCAGCCGGGAAAATAACTGACCTTAATCATTATTTTTCCTCCCTGAAAAATTAAACCATCTGCTCGGGGTGGAATACCTCGTCAAATTTTTCTTCGGTTAAAAAGCCCAATTCCACGCACGCCTGCTTTAAGGAAATATTATCCTTAAACGCCTTTTTGGCGGTTTTAGCCGCGTTTTCGTAGCCTATGTAGGGGTTAAGCGCGGTAACAAGCATAAGCGAATTGTGCAGATTGTGATACATTTTTTCCTTATTTGCGGTAATTCCCACAGCGCACTTGTTGTTAAAGGAAACAATAGCCTCCGAGAGCAGTCGGGCGGACTGTAAGAAATTATAAGCCGCAACAGGCATAAATACGTTAAGCTCAAAATTGCCCTGCGACGCCGCAATACCTACCGCTACGTCGTTACCCATTACCTGAACGGCAACCATTGTTACCGCCTCGCACTGGGTGGGGTTTACCTTACCCGGCATTATTGAAGAGCCCGGCTCGTTTTCGGGAATGTGAATTTCGCCGAGCCCGTCGCGCGGACCCGACGCTAACCAGCGAACGTCGTTCGCTATCTTCATCATATCGCAGGCTGCAGCCTTAATAGCGCCGTGCGCAAAAACAAATTCGTCCTTTGAAGTAAGGGCGTGGAATTTATTTGCGGCGGTTACAAACGGCTTGCCCGTAAGCTCGGCTACCTTTTTGGCCACAAGCTCCGAAAAGCCCACCGGTGCGTTAAGCCCCGTGCCGACGGCTGTGCCGCCGAGAGCCAACTCATAAAGCGGCTTTACAGCCATTTTTAAAAGCTCTGCGTCGCGTTCAAGGCTTGCCCTCCAGCCTGAAATTTCCTGGCTGAACTTAATGGGAGTTGCGTCCTGCAAATGGGTTCTGCCCGATTTTACAATGCCCTCGTTTTCAGCCTCTAATTTTTTAAAGGTGCCAATTAAAAGCTCAATTGCAGGCAAAAGCTTATCCTCAATAGCTATAACCGCCGAAATGTGCATAGCGGTAGGGAAGGTGTCGTTAGAGGATTGGCTCATATTTATATCGTCGTTCGGGTGGCAAAGCTTTTCGCCCGCAATTTGGTTAGCGCGGTTGGCAATAACCTCGTTTGCGTTCATATTGGACTGCGTGCCGGAGCCCGTCTGCCATACAACAAGCGGGAAATGGTCGTTAAGGCTGCCCGATATTACTTCGTCGCACGCGGCGGAAATAGCCTTTACCTTCTGCGCTGTCATTTTTTCGGGCTTCAGCTCTGCGTTTGCAAGCGCCGCCGCCTTTTTAAGTATGCCGAAGGCGTGGGTTATCTCGCGCGGCATGGTTTCAATGCCTACGCCGATTTCAAAGTTTTCATGGCTTCTTTCGGTCTGCGCCGCCCAAAGTCTGTCGGCAGGGACCTTCATTTCGCCCATTGAATCGTGTTCTATACGGTATTCCATTTCTGTATTACCCCTTATATTTCAAGATTGCTTATAACGTCCTTTAATGTATCGGCGCTCTTGCGTAACAGCATTACCTCTTCGTCCGTCATAGGAACGTTAACCTTGCCCCTTACGCCCTCGTGACCTACCATATTAAGGGTGCTTAAGGCTACGTTTTCAATTCCGTATTCGCCGTGCATCATTGTGGAAACGGTCATTGTGGTGTCGATACCGCCGAGCAGGCACTTGCATATGTGACATACAGATACCGAAACGGCATAGAAGGTAGCGCCCTTTCTTGCGATAACGCGCGCGCCCGATTTTCTTACATACTGCTCAATTTCGCCGAAATCAAGCTCAGGCGTGTTAATGCCCGGAGTGGTTATAAGCTTTTTGCACTCTTTTATCGGAACATTTGAAATGTTTGCAACCGACCACGGAATAAACGAAGAATCGCCGTGTTCGCCGAAAACATAGGCGTGAACGTTGCTTTGGTTTATGTTGTAATATTCGGAAAGTCTTGAACGCAGACGCGCGGTATCAAGAATAGTACCCGAACCGATTATGCGGTTTTCGGGCAAACCTGACATTTTATAAAACGTATAGGTGAGAATATCCACCGGATTGCTTACTATTATATAGGTAGCGTCCGGCGCGTATTTGGTAATTTCGGGGATTATCTGTTTTGTAATGTTAACGTTGGTTTGTGCAAGCTCAAGGCGCGACTGGCCGGGCTTTCTTGCAATACCCGATGTTACTATTACAATGTCGGAATTAACCGCGTCGCGGTAATCGCCCGCGTAAATTGAGCAGGCGCCGCAAAAGGGGGTGCCTTGGCGGATATCGAGCGCTTCGCCCAAGGCTTTTTCGTTATTTATGTCTATCATAACGATTTCCGAGGCAAGCCCCATTACTGTAAGCGTGTAAGCGATGGTGGAACCGACGCTTCCGGTTCCGATGATTGATACTTTGTTCATTGCAAACCTTCCCTATTCTACATAGTTTGATTTATTATATCATCTTTCGATTATTATTGCAATCATATGTTTTGCATATCGGTAATGTATTTATCGATATACCAAGGTTCAAAATAACTGCCGGTAGGAAATTTTCCTGCCGACAGCTGTGTTTTTAAAAATAAATTGTGTGAGATACGGTGCTTGATTTATCGGGTTCAACGGCGGTTATACCTTCCTTTTCGGTTATATCATAGCCGCTTCCCACCATAGGCGGTATTCCCGTCCACGGTTCTATACATATATATCCGGCGCCCGGCTTTGTCCATAAAAGAAGATAATCGCAGCCCTCAAAGCTTACGGTAAGCGCCTTTCCGGTTTTGCGGTTTCTGAGTGTTGCCGAACGCGATTTCAGATCCTTGAACACAAGCGCGTCAACCGCAAAGTATTTATAATAAAGGGGCAGGGTATCGCTTTCCTTTAAAACGGGAGTTGTGCTGTGCGCTATAAGGTTGCCGTCAAGATCGCAGGAATTAAGGTTTTCTTTCTTTTCAAATATAATGTCGTAGTCTTCAATACCCTCAGGGCAGGCATAAGCCTCGTGCGAGCCGATAGACATATACATAGCGTCGGCAGAAGTGTTTTTAACGTCGTAAGTAATCTTAACAGCCGCGCCGCGAAGTGCGTAGGTTATGCGCAGCTCAAAGCTCCAGGGATAGCTTTTAAGAGTTTCATCATCGCTTTTAAGCAAGAATGTAGCCGTAAGGTCGTTTTTATGCTCTACCGTAAATTCCTTTAATTTTGCAAAGCCGTGCTTGTTAAGTATGTATTCTGCGCCGTTGTAGGTGAATTTATCGTCCGGCAGACCGCCGCATATCGGAAACAGAACGGGGGCCTTGCCCGTCCAGTATTCGGGATCGCCGCTCCAAAGCCTGTTTTCGCCGTTCACCTTAATGCTGTTTAGCTCGGCGCCCTTTGTGTTAATTTCAACAGTAAGCTTATCGTTTTTTAACGTAACCGTAAAAATCACTCTCCTTTTTTAAAAATTATATACCATAAAAAGAGCCTTTGCAACCTTTTTTTAACTTCAAAGCGCCCTATGGCATAAAATATTTTATGGGAGGCGGTAAAATGGATAAATCGATTATTGAAAAGTATAAAAACGAAATGCTTAATATAAGGAAAAGAGCGGCGGCAAGCAGCGTGCAGCGGGGATATTACGAAGAGGGAAAGCCCGATATTAAAGAAGACGCGTCCGATGAAAACGGAAGGATTATCGCTATGGTTACCTATACCGATAATATATACCCCGTAAAGGGGGCTAAGGTAACGGTGTTTACGGGCTCGCCCGAAAATATGGAAATAACGGACAGCGATATAACAGATGAAAGCGGAAAGACCAAAACCTTTGAGCTTGCCGCTCCGCCGCGCAGTCTTTCACAGCAATCGGGCACGGCGGCGCTGCCTTACGCTCTTTACAATATAGCGGTGCAGGCAGACGGCTTTCTTGATAACATACACCTTAATATACCCGTTTTCAGGGGGGTTACCTCTTTGCAGCGCTCGGATCTTACGCCGATAAAGGTTGCGGGCGGCAGAACGGCGCCCATAATCTTTAACGAATTTTCGTCTTACGAGCTTTAAGGGGGGAAGAGTATGCCAGCCATAATACAGCCGGTTATCCCCGAAAGCATAAGGGTGCATTTGGGCGCGCCCTCTTCAAATGCCCAAAACGTTACCGTGCCGTTTGTGGATTATATTAAAAACGTGGC
The DNA here is from genome assembly GCA_002431945.1 of Ruminococcaceae bacterium UBA5891. Taxonomy (GTDB): domain Bacteria; phylum Bacillota; class Clostridia; order Oscillospirales; family Acutalibacteraceae; genus UBA737. The sequence continues at coordinate 4,427 of DJET01000015.1, read as the reverse complement.
TTCAAGCGAGATATACCCCACATGGCCCGAAAACGCGCTGAGGGCTAACATTTATGCCATTATAACCTTTGCGCTTAACCGCATTTATACCGAGTGGTACCCTTCGCGCGGATATGATTTTGATATTACAAATACCACAAGCTACGATCAGGCGTTTGTGCCGGGGCGCGAGATCTTTGCCAACATAAACGATATTGTAAACGATATATTTGACGAATATGTTGTAAGAAGCGGCAGTATACAGCCGTTATTCACATCGTTTTGCAACGGCACTACCTCGCGGTGCGACGGGCTTTCCCAGTGGGGTACGGTGGCGCTTGCCGAGCAGGGGCTTACCCCGTATGAAATTTTGCAGCGGTATTACGGCGAGGATATAGGAATACTTACCGATACGCCCGTTGCAAGCGTGGGCGAATCGTATCCCGGTACGCCCCTTAGACCGGGAGACGACTCAAACAGCGTAAAAATAATTCAAACCGAGCTTAACCGCATATCCGAAAACTACCCCGCAATACCGAAAATAAGGCTTGAAAACGGTCTTTTCGGGGTTGATACCGAAAATGCGGTAAGGGCGTTTCAAAGAATATTCGAGCTACCAGAAAGCGGCATTGTGGATAAGGCTACATGGTACAGAATAAAGCGCTATTACAGCGGTGTAAAACGTCTTGCGGAGCTTACCGCCGAGGGGGTTACCGAGGAAGAGGCAAGCCTGCCGTATTCGCTTGAGCTTTCGGCGGGTATGCAGGGGCTTTACGTAAGGGCGCTGCAATATTATCTTGACGTAATAGCCTATACCAATCCCGAACTTGATATGATACCCGTAACAGGCATATTTGACGAGCCGACGGTCAGGGCGGTCGAGCAGTTTCAGGAATATTACGGCCTGCCCGTTACGGGCGTGGCAGACACCGCGCTTTGGAATATTTTAAACCGCGAGTACCGTCTGGCGGTGGAGTCTCTGCCTGCAGGGTACGAGGGAACAACCGCTAAAATTTACCCCGGTTTTGTTTTAAGCGAGGGTATGAGGGGAGAGAGCGTGCGCGATCTTCAAACCTATTTATCGTATATAGGCAGCGTTTATCCCGAAATACCCGAAATACCCGTAACGGGTTATTACGGAACGCAGACAAGAGACGCGGTGTATACCTTTCAGCGCCTTTTCGGGCTGCCGCAAAGCGGGCTTGTGGGGCTTAACACCTGGCATACGATAGCGGAGGAGTATAACGCGCTTCGAGGTGAAAATTATAATGAATTTTTTTGAATGGTACAGGGCATAATTCTAAAAGGTGATGTTATGTCCGGACTTACTTCCGATTATGAAAATATAAAGCTTACGGGCCGTCTTGAAAGCGATATGGCTTTTTTTAAGGAAATATTTAAAAAGGACGCCGTTTTAAGAATAAAGCAGATAAGGGTGCGCGGCATATACAGCTATGACTGCGCCCTTTTTTATATGGACGGTATGGTTAATTCCGAGCTTGTAAACGAATCGGTCGTGCGGCCGCTTTTGCTTGTTGAAAGCGAACGGCGCGAGGACTCGCTTGCAGGCTATATTTGCGAGCAGGTGCTTTTTGCAAGCGAAAATAAAATTACCGATAACACGGCGGATATGTTAAGAGCCGTGCTTTACGGTGATACGCTTTTGCTTATAGACGGAAGCGCGCAGGCAATAACCGTAAATACCAAGGGCTGGAAAACAAGGGGAATAAGCGAGCCCGAAAACGAAAGAATACTTGAGGGCCCGCGCGAGGGCTTTAACGAGGCGGCGCTTTTGAATTTGGCGCTTATAAGAAGAAAGCTTTTAACGCCCGATTTTTCCACCGAAATGATAAGGGTGGGCAGGCGCAGCGAAACGCTTGTGTTTTTTTGCTATCTTGATTCGCTGGTTGATAAAAAAACGCTTTTTGAGCTTAAAAAAAGAATTTCAAAAATAGACATAGACGGCATACTTGATACAAATTATATTACCGAGCAAATACGCGATAACAAGGGTTCGGTATTTAAAACCGCAGGCACTACCGAGCGGCCCGACGTTGTTGCGGCGCGCTTGCTTGAGGGCAGGGTGGCGCTGCTTGTGGACGGAACGCCCATGGTGCTTACGGTGCCTTACCTTTTTTCCGAAAACTTTCAGTCGGACGAGGATTATTATTTAAACTTTAAAGTATCGCTTATAGGCAGAGCGCTTCGGTATATATGCTTTTTTTTAAGCATAAGCATACCCTCTGTTTTTATTGCGGCAACGGTTTTTCATAAAGAACTTTTGCCTACGTCGCTTGCGCTTTCGGTAACGCAGCTTCGCGGCGGCGTGCCGTTTCCCGCGGTTGCGGAATGTATACTGCTTATTTTTATTTTTGAAATTTTAAAGGAAACGGGAGTAAGAATGGCGCAAAGCCTCGGCCATGCACTAAGCATTGTAGGCGGGCTTGTGGTAGGTCAGGCGGCGGTAGAGGCAAGAATTATAAGCGCGCCTATGCTTATTGTTGCGGCGCTTTCGGGTATAGCGGGGCTTATTGTGCCGCGGCTTAAGGGAGCGGTGTTTTATATGCGGCTTATCCTTGTTTTGGCGGCGGCGTTTTTCGGGCTGTACGGTTATATTGCAGGGATTACCGTAATGGTTATAAAAATACTGTCGCTAAGCTCCTTCGGGATAAGCTCGACCGTGTCGCTTTCGCACGCGGATTATCAGGGCCTTAAGGACACGCTGTGGCGCGCGCCCTGGCGAAGAATGAAAAAAAGACCGCTTTTTAACAAAAATAAAGTGCGTATGGAGGAAATTAAAAACGAATGAAAAGGCTTGCTTCTATTGCTTTTGCGGTTATATTCTGTTTTTCGCTTTGCGGCTGTAAGGGCGAAAACAGCGGGAGCGACAGGCGGTTTACGGTGGCGGCGCTGGGCTTTTCAAGCGACGGCGCCTTAATAAACGTTTTTGCCGAAACGGTAATAGTTAATTCCGAAGACCCCGAAATTTCCCCCGAAGCGCGCGTTATTGCGGGAACGGGCGCTACAATATCGGAAGCGCTTGACAAAATAGGCGCCTGCCTTTCAAGACCGATACTTTTAAACCATTGCGCGGTTATAGCGCTCGGCGAGGATATGACGGCAGGCTGGCTTGATAAAATATGCGATTACTGTTTTAAGGAAAACCGTATTACAATGTCCGCCTATATGGTTTCGGTAAAGGACCCGAATATGCTCTTATCGCGCGGACCGGAGGCGTCGGTTGCGGTGGGGTATGATATTATGGGTATGATAGAGCAGCAAAGCGAGCGCACGGGAATTGCCTATAACAGCCGCTATTTCGAGGTGGAGGCGCGGCGCGAGGGCGGCAAAAGCGTTTTTACACTGCCGCATTTTTCCTGCGGAGAGGACAGTATGGAAATAGACGGGCTTTCGGTTTTTTACCGCGATAGGCTTGCGGCAAGGCTTGATAACGGCTCTTCGGGGCTTTACGCGCTTATGACGGGCAATTTCCGCCGCGGAACCCTGCGCTTCGGGGCTGAGGAATATACGGTTGAAAGCCGCAGGGTCGATTACGCATATAACGATACCGAAAGCAAAAAAATAATATTAAAGCTTAAAATAGCGGGAGATACGGTAAGCAAAACCGCAAAAAACAGGCTTGAAAAGGAGCTGGCGGGGCTTGAAAGCAGGCTTAAAGCCGAAACGGGAGCGGACGTGTTCGGCTTTTGCGACAGCCTAAGGCTTAAATCCCGCGAATTTGAGGATAATTACGGCAAGGATTATTTAAGCTTTTATAAAAACGCCGATTTTTCGGTTGAGTGTTACAGCTAAAGGAGTTATGAACAATGGAAGAAGCTCGCTTCGGCAGGCATTTTGTGTGTCTTACGGCGCTTTTTATACTGGGCGAATCGGTTATCGGTCTGCCGTATAATAATTCGGGCGGGTATTCGGTCTTGGCGTTTATTGCGGCGGCGGCGCTCGGCTTTTTGGCTTTGGCGGCTGGCTTTCTGCTTTTAAAATTCGCCTGCCGTTTTAAAGCGGCGGCGGCGTTTCTTTACCTTGCGGCGGCGGTTTATGCGCTTTATCTGTCGGGCGCGGCGTTTAAGGAATTTTTGCTTTTTGCCGCAAAAATACTTTTGCCGAGCACCCCGCGCTTTTTTGTTGCCGCAATATTTATAATTGTTTGCGCGTATTTGGCGCTTAAAAGCCGAGAGGTTTTGTTAAAGCTTTCGGTTTTGGCGTTTCCTATTGCGGCGGTTGGGATAATACTCTTCTTCTTTTTATCCTTTAAGGATTTTAATACCGAGTGGCTTATAATAAACCGCCTGCCCGATATAAAGGAGTTTTTGCGTGACGGCGCGCCTATGGCTTTAAACGTATCGCTTCCGTTTTTTCTGCTGCCCGTTTTGGGCGAATATTTTTTGCCGCATAAAAGAAAAAGATCCGCATTTTCGGGCGGCGTAATC
>DJET01000010.1 GCA_002431945.1 Ruminococcaceae bacterium UBA5891 | reverse complement strand
ACACGGTTATCCTTAAGCTTGTAAACCATAGTTTTGCCTCACTTGTATGTTTATATTTTACATATATTATATATACGAAATATAGTTATGTCAATAGGATTTTAACAATTTACACTTTGATTTTAGGTTTCTATTACCGCAATATTTTACATATATTTTCGGCAATTTAATCCATTCCATAACCGGCTTTACGGTTTATACTGAATTACAGTAAACCGAAAGGACGATGAACGGTGGAAAAAATAAACAAAAACAATTGCGCTTTAAAATTCACTGTATTTGCAGATATGCATTACAGAGAGGGAATGTATATAGCGTCTATCGAAGATATTGATGATATTTTATCAAGGGGACATAACCATGCTTCCGATTTTGTAATTCACTGCGGCGATTTATGCAACGATTACAAGGGTTCGCCAGAGCTTATAAACACATATATAAATAATAAATATGCCTTGCCGGTATACGGCGTTTACGGCAATCACGAGCTTGAAAGACAGCCTAACTCAATGGAGGCAGTTACCCCGTATCTTACAAACCGCACCGACAGTGTTGTATGGGGCACGCACGATAAAGTTTTAACCGACGGACGTGTGGCATATTATTACTTTGACATTAAAGGTTTCAGAATAATATGTACCGATACAAACTATTCTTATAATCCAAAAGCAGAAGAATGGGTACATAATGAAACCGGCAGCTGGGGAGCTCCGGCAGGCAATTTATATGAAAACAGTCTCGGACCCATTCAGCTTAAATGGCTTGAAGAAACAATTTTTGACGCAGCGGATAAAAAACTGAAATGCATCGTAGTAAGTCATGACAGCTTTTCAAAAATCTGGGGTTCCTCGCCCGACAGCGATACTGTTCTGAAAATATTTGACGCCGCAAATAAGCAAACACCCCAAACGGTAATTATGTCAATTAACGGACACTACCACACCAACCATATTGCTTTGAAAAACAATATAGTATTTTTTGATGTAAACACGGTAAGAAACGGCGACTGGCGACCCACAAAAAGTCATCATTACACACCTGACCAAAAATTCGCCTTTACGGAATATGACGATAACGGCACGGCGGTGAAAAAATATATGCGCAGTCTAACCGAATTGACTCAAGGAATGAATACTTACTTTTTCACATCGCCTTTAAGCGCAAATGTAAGCATAAGTAAAAACGGAGATATAAAAATTGAGGGCTCCCGTTCGGAATGGATTTACGGAGTAGTACCCGAAGCCTCCCTCACAGAGAAAAGCATTATACCCGAAATTTCCGATTTTGAGCATAGTGCAGATATATATTAAAGAAAGGATTTGTTGATTTATGTTACAGTTTCATATCTATCCGGGCGGAGTAAAAAGAATTCTCACCTTCAGCTTTGACGACGGTTTTGAAAACGACATTCGGCTTATATCTCTTTTCGATAAATATAACCTTAAATCCACCTTTCATCTTAACGGCAAAAAGCTCATAAACAAAAGCAAAGAAGAAAAAAAGCAGGTATACAGAGAATACAAAAATCACGAAATAGCCTGTCATACATTTTCTCACGGTTGGCCCGCAAGAATGCCGGTTTCATCGCTTGTTTCGGAGGTGATAAACGACCGAAAGGTTCTTGAGGATATCGCCGGTCATCCCGTAACGGGAATGTCTTACCCTAGCGGCTCATACAACAGCGAGGTTATTACGGTTATGCGGTCCTGCGGAATTGAGTATTCAAGAACCGTAAATTCAACCTACGATTTTTCTCTGCCCGACGATTTTCTCGAATGGAACCCTACCTGTCATTTTAAAAACGCGGAAAAACCGGCAGAAAGCTTTTTAAACGATCTTGACAGCCAGTGGGCAAAGCCGTTGTTTTATATATGGGGTCACAGTCACGAGCTGAAAACTGAAAATGATTGGTCTGAAATTGAAAGGCTGTTTGAGATTTTATCCGGCAACGATAAAATTTGGTATGCAACAAATATGGAAATATATAACTATATTACTGCTCAAAAAATGCTTAAAGTATCTATGGACGAAAAAATGTTCTATAATCCCACCTCAACCGATGTATGGGTTGAAAGAGATAAAACGGATATAATTAAAGTTCCCGCAGGTCAAAGAATAGTATATCCTTAATAAACAAAGTTCAGCAATTTAAAAAGCCGGCAATTACGTCGGCTCTTTAAAATAAATGAGAATTTCTGTAAGCTGTCGGTGTGACGTTTGTATAGCGCTTAAAAACTTTTGTAAAATAGTTTTGATCGGGTATTCCCACGGCGCAGCAAATACTTGAAACCTTTACTTTGGTATTCAAGAGCAGGTTTTTGGCATTCTCTATGCGAATATTCGTCAGGTACTCATACGGCGGATACCCGGTATATTCCTTAAACACATTTATAAAGTACGACTTGCTCATACAACACTTTTCAGCAAGCATATCGAGCGATATATCATTCATATATGATGTGTTTAAAAAGTCAATAGCCGGAGCAATTTTATCCTTTAAGATCGGTTTGCTTTTTGAAGTACTGTTCGTTGACCTGGAAATTTCAGACAACAAATCCAGCAAATAGGCATTCAGTTTTATTTGCTTGCAATCAGAGCAAGAACGCATTTCGGCAAGTAATTTCAAAAATATTTTTTCCGTCTGTCCCATATTATTGATTGTAAAAAAGCGTCTCTCGTCAAGTTTACACTGTTTTAGTATTTCAGGAGCCTCATAGCCGGTAAAGTGAATCCAATAGCGTATAAGGTCTTCCGACATTCCCGAAAGCACTTGCATCTCATGCGGCTTGTAAACAGCCACCGTGCCTACAGCAGCAGTAAATATTCCGCCCTCCCGAACCGTATTGAAATTTAAGGAACCCGCTGCTATTATACTAATCATATAATCCGGGCTGCCGCTTTTCCTTTCAAAAGAATACGGACTGTATGAAGCTATTCCGCATGAATGAACATGCAAAAAATCACCGAATTTATTGTAATACTGACTGCCGTCCGGTTCGCTTAAAGCATAAATTTTTTTAGATTGCGACTTGCTAACTTCCAATTTTGTTCCTCCGTAAATTTCAGTAATAAATTACTAAAAAAATGCAGTAATATATTTATATACAAATATAATGATTTAATGATAAAATGAATTTGTAAATAAGAATTTATTTTGTGAAGTTTTCTTAAAAACAATATATTCATAAGCCTTTTAAAAGTATTGATGCTTTGTTTTTTTCCGTTTTATTTCACCGCAAAAAACGTTTTTATACACGTATATTTTACTATATTAATTTTAAAGTGTCAATACACCAAATAAATTTAAAAATCGGGGGTTAATATGCTATTCAATATCAATAATTCACAGACAAAACACCTTAAAAGACTGCTTTGTTCCTGTCTTTGCATCAGTATGACAGCACTTTGCGCCTGCAACAAAACAAATATTTCAAGCAATGTCGAGGTTGAGGAGATTATAACGGATATGCGCTCACAATATGAAAACACCGACAACAGTTCAGTAAACAACTCATCTGCTGATAATTCCAATGTCAATTCGGGCAGCAACAATCCGGGCAATGTACCGGATCAGTCAATCGGCAACACCGACTATAACAACAGCGGCTCAAACGGAAATAAAGAGCCTCAAAAAACATTCACGCCTATATCCGAAGCCGACGCAATTGCGAATTCAGACAAATACATAAAATCTCTTGCAAGCGAGCTTAAAATGTCTGCCGGATATGCTTCTATTCTTACTTCAGCTTATTCAAATGCGAACAATGCAAGGCTTGCAGGTCTTATTAAAAAAGCGCTCAAGGGTGAAAATCTTGTTATTGCTACCATAGGCGGGAGTATAACAAACGGTGCCAAGGCCAGCAACACCTTCAAGAATTATCCGAACAGAATATTATCATGGTTTAAAAAGACATTCCCGAATATTGAGGTTACACTTATAAATGCAGGCATAGGCGCAACCACATCTGCAATGGGTGCATACCGCATTAAGGAAGATGTTCTTGCGTTTGATCCGGATCTTATCATTCTTGAATTTGCCGTAAACGATAACGGTAACGGCGATTATTTAACAACAACATATGAAGGTCTTGTGCGCAATGCTTTATCATATAAGGATGCTGCCGTAATTTGTCTTTATCTTTCTCAAAGGGATAGAGGCACTGCACAAAGCGGAGAGCAAACCGTAGGCGATCATTACAAGCTGCCGCAAATAAGTATGCTCGAAGCATTCGGTGATTATACTGACTACGGCGATATGTTTGCCGCCAACGATAACCTTCATCCGAATGATTTAGGTCATGGCAGAATAGGACTTTTAGTAGATCTTATGCTTGCAGAATCGCTTAAAAAATTATCGGCATCCGAAAGCGATTATGTCATTCCCGCAATAAAATATTCCGGCGCTTCGGTTTACGGAAAGGACGATTATCTCCTTAAGCTTAAATACGTCGACAGTCTTTCGTTTATAAGAAATAAGGCCGACACCGTAACTAACAAAATCATTTTTAAGAATAACGATTATACGCTGAAGACAAAGGAATATAAGCTATCAAATCATACGTTTTCGGTTATAAATATTCCCAAGGGCAAAACCTTAGAAATGGAAATCAAGGATATTCGCGGCTTCTGCATTATTATGAACCGTGACACAGACGGCGGTAATGCAAAAATAACCGTTACAGAAAAGGATACCGGAAAAACAACCACTGAAACCATAAGTTCAATTACCACATTTTCTCACTTATGGAACACTCCACCGCTTTATGCCGCTTCGGATAAAAAGCAGCATACATTAACCGTCAAAATAGAATCCTTGGAAAACAATTTCTCTATTGCTGCTTTCGGTATAAATGATTAACCCAACATTTTTGGCATTATCTCTTATATAATTTAAAAAAATACCGCAAAATAACTGCCGATCTTAAATTTGATCGGCAGTTATTTTTTATTATTTAATTTTTATCTAATTCATCCTTTAATCCGCGTTTTTCAACAGCGCTGCAGCTATACCGTCGTTTATTTTTTTCGGTAAGCAATGTTCATGCAAATTCCTTTTCAAAATAGCACATAATATTTTCATCATTAGAGCAAATAATCTTATCTGCCAAATACTTAACCTCACAACAGGCGTTTGATACTGCATACTTCTTAGCCTGCGTTTTAAATGCGGATATATCATTCGGACTGTCGCCCGCTACCGCAACATTTCTTATATCAATTCCCAGTTCCCCGCAGAGCTGTGTGAGCGTTGCCCCCTTATTAACCCCCGGCGGGCAAATTTCCAAATTATTAGTCATTGACGATGTTATGCATATTCCCCCGAAAACGACTTTGAGCCTTTTTTCACATTCTGTTCTTTCTGTTTCATATTTAAAGAAAACATCAAATAATTCGGTCTTATGCGATTTATCGTCAAAAAGGGCGGCAAGCGACTCTACCGCGCAACGACTTTTAAATATTTCGGGTATAAAATCGCTGTCAATATGATAATAATTAAACTGTTCGGAATTAAACTTTTTGCTTTCAACCAGTGGTTTTCCGCCAGAATACACCTCAATAAATGTTTCATATTGAGACAATGCATTAAATATTTCTCTTGCGGTATCAAGAGGAAAATATTCGTATTTAATAATGCCATCTTCCCTGCTCCATATGCCCGCTCCGTCAGAAAAAACAATATATTTTACACCGCCTGCATTGCGCAGCTTTTCCGGCACTTCATACAGTGTTCTTCCCGTCAGCAGTATTGTGCTTATCTGTTTACTTGAAAGCCTTTCAATCGCCTCAAGATTTTTCTTTGATATATTCGTATCGCTTGAAAGGAGCGTACCGTCAAGGTCGGTTGCAATATATTTTACCGTGCTTGGATTGAATTCCGTATTGCTTCGGGCGGTTATATTAACCTTTGTTTTCATTGCCATCAAACTTTAACTTCCTGACTTTTAAAATCTTACTTTTAAATAATACCATTCTATTGTTAAATTTAAGAAAGCAATTATGTAAAATTCAGGTTATATTTTTAAGTATCAGCTGCCCATTCTGAAAAGGCAAAACACAAGCGGCAAAACGGCTGTAATGCAAATTCCGCAGCCCATAGCGACGTATCAAATTTTTTTATGCGTGGCAAATCGCAGTAAAAGCCGAACAGTACGGGTGTGCATCCTGCTCGGACGCGTCGTTTTCTTCCCTTATATCTATGCCTTGAACCACACCGGCGCTTGCAAGGTATTCGGGCTTTTTGGTATCGGTGCTTTCAAGCACTATTATTCTTTTACCGTCCGGCTCCTGCGTTTTAAAAGCCTGCTCAAACATTGTCTCTTTGTTTTCGGGTATAAAAGAAAGCTCATACAGCTCGCCCTCTGCAAAGAATACTGCATTTACGGGAAAGTCGCTTATAGAATGATACTCTATTTTTTCTATAAAATCGCATATTACCCAAAGGCAATAAATCGTCTCAAAATCCGTTTTGCCGTCATTGTTATCGTATATTATGTCGGTGGTTTTATCGTGGTAAATACGGCGATTGTTTTGCAAATGGAATATGATTTTTTCGCACACCTCCGGGTTTATATTCGGGTGCAGCTTTATAATCTGCGCCTTTCTTATGTTGTGGTACAGCGTAATATTTCACAGAATTTCCGCGCATTCTTTTCCGTATATTTCTTTTCTTGTTTTCATATTTTCACCCTTTCAGAGCATAAAGAAAAGCGCCCGAAAATCGAAAGCTTTTTGATTCTATGCGGTTATTACGGCATTTCGTGATTTGAGATAAATGTCAATATCGTTGTTAATATATTGATAACCGGTTGTATGCAAAATATCGTAAAAATCTTTAAGATAGTCAAATACTCCGTATTTACAAAATAATTCTATAGCTTGCTTTCCGGTCAACGATTTATAAACCTTATAATTTTCAAGACAAAATACCAGAAAGGCTGTTTCCTTGCTCATTTTATATCCCCCTTATACATCCGGAAAAGCTATATTACCGGTTTGTTCTTCCTGTTCAAAAAGCGAATAGAGCATATCTGTGCTGTAATGCCAAACTTTTGTGCTCTCATCTTCAAGAGCCGAATACAGCTTTGAATTATACAATTTTAAAACTGCGTCTTCTTCGGATATGTTATTTTTCCGTGCTATTAAACCTACCAAATCGGCACTGATATAAGGCATAATCGCAGTAAATTCTTCTTTGCTCATATTTATTCCTCCGTTCTGACTTCTTTTGATCCGACGAATCTGACGAATGTGAGTATTTTTTCTGTATGGAAAGTCCATTGATCCTGTAGCACCTCTGTTTTCAGGCGCTTTACTGTTTCGTCCGCGTCCAATACTCCTGTTTCAAAAAGTCGGATGGAGCGGTAAACATTATCGTCTGCTACCGGTCCTATGTGCATATCGCACGGCGTATCCTGCGTTTCACCGTTACGATTTTTAACTACAAATTGCAGCCATTCAATATCTGCTGCGTGAAAACGGCGTATTTCCGCCTGTTCAAGTGCAGTTTCAAAGTCAAATTCGTAAATTGAAACATATCCGATTGCCTTGTTTTCTCTCCGCATTTTAATTTTAGCCTAGCGTTCGGCTTGCTCTGCAGAGGTTGTTGTGTAAAAACCGGGTCCGAAATCGAGAAAGGTATCGCCTTTACGAATTTCCGGTATTTTTACAAGCTGCGTACTTCCGTGATAGATAATCATTTCAATCCCTCCAGTATTTTATGAATAGCCTTCTGCTCCTTTTGCAATGCAAGCAGCATTTCCGTATAATGCTTACGAAGAATAAGTTTCTCACGGATTTTATTTACTTCTCCGGCATCCTTGCCGATGTATTTATCATAAATTTTACCGTCTTCTCTGTACCTTAAATAGTAATATCCGTTTTTGCGGCAGGTAACAGATCCCTTTGGAAGTTTTGTCAGCAAAGATTCGTATTCACATATCATCTTTTGATTGCGGACAGCTTCATTTTTCACAACAGAACCGATAAGCAACTTTCCCACCTCAATTAAAATATACCACACAAAATTATAATTATCAATAGAAATGTGTGGTATGACTTTAAAAATATTTAAGACAAGTAAACTGCGCTTTTCTAAATCTAACCCTAATGCGTAATGCATCCGCATTATCTACGCGTAAAAATTTTAATACGCATTATTTCTGTATTGACTCCGCATATCCGCTTTTTCACCGTCAAGTATCTGTTTCAATTCCCTACGGTCGGTGGTTATAAGTCGCTTTTTAAGCTCGCTGCACTTAAACTCAACCGTTATATTATTGTTGTTTGTGCTTATAAGCCCGCTGCCGCGCTCAAAATGGGGTATTTCCATAATCTCAGCTTCTGAGAGCTTGAAAATATCCTTTACTCTTTCGGCTTCGTCGTCTTCAAGATTAAGTATTATTTTAGTCTTGCAGTTATTTATAATGCCTTTTCCGTATTTGCCGCCGTCAAGCGCAAAGAAATCGTTTAAGTCCTGCGTGGCGCATATTGCCGAGCGCATTACTTCCGTTTTCAGCCATTACTGCCTGTCATTTCTTTTGGGAGCTTTGGGTATTCGTTTTTCCACCGTATCGCCGCGGTCTACATATCCGTCGGAATGGACGAACGGCTTTTGAACTATGGTATTCTCTGCATACTGCTTATACCAAGCCGTACCGTCTGCAGCGGTGACGGTTGAATAATTGTCCTCGGGTGCGGAATATTTGTCCGCGCTATACATAGCGAATTTTATGCCCTGCGGATTACTGTCGGATATTTCCGTGCCGGTTATCCGCCCGCCGCCTATCTCCACATTATTAAAAGACGGTACAGCCTCCGCGTTTTCTCCAAGCGCCGTAAATCCTAAGTACGACATAAGTGCGGCGCCCGCATTTTCACCGGATATTGTACCGACTGTCCCAATATCTCCGTTAGCGATATTTCCTATCACTTTATTTGCAAAGCCGCCGCCCTTTGCAAGCGATGAATCGAATATCTTTCCGCCGATACCGCCGCTTTTTGTGCCGTTTGCGTTTTTAACCGCATTGCTTGTTATACCTCTGCCGACCATACCCGAAAGCCCGCCTTTAAATGCGGCGGTATTGACCGATGAGCCGTGAGATTTCCCGAACGATACGCCCTTACCGCCGCCCTTAAATGTGTTTGCTTTTAGCAGTAATAAGCGCCTCGGCTAACATAGAACCGCCCGTATGCCCGACATTTATTCCGAGTGAGGACATAAAGCTGTCTATCTTCTGCGATACCTTTAGGAATGCGACCGCACAGAGAAACCAGACAAAAATATTTCCTGTAACGCCATCTCTGCCTATGCGTGAGACTTCATTCTGCACCTCGTTTTCGGTAAGGGCAAAAGCCGATACGGAGAATATACCGACAAGAACCGCCGCAGATATTAGAAATTTAATATACTTTTTCATATAACCCCTCCGTCACACAGCCAGCGGGTTTGCAAGAAACGCGCCGACCATACTTGTAAATACTCTTAAACACCATGCGTTCATAATAAGCAAAAACACCTGTCCGCCGAGCATCCGGCACCAAGCAGCGAAAATATTACCCGTAGCTTTGGATGCACCCATAGCGAAAGCCACGGGTGCCGTAAACACAAGCACTCCGAGCAGTACATATCTTTCAGCCGCCTCAAAGAGCAGCTTTATATAGTTCCAAGCGAGTATAAGCAGAATAACAAGACCTATAAGGGTTACGGCTCCGTTGCAGCATACGCCGAGAATGGTAAGCAGCACCGAATTGAAGTTTTCAAAATTAAGCGGCGGCAGCTCGGAATTAAGTATCCATTTATACGGCGTACCGCCGATTTTAAGTATTAGGTCAACTATTTCATCCGCGAAATATACAAGCAGAATAAAGACCGCCGAGCGCAGTGTAAGTTTAAGCGGATCTTCCGCCTCAGTACCGAGCGGCGCGCCGAAGTTTTTAAAAAGCTGCCACACAAGGTTCAGCAGAATAAGACCTATGCCGAGAGCTACAAAAACCTTATACATAGTCTCGGCAGCAGGGAAATATCTTTTAAAGGTTGACATATTGCAGCCCAGCGCTCCGAGTACCGACGAGTTGATTAAATCAAGAAATTTCATTACCTGTTCTGCAAACCATTCAACAATTCCGTCCAATATTCCCATATGTCACCCGCTTACCCGTTCCAGCGGCCGTCTGCGAAAAACGGCGTGATATATGCCATAATAAAGCCGAGGCCGTTTAGTATTACCCAAGTCACAATAATTCTTTTAAGCCACGCCCGCGATTCTGTTACGGTTCTGTCCGATTTTGAAAAGTTGAGCATAAGCAGCGCGATAGCCGCCGTCACAATTCCCGCTATTGTTGAGATAGCGAGTATATGGTTATATACATCTTTCATTATTTCCTCTGCCTTTTGCCATACCGTAACGCCCGCGGCGCACGCGTTAAGCGGGAAACACGCCGTAAGCGTTACGCATAAAAATGACAGAAAAAGCAGTCGCCCGACATTGATGTGCTTACATCTGCCGGGCACTCCTTTACATATTCTTTTTTTCACTTAATTACCTCCGTTTTTCCGCAACAAAAAAGCACCATCTGTAAAGATGATGCCGTTGCTGTTTTCTCGTGATACTTTTTTGAGCATACTCATTTTAACATATGGCTTTTTACATTTCAATAGCAAATCAGTGCCAATGTTGTGCCAATTATTCGGGATATAAAATAATTCTTCATCAGCGAGTGATTTTTCATTTTAATATTTTTCGAATACCGATAAAGTCTGAAGAATCAATTTTACATAATGGTAAAATTATGCTATAATATATCTAGCAAATTGATGTAATATCTTTTCAATATTTTTGATTTAAAACAGTGCACTAATGCACTGATAAAAAATATTTTCATGGAGGAATTATAAAAATGAATATAACAATCGGCAGTAAAGTCAAAGACGATGAGCAAAATGTATATGTACTAGACAGCGTCTTAGGTGAAGGTGGATTTGGTTGCGTATATAAATCACATAGAGAAAAAGACGGATATGTTGTTGCGGTTAAAACTTTATTATCTTCCTTCGCAAGTCAGGAAGCCATGCTCTCATTTAACAGGGAAATTAACCAAGCTAAATTGATTGATTCTAAATATGCAATTAAATATATTTACATACACGACGGAACAATCTATAATGAATATCCGCCATATATTATTATGGAATATGCTGATGGCGGTACATTAGTCGATATTATTGAAACGCAACGAAATAAAGGAAAACCATTTGATTTAGAATTTATATATGATGCCATGTTACAATTATCCAAGGGCATGCGCGAAATAAGCAAGTATATCGTTCACCGAGACATTAAACCTGAAAATATTTTAATTGAAAATAATGTTTTCAAAATTAGTGATTTTGGATTGTCAAAAAATTCATGTGATAGTACAAAAACAAATACATTTAAAGGTTATGGTACAGCCAAATATATGCCTCCAGAAGGATGGAAAGGCGATGAAAATACGGTTCAAATGGATATATATTCTATGGGAATCGTTTTTTATGAAATAGCAACACTTAATTACCCTTATTCATTAAAACAAAATCCTACTCACAGTGACTACCAGGATGCTCACTTATATAAAGCTCCGGAAAATCCAATTAAATACAACCCCAGTTTACCTCAAAACTTAGTATCTGTGTTAATTAAAATGATAGAGAAACCGACACAAAAAAGATTTGAAAATTGGGACGATATAATCGAATCCATAAATAAAGTTCAACCCGACCCAGACAATATTGGTATAGCAGTTACTCGTGCATTAACTAAGCGGAACGAAGCGGATCTTATAGAACAAAGTCATCGCGTTGCAAAAGAAAAAGCAATTAAAGAGCGAGAAGAACACATAAACTTGATATACTCCCAATATAAAACAACTATATTTAATCCCATCGATAGTTTTATAAGGGAATTTAACAATCAGTATTCCGGTGATCGAAAGTTTAGTATTAACAAAACCGGTCTGAAAGCTCAAAAGAATTTCTCATTGGAAATCACAACACCTTCTTTTGACAAAATTTCAATAGAAACAGAAATTGTGTTTCCCGAAAATTTCCAAAAGCGTGTTCCAAAAGATCGCATCTTTTTTGAAGATTCCGAATATAGAATTATAAATTATACACCCAAATGCCAAAACCGTGATGTTTTAGCATGGAGCCAAGTTACCGATTCTAAAAAAACAGGTTTTAATCTCCTTTTATTAAAAGCCAATGGCTCATTATACGGAGACTGGTATGTTTTAACTAATAAAAATAACCTTTCTAGTACGCAACCCCGACCGGAGCCGTTTGGCTTTACATTAAAAGAACTGCCTGAGCATATAATTTTTCTCAATGCAACACATATTTATGAACTTAAACTTGATGAATTTAACGAATCAATATTATTCGATTATTTAGCCGAACATGTGCAATAAAAAGCATTATATTATGATAAATAATACTTAGCAAAAACTTATTCAGCTATAATCTTATTTAGCTTTAATGATAAAATATTATTTGTTAAATATTTGTCTTTCAAGAACACACTCGACAACACGGTCAGAAATCAGCCCTCTGTCGCGCTCGGTGTAAAATTCAAGCATCGGTTTAAGCTCTGCCGTAATTTCATTCCCGGTAAACTGCGGAATTTTCAGTTGTTTGCCGAAAAGCACTCTCGCAGTATTCATCTGACGGTTAAATGTGGTATTAAACGGACGGGCAATTACTGACTTTATAAGTCCCTTTGGTTCAATATCCATAGGCGAAAACTGCGTGTTAGAAAGCAACCCCGCACCGTTATCAAATATCGGGCAATAATCAAAGCTGCCGTTTTTTTCAATAACGGCAATATTATTTAGGTGTCGGTCATCGTTAAGAAACAGCGCGTCCACTTCAAATAAAAGGGTTAAATATTCGGGAAACCTTTTAAGACCCGTAAACTCCGCCGTTGCTGTTGCCAAGTATTCTATCCGCTTTTTATCGCTCGTCAGTTTCGTCAATTTATCTTTAAGAGAAATCCCAAGTTGTCTTGAAAAAAGATGACTCAGCGTGATGATTGATTGACCGCTTTTTAAAAAGCTTTCACTTGAGCAGCCTGTTCTGTCCCTGCCGTGAACATTCAGTCTTTCCATTTGATATTTTGCATAAGAAAACGGCGTGTCACTGCTTATATTGCTTTTTTCAAGCAGTTTTGAAATTAAGGTCTCGGCAAGCGCCTCATAACCGAATTGATCTAATTTATACCATTTATTTGTTTCTTTATCAAACCATTTTTCCTGATTGCCCTTTGAAGAGGTTTCCGCAATTTTTTCATTACTTACAAGCTTCACAGTCATTTTATTTCCTCTGTTTTTATCCATTGCTCATCTTCCGCCATTCTGCCGCCTGTCTTCTTTATTATTTCAAGCGGGTCGTACCTATCAAGTCCCAATGCTTCCAGATATTCTCTTATACCGCTGCGGCTCTCAGGAACGCAACGCTCCTCTAAAAAGCCTTCAAAATCTGTCCAATCGGGAAATAAATTATTGCCGAATGCCGTTTTAACTATATTATCGGTATAATTCTTTACGGAAAGAGTTTTATCGTTTTGATCTGCACATATTTCCGTACACAGCACATTTTTGTCATAAAACGCCATATGCAAAAGTTTATGACCCTTTGCTTTTTTATCGGCGGAAAATTCCTCAAACGAAAGGCGCGGCAGAATTACGATTTTTTCTCCATCATAACAAAGCTCTGCTCCGTTATCCGTAAGTTTTAACTCCGTCACCCATCTCGTAGGCAACGAGATTTTATATGTTTTGGAATTTCCTCCGGCTGTACCGCCGGCAGTTCCGACAATAATGTTCGCATTCCGTTTTTCCATGATACTATCACCACAAATATATTATCACATTCGTAACGAATAGTCAATATTTTAAAATCGGTTTATTATCAGTGAATTTGCGCCTTATTTTCCTTTTTCAAAGTGTGCTTTAACCTTTTCTGTGAGCATCTATAAGGATTTTTTTCATTTCAGATGAAGATAACTCGCCGTTTACCCATAAGGTTGATAATTCTTTGGCTTTCCCTGATACCGGCACACCTTCAATATTGTTAATAGCATCTGCAATTTTAACAGCTCTCATATGTCTTTGAATTTGATTTGGTGACATAACTTCCCCCTGAAATTTACTGTAATCATTATAAATTTTATTTGTTAAAAAATTGTTTTAAGACCTCATGGTTTTGTAAATTCGTGCAGCTTCATGCAGTTCCTCCATTTTGGGATATTTATATTCCGATAAGGTTGACAAGTGACCGTTTAGGTTATTCTGAACCTTATAATAATTCAATATCTCGCGCAAAAATGCTATTGTTGATTTTTTATAGGCTTTAGCAGAAACAATTTCCTCAAACGCCGCCGCGCTGAAAGATTCTGCCAATCGTTCTGTATACGCAAGAAATGCAGAATAATTTATATCCTCTATTTCATTAAAGTTTTGCAGAACTTCCAAACCGTGAACCATATTTGTTATTTCCTTTGAAAATTCTAACGGCACTTGATGCACAATAACATTACGAATTGATTTAGTCAATCCCTCAAGTGCAGAAGACATAACAGTGACGGTTTTAGATATTTGAGTTGTTAAATTCAGTGAATTGTATAATGAGTAACCTACAACCGTTCCGGTTTCATTTTCAGTAAAGGCAGATATGATTTCTTTTTCTGACGGCGGAACGATCCCGTACTTACTTACTTTCGGCAAATGATATGTGCCTTTTGCAATCTTTACAAGCTCACCCGATTCGCACATTCTTTGAAGCGTTTTATAGTATGCCGCTTCGCTGATTTGTGAAGCAAGCTTTTCTTTATACAGCTTGCTTGCGACAATCAGCTCGTTTTCTTTAAACTCGGCAAGCGCGTTCTTTACCACAGGATTTCTTTTCACTTATTCCACACCTCTATCCTGATTTCTATGTTATCATTATACTTAAATCAAGCAGATATGTCAAGTAAAATTGATTTTTACTTGACAATAACATCTCGGTTTTTCGGTTTGTGCAGGAAAAACCAATTCGATTCCTATTTATCCTGCAAAAATTTCTTCGTAACCTCAAGGCTTTCTCTTTCCGTATATCCCCAAAGAATGCAGGAAAGAGAGCTTATGGCGTCCCTGCGTTTACGGTAATATGTCCGATAGCTTATGTCACTTATATGCGGCAACAGCTGCTCTATTATCTCCCCCGCGTTTTTATACTGCTGCGGCGATAAAAAGGCATAATACAGTATCCAATAATACATTTCCCCGTTTTTATGCTTATATCGGAGCATTTCCACCGCCGACTCGATAAGCCGCAGCATTTGCCGGCTTTCCTCAATGCTTTTTGTGTATTCGGTAAGCCCGGATGCAGAGAAATCCAATCCTGCTATATATGCCGACTCCAAAAAATCCTCAATGCTGCTGCCCATTTCAATACGGAATTTATTTCTTACTCTCTGAACGGATAGCTCAAGGTTCCACACTACATCACGGTATTTTTTAAGCAGCAGATATGTATTGTGGTATTCCGGAGTTTCTTTTACTTCGGCTTGCTTTTTATTCGGCATTTTCCTCGCTCCTTTGCATAGTAATATCAAATCGGAAAATTTCTTTCCCCGAACAGTTCATAACAAGCAGAAATCTCAACTTGCCCGTATCTGTATACTTTACAGGTAATATATTTGTTCCTGTGCATTCGGATAAAGGTAATAACATATATTCGGTTTTAGGACATAAATAGCACGGGAAGCCCTGTAATGAAAGGATTTTTCCCACTTTTTCTATAACCGCGCAAATCGCCGTTTTTGAAACGCTGTTTAAATAATTTGAAACGCGGATATTTTCGGTTTGTTCTTCCGTTTCGGGACTTTCATCGGGTATTTTAAGTTCAATATTAAGCGCCATTGCAAGCTCGTCTTTATCTACAAGCACATCGGATATTTGAAACATTGTTGACAGATAACGCTTAATATATATCGCGCTGCCGTGTGAGCCTGCAAAGCTTACCGTCATTATGTAATCTTCCTTTTTCAGCTTATTAAGATACCTGCTTGCCGTGGCCTTTGAAACACCCCAGCGCCGCGCTAAATCGTCACAGCTTAAAAGCGGCTTACCCGTGCCGTTTCTTATATATACAAGCGGGCTTACATCGCTGCCCTGTACCTGCGAATCGTTATATACGGTATTTATCCATAGATCAAGCACCGCGTCCATTTCGCTGCATTTACCGTAGCTCACAAGCTCATTTGCAACAGAGACAGGCAAAAAGAAAAATCCGGTTTCCTTTTGGCAGGGCGCGTTGTAATCTAACGCACGGTTTGCCTTGCACCAATTTTTAATTCTGAATTTTATTAGCTTACCGCGGCCGAGTATGTTGTACTCAATCAAATGCCTGTCCTGCAAATCTTTCATAAGGGCTACGGTCTGTTTAGCCGTTTTAAGGCGCAGGTATATTTTAAGCTCGTTTATTCGGCAGATCCATTCACCCGCGTGAACGGTATAGCTTATTCCGTCAATTCTCTTATATGAAGTGCGGAAGTTTGCGTAACAGCACAGCACCGTATAATAGAAAAGACCCGAACTGCCGCCGGAGCGAATGTTCGGGTCCTTTATTAAGCACTGTATAAGCTGTCGGTATATTCTGCACCGTGGGTAGTCCGCCACCTGTTTAATTTCCAATTTATATTCTGACATAATTTTTCCTCCTAAAGAATAAAGCAGAATTATATGTGTATTTTAAGATTCACACAATACAATTCTGCTTCATTTAATTTTAACCATAGAATAAATAATTTTTTGCCCCAAGAAAATTGTGTTTTATAGTACCGTCTGATGTTACTGCATTTACGGTAATACAATGTAATTGCAAAACCCGAAGAATTATGTGCCACAAGTTCCGAAAACCCGAAGAGTGTTATATTCGTTTTGTTTAGGGTGAAATTTTTAGACTTAAATTTTTGACACCGATTTTGACACCAACCGCATATGATATTTGGTGTCAAACGGTGGTATTTAAAGGTACAAAACGAAATTCAAAATTCCGAGAAACCCCGTAAAATAGGGAAAAAACGGTATTTTATTGGCTTAGGAAAAACATAATTGCTTTAACTCATAACCCGAAGGTCGTTGGTTCAAGTCCAGCCTCCGCAACCAAAAAAAGCATTCCATAAGGAGTGCTTTTTCTTTATACAATTATACGACCGAGGTATGGCGTATTATTGACAAGCCTGCAATTTACGGATTCTTTGTATTTTTATATTGACTTATTTGAATTATTATGGTATACTGCAAGTGCTTTGAGGCATAATAAGTTAAATTTAAGACATTGTATTCCTGTGTTTACTCCTGTTTATGCAAGTGAACTAGAGTAAACAAACGAAAACAAAGAATCAAATTTAATCTATTAGGTCTGACAAGGCTTCTTTGCGTACGGAAGAAGTGTATCTGTCAGACTATTATTATGCCTTTTGGTAGATTTATTTACTGAAAGGATTTTTTATTATGGACAGAGATTTAGGATTTAAAATGGTTCAGGGACAAATAGGATACGATTTCAAAAACATTGATCTGCTGAATCAGGCGTTTACCCGCCGCTCTTATTCAGAAGAAAACGGCGGAGAAAACAATGAGGTTCTCGAATTTATCGGAGATAAGGTACTTGATTTGGCGGTTATAAAAATTTTGACCGCTAAATTCGGCAAAATGAAAAACGGCGAACCGGCAGACGGCACAAAGCTCTCATATTTTGAAAAAGAAATGCGTCATCAAAAGGGATTGGATAAGTGCGATGGTGCAAATGAATTTATCTGCGCTTATTCGGAGGGTGAGCTCACAAAGCTGAAAAGCCGTATGGTTGAGAAAAAGGCTCTTGCTCACAGAATAGATGAACTTGGATTTGCAGAACTGTTGCTCATGGGAAACAGTGATATTAAAAACAATGTTTTAAGCGAAAAGTCTGTAAAAGAGGATCTTTTCGAGGCAATTTTAGGTGCGGTAACAATAGACTGCGAATGGGATTTTCCTAAAATTCAGTCGGTTGTTGAGGCAATGCTGATACCCGAAGATTTTATTGAAAACGATATTGACGATAACTATGTCAGAATGATTTACGATTGGGAAAGAAATGTAAATCATTTGCTTCCTTGGTTTTGGTTTAAGGAAGAACCGTACACTTCCACATGGTATATGAAAGAAGATAATGTAATACGTCAACATTTTCCGCTTGAATATAATCATTCAAGATTAAAGTATCATTGTGAATTAAAGCTTTTGGACGATTTACCGGTTTTTTGCGGTTTCGGTGCCTCAAAAAGCGAAGCAAGAATGAATGTCTGCAAATTTGCTTATGAGTATCTGGAAAAAAACGGATATATTCAATATACGACAATGCGGGATGAAATTGACGAGCCAAGCAAGGAAGACGCTATAAACCAGCTTGAAATTTTGGCACGCAGAGACTATTTTTCCATACCCACATACGAATTTGAAGAAGCACACGACGATAACGGCAATCCTATTTGGAGAAGCAGATGCAGGATAAAAGAATATGATAAATCTTTTTCATCGAAATCTTCGTCAAAAAAAGAAGCAAAAAAACTTTCGGCTTTAAAAATGCTTAAATATGTTATTGAGGAGGACGAAAAAAATGTCTAAATGGTGCTTTAATTATGAAACCGGCGATTATGAGGATATAGACCGTGACGGATTCAGCTACACCACAGGCGAATACACTAATAATTGGGACGACAGCGAATACCGAAAAGAAGAGGAAGAAAATCGGAAAGACGATGACCGCTAAACAATAACCTCGCAAACTTGCAATTTTCTCTATTTGCAGTATATTGTACTTGATTATCCTTACGGTGTATGCGATAATTATATATACGCAAAAGCCTTTAAAGGAGCGAACGGTATGCGCAGAACAAAGCTAAGCGGCAGCTTTTTTATTTGCCTGCTTATCAATATGCTTTTAAATTTTGAAGGTATTATTCCCGCAGCGGTTTTGCTTGCTTTGCACTTCGTGTTAAAGCTGTCGGTTTGGTGGGCGGCTGCCGCGCTTATAATTTGGCTTATTTGGCTTATTGTATGGATGAAGATAATAAGCAGCGCGGGACAATGCGGCAACACAGCAGACCCGCCGAAAGAAAACAAAAACCCGTATTCTTCCGATCGGCAGCCAAAAAAGCGATAAATCTTCGGCATTATTCCGAAGAATCGAAATATAATATATTATTAAAAAGGGGATATTATTATGGGACTTATTAAAGCAGGTATAGGCGCGTTAGGCGGTACGCTGGCAGATCAGTGGAAGGAATTTTTCTACTGCGAAGCAATGTCTAAGGAGGTGCTTGTTACCAAGGGGCAAAAGCGGGTAAGCGGCCGTTCCTCCAACACTAAGGCAAGCGATAACATTATCTCAAACGGTTCAGGCATTGCCGTGGCAGACGGGCAGTGTATGATAATCGTAGAGCAGGGCAAGGTTGTAGAGGTTTGCGCCGAGCCGGGCGAATTTACATACGATACCTCAACCGAGCCTTCGATTTTTTCGGGAAGCTTAGGCGAGGGCATTAAACAAACCTTTAAAACAATAGGCAAGCGCTTTACCTACGGCGGCGATACCGGCAAGGATCAGCGCGTGTACTACTTCAACACAAAAGAGCTTATAGACAATAAATTCGGCACGCCGAACCCGATTCCGTTCCGCGTGGTGGACAACAAAATAGGCTTAGACGTAGACGTTTCGGTGCGCTGTTCGGGCGTGTATTCCTATAAAATTGCCGATCCGCTGCTTTTCTACACCAACGTATGCGGCAATGTTGAAAAGGAATATACCCGCGACGAATTGGACGGTCAGCTGAAAACCGAATTTATAAGCGCCTTGCAGCCGGCGTTCGGCAAGCTTTCGGATATGGAAATGCGCCCTAATCAGATAGTAAGCCACAATACCGAGCTTGAAAATGCTATGAACACGGCGCTTTCCGCTAAATGGGGCGAATTGCGCGGACTTGCGGTGGTAAGCATTGCGTTAGGCTCTGTCACCCTGCCCGAAGAAGACGCCGAGATGATAAAACAGGCTCAGCGCACCGCCATTATGCGCGACCCGACCATGGCGGCTGCTACGCTTGCAGGCGCACAGGCGGACGCTATGAAGGCGGCGGCTTCTAACGAGGCGGGCGCTATGACCGGATTTATGGGTATGGGCATGGCAATGAACGCAGGCGGCGGAATGAACGCGCAGAACCTGTTTGCTATGGGTCAGCAGCAGGCTCAGTCTAAACAAAGCGCGCCCGCGGCAAACAGTTGGAAATGCAAGTGCGGAACAACCGCCGCAGGTAATTTCTGCCCCGAATGCGGCTCGCCTAAGCCTGCCGCCGAAGAGGGCTGGACCTGCTCCTGCGGCGCGGTAAACAAGGGGAAATTCTGCCAAAACTGCGGCGCAAAGAAGCCTTCGGGCGTGCCGCAATACCGCTGCGATAAATGCGGCTGGGAGCCCGAAGACCCTGAAAATCCGCCTAAATTCTGCCCTGAATGCGGCGACCCGTTTGACGGCGGCGATATTATTTAACGGGGGAAAAGAATATGCAAACCTTACAGGAGTATAAATGCCCCTGCTGCGGCGGCGCAATTGCGTTTGACAGCACCCTGCAGAAAATGAAGTGCCCCTACTGCGACACCGAATTTGATATTGAAACGCTGGCAAGCTATGACGACGGCTTAAACGGCGAACAGGATAATATGGAATGGGAAACCTCTGTCGGCGGCGAGTGGCAGGAGGGCGAAACGGAGGGACTGCGCTCCTATGTGTGCAAATCCTGCGGCGGTGAGATCGTAGGTGACGCCAACACGGCGGCAACCGCCTGCCCGTTTTGCGGCAACCCCGTTGTTATGACGGGGCAGCTTTCCGGCGCGCTTAAGCCCGATATCGTAATTCCCTTTAAATTAGATAAAAAAGCCGCCAAGGCGGGGCTTCAAAAGCACCTTACGGGCAAGCGGCTGCTGCCTAAAATTTTTAAGGACCAAAACCATATTGACGAAATTAAAGGCGTTTATGTTCCGTTTTGGCTTTTTGATACCGAGGCGGACGCTCAGGTGCGTTACAGGGCCACAAAGGTACGCAGCTGGAGTGACAGCGATTATGATTACACCGAAACGAGCCACTTTCTTGTGCGCCGCGGCGGCAGCATTGCCTTTGAACACGTGCCGGTGGACGGCTCCTCTAAAATGGCGGACGATTTAATGGAATCGATCGAGCCTTATAGCTTTGCCGACGCAGTGGATTTCAAGACGGCGTATTTGGCGGGCTATTTTGCGGATAAATACGACGTTACCGCCGAACAGAGCGCCGAGCGCGCAAACGAGCGCGTGAAAAGGTCTACCGAAGAAGCGTTTGCCTCAACCGTTAAGGGCTATGCCACGGTTACAACCGAAAACAGCAGTATTAAGCTGCACGGCGGCAAGGCAAAATACGCCCTTTACCCCGTATGGATCTTAAACACCACCTGGAACGGCAATAAATACACCTTTGCCATGAACGGGCAAACCGGCAAATTTGCCGGCGATCTTCCCGTGGATAAGGCGGCGGCAAGAAAATGGACGCTCGGTTTAACGGCGGCATTAAGCGCCGCGGCATACGCCGTTATATGGCTGCTGCACATAGCAGGAATAATTTAAGGGGGCGGAAATTGTGAAAAAAAGAATTACCGCAATCATATTTTCCGTTCTTTTATGCTTTTCTGCCGCAATCCCGTCATTTGCGGCGGAAAAAAGCGCAAGACTTAACGATGCCGCAAATCTGCTTTCCGAAAGTGAAAAAGCAGACCTGCTTTATAAGTTAGACGAAATAAGCGAGCGGCAGCAATTGGATATAACGGTTGCAACCGTAGATAACCTCGGCAGTTATAATACCGCAAGCGCCTGTGCCGACGATATTTACGACAATTCGGGCTACGGCTTCGGCTCCGAAAGGGACGGCATTTTACTGCTTATATCGTTAAGCGACCGCGATTGGGCAATATCCACCTGCGGCTATGCCATCACCGTATTTACAGACGCCGGAGCAGACTATATAGGTGAAAAAATAACACCCGCTTTATCTGACGGCGATTACGCCGCCGCTTTCAGCAAATACGCGGAGCTTTGCGATGAATTTATAACCCAGGCAAAAAATGAAAAGCCCTATGACATCGAAAATATGCCGCGCGAACCGCTTTCGCTTATATGGATACCCGTTTCGGTTATTATAGGCTTTATAATAGCCTTAATTGCGGTGGGAGTTATGAAAAGCAAGCTTAAAACCGTGTGTTTTAAAACTACGGCAAACAGCTACCTTAAAAAGGGCAGTCTTAATATTACCGACAGCAGTGATCTGTTCCTTTACCGTACCGTAAACCGCACGGCAAAGCCTAAGGATAACGAGGGTTTGGGCGGCAGCTCCACCCATACCTCGTCCTCAGGCACAACCCACGGCGGCAGCAGCGGAAAGTTTTAACGCCGGTGCTTGCCAATCCTGCGCTTTGCGCCCAGATAAGCGCCGAAAGTACCTGTACTTTCGGCGCAAATTTAAGCTGAAATTAAAAAACCGCCTGACAGGCGGTTTTTTTCTGCTTGTAACTATTTAAAGGGGAAAACGGATTGCCGCAGCCGTTTGCACGGCTTCGCAATGACTAAAAGCCGTGTCATTCTGAACGCGAAGCGTGAAAGAATCCGTAATACCCCTAAAAAGAAAAAACGGATTGCCACGCACCTTGCGGCGTTCACAACGACTAAATAACCTGTCATTCTGAGCGCAAAGCGCGAAAGAATCCGTTCTTTCCTTAATATATTCAAATATAATACGGTGGTTATTCCGCGGATATAACAATGATCTCGGATTTATTTTCCCTGTTGTTTCTGAAAACAATTCCGTAATTCATAAGATATTTGCCGTCGTATAAATTTTCACCGATTCGGTATGCCGCGTCTTCGCAAAGTCCCTGCAGCCTTATAAATTCGTCTGCCGCATTAGCCGCAGCCTTATAGCTGTTTATGCAAACAACCGCTTTTCTTTTATCGTCGGATACAAATTCTATAACTGATAAATCGGTTTCAAACGGCGATCTTAAGCGGTAGCAGTCTCCATTATGGAAGAGCTCCTGCAGCTCGCGGTATTCGCATACCTTTTTCTTTGCGATTTCAAGCTCGTTCTCGGTGCATTTATTCAAATCAAGCTCAAATCCGAACTGACCGGGAAGCGCAACGTTGCAGCGCATTTCAAACGAGGTTATTCTTCCTACCTGATGATTGGGCACCGCCGAAACGTGCGCGCCCATAGACGAATAGGGGTAAACCATACTTGTTCCGTACTGAATACGCAGCCGCTCTACCGCGTCGCTGTCGTCGCTCGTCCAGGTCTGCGGCATATAGTAAAGCATTCCGGGGTCAAATCTTCCGCCGCCGCTGGCGCAGCTTTCAAACAAAACGTTCGGGAAACGCTGCGTAAGGGTTTCAAGCACGCTGTAAAGACCGAGCATATAGCGGTGCTTTACCTCGCCCTGTCTATCGGCGGGAAGCTCTGCCGAGCCCACCTCGGACATATAGCGGTTCATATCCCACTTGACATACTCGATATTTGCTTTATTAAGAACAGCAGAAACCGCTTCGGTTATATAATCGCACACATCTTTTCTTGACAGATCCAATGTATACTGATTTCTTACAAGACTTGACTGCCTGCCGTTTGAGTGCAGTATCCAATCGGGGTGCGCACGGTAAAGATCACTGTCCGGATTTACCATTTCCGGCTCAAACCAAAGCCCGAAGCGCATACCGAGGGCATTTATTTTATCGGCAAGACCGCGAAGTCCGTTCGGCAGGCGGTCGGGGTTTTCCACCCAGTCGCCCAGTCCCGCGTTATCGGTTATTCTTTTGCCGAACCAGCCGTCGTCCAGCACCATTGTGTCAATTCCTATCTGAGCCGCCTTTTCTGCTATTTTAACAAGCTTTTCCTCATTAAAATCAAAATAAGTGGCTTCCCAGTTATTTATAAGAACAAAACGCTCGGTATCGCGGTATTTGCCCCTGCAAAGCCGCGTGCGGTAAAGCTTATGATAAATTCTCGACATTTCACCGAGCCCGTTTGCGGAATAAACAAGGACCGCCTCAGGCGTGCAGAACGTATCGTTCTTTTCAAGCGTATAGGAAAACTCAAACGGATTTATACCTATATATGCGCGCGCGGTATTATATGCGTCCTGCTCAACGCCCGCAACAAAATCGCCGCTGTAAACTAAGCTGAAGCCGTAAACGTCGCCCTGCGTTTCGGTTGCGTCCTTAGAGCATACCGCCATAAACGGGTTATGGTAAGCGCTGCTTGCTCCGCAGCGGCTTTCAACGCTTTGGGTTCCGCTTGTAATTCTTTTCCTTGTAATATGCCGCTCCCTGGTCCATGTGCCGTCAAGGGTTATTATATCGCTGTCTGCCATACCGTAAAAATCAACGTTGGCGCTCATCGCGCCGCAAAGCGCGGTTTTTTCGCCGAGATTTTTAATAACGGTATTTCTTGTTATCGCGTCGATATTATTAAAAACGGTATAGCACAGCGTAACCTCTAACTGCTGTACCTCGTCTGTAAGGGTGATTTTAAGGGTGTCCGCTTCGGAAGCGTCTTCTGCGTAGGTTGCCGGCAGCCCTTCAAGAGCGGGCTTGCCGCTTTCAATTTCGTATTTTAAAAATTTAAGCTTAACCTGCCGCCCGTTAACGCCTGAGGCTACCTGCATCGCCGGAATTCGATTATCCGCATTGCCGAAGGTCGGATATTCCTGCGGCAGTGAGTTTGAAGAAAATTCCCCGTTATCATAAGCAGACAGTACCCTTCTTATGTACGTCTTGCTCCAGTCGTCGGGTATTCTGTCGATTTTTTTGCCCCAATAGATATGAACGGGCAGTTCGCCGTTTAAAAGACCGATTATATAGCTTGTTTTTTCGGTGCTTAAATAAAAGACCTTGTTTTTTTCATTAAATAATATCATAAATTACCCCCGAAAGCGTTTATAAGGTATTCCTAACTTTAATCAAACGCGGCTTACAAGCAGCCTTGCTTTTCCCGAAAGCTCCGCCGTACAGCCCGCCGGAACAAAAACGCTGCCGCCCTTTAAGGCCTCAAGCTCGCCGCTCCCCCATTTTACGGTTATTTTGCCATCAAGCACCACTAAAGAAGTAAAGCTTTCTTCGCAGTGTATTTCGGTTTTGCCGTCAAGCTCTGTAAGCGCGGCGGTAAAAAGGTCGCATTTTGCAAGCTCTCTTACGGTACCGTACGGTTTTTTTTCCGCTTTGCCTATGCTGCCGTACGGAATTTGCGGTTTTTCCCTTTTAGTCACGTCAAGCGCCTTTTCAATATGAAGCTGTCTCGGTTTTCCGTCCGCTCCGAGCCTGCCGTAATCCGAAACACGGTAGGTTGTATTTGAATTTTGCTGAACCTCGGCTATAAGTATTCCCGCCCCGATGGCGTGCAGCGTTCCCGCAGCTATAAAGAATACGTCGCCCTTATGAACAGGCACGGAATTGCATATTTCGGGCAGCGTGTTATCCCTTATACGGCGTTCAAATTCTTCCTTTGATACTTCACGGTTAAAGCCGTAAATAAGCTCGGCTCCCTCCTCGCAGTCAACCACATACCACATCTCGGTTTTGCCGTATTCGCCCTCGTTTTTAAGGGCATATGTATCGTCGGGGTGAACCTGAACCGAAAGTCTGTCCTTTGCGTCTATAAGCTTTATAAGAAGCGGAAAATAAGGAAACCTTGCCGCGTTTTTGCCTATTGCCTTATCGCCCCACTGCTTTAGGGCATAAGAAAGCGTTTTGCCGGCAAGCTCGCCGTTTATCACAACGTCTTCCCCGTCCTTATGGCAGGAAAGCACCCAAGCCTCGGCTGCCTTTTCCCTGTCGGTTTCATAATTATACTCGGTTTTTAATCTTGTTCCGCCCCAAAGGTAATCCTTAACAGGCGGCTTTAACAATAACGGATACATAATTCTTACCTCTTTATTTATGTTCGCCGTCTATTGCCGCGGCTTTTAAAGTCTTTCAATAAACCGCGCAATTTTATCGGCTAATATTATATGCCCCTCGTCGTTTGGGTGAAGTCCGTCGGGAATATACATTTCCCTAATTACCGGCACATTCGGCTGTAAACCGCTTTCCTTATATAAATCAAGTATAGGCAGCGAATAATATTCCGCAACCTCTCTTATTATTTCAACATAGGTTTTAAGCAAGGCTCCGTCTTCGGGCTTGCTGCCGTCTCCGCGCGGGTTATCCTCCCCCACGCGGTGCAGCGGCGTAACAACCGCAATCGCCGAACGCGGGTATTTTTCCGTCAAGCCGGAATAAAGCGTATGCAGCGCGCCGTAAAAGGTATCGGGAGTGCGGTCCGCCATAGTACCGAGCGGCGCGTCGCCGTGGCCGAAATCGTTAGTGCCGCCGAAAACCACAACCGCGTCTGCGTCCTGCTCCATTTTGCAAAAGCGCGAGCAAAAATCCCCGTTGTCCTTCGGATTATCCGTTTTGTGCTGCTGCCTTGCAATTCTTGTGCCGCCTATGCCGTAATTTCGGCATACCGCGCCGTATTTTCTTTCAATAACGCCGCAAAAGGTTTTATCGGGTGCGGACGTGCCCGATCCTGCTGTAATACTGTCGCCTAAAAAGTTGATTTTACATTGCCTTAATTCCAAGATCCTCACTCCCAAGCAAATCTCACTTTTGCAATTTTACCATATAGTTCCTCTTAATTCAAGCGGTTTTTGTTTCAGATAAAATGTTTTTTCTTGCAAAATATTCCATTATATGTAATAATGAATGTAAAGGGGGAATACATATGAGCCGCGAAAGCGATCTTCAGGCATTAAAGAACATGAAGGAAGAAATTGTTGAAATTTACAACCTGAGCGAGCAATGCAAAAAATTAAGCGACGAATGCGAGGAGCTGTCAGGCAAAATAAAATCGCCCGAACCGTTTGCCTTTGCAAGAAAACCCGAAAATTCCGAACAAAAGCTGAAAGCCGTGTATAATAAAGAATGGGAAAACGCCCATAAAAACGGCGGAAGGCTATGGCGCGTACCTCTTATAATCAATACCGTTATCGTATCGGTTATAACGCTAATTATTATATCGGATTATTGCTTTAAAACCGGTCTTATTATAAACAGCGAGGTATTAAGCGTTTTTGTAACCTCGCCCCTTGATACGGTTATAAATATTATACTGTCGGCGGCGCTTGCATTTCTTTTGATTTATGCTCCGTGGCGCATTGCCGGGAAGGGAGCCTGACTTATGAAAAAGCTTTTTATCGGCGTGCTTTCGGTTTTTGCCGCGCTGTTTATCATTATTTATATTGCAACCTTTATTAAACACGGCATAGGCTATTCCGTGATTATACCCGTTGTCTCGTCGGTTTTGTGCCTTGCCTGCGCTTTCGCCCTAAAGGCGGCTGCCAAAAAAAGCAAAAACGCGCCTAAATATACCGCTTCCCAGCTTGAAAATTTAAAAAAAGCGGCGCAGGAGGACTGCCGCATAAAAGCCGAAAACGACAGGAACGAAGCCTTATCCAAAGAGGAATATGATAAAAATCTGCCTGTTGTTATCGGCGAACAAAAGCGCGCCCTCAGCGCTAAGGCGGAAGAGCTGCACACCCTTGCCGAGAGATTAAAATCTCATTTGCAGACCTTTGCGGAAATGGACTGCTTAAGCGAAAAGGATAAAACCCTGGGCGTTATAGACTGTCTTATATATTTTATTGAAACACATCGGGCAGATTCCGTTAAAGAGGCTCTTCAGGAATACGACAAGGCGGTAAGAGCCAATCAGGCGGCAATGCTTGAGCAGCAGCGCATAGATCTTTTAAATAAACAGATTAAAATTCAGCAGCAGCAGCTTGAAATGCAGGAAGCGCACAATAAGCAGGTTGTATCAGCCGTTCAAAACGCCGCGGCGCAGGCCTCGCGCGAGCGCGCTTTGCAGCGGGATATGCTGTATGCGCACTGTATGAGCATTGAAAACACGCTCGGCTCAATAGCCGGCAACAGTAAAAGGCTTGCAAACGAAGCCGAGCTTTATCTCTCCGCGTATTCTACATATTATTAAGTCTTATATAAAATACCCGCGCCTGTTTTACAGGCGCGGGTATTATTTTTCATCAATTGCTTTTTTGGCTTCCTCGTAGCTTTCAAACACTTTCTTTTCGCCGAAAATATAGTCGTATATATCCGATATCTGCCTTAGCGGATACTGTTTTATATCCATTGTTTTTAACAGCTCCTCCGCTTTGGCAAGATTACTCCCGTATTTTATGCTTGAAGTAACATCGCACCCAAGACCGGCGCATATATCCTCAAATATATCCCTCGAACGAATAGTACCGTATTTTTTCATAATCTTACACCGTCGTTATTATGTATATTAAGGGCTGTCTTTTTATCCATTATATGACAAATCGTCATATTTGTCAAGCGCCCGTATGACATAATGTCATTGGGTGATTATGTGAAAAATAACTTAAAGCAGCTGCGTAAGGAACACGGCTATACTCAAATTGCGGTGCAAATGAAAACCGGTATCGAGCAGGCGCTCCTCTCTAAATTTGAAAACGACGAGCGCACCCCGCCAACCGAAACGCTTATGAATTTAGCCGATTTTTATAATGTAAGTATGGACTATATTATGTGCCGAACCGATAAATCCGAGGTTAATAAATAACATTCAGCGCGCTATCAGCACAATAGCGGCTATAATAAATATTGCCGTTATAATAAACGCCGTTAAAAAATAAACGGCGTTTTCTTTTTGCCGGCAGCGCTTTGTATTTCGGCGTCCCGCCCTTTTAAGCCTTGAAAGCGGATCGTCGCGTTTAAGCAATCGGCTGTAAAAGCCGTTAAGCGCCTCTAAATCCTCTTTTTTACAAACCGAGCCGCTGCTCGGACTGTGCGCTATTTGATTTCTCACCCACCGTAAATGCTTTAACGATTTATAGTCCCTCTCCCAACCGGAAACACCCGCTATTCCGGCGGCGGAATACCTTTCCATATCGTTTATGTATTCGCTTACACCGCGCTTAGAAGAGTATATACCGTTACAGGCGCTCTCAAGTCTTTTATATTCTTCGAAAAATTTGTTATCCAATGCTGTCATAACGGTGCCCTTCTTTTTAAAAAGTCAGTCTCATTTGATTCCATCTAACGCCGCCGTGAACCGATTTTTCGGTTATTCCCTCGTTTACAAAACCGAATTTTTCGTAATACGGCACTAATTTTTCCTTACAGGTAAGCACCACGCCTTTTCTGCCCTGTTTTTTTGCGGCTTCTGCAAATTCGGTAATAAGACGCCCTGCCAGTCCCTGTCTTCGGTATTCCGGAACAGTGTTTACCCCGAAAATCATCTGCCACGCACCGTTTTCATTATGCATATCGGCTTTAGCATACATATCGTCCGTTAAATCGGGCTCATCTGTTACAAATCCGTCAATAAACGCCGCAAGCTTTTCGCCGTCATACATAAGTAAAAAATGGTTTGCATAATATTCCAGTCTGTTTCTGAAATCCTGTTCGGTTGCCGCCTCGGTTTTCGGAAAGCACTCAGCTTCGGCGGCTGCTATTGCCTTTAAATCGTTTATACCCGCTGTTCTTATTTTCATTTCATTTTATACCTGAATTCATCGGTGGTATGTTTAATTTTTATTTTCCTGCAAGCCAATCAAGCAGGTCTGTACCCGCCGTGCAATAAGCAAGCTTCGGAACCGCAAAGTGGTCGGCGCCCTCAAACTCTGTTATTTCCGCATTGCCGCCAACCTTTTTAAGTGCTGCAACAAACGCTTTTGAGGACTGCGGCTTAACTATTATATCATCAGCTCCGACAAACGCGCGAACCGAAATATTTTTAAGTGCATTTACATTTTCGGCATTTAACGCTGCGCTTCCCGAAAGCGGCGCAATTCTCCAAAACAAATCGGGATTTTCCGCCGCAAGCGCCCACGTGCCTGTTCCGCCCATACTGTGCCCCGTAAGAGATACTTTTGTTTTATCTATACCGTAAGTCTCGGTGGTTTTGTCGATAATCTCACGTATTCCCACCGATACATCAGTCCAGCCTTTTTTATCGCTTGTAAGCTGCGGCATAATTACATATGCGCGAACATCGCCAAGCATACCGTTTTTTAAGTATTGCGGAAACCCGTCGATCTCCGTCAGCTTACTCAAATCATTTCCCTTTGATGTGCCGCCGTGAAGATAGATTATAAGCGGCATATTTTTTTGCGGATTTTTCGGTGTATAAAGGCAATATTTAATTTCCCCTGCCGAGGTTGCCGCCGCCTGTTCTGAAAATACGGCGGCAGTATCGGTTTTTGTTTCAGAAACCGAATGGCTTTCAGTTGGTTGAGTGGTTTTTCCCCTATCTGTTTCCCCGACCGCCGACTGAGCAACCGAAGAATTTACCTTTTCCTTTTTAACTTCCGTTTCACTTGAGCTGTTTTCACCTGATGATATATTATTGCTTGTTATTTCCGTGGAAATAACCGTATCAGATGAATTAGTGCCGGTGCTTTTCCGGCAGGCATTTAAAAATATAAATGCCTGTATTAAAACCAATATAATGTATAAATATTTCCTTTTCATAATTAAGTCCTCTAAAATCAAGTCATTTCATTTTATACCTGAATTCATCGGTGGATTGAATTTTGCCGAGTCTTACAAGCCGCGCCGCAACAGAATATTTTGTCCTGCCGAAATGCTCGCATATTTCTTTTTTGGTATATTTACCGTCGAACATTTCTGCCAACAAGCCGTCCTCCTCGGCTGTCCAGCGTTTTCCCGCATTTGCCGGCTTTGTGCGTTGTTCTTTTTCAGCCTGCTTTTTAAGCAGCTCGGCGGCGGTATACAGCGCGCGTATAACGTCAGGCTCGTTGCAAACGTTATCGCTCGGCAAAATTTCGCCCGTTATCGGATTTATGCCGTTTGCCAACGCGTTTATAATTTCTTCGGCATAGCTTGCATACATACTTGACCCACCTATTTTAATTCATTCGGGATTTTTCGGTCTTTAAAATAATATTCTCTGTCGTGCTCGTTAACTTCACGCAGAACCCTGCACGGGTTGCCCACCACCACAACATTATCGGGCAGATCCTTTGTAACAACGCTGCCTGCGCCCACCACTACGTTATCGCCTATTGTAATACCGGGCAAAATAACGGCATTAGCGCCTATCCAACAGTTTTTTCCTATATGCACTGCCGCATTATACTGGTATGCCTGCTCTCTAAGCTCCGGCAAAATCGGGTGACCCGCCGTTGCAACCGTAACCTTAGGCCCGAACATTGTATAATCGCCCACATATATATGCGTGTCGTCCACCATAGTAACACCGAAATTGCAGTAAATGTTTTTCCCGAAATGGATATGCGCGCCGCCGAAATTCGCATAAAACGGCGGTTCAATATAACACCCCTCGCCTATTTCGGCAAACATTTCCTTAAGCATTTCCTCACGCTTTTCAAGCTCGGTGGGGCGCGTCATATTAAAATCGTAAAGCTTATCAAGGCATTTTAGCTGCCTTGCGGTAATTTCCTCGTCCCCCGGCAGATAAAGCTCTCCTGTGTGCATTTTTTCTTTCATTGAACTCATATTGATTTCTCCTTATGTTTTAAGGTTTACAAACGATTGGCAGAGCATTCGACTGTTAACCGTCATATCATTTTCTTTTCGGCTTTAACGCCGGCAGCTCATCATACATTGCCCTAAAAAGTCCGGTTAAAAACTCTTTGTTTTCAATTTCTTCTACCAACAGCATTTCCTTTGCGCCGTCATAAGGCCGCTCGTAAACAGTCTTCGGCATATAATCGGCCGCCGCCTTTACAGGCTTTACAAGCAGTCTGTTATCATAAATACCGCCGATAATTTTCCCGCGGTAATAAATTATATACTCGCCCATCATTGCGCGATAGGTAATTTCTTCTAAATCGGACAGCTGCTCTGCTATAAATTGCAGATAATCCTTGCTTGACGGCATAAAACGCCCGCCCCCTGCATTCAAATATCGTTCACTTTGTTAATTCTTAAAGCGGAATATCCATATTCACGGTTTTAAAGGTTATGTCGCTCCGTTTATTAAGAAATCCGTCCTTATATTTTACGGCAAATATAATGTCGAAAACTATAATAACCGCACAAGTCCCACGCATTAAACCAATCTGTTTTCTCTCCCTTTTAACCTGTAATATAGTATCACATATATTACCGAAAATCAACATTCCTGTAAAGTAAAATTTCAATTCTTTTAATGCGTTTTCTTAAATAGACGCGCTGTAAACCGCGTTACGGGATTGCCGCATACTTCAGTATATCTGTCCCGCTTCAAAAAATCCGTATTATCCATAAGGGAAACCGAATTGCAGCACACCGTACAGCAGCTAAAACAATGCCGTTCAGAGCTTAATACTGCACTGCCGTGCATAACTGCGGCTGATTCACAGCAATAAAACAAAAAAGCGACCGGAAAACCGATCGCTTAAAATTTGTGTTTTGCTCGCACCGAGAAAACCGAACAAAGGAAGAGCAAGGTGAGGAACGAAAAGTAATAGGTCAAGCCCTCGGTCTATTAGTACCGCCTGGCACACACATCACTGTGCTTACACCTGCGGCCTATCAACCCGGTAGTCTTCCGGGGACCTTACTAGCTTATGCTATGGGAAATCTAATCTTGAGGTTGGCTTCACGCTTAGATGCTTTCAGCGTTTATCCAATCCGCACGTAGCTGCCCAGCTATGCCCTTGGCAGAACAACTGGTGCACCAGAGGTGCGTCCATCCCGGTCCTCTCGTACTAGGGACAGCTCCTCTCAAATTTCCTACGCCCACGAC
>DJET01000028.1 GCA_002431945.1 Ruminococcaceae bacterium UBA5891 | reverse complement strand
CCGTTCGGCAAAATTACGTCGGCACGGCAATTGCAGGGTATTAAAAGCTCTAAAATAAAATCGCCGTCTATAATCTTGTAATGCAATTCAAATTTACCGTTAACCGTATTAAAAGAAAAGTCAAGCCTTTTTATATATTTTGAAAGCACGGGCTTAATTTTAAATTTTTTAAACCCGTTATCGGCCGGCGTTACGCCCGCAAGCGTTGTGTAAAATCCGTTTACTGCGCCCGCGAACATTGCGTGATTGTGCGACGACATATCGCCCTTTCCGCACCATTGCTCCCAAAGGGTGGTCGCGCCCTTTGCTATTTGATAAGCAAAGCTCGGATAATCGGGATTCATAAAACAGTCAAGCGCAGTATCTGCCGCGCCGAATCTGCCAAGCTCTTCAAGCAGATAACCTATTCCGTAAATTCCGAGATCCAAATGCTTCCCGTTTTCATAAATTGATTTTAAAAGCCTTGCCGCAATATCGTTTTCCTCACTGTGGGAAAGAAATCCGTCCGCCAGCGCATAAAGGTTAGGCGCCTGTTTTCCGTTTGAAAAAGTGCCTTTTTCTTTATTGTAAAAGCATTGCACATATTTTTCCGCCGTTTTCTTTGCAACAGCTTTAAAATACGCCGCGTCCTCCTTTTTACCTAAAGCATTTGCCATATCCGCCATCATTTCAGCGTTCAACAGCTTTAAGTGATATTCCGTTTCGCTTACCGAAGAAAACGAGGTAAGATAATTTCCGTAATCGTTGGGGGCGCACCAATCGCCGAATGTGCCGCCGGGCACAGCCTCCCCGCATTGCAGTAAATACTCGGCATACAGCCTTTTAAGCTTATTGTAGTATCTTTTAATATAGACTTTATTTCCGTAATAACGGTAAAAATACCAAGGCAGCGCAATTAAGCAGCCGTTCCAGGTCATATTTACTTTTCCGTCTTTTATTTTATCAATATTATTGTTCTTTAAATAACGCGGGTAATAAGCGCCCGGCGCTAACATATACATTGCTGTTTTTAAATAGCAGTACAAATCCATAGGGCACGGCGTTCTTTCGTCACGCGCGGCGCAATCACTGGGAAAAGATAGGCTGTTTGACCGAACAGACCAAAAGGCGTTGGCATATATTCGGTTTATCATTTCATTATCTGTTTTAAAGCCTGCATACCCCTCAAATTCCGTATGCACCGCGCAGGCTGTTACCTCTTCCCCGCTCGGTCTTTTATTAAGACCGCATATCTCAGCGTACCTGAAGCCGTGATATGTAAAATGCGGGTTATAGGTTTCAGTACCCTCGCCGCTCATTATATATGTATCTGTTGAAGCCGCTCCCCTGTTTGTAATAAACTCCAGCCCGCGGTCGTTTTTGTCAATTTTAATTTCTTCCGCCGTTTTAATTCTTATTGCATTTCCGCGCTTTCCGTTTAATGAAATGCGTATAAATCCGGACATATTCTGCCCGAAATCAAGTATATATCTTCCGTCTCTGCAGTCGTATATTTTTTCAGGTTTTTTTGTTTCCGTAATTTTTATATAAGGTCCTATATCGCAGTAAAGCCTTGCATTTTCCTTTAATGGCGATAAAGGCATTAAATTCCATTTTGAATCGTCAAAATCAGTGTTTTGCCAACCCTTAATCTCACGGGTGGCGTCGTATATTTCGCCGTTGTAAATATTGTTTTTAATCCACGGCGTATCTAAGGTGAATTTCCAGGTGCCGTCTGTTGCAACCGTTTTTACCGTTCCGTCCGTTTTGTGAAGATTTATGCAAGCCTTAAACCGCTTTGCCCCTTTAAATCTTCCCATATAAATATTTGCGTTGTTATTATAGCCGTCGCCCAATATAAGCGAGACCGTGTTGAAACCGTTTTTTAACAGGCCTGTAATATCATATGCCTCGTAAAACAGTAAAGAATCATAAGAGCCCTTTGAGGGTGAAAGTATGCGGTCGTCCGGCTTTGTGCCGTTTAAAAACACCTCGTACCAACCGTATGAGCAAACAAAAAGCGTGGCGTACCGAATTTCCGCGGCTTCAAAGCTTTTCCTTACAAAGGCGCAGGTTTCGGGGTCTGTTCTGCCGTTTTTTTCGGTTGTGAGCCAACAGCCCTGCATTTCGGTGTTTAAAAGACCTGTTGTAAACCCTGCTGTTTCCGATTCGGTAAGCCTGCCGTTTACAACCGCAAATATCTTAAAGGTATACTGCGTATCCGGGCAAAGCGGTTTTCCGCCGTATTCAACGCATACCGTATTTGAGGAATTAACCGTTTTGCTGTCCCATACTATTTCCCCGGAAAAATCGCCGCCCTTGGTTACAATTATACGGTAGCTTTCCTGAAAAATATCCTTTCCGTTTCCCGAAATCTGCCAGGAAAAAACCGGCTTTTTCTCGTCAACTCCGACAGGGCTTTTAACCCCTTCGACTTTTATGTTTGTGATCTTCATTATTCTCTCCGTTATATTTTGTGCTTGCATTTAAAACAGGCAGAACCGAGAAACCCGATTCCGCGGCTCTGCCAAAGTAAGTATTTAAGTATTGTTGCTTATTCAATAAAGCTGTTTACATATACCAAATCGCATATGTTTGCCTTTTCGTCGCCGTTAACATCGTATACATAGCCTGTTACCGCAGTACCGGTAAGAAGATATGTCCTTAATGCGGTTATATCTTCATTGTCTACGGTTTCGCTGCCGTCAACGTCGCCCGTAATCATTCCGCCGTAAAGACCGATTTCCGATATATGCTGAATTTTGCAGCCTTGTCCGTATTCGGTATAACCGAAGCTATAAATCCGTATACCGATACAGGAAACGGCATTTAGGTTTGCACCTGAAATATCGATAAAATCAGCTACACGCGCATTAGTATCTGTTATTTCAATTACCTTGTTTGAGTCATCGTAAAGAGTGTCTCTGTTATTCGACATATACACAGCATAATGC
The DNA here is from genome assembly GCA_002431945.1 of Ruminococcaceae bacterium UBA5891. Taxonomy (GTDB): domain Bacteria; phylum Bacillota; class Clostridia; order Oscillospirales; family Acutalibacteraceae; genus UBA737. The sequence continues at coordinate 25,917 of DJET01000028.1, read as the reverse complement.
TTGGAAGGCATTGTGCCGCCCTCGTGAAATGCAAAAATAAAGCTTTGCGGATTACTTACCGGAGTATTAAAATTTATATTTATTTCACGGTATGTATCTGTTTGGAAAATATCATTGGAGGCTTTACTTGAATTTCCTTCTCCTTTATACCATTTGCCGACACCTTTGCTTGCCGACGGTGACGATGACGTACCAATCTTTCCGTCAGAAAAATTATAACCCGTCAAGTCATCACTTGAAACCAGTTCGTCTTTTGTGCTATTGGTATAAAAATATGAATCTTCATAGCTTTGGTCCGCAATACGGTTGGTACCGCACTCTGCGATTTTCGTATTGGCGGCATCCATCGTCGTAACTTTAGTATTTTCAGTTATAAAATTATCCTTTACAAACGTTCCGCCGAAAAGACCTATTTCCGTAATGCACTGATTCCAATTTGTTCCGTACGTATTATAAATCCTTACTTCAACATACCTGATATTCTGAAGTGATAATGAGCTTATATCAACAAAATCACCGCATCTATCTGTATTATCGTTAATGCTGACAATTTTAAAGGCATTTGCGCCGTTTGCGTTTTCAGAAACAAAAACCTCATAGTGCTTTGATACGGATTTTTGGCTCCTGTGAGAATAGAAAACAAAGCTTGTAGGATTATTAAGTACGCCGTTAATTTTCAGTCTGAAACGCCAATAATTATTTGTTTGACCATAAGTCTGATCGGCATCTATTGTAGCATCGTCGTCTGGTTTCAATGTAGCTTGACTTGCAGCGTCTGTCTTTGCATCAAACCACCTTTCAGAACAATACGTGCCGAAATTACTATTTACAGAACTGACTTCTGCATTTTCTACAAAATCAACCATACAGAATTGATCTTTAAAATTATTACCGCCTTTTCCTGCCTTTGCCTCTAAATCAGTAGTATTAAAATATGTCCCAAGATTTTCATACTTTGTTACCGGAGCAATACTTTCACCCTCTGCTGAAGCCGACACCACTGCCCCAAGCGCCGAAACAACCAATGCAAATGAAAAAACCAAAGATAAGAGTTTATGCTGTTTTTTAATTTTCATAATTTAAACCTATCCTTTCAAATTATTTGAGATTGCCGTGGTAAGTTAAATCTGCCGCACAAAGCCCCCTTTTTTATTTTTAAACGCCAAAACGTTATACAACCTTAATAAGCAGCGTATCATAGGTGTTTTTACCGTTTTCAAGCGTAAGCTTAACCGAAGCCATACTGCCTGCCGCGGCACTTTCAAGCACCTTAACCGTATTGCCCTTAAGTGTTATGACATTTTCACCCGAAGAAACCGCGAAAGAAACACGGCTTTCGTTTGTATCGTAAAGCTTATATGATATCTCATATTCCCCGCCCGCGGTTAATTCAACTATATCCTCGGTGCATATAATCTGCTCGTAAGGCTTTACGGTGATATAAAGCGTAAGCGTATGCCCGCTTTCAAGCCTATCGGTAAATTCTCCCGATTTTGCCGTTACGGTGCCGCGGCACTCCGGCAGGCGTGCGGGCGCGGTCAGGTCGTTTTCATCGCCCACGCTCATTTTATAGAAAACCGTGCCGTCCTTTACGGGAATATTTATTTTAACCGCCTTTTCATATCCTGTCTTGTCTGCCTCAACAAACACCGCATATTCGCCGTTCGGCAGCTTAAACGCCGCCGCGCGCATATTGCTTTCATACCGCTTTGACCATTCAAGACTTTTTGTATCAAAGCAGGGTACTGCCTTATTCGGGGGAACCGTCACCTCAAAGGATTTTGAATGGACCGGAACATACCGCATAAACAGGCACAGCTCATAAAAAATGGAGTTGACGCCGCGCGGTTTTATATGCGGTGAACGCCACATATTGTTATCGTCCGAATCAATACTGAACGTTGCGGGAGCCGCAAGCGTAATGCCCGAAAGCAGCCACAAAAACGCGCCGCAAAATCCGTTTTTAATAAACGACATTGCCATTTGAATATTGCTCAGTCCCCACTGTTTTCCTGCGGCGGAGGCGGCAAATTCCGTTGCGCAAACAGGTATATTGCCTGCTTTTTTAAGCGCCGCGCCCATTTTATCTATGCCTGTCTCATTGTTATAATAGGTATGAATGGTATACATATCTATAAGCGAATCGCCCGATCTGTCAAAGGCATTAAGCCAAGCCGCCAGCATTTCATCGGTTCCGGCACATTCCGCGCCCCAAATTTGCAGTCTGTCGCCTATGCCCTTTCTGCAAATTGCAGCTTTGGCTTTTGCAGCCATTTCGTGCCAGTAATAAAACTTTTCCCTTGCAAGCTCGCCGTTCGGCGTAGGCTTATCAAGCGGCGGTATTACCAAAAAATCGCCTATCCAGTTCGGAGTTTCAACATCCCTTGTGCATGGCTCATTATAAAATGAGAGGTACTTAATGTTTGTATACCCTCGGTTTACAACAAGCTCATACATAAACTCAGCGCAGGAATACGCAAACTCATCAAGATCCGCCGGAGCGGATTCCGCCTTCGCGCGTACATCCTGTATGGAAAACCAGCCCTGATTTTCGGGGGCTACCTTCCAGCCGTAGTTCATTTCAACCTCAACGCCGGATTCCTTATATAAATCGAGGTACTTATAAACTCCCTGCATTCTTTCGGAGTTAAAATCGTATTCGTGTCTGTAATACGCCGCCTCGTCAATAATAAACCAATCCGGCTGAAACCATAGGCGCACAACAGTGGGTCGGCAAAGATTTGTGCGGCTTTTTTCCTTTTGCCAATAAGCGTCGTTATAGCCCTCGGCTGCCGAACGCTCCATAAAAGCCATAGGCAGAACACAGGCGCCTATACCGTAAAAATCGTTTGACAAAACGGTATCTGTTACCGTTATTTCGGTTGCCGAATCGTACACTCCCATTTCGGAAAGCTTTACTTTGCCGTTTGCCGCCAGGCTGTACGGCTTATTTTCGGCTATGCTCCATTTTGCTGTAAAGCAGTTGTCCGCCACCTGCTCGGTTTGCGGCTCGGCACCGTTAAGCAAAAGCTTTCCCTCACCGCTGTAAGCCGCGAAAAACACTCCGTCGTTAAGGTGCGCCCTGCATAAAAAGTTCACGCTGTTGTTATCAAGCGTTATGTAATTTCCGCCGAACGCCTCATTATCGGTTAAAACCTCTGCATAATCAGCGGGAAGATCTATTTCGTAGGTTTTTAAAACATTTTTTCCCGTTTTAGCCTTTAAAATACCGTGCGTAAGCTCGTATCTCTGCGAATAAGCGCCGATAAAGGCTATTCGCGCTACCGAGTCGGTGGGGTTGGGCTTTAAAAACCTAAAGCCCAACCTTTTCCCTTTAATCGGTTCATCAAAGCTTATCATAACGTCGCAGGTGCTTCTTGTTTTTGGGGTAAAAGCCGTATCGCAATGATAGCTGTAAACAAGGTCGCCGTAAAAGGCGCTGCTTTTATCCGAAAAGTACAAATCAAAATCTCTTATCGAATATTCCGCACTGCCGTCAAACCCCAATAATACAATTCTGTCAATTCCTTGTGCAACATTTGAAATATCAAATTCCAGCGTGAAATTGTCGGATAAAATATCGATATGCGAGGTGATATTAGGCTCGTCGGTAATTATGTTTATAAATCTTTCGTCCCTTTTAGAGCCACTGAGTCCCTTTATTACGGGTGTACTGCCGTCTGCATTTCTGCAAGCCGCTTTTTTGCCGTTTAAAAGACTCGTTGCCGAAAGCGCATACCCGATAATTTCTTTTGATTTGTTTGTTGCCCTCATTACTTTACTACACCCTTAAACCGATAATAATTTTTTCTTTTTGCCCTTGTAAAACTGAATAATAAACCACATTGCCGCAGCAGCCAAAAGCAGTACGCCCTGAATTACCGTTACAACAATAAGCCAAACCGGCGCCGATGAATAGGATACCTTATACTTTGTTTCGGTTCCCGCGTCAACCCTTATGGTCTCAGGCTCGGTGCTCTCGGTATCGCTTGATACCGTTTGACTGCTGTTGCTTGCAGTAGAGCCGGTATTGCCGTTATTTGTGCCGGTATTGCCCTTATTATCGGCAGGCGTGTTGCTTGAATTGCTGCCGTTGTTTGAGTTATTGTTATCGCCGGAGGGCGTGTTATCCGGCTTTGTGAAATCAACGGTCTGCCAATATGCGTCGTTTTCATCGGTCAGCTCAACAAGCGAGAACTTAAAGCCCGAATCATAGTTTGCCGTATAGGTAACATAGCTGGTTTCACCCTTGCTGTCGTCGGTTTTGCAAAGCTCCAGCTTGCTTTGATCGGTTGCGTCCGCTATCATTGAAAGACCGTTAAGCTTTTCCTCCGTTACGGGAATTTTTATTGTAATTTCACGGTTCTTTATATCGGTTACCTTATTGCCCGAAAAATCGTAAAATTCAATACTGTAAGCGCTGTCGCCTATCACCTTATAATAAGGAGATTTATAAAGCGAAGCCTTTTGAGCGTTGGTGGCCTTTGTTACCGTCAGCTTTGAGGTGTAAAAGTCGTCTACTATATCTCCGCTGTCAAGCGACTTTACATCCCAGCTGATACCGCTCTTGCTGTCTGAGAAGGAGGTTAAAACGCCGTCCTCTGTTCCGGTACCCGTTACGGTTACGCCCTCAATATCTATTTCGGTAACCGCAAAACTCATATTTTCGGTAACAAACGGATCGTCAAGCTTTTCGCCGTTCACATCCTTAATATCGTCGCCGTAAATATTGCTTACAAATTCTATGCGAACATATCTTGCAAGCGTGGGAATGGTTGAAAGCTGGAATTTACCGCTTTCCGGCAAACCGTTAAATTCTATTACCGGCGCCTTTGTAAAGTCCATTATGCCCTCGTAGCTGTCGGAAACATAAATTCTTGTTTTGGTGGGCAGATACCTTAAAAGGTGCGGCGCAAAGTAAACAGAAACGTTTTCTATGCTTTGCAGCTGTGAAAGATATACAAGCATATTAAGTGTGCTTTTGCCCTTAACGCCGCCGGCAACAAGGCTCTCGGCGCCTGTTGAGCTGTCAAACAGGTTACTGTATGCGCTCGAAACATATTTGATTGAATCAACATTGTTATCGTTTACCGGTTTTTCAAACACTTTAAGATTATTCGTTCCGAACGAATAGCTTATATGCTCGTATCTTTCAATAAGGGGATTGGTAAGCCCAATTACGGAAATATCCTTAAACGTGAGCTTTTTGCCCTGTCCCTTATCCACCGATATTCTTACATACCGCGCCTTGGTCTTTCCGGTGAAATCACCGTTTGAAAGCTTGGCGTTTTCACTCCAAAGCTCCGAAAGGTTCTGGGCTGCGTAAACCGTGTATTTAAAGCTGCCCGCACGGTTTACCGTTACCTTTGTTAAGTCATAATCCTTGCAGAGATTATAAACTATATCAAGCGTATCACCGTTTACCGTAAAATCAATATCCGTAGAAGAATCGTTGTCGGTAAGGCGGTTCAGCATTTCAGGAGTTATCTGATTTGTGATCTGTGTGCGTTTGCCTGCATTATCGGTAACATACACATCTACCGGCATATGCTTTGAAAGCTCGGTTTCCTCATCGGGAATATCGGCGTCGGTACCTAAAACCGCTATTTCCGTGATTCTGGGATATGTATAACCCAGATTGTCCGAATCGGTTACCGGATCAATAATCCTTACCGCAACATAGCGGGCGTAAATCGTTTCCTTAAATGCTGCCGTCTGGCAGGGGTATTTGCCGTCGCGCTCGTAATCATATGAATATATCATATGCTCGCTGTTAAAAAGCGTGGTTATACTTACAGAAGCGTACACCTCATATTTTCCGGTGTCCCACTGTCTTGCCCACTGGTTATCATCGGAAATAGCACGCATAACAAATTTCTTTATCTGCTTTATTGCATCGGGATTACTGTCGAGCCGATAAATCATATCAAATTGACCGTCCCTCTGCCCTGTGTAAGCCCCAATATTCATATGCTTATCAAAAGCGCCGTCGGTAAGTAATTTGTAATTTCCGGTATCGTTTACAACAAGTCCGTTAACTCGCTGCTGATAGGGTACCTGACCGCTTATAAGGTTTTTGCCGATTGCGGCAATATCGTTTTTAAGCTGTTCCTCCGAATACTGGCTTTTTGAGCTGTAAAGCTTAACGTCAACCTTATCTACGGTAAACTCTCCGCCGTATACGCCCACCTCAACCAAATGCTGCATAGTGCAGCCGGTGCTTTCAATTGTATAGCCGCGGTGGTAGAAGCGAATGCTTATATAGCGTATATTGCTCAAATTTCCGTCAAGCGCAGTTAAGTCAACCTCGTCGCCGATTCGTGCGGTGTTGTCTTTAATTTCAATTATTTTAGAGCTTTCCTTATATAGGTCGTTCAAATTGCTTGAAGCAAAAACGGCATAATGCTTCGACATAAGCGAAAGGCTTGAATTATGGAACACCATAATAAATTTATCGGGATTATTAAGCGTTCCGCCGAGCGCCAGCTCAAGCTGCCAATAGTTTGCGGTTTGTTCCGTATCGTTTGAAGCCTCGGAAATCAGGCAGACGCCCGCCTTGCTGTGCCATGCGCCTAAAGCCACATTGCTGTCAAGCAAGCCGTCGAAAAATTCGGGATATATATTTGTAAACTCAGAGGTTTTGCTGTTATCGGCATAAAATCCGCCTGAAACGGTCTTATCTGCAAGCAGGTTTTCGGCAGGCAGATTTACCTGGTCCTTACTTGTTAAAACCGTATGCTTTGTGCTTGTATCGGGGTCTTTAACAAGCTCCCCGCCGTAAAGACCTATTTCGTTTATAAACTGCAATGTGTTGCCCTGTTCGGCGTCAAAGGTATATCCGCGGTGATAAAAGCGTATCCCCACATAGCTTACGGTTTTATCAAATCCCGAAAGAGCTATTTCATCGCCCGCCCTCTCGGTGCTGTCGAATATTTCGATGATCTTATTATCGTTGCTGTAAAGATTGCTTAAATCATCCGAAGCGAACACGGCATAATGCTTTGACATAAACTGTCCGTCTTTTCGTCCTATAAGAACAAATCGGTCAGGGGACTTAAGCTGTCCGCTCAATTCAATCTGAATCTGATAATAATTTTCGGTTTGGAATATATCGTTTGAATAGCCGACGGTATATTTTTTACCGACATTCCAGCCTGTGCTGTAATTATCCGATAGAACACCGTCAAAGAAAGCCAGAGCGTCCGAGGCGTCCAGACCGCAGTCCTTTATAAGCGCATCGCCCGAATAAAAGCCGCCCTTAATTTCAGAACCGGCAAGTCGGTTTTCGCTTAAATTAACATCGGGGTTTTTACTTAACGCGGTATGCTCGGTTATTACATTATCCTTTACAACCGTTCCGCCGAAAATTCCCAACTCCGTTATGTGCTGTGTCCAATTTTCGCTGCCCGTATTGTAAATTCTTATTTCGACATAGCCTATATTATTAAGGTTAAGGCCGTCGATTTTAATTAAGTCGCCCTTTCTGCCGGACGCGTCGTTTATATCAATTATTTTGCTGTTTTCAAGATTTTCGTATTTTTCAGAAGCGAAAACCGCATAGTGAGTCGCCTTGAAGTCATTGTTTGTTTTATGAAAACCGAAAACAAACTGCTTAGGATTATTAAGCGCACCGTCAATTTTAAATAACAGCCGCCAGTAATTAGCCGTTTGGTTTGCAGAGGAATCGGCAGTAAGCGTTGTTCCGTCCGCCTGAAGCAAAACATCACGGTCGGTTACGTTTGAATTAAACAGGTATCCGGCCAGCCAATCGCTGTAATTGCTTTTAACCTCGGTAAGCTGATTATTCTCAACAAACCGTACATCGCATAACTGGTCCTTTAAATTATTGCCCGCCGTGCCGACATGGTCCGTAAGTGTTATACTGCTCCAAAGGTTCATATCAACCTTTGTTATCGGGCCTGCCGTGCCGCCCTCGGCAATTGTCGGTATAACAATATTCAAAGCGGATAAAAGCAGAAGCACCGATAACAATATTGAAAAAATTCTTTGTTTGTTTGTAATCTTCACTTTCCGCCCTCCTATTCAATAAATATTACCGCAACGGAATAGGTATCCGATTCGGTTCCGTCAGCATTAAGCAGGGTTGCGCGTATTGCAATGCTGTCGCCGCTTGCGGCGTTAGCGCCGGGTGTATATCTGCAGGTAAGACCTACCGCCGAAATACTGCCCTTGGTTTTAGCGTCGCCCATAAGATCCTTTTCCGCAAGCGATTTTCCGTTCTTTTTGCTTGCCGCGCTTATTTCCCATTTAATATTCGAGTTATTTCCGCAGTCAAGCAGCTTGGCGCTTATATCAATGGTATCGGTCTTCTTTATGGTTTCAACGCCCTTATCAAGCTCTACCTGCTTTACGGGCGCCTTTGTTGAATAAACATAAACGCCGTATTCGCCGTCTATCGTATCGGTTATGCTTGCAGCCGAAGCAAAGCTCTTATCGGAACGGATGAGCGTACCCTGAAGCTTACGGTTATCCGTATCGCTTAAAGATTCAACAAAGTGGTATCTGTAAAGCTTGCCTACCGCTTTATCAAGCTTTAGGTTGATTGTGCGCGCCGCGTCGGTTTTCTTTGCCTCAACAACAAATGTGTAATTACCGTCCTCAAGCTTAAATGAAGAAACACGAAGGTCGTCGCCCTCCCATGTGTTCATAAGCACATCGGAGTGAGCCGGAACATACCGCTGCAAAAGTGCCGCCAAGCGATAGTTGGTTGTCACCTTATAATCTGAGGCTGTATTTCCTACACTGTAAAGCGAGCCCATACCGTCGGCAAAGTTGCTTTCAAGAAAACGTGAACCGTAAAGACTGCTGCCGTATTGCCAGTTTGCAAGACCGTGAGCACCGGTATTTGCCGCGGCAATGAAATATGAGGTATACGAAGTATCCCAATCCCCGGCAGCCAAATAATGCTCTCTGCTTAAAATCAGATCGCTGTCGCAAAGGGCAGGTGAGGCAAAAAACTCATTTATAAACGGTCTGCCCATTCTTTCGCGCAAATAATTAAGAATAGTATATGTACTGTCATAATCGCGGTAATCGTAAACATTGCCTTTTTTGGCGTTACGCTTATCGTAATATCTGTGCACCGAATGCTCGGTCGGTCTTGAATTACCGAGAGTTGTTTCAAGACTTTTATTAAGGGTTTGCGCCCATTCAACGAGCTTTGCGCTGTTAGGAGCAAAATCGGACGCTATCATTTGAATATCACTGTTAAGCTTGCCGCTTCTCGTCTGTGTCTGCCCGTTTTTATCAATACACTTATAGGTAACGCTGTTTTTCTGAGCATACTCAATTGCCTTTGTCATTGCGGTTACAAGAACGGTATGATATTTAATGGAGTCCTCGTGAGTTCTGAAATCTCCGCCCCAGTTTACCTCGTTGCCGAAGTAAATGTATTTCACCATATCGTAGCCTCTGTTTTTGCACTCTAAAAGCCAGGCGATATTTGCCTTAACAAACGCCTTTATATCATATGGAGCGGAGTTTGCCGCATCGTCGCTTCTTGCAGGATACCAGCTTTGAATTCTATCGGGAGTTTTCCAGCCGGTATTGAGCATAACAAGCGTGCCCGATTTTTTGAACATATCAAATGTTTTCCAAAATGATTCTGCCTGATCGTTTTCAAAATCATATACGCCGCTCATATAGTTGATATAATCCTTATTGTTCTGATAGTCAGCCCTTTTAGGATTACTCTCTGTATTGGTTATAATAACATCCATATTCACCAGTGTTCTGGTGTAAGCGGTGCGCGAGTTGATTATCTTTTGACGTTCAAATTCCCACGCAACCGAATTATAACCTACAGATATACCAACATTCGAAAGCAGCATAGGGAACCAGTTGCCGCCGAGACTCCAGAAGTCCTTATATACGGTTTTGGCGGTAGTAATGTTTATATTGCGTACCGCCGCATTTGCGGCGGCGGTACCGTCCTTTTGAATGGGGGAAACAAATTTTGTAAGATCCCCGTCGTCGTCTCCGCCGCTGTTGTCATCATCATCGTCATCCCAGTTCATATCGTCGGTTATTTCCGATGAGCTGTTATCGGCGGGATCTTCACCGTCATCGTCGTCGTCAAATCCGATGTCGGAATCGTCGAAGCCGTTATCGTCCGACCAATTATCATCGAAATCATCAATAACATCATCTAAAAAGTCGTCGAAATCCTTATCTGCATATTCAAGATTTGTATGCTTGATTACCTTCTTTTTGACATTCTTATTTCCCGATAAACCGACAATTTGAAAAATTGAAAATGCAAGAGTAATTATAAGAACTCCTGAGATAACCGTCAGCGGTATCTGCCATTTTTTGTTTTTCATAAATTCTCCTTTCCGCAATCGGCTGAATTATTTTTTCTTGCTAATTACATATTCGATAGCGGCATTTACTTCTGAAAGGTGGCTGTTTATAGTGCTTGTAACATCGTTACCCTTTGCAACGTCAAGTCCGATACGGAAATCCACAATTGTTGTGGTGTTTATGCCGTCGCTGCCTGTATATGAGCCGTGCAGGTTCGCAATTTTTCCGCTTGTAAGCTTCTTTACAAGGGCTTTTTGCTCGCTGTTAAGCTCATATTTATCGGCAACCGGATCGGTGTAGGTTGACCAGAATTTTGCAAATGCAACCGCCACTCTCGGATCGGATGAGCCTGCACCCGACATAACCGCGCCGTACCAGCCGCAGGGATAGCCCGCCTTTGCCGAAGCGGTATCCTGCGGAAGCGGAACCACACCTACGTTTGCGGCATTTCTGTTAAACGCCGGAGACTGAGCGGCCGCTTCACAGTAAACCGAGTATTTCTGTGTTTCCTGAACAGAGCAGTATGCAAGACCGTCCGCGAACTGAACGCGCTCCGAAGCAGAAAAATCGTTTGAGCAGATTTTGCTCTTGTTAAAGAAATCGTAAACCATTTGATAGCCCTTTATAACTCTTGTGTTTTCAAGGTTTACAACCGCCTTATTATTTTTCCAGGTGAGCAGCGAAACGCCCAGTGACTGAACAACGCCCTTATCAAAGAAACTGGTATCGCCGTAATAAACCTTATTTGCAGCGTCGGTAACCTTTTTGCCCTGCTCTCTGAATTTACTCCAGGTCCATTTGCCCGCCTTGTAAAGCTCATACGGATCTTCAAGCCCGCTCTTGGTAAAGAGCTGTTTATTATAATAAATTACCATAGGATAAACCGCGTCGCTTCCGCCCACAACGCCGTAAAGCTTATTATCAATTACAAAGTAAGAAGACTTTGCAATATCAATTCCGCCTTTACCGGTATCGTAATCCGCAGTTGATAAATATGTACTTAAATCGTTAACAACGCCCGACATAGGAAGGGTTGGGAACATTGAGCCGTGGCAGAAAATAATATCATACGGCGTACCGGACGCCTGTGCATTTGCAATTAAAGTTGGATAATTATTAAATTCCACTTCAACTGTCTTTATTTTGCAGTTATACTTCTTTTCAAACGCCGAAACAAGCCTTGTAAAGCTCGCCGCAGTATAAGCTGTATCGTTACGCTTTGCCATTGTAAAGGTTTTACCGCCGAAATCAAGTCCTTCATCCATAGCCTTTGTGCCTTCGGCAATGTAAACCGGGTTTGCAAGCTCAACCTTGTTGCCGCTGCTGTCGGTTGCAGTATTTGAACCCTTATTTGGCTTTTGATAAGTTCCGCCTGAGGTTGTACCCCCTTTGTTGCCGCTTTGAACGTTTGAAGTCTTGCCGTCAGCAGAGGAACCGCCGGCCGCGCTGTTGTCTGTGCTGCCCGATGACGCGGCTCCGCTTTGAAATTCGGTGTACTCGCTTTCGGTTTTTCCGCCGCCGCAGCCGCAAACGGAAAGGAGCATTGCCAATGCTAAAAATAATGCTGAAATGTTTCTTTTAAGTTTCATCTTTATTTTTCCTTTCAAATTATTTATCCAACAATTCCGGTACGGTCTATGCTTTCAACAAACTGCTTTTGCATAAACACATACAGGAATAAAGGTGGTGTGATTGTGAGAACTACGCCCGCCTGCAAATACATTCTCAATATTACCGGTGTGTAGTTGCCCTTGGGAAGCCCCGGCAGCGTACCCATTTCAACTATGTTCTGCCTTAGCCTTTCAAGGCATACCATAACAGGCTTAATCTTATCTATAAAAAACATTGAGGAAGAATAGTAATCATTCCAGTGCCATATAATGCAAAGCATTATTACAACCACAAACGCCGGCTTTGCAAGCGGAGCCATTACCTTTATAAAGGTTTGCAGCGCCCCGCAGCCGTCTATTTTTGCAGCTTCTTCAAGCTCGCGCGGCTGCCCTAAAAAGAATTGTCTGAATATGAAAATGAAAATTCCCGCTTTAAGCCCCACCGCAAACATTGACGGTAAAACAAATACAAACGGTGTGTTAAGCAAATTCAGCTCAACCCCAAACAGGGAAAGCAGTCCGCCGAAATTGAACGATTTATACATAAGGTACTGCGGAACAATTATTTGCTGAGGCGGTATAACTATAAGCAGCATAACAAACAGGAACGCAATTTTCTTACCTTTAAACTCAAATCGGGCAAAGGCATAGCCCGTAAGCGAGCACGAAATTGCCGTTAATGCGGTAGAGAATACCGAAATTATAAGGCTTAGCAGCGCGCTGTTTTTATAGTCAAGCTGTTTAAAAGCTATTTTATACGCTTCGGTTGAAAACGCTTTCGGAACATACACGCTTGTGGGATCTACCGCAAGGTCGGGTCTTTGAAACGAAACCACAAGCATATAGTAAAGAGGGAACATAAAAAGATAGGACATTGTAATTATCATACAAAGCCGAAACAATCGCATAGAAATGCTGACGGCTCTTTTCTTTGCGTGATACACTGCAAGCGAATCCCTTTTTATCGGTTCATTCTTTTTGAACAATTACCTTCTCCCCCTTTCTCTGCCGCCGGACAAAAGCCTTATGGCGATAAGAATAATTATAAGCACCAAAACGGTATATACCCACGAAAACGCAGATGACATTCCGAAGTTATTAACACCCTGCGCGGAAACCGACGATATTTGTTTCATAACCGCATTTGACGCGGCTGTAAAGTTATCAACTATCGCGTAGACAAAGCAAATAACCATTATGGGGTTAAGCATAGGCAGCGTTATTTTCCAAAAGTTATCCCAGGTTGATGCTCCCTCTATCTGTGACGCCTCATATAATGACGGTGATATTGACTGAAGACCTGCGAGATACAGTATCATAGGTACGCCAGAGGACCATGCCATGGAAAATATACTGTCGGTTATTTTGGTTACCAAACTTACGATCTGACTGCCTATACCCGAAGCAATAAGCAGGTTTTCAAGCGCATTGGTATTGGAAACCGTTCCGCCCGACATATCGCTGCCGGACATAATATTCTGTGCAACATAATCGGAATTGATACAATCAAACGCCACACCTGAGGCAAATATAAGCGGAAGAAAGAACACCGCGCGCACAAAGGTGCGTCCTTTATATTTCCCGTTTGCTATAAGCGCCAGAAAAATCGCGAACACATTGACGGTAGGCACCTTCCAAAGCATTTCACCGATAGACTGCACCAAATTGGTTCCGAAGGAGGGGTCTTTGTTAAAGGCATACGTATAATTTTGGAATTTAATAAAATCGTATTTATACCCGTTATCCGTTACAATTACATTTGAAAAGCTCATAATAAGCGAATTTACAAGCGGCACCAAGAAAAAAACTATTATACCGATATAAAACGGAATCAAAAAGGCGTGCGCCGTGAGCGAGGTTCGTGTATTCAGCTTTAAATCTCTAAATTTTTTCATAGCGTCACCTTCTTGCAAAACCGTATGCCGGTATTTTTATTCCGTCTGCCTGCACATCCTGCGAATTATAATTCACAATTACCCTTATCCCGTTTTCATAGCCTGTTTCAAACACATTATCCTGTAGCTCCCTGTGTGAAACAATCAGTGAATCCGAAATTTCTTTTAACAGCGGATAATACTCTTTATATTTTGAAACAGCGTCGTCTTTCCAAAGTGAAAAGCTTGTTCCGTAAAGATAATCGTAATCCGTATCCACTATTTCAGATGAGTCAGCCGCCATACCCGTATACATAAGCTGCGAGCCTGTCTCAACGGTTTTAAGATAATTTACGCTGCGGTCGTTTGAAACAAATTGCGATTCGCCCGTAAGATCTATCATTCCGTGAAGCGTTATTTCATAAAACGGTATTTCCTTATCTAAAATCAGGTAACCGCTTGAATACATCGGTGCGGAAAATATTTTGTTCAAATAAGGCAGCGCATATGAATTTGCGGTTTCCCCCGCGGTTTTACCGGCAGCCTTAAGCACCGCCGCCGCACTGTTAAGCATTTCCGAACGGGTTACCGTATCCTTACTGTTAAAATCGGAATAAATGCTGCTTGTAACCGAGGCTAAAGAGTAGCTTTCCATATCAAGCCTTTTAAGGCTTTTCTCTAACGCCGAATAGTTGCTTTCCAAATATTTTGCCGAAAGCAGATACCAGCTGCGCTTTGAAATATCCTTTGCATAAACAGAGCGCAAATATCTTGAAAACGAAATTCTGTCATTAAACGGCGAGGAAACCTTATATTTCTTTGCACCCTTGTAAAATTTCAGCATATCTATATCATAATAAATCGGTACGCCTTCGTCGTTCAGGTAGTCGTTAAGTAAACGCAGGTCTTTTTTGCCACCGAGCACCCCCGAAGCCTTAACTTTTTTCATAACCGCTGCGTTAGTCATTCCGTTATTTGACCATCCGAGATACCTTATAGCTATGTTTTCTATTCCGTCTTTCTTTAACTCTTTAACTATATTCAATGCCTCGGAATACTCGGTAAGCGCCTTTGATTTATAATAGGAAAATCCCAAAAAGTTGGCTTTTACATCTATTGCGCCGATAAGCTCAACATTAAGCTCTGCCGAAGTCTTCTGTTTTTCAAGTCTTTCTTCGTTTGTAAGGTAATTTCGGTAAACCTTAGCCATTTCCACATAATCCGCGCCCTTACCGAGCAAATAAAACCTTACTGTAAATGCTTCCGCCCCGTCGGTTTGCTTTACCGCCGCAAAGACCGTTTGGTTTGTCTTATCATTAGCGGTAAACATAGCCTTTTCATATGTGCAGCGGATATTTGCGGTCGCATTGACATAATTGTAATAACTTTCCGTATTAGCTGAGGCTGCCGATATGCTTGCCACTGCGTCTCCGCTTTCAATAATCGCAAACATACCGCTCCCGTTTTTCA
This sequence comes from Ruminococcaceae bacterium UBA5891, assembly GCA_002431945.1. GTDB lineage: Bacteria > Bacillota > Clostridia > Oscillospirales > Acutalibacteraceae > UBA737. The sequence goes on along the minus strand of DJET01000028.1, from coordinate 10,640 downwards.
CCATTCCGTATACCGGCATGCGTATGCTGCGGTCATATGAGGTTTTCATATTATTATCTTTTGAAGCCTCTGTACCGTACACATCCGCATTATAAGCCTTTATGGAATTATTGTTGAAATTTATCAGCGCGCCGCTGCCGTCAGGAACAAATATGTAACCGTTATCATCACCCGTTCCGGCAAAAAGTGCAGGCAGCAGGGTGATTTGCAGCAGCTTTAAATCACCGGTTTCTTTAATTGACTTAAAATCAATGCTTGCCGATAAATAGTCTTTGCCGAGAGTATAAACCACATCGAATGAGATCGAAAGCTCTGCAAAATTATAGCTTGCGCGGATCGCGTCGTTTTCTTTTTTGACCGTAACCTCCGCTTCGTCACTATATCCCTTTGTGCTTACGGAGGATGTGAGAATATCCTTTTCGCTGTAATAATCAATAACCAGTTCGGAGCTCATCATTTTTTTAACAAGTCCCGAACTGTGGCTGTCGTTCTTTGCGTAATCAAGTCGGCTTTTAACGGTCTCGCCGCTCTGCTTACTGCTCAAAGTTAACTCGCCGTTCCCGAAAACAGAAAGTTGCAAGCTCTCGTTCTCTGTTATTTCTGTTTCACTGCTCACGGTTTCCGCCCGTGCGCCCGGTCCTACGGGCAGCGCTGCCGTTATAATAACGGCGGCCAATACGGCGGAAACAAGCCTGAAAGCTTTCATTCGTAGTCCTCCTGTTTACTGCGGCTAACGCAGACTGATTTCATAAACAACCGATTTAACAAAGCTGATAAGCTCTTTAACCAGGCTGAAAAGCAAAACGCCCAAAACAATGAATATGAGCATTGCAATTACGGTAAGTAATAGTGAAAGCAAGGTTTTGCCGAAAGAATATTCGTGAACCTCAACCGAGCCTACTATAATAAGCACAGCGCTCCAAAGAACGCCGATAACAAGAATTATGCTCATAAATATTTCTTCATCAAGTGCAAGAATATTTGAAAGACCTATATTTATAAGCATTGCCGTAAGCAACGGTATAAGCGAATAAGAGGTTAACGCGGCAATTTGCTTTAAATTTCCTTTTCCGTCAAGGAATGAGGCAATAGCAAGATTGGAAATAACAAAAAGCGCATATATTACCACCGTTCCGAAAAGGGTTGAAACAAGGCTGTAATTTACGGGCTTATTACTGTTGAAAATAAAGCCCTGCTTAAAGTACTCCAAAATTTTTATAAAAAACAGCGCAATCGCTATACCTATTGCTATGAGTGTTGAATTTACCCCGCGTGCTCTGAACTGTGCAAAACCGTCAGCCGGGTGCAGCAGCACATAAAGCGGCATACCAGCCTTGCTTTCAATCGGAGCATACACCCCATTTTCGGGAACAACAAACGCCGCCGAAAGCTTTTTAGCTGCAAAAGCAATTATTATGACCGCCGCCGCTATAACGGCAATAATCATTATTAAATGCTCGTCTAAATAGGTTTTGCGATACTCCTTGTAAGCCTTTGAATATTGCTCCTTGGCATTGGCAATTTTAAAGTTTTCCATTGCCTTTTCGTATTCTCCTGCGTTTTCATATGCAACACCGAGACCGTAATAAGCATACGAGTTATTGGAATTCATACTTAAAACCTTATTCCACTTTGCCACGGTTGCGTCAAGGTCGGTAGTATCCATATCCGAAAAAGCGTCGTGTAGCGCCGCAACATAATCCGTAGGCTTGTAAATATTAACGCATTTATAATAAGAATCTATAACATATATATTCTCACCCACGGTTTCAAGCGCTGTGGGGGAATTCACAAATCCGTACTGTGTGCCCGTACCGCCGAACACCGCAATCAATTCACCCTCCGGCGAATACTGGAATACCTTGCCGCGTATTCCGTCAAGCGCGGTTATCCAGCCCTCAGGTGACACATCAACGTCTATAAATGATGTATTTGTAACCTTCTTCTCTCTGTCCCACTCAAGATCACCGAATTTAAGCTTGTTTTCATCATCGCCCAGAATATCCGAGCCGATATAGTTTATTTTCCTTAAGGTACTGCTGAAATTACTGTTTACAAGCTTTTGATCGGTCTTTGTTACAACATAAATAAAATCGTTATCATCAACATCAAAATTAGAAAGCGTAATCGGGGTATTGCTTTGCAGGGCGGATTTCTGACTCTTATTTAAAAACAGCTTGCGAATATAATTGTAAATTGCTTCGGCTGTGGTAAGAACGCTATTGCTACCGAAGAAATGCTCATATTTATAATCCTTCGTAAATACAAACGCACCCATATTTACAGATTCCGCAATAACATAAAGTCTGCCGTTTCTGTCGGTCAGAACCTTGCTCGCTCTGAACGGCGCTTTAAGTCCCTTTAACTCCGTAGGCTTTAAAATTATTTTACTTACATTACCCGCAAAGTCCGAAACCAGAACCCGTTCGTGTTCGGTATCGGCAATTATCAGTCTTCCGCCGTCTATCCAAAAGCCCTGAGCGCCTGTTATATCAAGCTTTTCTTTGCCGTCTGTAAAGCTTTCGTAAACATCCTTAATAACGGAAATTGCGGAATCGGTTTTAATCACACGGCCGTTGCCGCTGTCAAGAATATAAATAAATTCCCTACCGTCGTAAAGTATATCCGCCGGGTTATTAAATGAAACGGCGTAGTCCTTTACCTCTTTTACAAGCTCGTTTCCGTTATATTCCGCAATATGCAGCGCGCCGTCTGCCGACAGTACTGCCGGTTTATCCGTTTCGGCATTATAGGCTATTCCGCATACATTTCCCGAAACCGCAAGCCTTTCCGCAGCCTCATCGGATGCACCGACGCGGAAAACAGCTCCGCCGTCCGCAATATAAAAATTATCGCCCGTTGTATCCGAAACGAAACGTGCCTTGCCCGAAAAATTCATTCCGGTTTTATAAATCGTTTCATTTGTATTATCTATAACGGAATCAGCCGTTAATAGGTAAAGCGCTTCCGCCGCCGCACTGTAGTAAATATCAACAGGCTCTGCATCAAGCATTACCGTTTCCGAAATATTGCCTTCTCCGTCCAAAAATACAATGCTTTTTCCGCTTAAAACAGCAAAGGTATTTTCTTCATCATATCCGGTATTAACTATACCTCGCGCATAAAATCCGCTGCCCGCCTGCGCGGCGGTTACCGATTTTATAAATTTACCGTTAGTGTTGTATATCAGCACATTTCCACCGACCGACGCGAATATATAGCCGTTTATCGGGTTCATTGCTATGCTCTCAAAACTGCCGCACCCGTCAATTCCGTAATATGCCACGACATTATAGGAAGTATCCGCCTTTATAACATACCTGTCGGTTAAAAACAGCGTATACTGATTTTCAGTATTGTTGCCGCAGTAATAAATTGATTTTGCCGCGCCCAAATCCTTTTCAAACCGCATATCACGGTCGTATGCCGCCGACTGAAGCTCAAATCCCACAGGTGCCGGAACCGATTTATCCTCATTATTGAATTCATAACCCAGATACGGCGTTGAATTGATTTTTGCGGCGCTTACCGTGCAGGTCAAAACAGCGACGCAGGCTACAACGCTTATTAAAAATTTTAATTTGTTCATAACTCTGCTCCTATTTAAGACCCGAATGCGTCATTGTTTCCATAACCGAGCTTTGCGAAATAAGGAATACGATTATAGGCGGAACCATTAAAATAACGCTTACCGCAGACGCCGCTCCCGCTCTTGCAATACCGCCCGCAACAATGGTTGATAAAACATTCGGAAGCCCCTTTAATTTCTCGCTGAATATAAACTGCGTTCCGCTTGCCGAATTCCATAAGGACTGAAATGTGAATATTATCGCCGTCATTAAAGCGGGTTTAATTCCCGGCATAACAATTTTAAAGAAAATTCTGTATTCGCTTGCCCCGTCAATTCTTGCCGCCTCAAGCGTAGCGTCGGGGATTGCAACAACAACAAACTGCCTTATAAGAAATACGCCCATTGTGCTTGCAAGCGCCGGCAATATAAGGGCCCAGTAGGTATTGACCATTCCGAGCTTTGAAACTATAACATACTGCGGAATTGCCGTAACCTCGGGTCTGAAAAGCAGCGCCCACACAACAAGTGCGGAAAGCGCGCCTTTACCCTTGAAAGTGCCTTTTCCGAGCGCATATCCTGCAGCCGACGCCAGAATTATGTAGATTGCCGTTCCCGCAACAGTAATAAAAACGCTGTTGAAAACATACCGCAGAAACGGAACCTCAAGACTTTCGGTAAGATAAAAAACATCGGAGAAGTTCTGCGTTGTAGGGTTGCGCACGAAAAAACGCGGAGGATATAAAAACAGCTCGTCAAGCGGTTTAAATGCCTGTATTACCGAATAAAGCATCGGTAAGATCATAAACGCGCATATTAAAAGCAGGAAAATAAATACGCCTATATCTCCGGCTTTTGATCTTGAAAGTCTAACCGTTTTATGAGAACGGATATATATTTTAATTTTGCGAAAAAGCTTGCTCATATTTCCGTCCCCTATCCGTTGAATTTTTTCAATACCTTATTTACTATTGCCTTAAACAACACCATAAGAATAAACAGCACAACCGCAACCGCCGAGGCATAACCCATTTCATAACGGTTGTTTGCATAGTCGGTCATATGCAGTAATATTGTATGCGTAGAATAATTTGAGCTTGGAAAACCGGTAAGGTTTTGGTTTACCGTTCCCACCGCAAAAGCCGAGGATATCGACATTACCGCGCCAAACATAAGCTGCGGTCCCATTTGCGGGAATGTAACGTAATAAAGCTCCTGCCAGCGGTTTTTAAGTCCGTCAACCGCCGCCGCCTCAAAAAAGGATTTATCGAGCGATTTAAAGCCCGCAACAAACGAAAGAAAGCCTGTTCCGAAGCCCATCCAAACAGAAACTATCATAACAATAATGAAATTATACTTTTCATCGGTAAGCCAATATATCGGGTCCTTTATAACGCCGAGCTGAATAAGTATATTGTTTATAAAGCCGCGGGAATCGCTTGAAAATATGTATTGCCATATGAAAAAAATATTTCCCGCAAGCGCAGGGCTGTATACTATAAGCGTTACAATGCTTCTTGTGGTTCTGCCGAGCTCGTTGATGAGCCAGGCTATAACAAAGCTTAATATAAAACCGATAGGTCCTGTTATAAGCGCCTGTATCATTGTGTTTTTAAAGGCGATCAAAAACACGGAATCATCCAAAAGCAACCGCGTATAATTTTTAAAGCCCACAAAGTTATTTATTTGCAGCAGGTTATAATCCGTAAAGCTCAAAGCAAGTGCCGAAAGTATGGGAATAACCGTAAACACAACAAAGAAGATTGTAAAAGGCGCAACAAGGACTACAAACGGCGCATTTTTATTAAGCGTTTTTTTATTTTTATTTTTCTTCATCGCCTTATTTTTCCTCCTTGTCAAGCCCGAACTCCGCCCGTTTTCTTGTAAGCTCATCATTTATTTCTTTATTCGCTATGGTAAGCGCGCGTCTTGCCCTGTTCTTTCCCTCTACAGCCGAACGGAAGGCGGTTGTTAAAGAACGCTGCATTAAATAGTTACCGGGAATCTGCGGAAGGGTTATAACATATTTAAGCGATTCGTTCAAAACGCCTTTTTCCGCGACCGACCACCCGAGATTATTAAGCGCCACCGTATTTGCCGGAGTATATCTTGCGGCAACGCCTAATGTTGCCTCAAGCTCCTTACCGTATTTTGTCTGCGTTTCAGAGCCTACCCACCAACGCATAAACTCAAACGCCTTTTTATCAATCCCTTTTTTAACGGCGCTTTTAAGCATATAACAGCCCGTAACATTTCCCGCCTGGGTTTTATCAACGGTTCCGTCGGGCTTGGCTGTTCCGGGAATAGGCGCCATTGCCCATAGTCCCTGAATTTCGGGCGCGGCGGAGGAAATCTGATCATATGCTGAGTAAAGCTGAATTGAAAGCGGCATTTCACCCGTGCGGAAACGACTGTAAAAATCAAATTCCCTGTTATTGCTGTAAAGCTTGTGAAGATCTACCCATTCCTCAAAAGCTTCAAAAGCGCTTTCAGTATTAAACAGTGCCTTATTACGGGCTTCATTGTAATATGTGCCGCCCTTTTGCAGAAGAAACATATTAAAAATAGATATACCCTGTGAAACGCCGTAATTGGTTTTATCCATTTCCGGAATACCTATGGTAAGATTGTTTTTCTGCAGTTCCTCTATCACCTTATAAAAATCATCCCAGGTGTTCGGAACACTCAGACCGTACTGCTCAAAAATATCCTTACGGTAAAACATAGCATAGAATGTAAGGGTTTCGGGCAATGCGTAAATCTTTCCGTTATAGCTCATAGCCTCCCACAGGCTATCGTTGAATTCGCCCTTTAAGGAATCAATATCATAATCGGAAAGCGAGACCAGCGCGCCTCTTGCCGCCAATTCAAGCGGAACACCTGCAAGCAGCGATACATCGGGTCCCTTGCCCGCAAGACTTGCCTTTATAAGAACTCCGGAATCCACTATGCTGAAATTTATTTTTGTTTTATATTTCGGTGTAAAATCGTTTCGGATAAGATTGTTTATTATCTTAGCCTGATCGCGCCCTACCGAAGCCCAGACATTTATAATTTCGCTTTCCTTTTTTCCGCCGATATCATAATCGTTTGAAAAAGAAGCTGCGAAGGATTTGAGTGAAAAAAATGTTTGAGTAAACCAATTATTATTTGCTTTCGGAATATCGGCGTTCTCACCCGCAAAAACAAAATAATCAAGCTCTAACGGCTGCTGCGCCAGGGTACTGATAAGACTGCCTAAATTTCCGAGCGCTCCCTGAAACGCGCTTAAACGGCCGGGTATTTCGTTACAGTCCTTTGAAAAGTCATTGAAAATGTTTATTACATAATCAATTATTGAAGCCTGCGAGCCTTTTGTTCCGGTTATCCTTTCAAAATCCTTTGAAATTTTGGTAAGATTTTCGGCAACGCTTGCAAGCTCTTTTTCAAGATCGGGAAGCTGCGAATCAAGCATATAATCGCGGTACATATCAACCGATGTGCCGGTTATTGAAATTACCTCGCGGTAGATCCTGTTGGATTCTACGGTATAGTAATTCAATTTTCGCAGTATTTCGCTTATCGGCCCCATTGTTACCGTAAGTGATATTGTATCGCCGGGTTCAAGATAAAATAAATACGGCTCGTTATCCCCCAAGGTTTTTATATACCAATCGGAATCAAACGGAAATGCAATATTTTGTGCTTCGTCAAACGGGACCTTACCGTTTATTTTAAGCGTGCGGTAAGAATACATACCCTGATTTATATTCTGCCTTGCTCTTACGGCAATTTTGTACCAGCCTGCACTTTTAATCGGTGGCTGCCACGAAATATAATCGCCTATCCTGTTCCAATTGGATTTTCCTATTGTATTAAGCAAAACGCAGCTTGCGTCCTGCGGAACGGTTGCCGAATTGGTTTTATCGTAGGTGGGGTAAAGCGAGGAATTGCTTTTCAAATAACTGTTTTCCGCCTGTAGAATTACGGTCTCGCCGTTGTATTCGGCCGCATTTGCCGCATATTCGGAATATTTGGGTGAACTTGCATCGGTTCCCAATTTAACCGAGCCTAATATAAATTTGCCGTTTTGCGACGCTATTTCAAAAGTGTGCTGCCCTTTCTCAAGGAAAACAAAATACGGCAGCTCGTAAAGCCCCCTGTTATCCTCAATGTAACTTTCCGTCCACATTTTAACATTAAATTGCGAAGGTCTTATATCGTTTCCGTTTTCATCCTTTTCATATTCGCTTGATGCTTCGTCCTGCCAAACTCTGTGCAGTGTGAGATATTCCGCCTCGTCATAAGGCAGCTTTCCGTCCGTTTTAAAGGAAATTATGTAATCGTTTTCGGAATCGTCACTGTTGTAATATCTGAAAGCTATAGGATATACTCCGCTCTTGTTGACCGTAAAATTCAAGGTTGCGGCATCCCCTTCGGATATAACCGTTCCCTTTTCTCCGTCAAATTCTTCATTTGCGGCGGCTTTAACGGTCAGTATTTCTTCCGGGCGCTCATAATCCGCGTATTTACTGTAATAAGCGGAAAAGCTGCCGTCGTCCGAAGCATATTCCGCAACCGCATTTTCCCCGGCATTTACCGCTGCGGTTTCCTCTCCGAAAGCGAGAACGCCCGCCTGTAGTGTCAGCACCGCCGCCAAAACAAATCCTATCGCTCTTTTCACTGCTTTTCCTCCAAACAATTTATTCCTCACCGTGCATTCGTAATAATAGGTAAAAAATTGATTATTTTACATTAAATTCCAAAAGAATATTTTTATTTAAAAAATCATTATAACGCTTTTAAAATTTTATCTGTTAAATGTATTCACATAAACTTTCAGAATTTATTATTAGGTTTAGTGGCAATTTACACAATAATTATACTGTATGTGCATTGAATTTTAAATAGAAAGAATTGCTTAGAAAATATGAAAATAATTGCTATGTAATATAAAAAATCTAACTATGTATTTCAATCCCTTAAGTTATACAGTCACTCGGTAATCACAAACGTTAAATAATCCCTCCGCCGTCGAAAACAAATTTTCAAAACGGTTGACAAGCATTTTTAAAAAATATATACTGATATCGGTACAATATTTTCAACAATATTTAAGATTTTAACCGCCGAGGGGGTAATTGATATGTCTGAAAAGCTTTTTCAATTTACAAACGAAACAGATGATGATGAATATTTAATACTGAACAGGGATTATATTCATGTTCATTCATGCGGTGTTTCAAATTCGCTTAAGGGGCATACTTTTTCGCGTGACAACGGCACTCCGGATTATATGTTAAATTTCATAGTGGAAGGTTCTTTTGTTTATAACAATGACAGCGCCGGTACATCCAAGCATTATAAAGCAGAAAAAGGAACCGTTATTATTTATAAACCGAACGAACCGCAAATGTTTTCGGGATTAAACCACAAAGCTACGCGATATTGGATACATTTTCTCGGATACGGAGCTGAGGAATTACTTTCCAACTGTAATCTTGACAAGAAAAGGTTTTACGAGGTCAGCAATATAAAGCCTATAGAACAAATTTTTTTAAAAATAATCAACGAAATGCAGTCGGCAAATGAATATAAATTTATAAAATGCAATTCTTATTTACTTGACCTGCTTTCGGAAATCGCCCGCTTGGTTCATAACAATAGCTCAGCTAACGGTCAAATAGTCAAACAGCTTTCTCCGGCAATCAATACAATTAACACATGCTATCAAAAAAACATTGATATTGAGGATCTTGCCTCGCGCTGCCTTATGAGCAAATATCATTTTATCAGATCTTTTAAAGCGCTTACCGGCTTGACGCCGTATGCCTATTTGACTAATGTGCGCATTTCTGCTGCCAAGGACCTTTTAAAAAGCACTAATATTAAAATCGGAAGTATTGCCGATTCGGTAGGGATTCCCGATCAGCTTTACTTCAGCAAGCTTTTTAAAAAGCATACGGGTCTTACCCCTTCGGAATACCGCAAAAAGAAATGAAAGATTTAAAAGAGTCATAGCCCGCATTTAGCAAGCTATGACTCTTTGTTATAAAACAAAATTCAGTTAGAATTATCAATAACACAAAACAAGCTCTCCGCAGCCGGTAACAGACAAATCGGGTGTATCAGCCGATATAAACATCATATCGCCTTTTTTAATTTCCACCTTCTGCTCGCTGTTTTCAATAACGCCTTTTCCTTCAAGCACTATTGCAACCCTGAAGCAATCGTAAAGCTTTAATTCGGTTTTTTTATCAAATTTAAGAAAATCAACCGTGAATTTATCGGTAAGGTCTTTGCCAACGGCATTGGTAATTTCATTGTTTATCGGTTCAAAATGCTTTACATACGCCGCGCACAGCTCGTCATAGGAATACCCCTTATAATTGAAGCATTCAAACATTTTGTCAAATCCCAGCCCGCAGTGCATTCTCTCGTCTGCCAGCACTATTCCGCTTTTTGAACGGCGTTCCGGAACAACCATAAGATCCGTAGGCTCCTGCGCTTCTATCATCATACAGCCGCCGCCGATAGCATGCGGCATACCGCCGTCAACAAAAACTATATCGCCGCGTTTTACCGAAATTCTGTGCATACATTCAAGCATTCCCGCTATGTCCTGAGCTTCAAAAAGACTGCGCCATTTTTCTTCGCTTATGCCCTCTTTAAAGCCGAGATATACGCAGGCGTTTTCCTCCGCCTCTAAAATGATCCAGCATTCCGTTTTTCCAAACTGTGAATTAAAATATTTTTTTGCCATTTCAACCGTTGGGTGGCACTGAATAAACAAGCGCTCGTTTGCGTCGAGTATTTTAACAAGAACCGAAAGCTCGCCGCCGAAGCGCTCATAGCTTTTTCTGCCTAAATTAGCGGCAGGTGCGGCGGATATAATATCTGCTAATAGCCTACCGTCCTCGCAGTAGCTCATACCCTCGTTGCCGTTAAATACCCCGTTGTTCTTAGCTCTCGTTACAGAGGCAACCCATTCTTCGGGATAGCGCGAATCCTTACATTCCGTTTTGCCGAGGAATTTATCAATGCGCTTTCCGCCGTAATATGCTCTTAAAACACGGTTATCCTTAAGCTTGTA
>DJET01000006.1:35644-62467 GCA_002431945.1 Ruminococcaceae bacterium UBA5891 | reverse complement strand
GTATACTGCATTTACTCGCTTTTTTCTGTTTTGCTTTGCTGAAAAATTTTTAATCCCAATCTCAGCTTGAATTTTGGGTTTTTCGACAGACTGAAACCTCCCAAAAAAGGGAGGTTTGCATTTATAATACATATCGACTTATCACTCTGCCAATTTCTAAAATATCACTATCGCCTTTAAATTCAAACACAACTTTCATTTTATTGGCAAAAAACAGCGCTAATTCTGCGTCTCTAATATTCCATTCTACAAGTGCGGGGGTTTGAATACCAAAATAAAGAATCTTAGAATAAGGCAATGAAAAAATTTCCTGCTTTGCCCCTGTTATTCCCTGCACATTGATTGGAATTATTCTTTTGTCTGTAAAAACCACCTGATCGCGAACGGTTTTATATACACTTACAATTTCTTCGCCGGGCAGTAGTAATTTAATCACATTTTGATTAACATCGGAAATACCTATTTTCTTTAGTTTAAAAACTGAGTTCTCTGAAAAATCCATTATAACGACTCTCCTCTTTTTATTGATTTATTATAATTATATCACGATATTTAAAACAAAGCAAGAAAGCTTTAAAACAACACTAATACACGCGATGCACTTGGCAAACATATTGATGATGAAGATAGGCTGACGGAACGAATCGTTACGTCAGGTCAAAGCCGTGATATGTTTGTCATAAACGAAAGCGGCTTATACAGTCTTATCCTTTCAAGCAAGCTGCCAACCGCTAAGAAGTTTAAGCGCTGGGTTACAAGCGAGGTATTACCCTCTATCCGAAAGCACGGAATGTATGCCACCGACGAGCTTATAGCAAACCCCGATATAGCGATAGCAGCGTTTCAGGCGCTCAAAGAGGAACGCGAGCAAAGGCAGCTATTACAGTTTGAGTGCAACAAGCAGAAGCAGATTATAGGCGAATTAAAGCCCAAAGCGGACTATACGGATATAATCTTGCAGAGCAAAAGCCTTGTGACCGTTACTCAGATTGCAAAAGATTACGGTATGAGCGGCACGGCAATGAATGAAATGCTGCACCGTTACGGCATACAGTATAAGCAAAGCGGACAATGGCTTTTATACTCAAAGTACCACAATAACGGCTTTACGCACTCGGAAACCGTGACAATAACACATTCAGACGGCAGAACCGGCACAGTCATGAATACAAAGTGGACGCAAAAAGGGCGGTTGTTTATCTACAATCTCTTAAAGTCCTATGGTATATTGCCGGTTATAGAGCGTGATATAAGCGCATAAAAAACACAAAGCCCCCGGCAGATAAATATTGCAAAATCTGTCGAGGGCTGATATAATAGGTTTCGTGATAAGGTGAGCCAATAACGGATAGGCGGTTAAGTCTTGCCCTCGAAAGGGGGCGTTGCCAATGGAACAGGCGGCATATATAATTTTAATTATTATCTTTGCGACCGGTTACATACTGACAATAAAAAAGAAATAGACCGCCCAGCCTCCAAGCAAGCGGTCTAATCCTTTTAGATTACTTAAATGAGGGCTAACCGTCTATCGGTTCGCCTTATCCACCCTTATTATAGCAACAACAATTCATTTTGTCAAGCGTTCGCTTTTGCGGGCGCTTTTCTTTTTGCACTCAACTGCAAAACTTTTGTTTCGCCCTTGACTTTTCAAATAGCGTGTTATGATGAAGACAGATAAATTAGGAGGGCAAATTATGAAAGCAGATTTTGAAATAGAAAGTGTTAAATGCCAACTCGGCAATTCGGACAAATATATACTTTTTTATCCGGCAGACGCAAATTTCCCCGACAGACTTCAACAAGCTTATGATGAAATAGAAAAGTATACCGCTGATTTAAAGGAAGTTGACGGAATTGAAAATCAAATCAGTCAAAGCCGCGCGGCTGACAAATTTATAAAGAAGAAACTTGATTATGCATTCGGATATCCGGTTTGTGATACAGCCTTCGGGTGTGTTTCGGCTCTGTCGCTCGATAAAGACGGATTTTATCTTTTTGAAAAGTTTATATCCGCTATTATGCCGGTTATAGAAAAAGAGTTTGGAAAGCGTTTTGAAAAGCTTAATAAACGCGTTAAAAGCTATACCGATAAAAAGGGAATGCACCCGGCAGTAAAAAAATGATTACAGAATTACCGTACAGCTTAACCGTAAATAAAAAGCAGTATGAGATTTACTGTGATTTTAGGGACGTTATAAATGCTATTTGCGCATACTCTGATCCGGAGCTCGGAAATTACGAAAAATCTTACATTTTGGTGCACAATCTTTATGTCAATGATGAAGATATCCCGGAGGAAGATTTTGAGGAAGCTTTAAAACAAGCGTGTTGGTTTGTGGATTGCGGAAAAGCGTATAAGGAAACAGAAAATTCACCCCGTCTTATGGACTGGGAGCAGGATTATAACCTTATTATACCGGCAGTAAACAAAAATGCGAATGTAATTGATGTTCGCGAGCTGCCGTTTATGCATTGGTGGACCTTTAACGGATATTTACAGGAGCGTGGCGAATGCGCCTTTTCTTCGGTTGTTGAAATACGCGATAAAATGGCGCGCGGAAGGAACTTAGAGAAATATGAGCGAGAATTTTTGAATGCTAACCGCGAACAGATTATTTTAAAAGACAAATATACAGAAGAACAGCAAAAACAAATCGACGAACTATTCGGGGGTGAATGATATGGCTGAGGAATTAGTGTTAAATGTTGATTTTGATATATCAGAAGCAGAAGCTAAGCAGCGTAAGCTTAACGCGCAGTGGGAGCAGCAAAAATATAAAATCGACGAAATAAAAAAGAAAATCGCCGATACGACCACTGAAATGCAGGCTTTAAAGGAAAAACAGGCGGAAATGCGCGAAGAAGAACAGCGTGCCGTAAGTAAGGCAGCAGAACTTGAAAAAATAATAGAAAGAATAAACAGCGGGAAAGTATCGCCGCAGGAATATATTAACTTGGGCGGAATTGCTGATGTAAATAAGCAATATAGTGAAGCATTGGAAAAGGTAAAACAGATTGAGCAGGCATATGATAAAAATGAAAAAGCGCTATTACGTTGTGAGGCCACATTGGCAAAATCAAATGTTGATCTTGGCATTGAAAAAAGCAATCTTGAAATAATAGGTGCGAACATTCAAAAAAATACTTTCGGAATTGAGGAACAAGACAGCGGTATTAAAAAGCAGGAAAAATCTTGGGGAAGAGTAAATCAGAATATCAGAAAAAACCGTTCTGCATTGGATAAAAACCTAAGACGTATAAAAGAGCTTGCAAAGTCCGCTCTTATATTCTCGGTTTTAACAAAGGTGCTTACTGCTATGCGTAATACCGTAGGGGAAATATTTGGAAATGATAAGGAAATCGCGGGGCAATATGCACAGCTTAAGAATAATCTTACGGTAATCGCAACAACGCTTGCGCAGAGTATTAAGCCTTATCTTAGTTGGATTTTAGATAAAGTTCTTATAATAACGCAGGCGGTTCAGAATGTTTTAAGCCGAGCTTTGGGGAAAAGCACGGCGGAAATGCAAAAAATGGCTGATAATATGAAAGAAACAGAGAAAAACACCAAAAAAGCCGCGCAGGCGGCAAAAAAAGCAACGGCAAGCTTTGATACTTTGCAAACAGCAGGATATTCAAACGACACAGCCAATAGCAGCTCTTCGGGTGTTTCCTCTTCGGATATCGGCGAGCTTTCTGGTGAATTGCAGGCAAAGCTCGACAAAATAATGGCAATTGTAAGCGCTGCCGTTCTTGCATTGGGCGTTATTTTGGTATTGACGGGCGTAAATGTACCGTTAGGACTTGGTATGATAGCTGCAGGCGCTTTAGGGCTTTGGGCTGAATGCGCCGCCAATTGGGACGGCTTTAGCGATACTCTTAAAAGTAAAATAGCAGTTATAACTGCTATCGTGTCTTCTGCGTTGCTTACCTTGGGTATAATACTGATTTTCACGGGCGCAAATATATCGCTCGGTATAGGCTTGTTAATTGCCGGAGCGATTGGAATGGCGGCTGAATATGGGACAATGTGGAATTCTTTGCCGGAAAAGACTCGTGGTATTATAAAGACTATTATGGCAATACTCGGCGGTGCGTTGATTGTTCTCGGTATAATTCTGTTGTTTACCGGGGCCGGAATACCGCTCGGTATTGGACTTATATTAGCCGGATGTGCAAGCCTTGCGTCGGCAGTCGCAGCTGATCCGAATGGTTTTCTTACAAGGGTTAAAAACTTTGTCGGTAAAATCGGAGAATATTTTAGCAAATGTTGGGACGGAGTTAAAAACGGGTTTAAGGCAATGGTAATAGGCATTATTAAAATTGCAAATATTTGGATTGACGGGCTTAATACGTTGCTTATACCTATGCGCGGCATTGTATACGGGATAGCTAAGGCTTTTGGAAGCGATATAAAGTTTAGTCAAATTGCTATACCGCATATT
This sequence comes from Ruminococcaceae bacterium UBA5891, assembly GCA_002431945.1. Taxonomy (GTDB): domain Bacteria; phylum Bacillota; class Clostridia; order Oscillospirales; family Acutalibacteraceae; genus UBA737. The sequence goes on along the minus strand of DJET01000006.1, from coordinate 58,022 downwards.
CCGATTCCGAAGCTTGCCACAGGTGCGGTAATACCGGGCGGCAGACCGTTCCCGGCAATACTCGGCGACCAAAGAGCAGGGCAGACGAACATAGAAGCTCCCCTTGATACAATTGTTGAAGCGGTTAAGCTTGCAATAGGCGAGCCGAAATTCAGTATTGAGGCTAAGGGCAGTATGGCACAGCTTATAAAAATGCTTAATCTTGAAATTCAGCGCGAGCAGAACCGCGCGTCGCTCTTTTAGGGGGTGCGAGATGATTAAGATTGACGGAACAGAATATAATGCCGAGTGGGTAGGCGGTTCACTTGAACAAACGGCAGATATACTTAACGGCGATAATTCAGGACGACTGCAGGGTACAAAATCAATGTACCTTGAATATATCGGCACATTCTTCAATACAAGCGGTCAAATACGGCGCACGGCAGCCTGCACTGACACAGAGTGGGACAGCCTATATCTGACCCTTGCAGACCCCGTAAACGCTCACACGGTCATTTTACCGTTCGGACAGGGTACACTTGAAACGGATATTTATATATCACAGGTAAAGCGAAAGCTTATATTACGCAAGCACGGGCGCACTTTGTGGGAAAAAGTATATGATGTCACATTCACGGCGATCGACAGCCAGTGGCTTGCCGGTGATGATGAAATAAAAGGATATTCGGAGGAAACGTAAAATTGGCGGCAACAATAAGATATTATGATCTTGACAGCGATAACCAAAGCTTAATAAGCTTATTCACTGACGGTCAGGTGAGCGACTTGTCGGACGTATCGGATAATACCTTTAGCGCACAGTTTTTGCTTGAAAATTATATAACCCCGAATTTTGTATCTTTTGACGGCAACGGAATAGATTTAAAGGAAAAAAACAAAAAGTTTTATTCTGCAGGTGATTATGCCGGTCTGATATCGGTCGATGTTTCTGATAGCGAATGTCAATTGAACGGTTTTAATTTGAAATTAAGCGGAACGGGAACCGGCGATATGCTCAATCTGAAAAAAGGAATAACGCTTACTTTTTACGGAAATTGCTGTGCGAAGATATACGCAATGTATCGCAATGAAAACACAGAAGCCTTTTTAGAGGAAGAAATTGAGGTCGGCAGGGAAATTTTTAATTTTATCCCGTCTATGCCGTTTTCTTCCTTAGAGTTGTATTTTACAAAAACAGTTTTACCGTATCAATCAATTAAAATTTCAGATGTTAAAATCGGAAATATCAATGTATTGGATAAACTGCAAAGTATAGAACTTTTGGAAGAAATAAATCCATTGTCCTACGATTTGCCGATAAACTCATTGAATTTTACGGCAATAATAAATAATGGGTGCGAAATAAAAAACGACAGTCCGGTCACTGTTTATAATAACCGTAAATATTACGGTACATTTTACATAGATGAAACAGAAAGAATTGCTAAAAATATTTATTCGGTCAAATCACTCAATTGTATTAAAAAAATGGATGATACTGATTTTTTAGGCACAACAGCATTTGAAACTACTGCTGACGAGCTTGTAACCAGGGTTGTTAACGGTTCAAAAGTTCCAATTGAATTTGAAGAAGGCTTTTCGGGCTATAACATTATAGGTTGGCTGCCTAAAAGCAGTAATCGGTATGCGTTATGCAGCATTGGTTGGGCGATAGGCGGAATGATTGACGGCAGTCGTTTGCCGGGCAAGCTGAAAATAAGAAAGATACCGACGAGTATAACAAGCGTGATAAAAACATCTTCAAAAAGAATAATAGGAAACGCAATTTTTAATCGTTCTAAAGTGATTACATCGGCAGAGTGGGAAAAACATAATTATTCGGAGCAACCGACATCGGCTAATAAAACACTCTTTACTTTCTCGGTAGGAACTGCTCCTGATGATGGATATTATGGTGTCTTCTATTTTGATAAGCCTACTAAGATAAATCAAATAAATGGTGGGAACAGAATTATCGCTTTGGAAACGCCGAGTGTTTTAGAGATTATCATGAATGACGGCGACTACGAATTTATAGGTTCAGAGTATGTTGACGAAATCATTCAAGATGTTATTTATAATAATAAGATCTTGAAACATAGCAACGAGAATGTAAAAAAGTTTAATGAATTTACTGTGTATGGCAAAAACTTAGATATTTCAAAGAGAGAACATATCAAAAAGTATATTGAATCGGAAGGTACTGTTAAAGCCAAAATACGATTGCGAAATGAAAAGGTAGGCGACTTGATTCAAATTGAAACTGCATACGACGGAATGGTGACAGGTATTATTACAAGTATGAATATAAGCCTTGGTTATGAGGATATAGCGGATATTGAGGTGTTGGAATGGCAGAATGGATAAACCTTACTGTGAACAGGTATTTGACAGTTGCGGTTATGAACAGCATATATAATGATTTTCTTTACATATCTGAGAAAATGTCCGCAACAGGTCGGTCCGTACCTGAATTATCGGACTGTAGTGTGAGTTATTCTATAAGCCAAACGGATATTTTAGGTAAGTTTAATGCTGTTGAAGAAAATATAAATAAGTTTCACGAGTTGGCAAATTATTCGGATATTTATTACGTATCGTCCTTTAAATGGAGTATTGATACCGATATGGATAAAAATCTGCAGAGCGGTGTAAAACGATGGATAAAATGGCTGAATGACGCCAAGAAACACTGCGACGGTGAGTATGAAACAGTATATTTGACAGATAAAAACGGAAATCAAATCAAAGATAAAAACGGAAATCAAATTTTAGCATTCAAGGAGTGGTAGTAATGGCAAATACATCAGTACAGTTCAATGGTGAGGTTGGAAACATAGAATCAAATGTTAATAAGACAAATTTATTCAATAAGTCATTAAGTGAAGCCGCAAAAGAGACTAAATATCCCAGTATAAAATGTTTGGAAAACTTGATTGATTTATTGTTCCCGGTAACAACAACCTTAATCTTTTCCAGCTCTGACGTAGACCCGAACGATATTTACGGCGGCAGGTGGGAGCGCACGGCAAAGGGCAAGGCTATTGTGGGCGTAGATGAAGACGATGAGGATTTTGCAACGGCAGGCTTAACGCTCGGTGAAAAGAAGCACACACTAACTAACAACGAAGCTCCGGCGCATACTCACGGCTTGCATATGGCATATGCTTCAACGGCCACTCCGGCTTATATAGAATGTGTCGGGTTTGCAAATTCCGATACTCCGCAAGGCACTTATGCTAATGCGGTGCAGTCGTCCGGCGGCAATCAACCGCACAACAACATTCAGCCGTCTATGACGTTCTACATCTGGACGCGCGTAGCTTAGGGGAGGTGATAAAAATGGCGTTATACAGAGTACATATAAGAGAAATGGTAGAAAAATCTATGTTGGTTGAAGCTGATACGAAAGAAAAAGCCTTTACCGGAATAAGAGAAAAATTCGAAAACGGCGAAATTACTCTTGACAAGGAAGCAGATCACTATACCTTCTCAATGTACGGCGACGAAATTAAAAATAAAAACTCCGGTACAACAACCGAGGAAACCGAAAGTGAAAACACTAATTGACGAAAGGCGGTGCAAAATTGGAAAATAACACTTTTTTTGCAACAGTAACAGAAAACAACATACTTAATATAGACGGCGCCGCCGTGAGCAACAGCGTTGAATTTATAAAGATACACTTTTCTTTTCCGAAAACGTGGGCTTCATTTGCTAAAACCGTTGTATTCAAAAACGGCAGCACAAAATGCTCTGTAATTCTTAATAAAAAGAACGAATTATGCGTTGGCACCGATGAATGCTACGTACCGTTTGAGGTGATTAAAACACCTATGTTCAGCTTTGCGGTGTACGGTGTTTCGGGCGAGCGCAAAGCAACGTCTTCGTGGGCTGTCATAAGGGTAATAAAAGGCTGCGGAGACGAAAGCGATCAACCATCAAAGCCTACGCCGTCAGAATATGAACAGCTGGTGTCTATTGTAAACAGATTGCCTGTGAATCCGCTTACGAATACAGCCGTCGGAGTTAATGCGGTAAGGGGCGAAGACGTATCGCCCGAACCTCAGTATTTGGAAATTAAAGTCGAAAACAAGGACGGCACCATACCTGATTCGCCCGTAAAGCTTTATATGTACGGAAGAAATCTTATACCGTATCCGTATAATATACCCGAAACCGCAACCGTAAACGGAATTACATTTACAGACAACGGCGACGGCACCATAACAGCAAGCGGCACCGCCGAGGAAAATGTTGTCTTTGAATTCGCCGCGCAGGAGGAAATTACAATTCCTAAAGGGAAGTATATGTTCAGCGGCTGCCCTGCTTACGAAAGCGAAGGTATTGAAGATATCGTCATGATGGCGGAAATCGGCGGTCAGACCGTTCTTTTTACCTCTTCGGATTATCAAGCTGTCGAAGGGGAAATAAACGCTTCCGGGAAAATGAACTTTAAGATTTGGATAAATAAGGGCGTTGTCGCAAATAACCTTGTGTTTAAGCCGTTGTTGGAAGCCGGCAGCTTTTCATACGGTTACGAGCCTTACAAACAGCCGAAAATCATATCGATAGATCCCAAAAATCCCGAACCGGTGTTATCTACGGTTTCGCCGGCATTAACTGTACTTTCGGACGCGGACGGAATTAAAATCAGCTTTGAATACATAGTTGAGCTTAATGCGCAGTTTAAACGAATGTGGGAAGTAATACGAACCTCTGTAAACACAATAAGTATAATGGCGGACGCCTTGAACACTGCTTTTGGAAGAGATGAAGATATAATTAAAATACCGTAACACAAGGGAGGTTGAGATATGTATAAATTAAACGAACCCGAACGCATAAAGAAGGACTTTGAAAAGCTTATTCAGTTTTATGCAAATAAAATCGAATACCCCGAAGAGCGCGAAGAAATAGAGGACATGCTGTGGAGCTTTCTTTATAGACTTATAGCGTCGGGCCGCGGCATTTCTCAAAGATACGTAGCGGTCGCTATAAGAAACCAGTATATAAAATACAGCAAGGAAATACAAAAAAGAAAGCTCCTTGAGGTAGAGCTGACCGACGATAAATATACAGGTTATACCAAGGACGATTTTGTTGAAGCGATCGCAATGCGGGATCTGCTTGATAAGCTCGGAATAAAACAGCGTGAAGCAATAGTTTTGCGCCACGTATACGGCTTAAGCTTTGATGAAATCGCGAAGAAACGCGGCATCAGCCGTCAGTCGGTCTCACAGCTCAGTAACAGAGGGATTAAAAGAATAAGAGAAATGCTTGCCGAGGACGACGAACGCATAAGCAAATATATTACGGAGGGTAGAGAAAATGACAGAAGCTCTGATTGCAGCAGGTGCGGCGATAACCGTCGGTGTGCTTTCGCTTATAGGCGTAATAATAACAAACAACCGTGCAAATAAAAAAACGCAGGACAGCATAGGAACCGCCCAAGCCGTAACCGACGAGCGCCTGAGCGAGCTTACGCGCGAGGTTCGTATGCACAATGATTTTGCGCGGCGCATACCCGTTCTTGAGGAACAGATAAAAGTGGCAAATCACAGGCTTACCGACCTTGAGGATTTGCACAAACCGAATAATTAAATAACGGAGGATAAAATGAAAATGTTAAAAGGAATAGACGTATCACATTATCAGGGTAATATAGACTGGGACAAGGTAAAGCCGCAGATAGATTTTGCAATACTGCGTATGGGGCTCGGCGACGATATACCGTCGCAGGACGATAAGCAGTTTGAAAGAAACTATGCCGAATGTACGCGGCTCGGTATTCCGGTTGCGGTATACTTCTTCTCATATGCCGTAAATAAAGCTAAGGTTGCCAAAGAGATAGCCCACATAAAAAGGCTGCTTAACGGCAAGACCTTAAACGCGCCGGTATATATAGACATAGAGAACACAAGAGGTCTTGACTGGCGCAGTATCTCAGACGCGCTTATGCTCAGCATTATGCAGGAGTACAATTTGCAGTTAAATGCAATCGGCTATAAAATGGGCATTTATTCAAGCCGTTCGGCGTTTTGGAACGAAAAGATGTCCGATCCGTGGTATGACAACATAAGCAAGTGGGTTGCCGAATACGGCGATAAGGTAAACGGCTTTAACCGCCCTTACGATATTTGGCAGTATACCTCAAAGGGCACGGTAAACGGCATAAACGGTAATGTTGATATGAATATAAGCTATAAAAGCATATTTGAAAAGCCGACGCCCGCGCCTGCGGCACCGCAGCCTAAACCGATTAACACCGCTGTTAAGGATTGGCAGCTTGCTGCCATAGCGGACGGGTATAAATTCCCGAAGTACGGCGCAGACGGAATATGGGGCGCGGAATGTGAAAGCGTAGCAAAAGGTGCGATATGCAAAAAGCGCCTTACATACACAAACCGCAACCTTACAAAGATAGTTCAGCGTACTGTAGGCGTAACCGTAGACGGGCTTTTCGGTAAGAATACCGACAGGGCGGTAAGAGCTTATCAGGGCAGCAACGGTTTGACCGTGGACGGCTGTGTAGGTATAAACACTTGGAAAAAGATTTTAGGAGTATAAAAAGGTGGTGAGCATATGAAAAAAACAAAGCTTTGGTTTAAGGCTGCCGGTGTTCGCGCTGTTAAAACTGCAGCGCAGACCGCCGCCGCCACAATCGGCACGTCGGCTATCCTTTCGCAGGTCGATTGGAAGGTGGTAGTTTCGGCTTCACTCCTTGCCGGACTGCTTTCGGTTCTTACTTCCGTCGCCGGTCTGCCGGAGGTTAAAGAAGAATAAGGGAGACAAAAAACTGCGCCTATCGCAAGGTATAAAACCTTACGGTGGGCGTTCTTTTAATTTTGTCGTTGAATGTCGTATTCTACAAATTCTATAATTATTTTACAAAATACTTTATTTTTGGAAATAAATGGTGTATAATCTCTTTGAGGAGAGGTTAAAATGAAAAATAAAAAAGTTGTAAAATTTGGAATGCATAAGCCTTCGATTTGTGCCATGATATTCGTTTTAATTGTATTTACTCTTATGTATTTGTTGTGTTTATATTATGGAAATGATATTTCTGTACAGGCTTCAACTAACGTAAATTCACACGATGTTGATAAAATAAAAATATTTTGCGATGTGATATCCAATTTTTCTCTTGTTGTAATTTCTGTTTTGGCCTCTACACTAATTTCCGTGCCTTTGATAGAGTTGAGAAATAAAAATAATTTCATAAATGAGTTAATAGTAAATGATGTATTTTCATCTGAAGAATTTTATAATATATTATCAGAAGAAAATAAACAGAAAATATTAGATACTATTGAAAAAGAAAAAAACTTTAACGGCGACAAGAATAAGGTGTTATTATTTGAAAATATACGTAATAAAGTAAATAATGAACTTACAAAAAGCGGTTTGTTTTACGAGGAATGTAGTTTTTTAATTACTTGTAATATAAGGGAAAATTATATTGAAAAGACCATAGTTAAAACATTTCGATTAATGACATTTTCAAGACCCCACCCGATTAGAGAGTTTATCCTATGCTCAGGCAAGTTTAAAGAAATCCCTGGTGAAAATAATTGCGAGTGTAAAAGCTTATTGGTTAATAAAGAAGATTGGACAAAATATATAAATATTAGGCCAGGGACAGCGCAAGAAGCTAGCGACAAAAAAATGCGATTATAATGCCTCCAGAGATTATGTTTGCACCCGCGTTTTGGATGTTTCAAACAAAAAGCCAATAAATATAGAATTTACTTATACAACAAAGGTTCCTCTTAATGATTTGACATATGTGTGCCGAATGAGGTATCCGTGCAAAAAAACATCTTTTAAATATAAGATTTCGGGAGAAAATGCAAGTGATTATTTAATAAATGCACCATCATTTGGCTTTATAGACGATGCTGAGAATACCCCTAATCACAAAAATAATGATCCGGAAATTTTTAAAGAATTTAACGATTGGATTTTCCCTAATGACGGTATAGCGGTTACAATGATAAAAAAATAAATATAAAAAGTATTGCAAATTATTTTTAAATAGAGTATAATATATTAAGAAAGGATGATTGTTATGCTAAAGGTTTGTTTTGAGGACGATTGGGCGTAGCTTCCGAAGCAAAATTCAATTTGCCTTGTTCTTTTGAACAAGGCATTTTTTAATATATTAGGTTGGCGATTTTTTATTCAGTAATTTTCTTATATTTAATTATTTAATAAAAAGAAAATTATATATCTAAAAACCGTCCGTAGGAGGTTAAAGAAGAATAGGGAAGAAAAAATTACGCCCTTACAAGTCAGCCTGTAAGGGCATTTTTCTTTTGCAAATTCACACGAAAATTCACACGAAATTCCGAAAACGCTTTATTTATAAGCATTTTAGCGTTGTATATAATGAGTTCGAATCTTCTTCAGCGCGCCAAAACAGAAAGCCGATATTTTCGTGTAATCGAGGATATCGGCTTTTTCTTTTTTTTATACTTATGTTATAATGGCTTTAACGAACAGGAAAAATGGTGAATATTATGGATAAAAAACCGACGGTTCCGATCAATTGCTTTTTTCAGGGATGTTATAATCCCGCCTATGAAGAGCAGATAAGTAAATGTAAGAAAAAATGCTTCAGATATAACCGATTATGCCCGAACGACAGGAAAGCGCAACTTAAAATTCTTAAAAAGCTTTTGGGTAAAATGGGTAGGAATACGGTTATTACACCGCCTTTTTGGTGTGATTACGGTTATAATATAAGCATCGGCGATTATTTCTATTCAAATCACGGTATGATAATTACCGATGGGGCAAAGGTAACCTTCGGAGATCATGTTTTTATTGCGCCGAATTGCTGTTTTACCACCGCAGAGCACGCCATTGATCCGGAAATGCGTAAGGCGGGTATAGAAATTGCAAAGCCCATTACGGTAGGCAATAACGTGTGGATAGGCGCCGGCTCTACAATATTGGCGGGCGTTGAGATTGGGGATAATACCGTTATCGGCGCGGGAAGCGTTGTTACAAAATCAATACCGGAAAATGTGGTTGCAGTGGGCGTTCCGTGCAGAGTTTTACGCAAGATTACAGAAGAAGACAAAACGAGGTATCCGGTTTATAAGCCGGACTGATTGTATTGTCTGATCAAACAAACCGTTACGCTTGCGATCGGATATGATGGGATAAAGATTTTTTATGCCGTAACGGGTATGAGCTTAAATACGCCAATCGGCATTATTTTTAAATGCAGGCAAAAAAACAGGTCTTAACCCAATTTCGGGTTAAGACCTGTTTTCTGGAGCTGCTAACCGGAATCGAACCGGTGACCTCATCCTTACCAAGGATGTGCTCTACCATCTGAGCCATAGCAGCATAAATTCAGCGACCCATATATTATAAGTCATAACTGTATTTTTGTCAAGCAAAAATTTAAAATATACTGATTTATTGTTGCAAAATTAAAATCAAGTTTTAATAAAAAAATCTTGACAAAACGGCTTGAATAATATATTATTAAATATATGCCGCTGTGGTGGAATAGGCAGACACAAGGGACTTAAAATCCCTCGGTAGCGATACCGTGCCGGTTCAAGTCCGGCCAGCGGCACCATTGATGCCTCAACGCGCTAATGCGCGGTTGAGGCATTTTTTTATTGCTTTTACTCTCCGCTTAGCTTACAACCTTGTATTTAACTCGCGGACCGTATTTTACAGAGGAAAGAAGCCCCAAATGCTCAAATTTTAAAACAAAACCTCTTATTGTCGCATAAGCGGCGTCCCCAAAATCTTTTTCGAGCCGCTTTGTTGAAAATTCGCCTGTACCGTAAGCTGACAGCACAAATTTCCAAAGCTTTATTTCTTTTTCGGTTATTTTTCCGTTTTTAACGGCATTATCATAAATAGTTAAGGTTTCAACGGCGGCAGAGCCCTCATTCATTTTATTGTAAACATTGTTTATGAAGTAAAGAATGAATGGGGTTACATCTATTTTGCCGCTTAATTTCTTGTTTTCCTCAATTACCGTGTAAGCGTCATAATATGCCTTGCGGCTTTTTTCAATCCTGCTTGAAAACGGAATAAACAGCGCCGATTGATAACCTTTTTGAATTAAAAACCATAAATGAACGAGCCGTGCAATTCTGCCGTTCCCGTCAAAATACGGATGTACAAAGGCAATGTAAAAATGAATGATTGCCGCCTTAATTAAATCGTTAATGTCATCCTCGGCATTAGCAAAAGCGATAAGCGACCTCATAAACTCAGGCACTTTTTGGGCGTCAAGACCTGAATGTTCAATATGGTCACTAACAACATAAACCGTATCGTGTCTGTAAAATTTGCCATCTGACAATTTATCGTCATTGGTTAGAAAGTTGCCAACGGTCATCATATAAAGCTTATATAAATTGTCCTCTGTTATTTTGTTGGCGGTATCGGCAATAAATTCAAGCCCGTGCTTTAACCTTAAGATTCTGTTTTCCTGCTCGCTGTCAGGTGCCATACCTTTTAGGATTTTGCGCACACTGTCACGGCTGAAATCCACGCTTTCAATAGCCGAAGTGGATATAATTTCCTCCTCGGCAGCCTTAATTCCGTAGTGCCTATCCTGCGGCTGTAATAACAGCTTTACCGTGTTTTGATTGACGGCCTTAAAGGTTTCTGTAAAAACAATATTGTTACCGTCAAAATCATAAAGCGGAAAAGGTTTATAATATAATTCCTCTAATGTTTTAAGAAAGCTATCAAAATCCGCACCGTACTTGTATTTGAGCTTTTTATAGTCCGGAAAATGCTTATCTTTTAACATTTCGGTAAAGAGTTTAATGTCCATAGCGACCTCCTGATATAATAAAGTATCAGTTTATATCAGTATAGCGCAACCGAAAAGAAATGTCAAGTATGATAGCCATTCTAAAAAATCACTTCATCGTATTATTAAAATTTTAATTTGTTGCAAATATACCTTTTATTGTTACATTTCATTCCGAATCCAATCACATCAAAGCCACACCTTTTATAAAACTCAACCGCCTCGTTATCGGTTTCGGCTGTTATGGTATCTACGGGAAACTGATTTAAAATAAAATCAATAAGGCTTTTGCCGAGACCTTTTTTGCGGTATTTTGGGTTTACGGCAATATCCAAAATCTCGGCGGTGCCGTTTTCCGTTTTCAAAACAACAATACCGGCGTAAACACCGTCAATTTTGCAGGCATACACAAAAGTATTTTTGTCCGCCGAGTATTTTTCTGCCCTGCGTTTTAGTCGCTCCGGCGTGGGATTATAGACGCTCGGTTTAAGAAGTGTCAGAACCTCCGGGTCAAAAAGGCTTGCTTTTACATTCATGAGCGCCGTAATTTTCTGGAGTTCTATTCCCAATACGCCGTATTTTTCGATCTGCTCCTTTGTATAATACCTTTCCATATCCGTGTAATGTGCTGTTTTTAAGTCATTTTTGGAATACCCGCATTTTTCTAATGGCAGGACCTTATACAACTGCTCGAAATCCGGGAATTTATGCAGCTTTATAACCTCAGCAAAAATAACGGAATTTATCCCACCGCAACGAAATTCTATTCGATTGCCGATTTTGATTTTCTGCCTCTTTTCATCATTCAGCCGCAGTTCGATCGTTTTGCTTCCCTTTGCAATTTTTAAAAAAGCAGACGGTTCAAGGTTCATAATATGAGTCACAACAAATGCTCCTTAATATCACCCGTAAATTGGTTGCCACAACGGGCAAGCTCGCCGAGAACACGGTTTATTCCCTGTTCGGTTGAGTACCAGTTATTTTTCGTAATATTATAGCAATGCACGGGGCAGACAATAAATTCGGTATCGGGGAAAGCTAACTGATAAAGCATAAGGCAACGCCGAGCGTGAAACGCCTTGCAGACAATCATCGCCGTTTTAATTTCAAGACCGTTATCATTAACAATTTTTCGTGAGAAAAAGGCGTTATCGCGTGTATGGCCCGACTTGTCCTCGCCGAAAATTGCCGTTCTCGGCACGCCGTTTTTTATCAGTACATCGGTGAAAAATTCACAGTCGGTTTTATAGTCGCCTTTGTATATTTCTGCCTTTGACCGCACACCGGGCCATTTATCCCGTTTTACACTGACACCGCCCGCCGGAATAACATATTCAGCAAGACCTTTATTATACAACTTTGCCGCATATTCGGGCTGTTTAGGGTGCGAACCGCCCGGCAGAAAAATAGCGTCAACCTTTTGGGGCTCGTCGGAAACAAATATAAAATTTGAGATGTCAACAATAATGCGATTATTCATACTTAAATTGATATCCTTTTCTCAATATATGAATTTTTAGACAAACCGTAACGGATAGCCTTGTCATACAGTTCCTTCGCATATTTTGTTTGATTGCAGTCGATGAAAGCATTCACAATTCTGTTGATTGCTACAGTTGCCATATTATATTTTGAACGCTGACCGTTAAGCATTTCCCATTCACCAATCAAAAGGTTGTTTGGTGTATTGTCAAAATGCAGCCACGGGAGCAATTGATCTCCCAGTTCAAATACATCATATTCCGCTTGACCAAAGGCTTTTAGACAAAGGGCGGCATAAACCGTTTTGTAAAAGATGTAATTGTCGGAGGTTTCCGACGATTTTAAAAACGCTTTAAAATTGTTCTTTGCAAACTGCAAATATTCTGTAGGTGTTTTTAACGTCGGCGTTACCGACAAAGCCGCATTATGGCATTCAAATGTAATCGGTTCTATCGCTTTTATGGTGGTATTTTTGCTTATAGCGGTTTTATAACAGTTCCACCAAAAATCTCCGAACCCGCCGAGTTCAAGCGTAAAACGCTGGGTTGCGTCACAGGCAAGCCAAAGCAAATATTTTGAAGGTTTATCGCTTAAAAATTTTGCAAATTCACAGTGGTTTTTATAAAGAGCGTCGCTATTTCTAAGCATGGCAAAGCTGTCCGAAATGTTCCAATAACAAAACCCGGTGAACAAAGTATCTGCGTTTTCTGTTTGCAAAAGGGAAGATAGGTATTCTATCATTGCACCGGGGTTTTGTTCGGCTTGCAGACTTTTAAACTTATTTCGGACCTCATTTTGAATTTTTATGTGCAATTAAATTTTCTCCATTCTAATAAATAAGGGTAAATACTTCTTTTAATTTATTTAATGTTTCTGCAGCAATCGGCCTAACAGATTCACTGCCCTTCTTCAGCATACTCAATACTTCTGCTTTATCTTTCTCAAACATAAGTCTTCTTTCCCTAATAGGCTCTAATGTTTGCTGCATTATATCATTTAATCTTCTCTTAACTTTCATATCTCCTAATCCGCCTTTTTTATAATGTTCCTTCCATTCTTGTAACTCTTGCAAATCAGGATCAAATGCATCCAAATATTTAAATACCGTATTAACTTCAACATTCCCCGGATCTTCAACCCGCAAATGATTAGGATCCGTAAACATATTCATTATCTTCTCTTTTATTATTTCTGATGAATCCTTTAGATATATAGCATTATTTAATGACTTGCCCATTTTTTCCTGTCCATCTATTCCTGGTAAACGAGTCACTTTTGATAACAATGGTTTGCATTCCCTCAGTATATCAGTATTGAAGTGTCTGTTAATATGACGTACAATTTCATTCGTTTGTTCAATCATAGGTAGCTGATCTTCTCCTACCGGAATTACATTTGCTTGGAAAGCAGTAATATCCGCAGCTTGGCTAACAGGGTATGTTAAAAAACCAACCGGTATTTCATTACCATATTTTTTTTGATGCATTTCATTCTTTACAGTAGGATTTCGTTTTAAACGAGCCAATGTAACAAAGTTTAAATAGAGCATGGTCAGTTCAGTCAGTTCTGGAACGAGGGACTGTATAAAAAATGTATTTAACTCCGGTTTCAAGCCAACTGCAAGATAATCTAATGCAACCTCAATTACATTGTCATGAACTTTGGCGGGATTATGCGCATTGTCTGTGAGTGCCTGAGTATCAGCAATCATAATATATGGTTTATCATAATTATTTTGAATCTCCACACGTTTTTTTAGCGAACCAACATAATGTCCAATATGAAGAGCTCCTGTAGGTCTATCTCCTGTTAAAACAATATCTTTCATAAAAAATTACCTTCCAATTATGCAATTACTAAAAGTCAACTTATACTTAACCATTTTTGAACATCTTTTGAGCTGTGTAGCCAAACGGTCTTCTCAGGATAGGCTGAAAGTATCTTGTTTATTTCAAACATACTTTTGTTCTGAAAGGTATCCGTCCATTTAAGCAGATTATAAACCGACTTTAAAGATTCTTTTTTGCCCTTCTCAAGCCCAAGTTTCCTTTTTATGAAACGCTTTATGATTCTGTAAATATAAAGCCGTTTCGGCATATCAAGCACAAAAATCTTATCTGCATCTTCAAAGCATCTGCCTACCCAAGCGTAATATACGCCCTCAATTATCCAATTATCATTTTCAAGGATATTATTTAACAGTTCGGTGCGCTTTTCCACAGGCATTTTGGCACCGTAACTGCCGGAATGGTTATCCCATTGAATGTCGTCCAAATCAAAATGAGGGATATTATATTTTTTACTAAGCGCCTTTGCTAAATATGTTTTCCCTGAGCCGCTGCACCCGATGATATGTATTTTCATTCAAATATCCTTTCTCTGTTCCATTATGACGAATCACTCCATTATCATCATATTCCAAGCAACTTGGTTGCTGTTCAATAGTTTTTGTTTATCATTTTCAGTGCCTAAACGAATTTTTATTTTATCGGTTTTCATCTCTTATGCTCCCGTTAAAACCGAAACTGTTTTCATCTTGAAATTGATTGAACAGTTTACAAAGCGCCTCAAGACTTGTATTATCATTAACAGTTATTTTCCCGTTAATTACAAAAGTTTTTGTATTATAATTCATTCCCGAATTTAATCTGCACATAATTTCATACATCGCCACTTTGTTGGAATCCCATTTTAACAGCTTTCGTGCATCGTTATACGTCAGCCATTGATATTCACTGTGTTCGCGCGAAAGCGTAGGGTTGGCATTGCACTCAAAGGCAAAGCTGTATTCGGGTATAACAAAGATATTCTTGTCCCAATGCGCGCGCATGGTTTCCGTCACAATTTCCGCCGGAACGAAAGCGACACTTTTGAGTTCGGTGAGTTTTTCGGCTGTCACGCCGGTTTCCTCTTTTATTTCTCGCAGGGCTGCCTGAATCGGTTTTTCGTTATTCTCACCGCCGCCGGCAATAAATTGCCAAATATCAGAGTCCGCGCGACGAAACACGCAAAAGCACAATTCTCTTTCTACAATGCGGTACGGTATGGCTAAAATTTGAAACGGTTCGCGCATTTTATCTCGTTTTCTGCTTTCAAGCCTGCTATTTTATTTTCCATTCAAGTCATCCTTTCGTTTTTGCACGGCGTTTTTGCGAAACTCTGCCGGGGTGGTGCCGGTTTGGGCCTTAAAAACACGGCTGAAATGCTGCACGGTTTTAAAGCCTGTCATATTCGCAATATCTTTTATCGGCACGCTTGTAAATTCAAGCTGTTTTTCGGCAACGGTTATACGGTATTTCATAAGGTACTCTATTGCCGTAAGCCCCAGTTCTTCCTTCATCAGCGCCGTAAGCGTTGTGTGGTTTATTCCGGCGGCTTTTGCTATATCGGGCAGCGTAATGCTTTCATCAAATCGACTTTCGATATACAATACCGCGTCGCGCAGCTTTGCGTTTTTGATAATAGGCGTATTGTCCGATTTTTGATGAGTTACACCGTACCCAATCAGCCCGTACATACGCTCTAAAGCAATAATTATTTCCATAAAATACGAGCGACCGCGGCAAGACCAATACCAATCACGCTGATTTTTAAGTTCTTCTTGCATAAAATCTGCCGCCTGCGTTATTTTTTCAAGCTGCGCCTCGGCTATGGGTACAACATAGGCTTTATCGGTAAACGGCTTTAACAAAAATAAATCGTGCGTTGAGGCAATATCGCCGTAATCTTTTTTACGCAGCAGCTCAAAGGACATATTAAAATTTAAAAATTCGGGATGAAAGTAAATACAGGTATACTGTGCTTTCCGCTTTGAAATAAGCACGGGATCGGCAGTTTCGTCAAAGCAGACAAACGCCGGCGCCGCGGCGCAAAACTGCTCGTTTTCCACCTTAAATTCCAGCTTACCGGCGGTCAGAATAATCAGCAAAAAGCATTTACCTTTTATATAAATGTTTTGAAGTCGGTCATTTCTAACGCACTCAATTTTTGCAACCTTGCCTTCGCCGTATTTTCTGCCTACCGTTATGTGCTGCATACCTTTTCCCACCTTACTAAAATTATTTTAACATAATACGGCGGACAGCACAACAGCAAATCTTTATCCGATTAACAGTATCTTTTGTCTGATTTTAAATACCGGCGAAATAAATGTTTTAACAATTTATCAAACAGATTGCATATGGGATAGTAGAAAGTATTGTTTGTATATACGGAGGTTAAAGAAGAATAGGGGAGACAAAAAACTGCGCCTATCGCAAGGTATTAAACCTTACGGCAGGCGCTTTATTTTTGGTGTATAATTTTCGTGGCAATTTTTATCTCAATAAATGCAATAAAATATCATATGGCGACATTTTGGTTTCATATATTAGCAAACGGCAAACCCGCATAAATACTGGGAAAAATTAAGAAACCGCTTAAAAAGCGGTTTCTTAAAAATGGTGGGAGAGGATGGATTCGAACCATCGAAGCATAAAGCAGCAGATTTACAGTCTGTCCCCTTTGGCCACTCGGGAACTCTCCCATATTTAAGCTTGCTGAAAAACCAATTGATTGGAGCTGGTGGACGGACTTGAACCCCCGACCTGCTGATTACAAATCAGCTGCTCTACCAACTGAGCTACACCAGCATTTTTCAGCGCCTAATAACTATACCATAATCGGCGGACAAAGTCAAGAAAAAAATTGTGTTTTTAAAAGATTTTTGCGGTATTATTTACAGCCGCCGCAGCATTCTTTAGACAGCATAGTAATATCAAGGCTCTTTAAGCTTTTATCCTTTATAAATCCGAGCCTTTCAAAAAGCTCTTCGTTTTGCGTATAATACGCATTTGTTATCCCGCGCCTTGCCGCTAAGTGCAGAGTGCTGCGTAAAATACCGTCGGCAAGCATAATGTCGTTTAGCGGCGATATTTTGTATATAATAATTTTATCGCCGTCAAGCGAATACAGGCTGCAGCCTAAGCAGTCGCCGCCGCATACCGCCTGCATACAGCCGGAGCTTTCGTTAAAGCTTAAGCCGTTTTCGTTAAAAATTTCCGCTGTCTTTTTTCTGTCCTCAAGAACCGCTACGGTTATCATTACGCTTCCTCTTTTTTCTGTGTTATGTTTGTTAAGTGGCGCATTTCCTTTTCGTTAAGCTCGCGCCATTTGCCCTGCGGCAGCATACCTAACTTTACGCCCGATATTTCGGTTCTTTTAAGGCGTATCACCGTAAGACCGACAGCCTCGCACATACGCCTTATCTGGCGGTTTCTGCCCTCGTTAAGCACAAATATAAGCACGGTTCTGTCCGGCTTGCGCTCTGCAACAAAGCAGTCGCACGGCAGGGTCTTTCTGCCGTCTAAAATTATTCCCTCTTTCATTTTAAGCAGGCGTTCCTCGCTTGCCTCGCCCTTTACGGTAACGCGGTAGGTCTTATTAACGTGGGAGGAGGGGTGGGTGAGCTTGTTTGCAAACTCGCCGTCGTTGGTCATAATTAAAAGCCCTTCCGAATCGCGGTCAAGCCTGCCGACGGGGAAAAGGCGCACGCCTGCGTCAGCTACAAGGTCGCAAACGTTTTTTCTGCCCAATTCATCCTTTGCGGTTGTAACAAAGCCGCGCGGTTTATTAAGCATTATATAATGCTTTTCGTTTACAGCCGTTACTGTTTTGCCGCGCACGGTCACCTTATCGCGTTTGGGATCAACCTTTGCGCCGAGCACTGCCGTATGCCCGTTTACCTTTACCTTTCCCTGCTCTATAAGCTCCTCTGCCTTTCTGCGGGACGCTATTCCGCATTCCGAAAGGTGTTTTTGAAGCCGTATCCTGTTATCCTTCATTTTAACTCCTATATGTTCAAAAGTATGTATTTTAAATTTCTTAAGAAAACCGCGCCTTTATTCGGTGCGGCGTTTATTACCGCAATGCTTTTAGGCGCGCAGATATCCGCGGTGCCTATTATATCGCCGTTTAAGGTATAAACGGCGGTTCCCAAAACCTCGCCCTTTTTTATCGGGGCGTATACAAACCGCGGCAGCCTTACTGTGCAGCCTATTTCTTCGGTTTCAAGCGTGTTTACCGTATACGGTTCTATAAAAACCTGAATTTCATTTATATCGGCGCCTATAACGGGCAGTAGATAAGAGGCGGTTTTAGGCGAAAATGCAGTTTGCTTTATAGAGCTTAACCCGTAATCAAGCAGCGCGGCGTGATCGCTCCAATCGTTAGGGTCGTTTAGAGTTACGGCGATTGCCAGCTTTCCCTCGCGCCGTGCGGCGGAGACTAAGCATCTGCCGGATTTTTTGGTAAAGCCTGTTTTTACGCCGACGGCGCCTTCGTATAGGGTAAGCATTTTATTATGGTTTTTAAGCGTTCTTCTGTACGGGGGATTGCCGTAATTAAGCGTTGCGGTTTTGCTTGCCGCCGCTTTGGCAAATTCTTCGTTTTTAAGGGCGTGGTACGCAAGCAGCGCCAGCTCGCGCGCGGTTGTGCAGTGCCCTTCTGCGTCAAGCCCCGACGGGGTTACAAAGCGGGTGTTTTCAAGACCTAACTCCCTTGCGCGGTTGTTCATCATTTCGGTAAATTTTTCGACAGTGCCGCCGAGCGCTATTGCAGTAACGTTTGCCGCGTCGTTGCCGGAAGCTAACATCATACCGTAAAGCAGATCGTGGTACGTCACCCTGTCGCCCGCTAAAAGCCCCATTGAAGAGCCTTCCACCCTTAGCATATCTGCGGTTACGGTAATTTCCTTTTGCAACTCGCCGTGCTCGCAAAGCAAAAGCGCGGTCATTATTTTTGTTGTGCTTGCCATAGGCAGCTTTTCATCGACGTTTTGCGCGTATATAAGCTCGCCCGTATCGCCGTTTATAACCGCCGCCGCCTTTGCCGAGGTTGAAACCGCCGAAGCCGTAATTCCCGACAAAAGCGTTAAAGAAAGTAAAAAGCAAACAACCCTTTTCAAATTCGCCACCTCACCCTTAATTTTATTAAGGGGAGCGGTACGTTATTACTCAGAGTCCTTCTTTTTTTCCTTTTTAAATACTTCCTTAGCCTTTTCAAGCACTTCGGGCGCCAAAGCAAACGCTTTATCAAAAGAGCTTAGCTCGTTATAAACGGGCATCATTTTAACGGTTCCTTCGCTTACCGCTATAAAAGCTACGGGCGATACCGTAACGCCCGCACCGCCGCCTCCGCCGAAAAGGCCCGACTGGGTTTTGCTTGGGAAATCGCTTCCGCCGGTTGCAAGCCCGAACGAAACCTTTGATACGGGTATAAGCGTAACGCCGTCTACCACTATCGGGTCGCCTATAATCGTGTTGGCGTCTACCATAGCGCGCAGCTTGTCCATAGTAACGTCCATAATGCTTTTAATGCTGTTTTCGCTCATAGTTCATTCCTCGTTTTAAATTTATTATATTCGCAAAACGCGGCAAACGCCGCAATTATTAAATAAATAATTCTAAGCCTTACAACCGCCGAAAAAGAAAAATGCGGTTTTTGCGAATTAAAATCGGAGCTTACGTTTATTTGCTTTATACCGATATTTGCGGCGCTTTCCAAAAAGCTTAAAATGGGATATACCGCAGCGCATACCGCGCCGTATTCAACGGCGGTTTTTGCGGCGTTATCGGAAGCTATGTTTATATCTACCGTAAGCCTTTTTATCTTGATTTTTTTAAGCTGTTTTTTAATTTTTACAAGCGCCGATTTTACGGTGTAAAGTATTTCCTTTACCGCTCCCACAAAGCCGAGCTTAGCCTTTAGCGCGGTAAAAAGGTTTTGCTTTTCGCCGCTGTCCGCCTTTTTGTTTTCGGTTTCGGGCTTAGTATCCTTTTCGGGCTTTCCGTCTTCGGGTTTAGTATTATCGGAATTAAAAACACATATACCGCCGAGCTTTATTTTAGCCGAAAAATCGCCGTTAAAGCTTAAAAACAGGCTTACCGGCAAAAAAAGCAGGGCTGTAATAAGGATAATTATTGCCGCGATTATTATTAAAGCTGTCAAGCCGGTTCCTCCAAGCTTCGGTTATTCGGTCTCTTCCTCTAAGGGCAGCTGCTCCGCTATGCGGTTTTCGGCGTTTTCGTTTTTCGGAAGAGGGGGTAATTCGGATAGATCGCTCATTGAAAAGCAACGCAAAAAGTTTTTTGTGGTGCCGTAAAGCAGCGGTCTGCCGGGCAGCTCTAATCTTCCGCGCTCTTCAACAAGACCTTTTTCAACAAGCGTGGTAACAACGCCTGAGCAATCAACGCCGCGTACCTGCTCTATAAACGATTTTGTGACGGGCTGATTATAGGCTATAACCGCAAGCACCTCAAGCGCCGCGGGGGAGAGCGGAGTGCGGCGCTTTATATCAAACGCCTTTTTAATATATTCGGCATAAGCTTCCTTAGTGGCAAGCTGATATGTGTTTTCCATACGCAAAAGCTTGGTTCCTCTGTTATTTTTATCAAGCTGTGCGGATAACTGCTCCATAACCTCGGTTACGGTTTCGGGCGTAATATCAAACACCTGCGAAAAGCGTTCTATACTAAGCGGCTCGCCGCCTGAAAAAAGCACCGCCTCAAACGCCGGTATAAGCTCTTTAACGGTCATTTACGTTTATGCTCCTTAATAAGTGTTATTTCGGCATTGTCCGAATCGCCTTCCACGCGCACCCTGTTGGCCTTGCAAAGCTCAAGCACCGCTAAAAACGTAGCCACAAGCTCAGAGCGGCTGCCGGCGGTTTTGTAAAGCGAAATCAGCTTTTTATCCGAGCCTGTCCAAAGCTTTCTTATAACAAAGACTATTTTGGCGGAAACCGCTACAATTTTCTTTGCAACTATTTTGGTAAACGGCGCAGTGGAGGGGGGCAGCTTTCTTTGACCCCTGCCTACTGCGGAAAGATACGAAAGATACATAACGTCCTTTTGGTGAATAAGCTCGTAGGTATTGTCAAACCGAAGCTCCTCCGGTTTTCTTACAAAGCTGTTAAAGCCCGATTGCATAGTGCCGAGCTTTTCCGCTATCTGCTTGCAAACCATATATTCAAGCAGCTCGCCCGTAAGCTCCTCTTTAAGCTTTACAACCTCGTCGTGCTTAGGTAAAAGACTTACGGTTTTAATATACAGCAGCCTTGCCGCCATTTCAAGAAATTCGCTTTCTATCTCCATTTCCTCGGATTTAAAAAGCTCTATTTGCTCTAAATACTGGTCGATAAGCGTTATAAGCGGTATATCGTATATATTAAGCTTGTTTCTTGCAATAAGCTGCAGCAGCAGGTCGAGCGGGCCTTCAAAGCCCTCTATTTTATAAGATATAGTATTTTCCATATTACTTAATAAATGCAAACGGCAGACCGGCAATGTAGGTGATAAAGCTCATTACCTTACCGGTTAAAAAGTCGAGCGGAATGTCTAACACGCCGAGCCACAAAAGCGCCAAAAGCCCCCAAAAAATATAACGCTCGTAACGCATAAGGGCATAATACTGCTTGTTCGGCAGCAATGCGGACAAAAGGCGCGAGCCGTCGAGCGGGGGAATGGGGATAAGGTTGAAAACTGCAAGAGAAACGTTTATATAAGCCACATAATATAAAAATAAATGCAGATAAATAAGCAGCGAAGCAAAGCCGGCTATAAAAAGCCTTACAACATTCGCCAAAAGAAGGGCTATAAGCGCAACTATAATATTTGAAAGCGGACCTGCAAGGGCGGTTATAGCCATATCGCGTTTTGGATTTTTAAAATTGCTCGGATTAACGCCTACGGGCTTTGCCCAGCCGAAGCCGAAAAGCAGTATGCAGGCGGCGCCCAAATAATCTATGTGACGAAACGGGTTGATTGTAAGCCTGCCCTGATAACGGGGCGTAGGGTCGCCTAATTTTACGGCGGCAAGGCCGTGGGCGAATTCATGCACCGGAAGAGTTAAAAATATAACCACAAGAGAAGACAATATATATATAACCGCGTCGCTCATTCCGAGCCTTCCGGATATTAACTGACTCAGCAAGTATACCACTCCAATCTTACCTAATATTATACCCCAAAAGTCAAATAATTACAAGAAAAAAATACGGAGCCGTAAAGGCTCCGTAAATGCGGCTGAAATGCCGTAATTGCGATAGATCCGTTCTGTCATTGCGGTGCGGGTGTC
>DJET01000006.1:0-35561 GCA_002431945.1 Ruminococcaceae bacterium UBA5891 | reverse complement strand
CGGCAGGCGAGACCGCCGTAAGGCGCGTGCCAATCCGTTTCAGTTAATTTCAGACTTAATGTGTTTCTTCAAAATAATGTTAATGTATTGCGATAGGGAACGGTCGTCCCGCTCCGCTTCGTTTCGTATTATTTCCAATATATCGCTGTCTACCGTAATGCTGATTTTTTCTTTTAACGGCTTCATAATCAGTCTTTAAAGAAAAGCGGCAGCTTTTCAAGGAATAAAATATCCTTGCGGTCGGCGGCGTCGCCCTCAGCCAAAAACGCGCAGGCGGCAGCTTCCGTTCCGCCGGCCTCTTTCACAAGCTCGCGCACGGCGGCAAGCGATTCGCCGGTGCTTATAACGTCGTCTATAATAAGCACTTTTTTGCCCTTTATCAGGTTGGTTTCGCTTTCTCCCAAAAACAGGTGCTGTTCGTGCTGCGTTGTGATTGAAGTAACGTTTACCTCAAGCGGGTGGCGCATATACACCTTCATACCCTTGCGGGCGATTATATAAGGCTTGCCCGTTTGGCGCGCCATTTCATAGGCTATCGGAATACTCTTTGCCTCAGGCGTTAAAATAACGTCAAATTCGGGCAGCTTTTTGCGAAGCTCCTCGCAGCCTGCAATAGTCAGCTCCACATCGCCGAAAATTATAAACGCGGCAATGTCCATTTTCTCGTTTACAGGAAATTTTTCAAGCCGTCTTTCAAGACCGGCTATTTTCATAGTGTAATATTCAGCCATTTTTTTGTCCCCTTTAAAAATATTAAATACCGCAGTATCAGCCGGGAGGCCACGCAAGGTTTCTGCGTGCCAACAAATGAAAATGCATATGGTGAACGGTCTGACCGCCGTCTTCTCCGCAATTGTTTACAACGCGGTAGCCGTTTTCAAGGTTTTCCTGCTTTGCGATTTTGGCAATTGCCTCAAAAACGCGCGCAATCTCTATGCTGTTTGAAGAGTCTATTTCATCAGCCGAGCCGATGTGCTTTTTCGGAATTACCACCGCGTGAAACGGCGCCTGCGGATCAATATCCTTAAAGGCGTAAACGTATTCGTCCTCATACACTTTGGTGCTTGGTATCTCTCCCACAGCTATTTTGCAAAATAAACAGTCTGCCATTTTTTCACACTCCTATTTGAGCGGCGATTATCTGCTCGGCAGCTGAGAGCGCCTTATCCGCCGCCGAAATATCCTTACCGCCTGCCATTGCAAGGTCGGGCTTGCCGCCGCCGTTGCCGCCGGCCGCCTTTGCAACCTCGCGCACCAAATTGCCGGCGTGCGCGCCCTTGTTAAGCGCTTCCTTGCCGCAGGCGGCGCAGAAGGTAAGCTTTTCGCCGTTTACTGCCGCTAATACCACAACCGCGTCGGCGTAATTTGCCTTTACGGTCTCGGCGGTCTTTTTAAGCTCGTCGGGAGCGGTGCCGTCAAGCCGTGCTGCCGCAACCTTTATTCCGCCTATTTCCTTTGCGCTGTTTACTATTTCGGTTATCTTGCCCGCCGCCAACTTAGCCTCGGTTTTTTCAAGCTGCTTTTTAACGTCTCTAAGCTCGCCTGTCAGCTGCAAAGCGCGCTTTGAAATATCGCCCGCAGAGCATTTTAAGGTATCGGCGGTGCTTGCTATAAGCGCCTTATCCGCGTTTATAAGCGATATAACGTTAAGCCCCGTTACCGCCTCGATACGGCGAACGCCCGCCGCAACGCTTGTTTCCGAAATTATTTTGAAAAGCCCTATTTTGGCGGTGTTATCAATATGCGTGCCGCCGCAGAACTCAATTGATTTATCCTTAACGTTTACAACGCGCACTATCTCGCCGTATTTCTCGCCGAAAAGCGCCATTGCGCCGAGCTTACGTGCCTCGGCTATGGGCATTTCGGTGTTTTCAACCGCAATACCCTCAAGTATGGCGGTGTTTACAAAGCTTTCAACCTTTTCGGTTTCCTCGGCGGTTAAAGCCGAGAAATGCGTAAAGTCAAAGCGCACCGCGTTTTCATTTACAAGCTGACCTGCCTGCTCAACGTGCGTGCCCAAAACCGCGCGCAAACCCGCCTGCAAAAGATGCGCCGCGGTGTGGTTGCGGCGAATGGCGCTGCGGCGTTCGGTATCAATTTCAGCAGTAACGGTATCGTCTGTGCTTAAGGTACCCTTTTCAACCGTGCCGAAGTGGGTAAACACGCCGCCTGCGGTCTTCTTTGTATCGGTAACCTTAAACACGGCATTATCTGTATAAATAACGCCGGTATCGCCCACCTGACCGCCGCTTTCTGCGTAAAATGCGGTTTTGTCAAGCACAAGAACCGCTTTAGCGCCCTCAGTGGCATATGAAGTGTGCTCGCCGTCCGCCACGATATCAAGCACGCGCGCGCTGCATTTATTTTCGGTATATCCCGTAAATTCGGTGGCGGGAATATTATCAAAGCTTATGCCGTCGCTCTTCCAGCTTTCCGCGTCTGCCGATTTGCGTGAGGAACGCGCCGTTTGCCGCTGATTTTCCATAAGCTCGCGGAATTTTTCCTCATCTACGGTCATATTATTTTCGGCTAAAATATCCTTTGTAAGGTCAAGTGGGAAGCCGTAGGTATCGTAAAGCTTAAACGCGTCCTCGCCCGGCAGCACGCCGCCTGCCTTAATAAGCCCTTTGAGCATATTTAAGCCTTGGTCAATGGTCTTATTAAAGTTGCTTTCCTCGTTTGAAATAACCTTTTTAATAAGCTGCTCTTTTTCAACAAGCTCAGGATAGCCCGCCTTGTTTTCGGCAATAACTGCATTAGAAAGCTCGGTTAAAAACGGCTTGTTTATGCCTATAAGCTTGCCGTGCCTTGCCGCGCGGCGGATTATACGGCGAAGAACGTAGCCCCTGCCTTCGTTTGACGGGATAATGCCGTCGCTTATCATAAATACCGAGGCTCTTATATGGTCGGTTATCGCGCGGATAGAAATATCGGTATCTGCCGATTTGCCGTACTCCTTGCCCGACATTTCGCAGACCTTATTCAATATGTTGCGTATGGTATCAACCTCGAACATATTGTCAACCCCCTGCATAACGCAGGCAAGGCGTTCAAGGCCCATTCCGGTATCGATATTCTTATGCTCAAGCTCGGTATAGGTGCCGTCTCCCATATTGTTGAACTGGGAAAAAACGTTGTTCCATATTTCCATATAGCGGTCGCAGTCGCACCCCGGCTTGCAGTCGGGGCTGCCGCAGCCGTATTTTTCGCCGCGGTCGAAGTATATTTCGCTGCACGGTCCGCAGGGACCTGTGCCGTGCTCCCAGAAGTTATCCTCTTTACCGAGCCTCACAATATGGCTTTCGGGCACGCCTATCTTATCGCGCCAGATAGCGTAAGCCTCGTCGTCCTCTTCATAAACCGAGGGCCACAATAAATCCGACGGAATTTCAAGCACCTTGGTTAAAAATTCCCACGCCCACTCTATTGCCTGCTCCTTAAAATAATCCCCGAAGGAAAAATTGCCGAGCATTTCAAAATATGTGCCGTGGCGCGCGGTGTGCCCCACACGCTCAAGGTCGGGCGTTCTTATGCACTTCTGGCAGGTTGTAACCCGCTTTGAGGGCGGCGTTACCTCGCCCGTGAAATATTTTTTCATAGGCGCCATACCCGAATTTATAAGCAAAAGCGATTTATCGTTATTAGGCACTAACGAAAAGCTTTTAAGCCTCATATGCCCCTTTGATTCAAAAAACGAAAGATATTTTTCGCGCAGGTCGTTAAGCGAAGTCCACTCCATAAATATACATCCTTAAATAAACATAATTTAACTCATATATTATATACTTAACGCTTTTATTTGTCAATGCCGCTGTTTTTAAATTTTAAGCTGAATTAAAAAGCTTGATATAAACGCCGTTATATGATAATATTATTATTATTCAATATTTTGAGAGGAAAATATCAATTGACCGAATTAGAGCATGAAATAGAAAGACGGCGCACCTTTGCGATAATATCCCACCCGGACGCCGGCAAAACCACCCTTACCGAAAAATTCCTGCTGTACGGGGGCGCAATTCAAACCGCAGGCTCCGTTAAGGGTAAGGCTACCGCAAAGCACGCCGTATCGGATTGGATGGAGCTTGAAAAGCAGCGCGGAATTTCGATAACCTCGTCCGTTATGCAGTTTGAATACGAGGGCTACTGCATAAATATACTTGATACGCCGGGACATCAGGACTTTTCGGAGGATACCTACCGCACCCTTATGGCGGCGGACAGCGCCGTTATGGTAATAGACGCGGCAAAGGGAATAGAAGCGCAGACAAGAAAGCTTTTTAAGGTTTGCGCTATGCGGCATATACCCATATTCACATTTATAAATAAATTAGACCGCGAGGCGCGCGATCCGTTTGAGCTTTTAGACGAGCTTGAAAAGGAATTCGGAATAGGAACCTACCCCGTAAACTGGCCTATCGGCTGCGGTGTAAACTTTAAGGGCGTGTTTGACCGCGATAAACGTGAAATATTAACCTTTAACGAATTCCACCGCGGGCAGGATAAGCTGAGCGCGATCGAGTGCGACATAACCGATATCGAGCGGCTTGACAGCCTTATAGGCGAATACCAGCGCGCGGAGCTTGTTGAGCAAATAGAGCTGCTTGACGGCGCAAGCTTTGAATTTGATATTGAAAAGGTAAGAAAGGGCGAGCTTACGCCGGTGTTTTTCGGCTCTGCGCTTACAAACTTCGGTATTGAGCCGTTTCTTGAAAACTTCCTTAAAATGACTACCGCCCCGCTGCCCCGCATTTCAGATGGGGAGGAAATAAGCCCGTTTGACGAAAATTTTTCTGCCTTTGCCTTTAAAATACAGGCTAATATGAATAAGAACCACCGCGACAGAATTACGTTTTTCCGTATTTGTTCGGGCAAATTTGAGCGCGGAGCGGATTATTACCATGTTCAGGCGGATAAAACCGTTCGTCTTTCACAGCCGCAGCAGATGATGGCGGAGGAACGCCAGATAATAAACGAAGCGTACGCAGGGGATATTATAGGCGTGTTTGATCCCGGCATTTATTCAATAGGCGATACCGTCTGCTCGCTTAAAAAGCACGTGAAATACGAGGGAATACCTACCTTTGCCCCTGAGCATTTTGCCGTTATAGAGCAAAAGGACAGCCTTAAAAGAAAGCAGTTTGTAAAGGGCGTTGAGCAAATAGCGCAGGAGGGCGCCATTCAGATATTCCGCGAGCCTAATTCCGGTATGGAGCGCGTGATAGTGGGCGTGGTAGGCGTGCTTCAGCTTGAGGTGCTTGAATACCGCCTTAAAAACGAGTATAACGTAGACGTTATACGCAACGATCTGCCTTACCAATATATACGCTGGGTGAAAAATAAGGATATTGATATAAAGTCGCTGAACCTGACTTCAGATACAAAATGGGTGCAGGATTTTAAGGATAATAATATTCTTATATTTACAAGCGAGTGGAATATAAGCTGGGCAACCGAGCGCAACGAAGGGCTTATACTTGAGGATTTCAGCAAGGAATAAGGCTTTATTTTAAAAACTGTTAAAACATAATCCCCGCAGATTAGAATAATCTGCGGGGATTATGTTCTATTGCCCAAAGAAAGGTTAGGCTATTGTATTTCCGAAGATTCACGCAAAATAAGCTTTGCGCTTAATGTGTGATTTTTTTCGGAGGAGCCGCCGTTTAATATGTCAAGCACGCTGCTTACCGTAAGCTCGGCGGCTTTTTTGCCCAAAAACTCTACCGATGACAGCGAGGGAACGGAATATGCCGAGGTGGAAATATTATCAAAGCTTATTATTTTTACGTCGCTTGGAATATGTATTCCCTTTTCGTTAAAAAGCTTTACCGCGCCGAAAGCCATATCGTCATAAGCGCATATAAGGGCCTTCGGCAGCCTTCCGCTGCTCAAAAGGCGCTGTGCGGCATCGTATCCGCCCTTTTCAAACCGCTCGCCGCTTATATAGACCGTCTCTTCGTTTAAAGAAAGCTTATTGTTTAAAATTGCCTGCTTAAAAAGCAAAAGCTTATTATGGGTAAGCTTTTCCCCTATAAAGCCTATATCATATATATTTGAATTTATAAAGTATTTTACAGCCTCGTCCATAGGGCTTTCCATATCAAGTATGATATTAAGATCGGCGTTTTCGATATTACGGCTGCTTATGTTTATTATCGGAGTTTCGTGCGGGGGCAAATGCTCTGTTTGCGAGTCTAACAAAACGATTACGTCAACATCTGCGTATTTTTCGTAATATTCTATTCTGTCTCTTGCGGCGGCGTCCGAAAAGCCGTATGAGGATATGCACACGTCAAAATTAACCTCGCCGAAATGCTTTTGCATTGAAAAGCAAAAATCGGAGTAATAGCGGCTGTTAAGCTCAGGGCAGATCACGGCTGCAATATACTTTGGATATTTTGCGTTGAAAAACTTTTTAAAGCAGCCGTTTGCGCGCGCCGCCGCAAATACCTCTTCGCGTGTAAGCTCGCTTATATCGCTGCTCATTGAAAATGCTTTTGATGCTGTGGAAACCGAAACGTTCGCTATACGCGCAAGCTTTGTGAGAGTCATAATTTTAACCCCGCAATCCGAAAAATTTTCGTTGCCGGCATTATTGAAAACACCGCAGCGTTATGCTATGATTGCAATACGATTTTTGTAATTATAGCTTAATTTTAAGGTGATGTCAATGGTATACGTATATATTGCCGCCATACTTTTTGCAAGGGTAATACAGGCGGTATTCAATAAACGCTCAAGCAACAAAATAAGCGGCGTTTGTATGAGCTTTCGGTATATTTCTTACCAGTATGCCATATCTGCGCTTTTAGGTCTTGTACTGCTGTTTTTTGAAACGGGAGGTAAGCCGGACGTTCTAACGCTTTTAATATCCGCATTATCGGGAATATCGCTTTTTTTCAGCTCGCTGTTCGGTATATACGGAATGAAAAGCGGCACCGTAAGTCTGGTTTCAATATTTTCAACGGCAGGTCTTATTATTCCGATAGCCGCGGGGGTATTTATGTTTGACCGCCCGATCAGCCTTATGCAGGGCGTGGGTGTGGGGATATTTTTTATTTCCGCTTGGCTGTTAATAAAAAGCTCGCGGTCGATATACGGAAATTTCAGCTTTAAGACTTTGCTGCTGCTTTTGGGCGCTATGGCGGCAAACGGAATTACAATGCTTGCCCAGCAAATGTATACTTATTATGCGCCGAACGGCAGTATAAGTATGTTTTCGTTTATTTCCTTCGGCTTAGCCTCGGTATTCGGGGCGGGTATGAGCTTTATTATCCCGAATAACGAAAAACAGGAATTAAAAATTGAAAAGGATCTTATTATTTGCGGCATAGCTCTTGCAGGCGCAATATTTGTAATAAACCAGTTTGTAACAGCCCTTACCGTTTCTTTGCCGCCGGTATTGCTTTTTACGCTTGTAAACGGCGGCGGAACCGTGATTTCGGCGGTTACTGCGGCGGTTATGTATAAGGAAAGGCTTTCCGCCGCTTCGGTTGCGGGAATAATTGCGGGCGTGATTTCCTTAATTATAATAAAGGCTTTTTAACAACAGAGCCTTTCGGTACGCTAAAACGGGGCTGCATTGCAGCCCCGTTTTAAATTTACCTTTTTAAAAATCCTTCAATGCCTTTAAAACCTCTGCTTTTGTGGGTATTGCCGCCGCAGCGCCGTCGCGCGATATCTGTATTGTGGAAGCCATTGTGGCTATCTGCATACATTCGTGCGGGGGCATACCGTTTATGTAATTGGCAAGGAAGTAGCCTGTATAGGTATCTCCGGCGCCTGTGGTATCCTTTACCGTGCCGAGGTAGCTCGGCTGGAATATGGAGTTATGGCTGTTTTTAAATATACTTCCCTTTTTACCGAGAGTAAGCAACACGGAAGCGTTCGGGAAACGTCTTTTAAGCTCGGCTATTATTTCGCCGGGCGCCTGCTTTCCCGTTACGGTTGCGCCCTCAACCTCGTTTATTAAAAACAGCTTTACAAGCTCAAGCGGCAGTGAAAGCGCCGTTTCGTCCATAGGCGAAGGATTAAAGGCTATTTTCATTCCCTTGGCATATGCGGCGCGCATAGCGTGCTCAAGGCAGTTTGTTTCGTTTTGTATTAAAAGCCAGTCGCCGCTTTCGTATTTTTCAAGCTCCGCGTCTATCCATTCGGGCTTTATCTGCCTGTTTGCCCCCGAAAAAAGCATAATGGAATTCTGCCCGTTTTTATCTACCTGAATTATTGCGTGGCCGCTCGGAAAATTTGAAAGCCTTTTAACCGCGTCGGTATTTACGCCGCAGGCGTTCAGCATATCGATAAGCATATCGCCGTCGCTGCCTACGCAGCCGAAATGGCACACGTCTGCCCCCGCATATGCCAGTGATATCGACTGGTTAAGTCCCTTGCCGCCGCAAAATCTTTTAAGCTCCCTTGCGGTCATAGTTTCGCCCGGCTGAACAAAATGCTCAACGGCATATGTATTATCGATATTAAGCGAACCGAAATTCAGTATCTTCATAAAAAAACCTCCGTAGTATTAAAAAACAACTGTTTTTCCGTCAAACGAAACGTCAAATCCGTATTTTGCGGCGTAGGGGATAATATCGTCGTAATCGGCAAGACAGTTATGCGAAAAGTGGTTTAAACAAAACATAGTAGAGCCGTCTGCAACCCTTGCGGCTTTAAGCATTTCGGCAAATTCACAGCAGGTGTCTAACCCCAAATGCCCGTTTTTCCAGCCTGTTAACAGGCCTGCGGTGCAGTCAAGCGATACAAAGCTAAAGTGTAAACCGCTTTCCTTAAGCCATTCCCAAGCGTCTGCCTTAAGCATACCCGTATCGTGCGCATAAAGCATGGAAGACGTTTTATCGCTTATTGCATATATAACGGGCGAGGTTGCAGGGTCGTGGTCGGCAGGCAGCGGGGTAATGCTGTAATCGCCCGCCGTAAAGGTCTCAAAGGGCTTAATTAAATGAGGTACAACCCGTTCTTCGTTATTAAGCGAATATTCATCTACGGCGCTTTTGGTTTTTTCATACACGTCTTTACCGCCGTAAACATTAAACTTAAAGCTGCTTTTAAAATGCGCAAACCCTACGCCGCACATTTCAAAATCGGCGGGATAAAAGTGGTCGCTGTGCGAATGGGTTATAATACAGTGCTGTATTTTTTGCAGCTTTAATCCGTTTGCTAAAATATGGTGATATGTATCGGCAGGAAAATCTATAAGCAGGCAGTCGTCTATTACCGCCTGAGACCTTGTGCGTATATTTCTTCCGCCGGCTTTTCGCGCTTTTTCGCAGGTGTCGCAGCTGCAGAACATTCCCGGAAAGCCCTCTGCCGCCGCAGTACCTAAATATTGAAATTTCATATTTTACTCCGTTTATACAAGGCTTAGCGTAAAGCCGAGCTCGTTAATTCTGTCCCAAGGCAATGTAAAATCGCCTAAAACTACTTTTTTATTAAACAGCTTGCCGCCGAATTCTTCGTTAAGCTTATTTACAAGCAGGCTGCCGCTTAATTCGGCGGCTTCTTTTTCTATTTCGGCGCAATAGCGCGGTGAACAGCCGCCGAATTTTTCGGGAATAAGGCTGTAAAGGCTAAGCATTGTCTGCGCCTGAAAGAGATAATCCTCGGCTATTTTACGCGCCGCAAATTCTTCTGAACGCAAAAGACCGTTATTTTTAAACCCGTGCTTTGCGTAATAGGAATGTATTATTATATGTGCAAGACACATACCGTTTGTGTTTTCGCTTGTGTTCCAGCCGCCGTAGGCGCTTATTATATTAAGTATGCCGGCCTTTTTTGCGTAACGCATCATTTCGGTATCGGCGCCGTTGCTGAAGGCTACGTCCGAAAGGGCGATCGGCTTTGAATATGCTTCGTTATAATATTTTATGTAATTAAAAAATTCCGGAAGACAGCAGTGCGTAGCATATGAAATATCCTTGTTTTGCTGCGTGCAGCATTCCTCCTGTATTTTACCAGGTGAATGAACGGCAAACAGAAGGTCGGACTCTGCCGCGGTATCGCACACAATACCGCCTGCCGATGTAATTTGAGCCTTTACCGATTCGCCGAGCGGCCTGTCCTCATACCGCGGCACTACCGTAGGACCGAGTACCGAGGAATAACGCACGAAAATGCGCGGTTTATAGTTGTGTATAAGGCAAAATACTCTTGAAAGCAGCACGGAACCCACTTCGTCTGCGCCGGGGTATACCATAATGCGGTCGGCAAGCTCCTTTTCATTTATAACGGCGGATATTTTACGCTGATCCATAGCGGCATAGCCGTATTCGGCGGTATCGTCCTTCGGAATTACAAGGCGGCTGAAAATACCGCGCTGCGTAAGCTCTGCGCAATACAGATTTACATACAGATCCTTTTCGCGCCTTTCAAGAAAATCGTTAAGATATTCCGGCGGTATTGCTTTTTCGGTTTTTTCAAATTCGGCTTTTTCAGCCCCGTCTGCCGCATTGCGCGCTATTTTATCCTTTAAATAGCCGTATTTCCATATGCTTTCGCCGTAGGTATCCCAATAATCGGGATCCTCAAAGCTGTCGTTATATGCCGCGGCGCGCGCCACAAGATTAAACGCCTCGATCTTAAGCGCGGGATTTATGCCGTTAAGCTTTTCAAAGTTATTAAGATACATATGTATCTCGTCCATAGTGCGGTTATGTATTCTTGAATGTATAATATTGCCGTAAACCAGAGTGTCGACCGATAAAACGGCGTAATCGGCGTTCGGCGCCTCTTTAAAAAGCCATTCCCATATAAGCGCGCTGTTGCCTGCTCTTTTGCATTTTCCCATAAGCGAAAACGGCGGCGTTAAAAGCTTAATATCGTCGGCAATTTTTGCTATAAGGGAAGGGTACAGATAATTGCAGGGACGGTCGTCAAGAGGTACGTACAATATTTTTTTCATTTTATTAAGCTCCGATTTTAAAGAAGATTTTGTCTATACCAATATTAACATCATAAATGCGCATTATCAAGCGAATAGGCAATTTTGGAAAAATAGGCGCTTTATTTAGAGCAAATAAAGACAACAGTTAATTATTGTGACAACATTTATTGTGAAAATAAATAAAAATATTATGTAAGGCGGTAAAAGGATATGCAAAAGTATGATAATGATAAATTTAAGGTTGATTTAGGATAACGACAAACCGAAAATAATGTTGTATAATACGTGTATAATGCAAAACAAAAAATTTATCGGGAGGTAAGTTATGAAAGGTATAGGTAAAATTGCGGCAGGCTTAACGGCACTGTCGGTAGCGGCGGCAATTCCGTTTGCGGCTTCTGCGGAAAAGGCTGTTCTTTCGAAGGTGGGCGGCTACCCAACGAGAATAATTACGGATTTTGAAACGCTTAGCGGAAAGAAGGTCGGTAACTGCGACGAGCTTTTCGGAACGGGATCTGACGCCGGAGTTGATTTCGGGGTTAAATCGGGATACGGCGTAAACGGCAGCAACGCGCTTGTTATGGGAAATGTAAGCGCAGACGGTTTGTTTGCCGAGGCTTCGTACAACCCCTCGGCTGACGCTAACGCCAAAAACGACGGGCTTGAGCAGGCTTCGGATTTTGTGTGCTATGTAAACACAGGCGGCGAAACCTCAAACGAACCCGCTTTTCAGGTGGTTATCGGCGAGTGGGATTACGATAAAAGCGGCAATCCCGTTATGAAAAAGAATAACGATACCGGAAATATGGAAAACGCGATTACGTTTTGGAAGCCGGCGGACAGCGTGGAAACAAAGTACTATACCTTAGCCGAGGGCGAAACCGATTGGAAAGAGCACACCGGAACCTCTATGGGATACATAAGGCTTGCAACGGGCTTTAAGGGATATGTAAGAATTCCGCTGAGCGAATTTGATCCGGATTGGAACTCAAAGGATCAAAACGATAAGTTTGATTTAAAGCATATTACAAGAATTTCGTTTTATTACGGAATGTATAACAGGCACGTTGAACCCGGATATGCAATAGCTATCGACAATATAGGCTTTTGCGGAAACAATTTAAGCGACGATAATTTCAGCAGTGATACCGCCGTATCGGATACGGGCAAATCTTCAATTCCGCCTACGGGAGATAACGCGCCGATTGCATTGGCTGTTTCATCGGCAATATTGGCTGCGGGAATAACCGCCGGAATTGCATTAAGAAAAAAAGAACAAAATTAAGCATACTGATTTTTTAAAAGGACCGCTTCTCTTAAGGGGAGCGGTCTTTTTTTGCCTTGTCCTAAATTATTTATGTATATTTATTGCTTTTATAATTGTAAAAAGCCGCTTGTTTTCGGCGTAATTTAGTTAAAATACCCTAAAAGTCAAATGCGGACTATATTGCGGTTATCAATGAACGACGATTTTTTTGCCGTTTTATTTTATAATTACATCAGTACAGGTGAAAACGGTTCTTATGGTTAATTTTTTACTGTAAAGGTTAACATTTCTACGCACCATATATAATTTATTGCTTATTTATTGAATGTTATTTGTTAATGTAGTATAATTATTTTATTGTAAATCGTATCAAAATGGTTCTGATTTGATTTGCAGATAACACAAGGGGTGAAAAAATGGACGACGCAGGAAAATTAGGAAGACAGTTTGAATTTGAAAATGCATTTTGGGCAAAGCCGGTAAAATGCAATTTTGTTAATTTGTATCAGGTGGGAGAGCTTGGCTGCGAATGCGATTTTAAAATAGACGAGCATTTGCAGATATGCCACGAGGTAACCTATATTATTTCGGGCGACGGGTATGTTACCACCGATTCAAAGGAATTGAAAGCCACGGCAGGCGATATATTCCTTACAAGAAAGGGTCAAATGCACGCAATAAGGGCGGATAAGCAATCCGAAATGCGGTATTATTATTTGGCGTTTGATTTTAACGAGGATACCGAAAAACCGCCTTTTAACGCGGTAAAGGAGCTTTTCAGTGCGGATAACGGCATTAAAATGCACGACAGTATGGAAATTGACAAGCCGTTTTCAAAGCTGATAAGCGAAATGTATTACCTTTACGATTATTCCGATGAAATGGTTAATACATACATAGAACAGATTTTACTGCTTATATGCCGTCTGTTCTCAAACAGGGTGCAATCGTCCGACTATATACCGTCGAAGAGCGCAAAGCCGGTGGGCTACACGGTTTATGCGGTTGTGAGATATATAAGCGAAAATATTTTCAATATAGACAGCATAGGCAAAATGGCGCGCGAGCTTGGCTATTGCGACAGCTATCTTTCGCGCGTGTTTAAGGAAAAAATGGGTATGACGCTTCAGTCGTACGTAACCATGAAGAAAATGGAAAAGGCTGTTGAAATGATTGAGCAGGGTAATTTCACAATTACGGAGATAGCGCTTAAATTAAGCTTTGAGTCGCTGCAATCATTCAGCAAATCCTTCAGGCGTACGGTAGGCGTTTCACCTATGGAATACCGAAAGGAATATTTTTCAAAGAAAAAGTCCGAGTAAGGCTCGGAATGAAAGAGGGTTCGTTTATGCGCGGTTTAAAAGGTCTTTCACTGGTGTCGGCTGCCGTAATTGCGGTTACCGCCGGCTTTGCGCAGGTGAAATACAGCGCCGAGGGCGTAAAAACAGTAAATGAAAGCACCGTTACCGAACGGGTAACGCTTTACGATTATATTGCTTTGCATAAGGACGCGGCATATACAAACGGCAATATAAGCCTTTCGGCAAACGAGGCTGTTTTAAACGGCGCGCAGATAAAGGAAGTAAACGGCAGGCAGAACGCCGTTTTGTTTGACGAAAACGGGAGCGCAATTTGGCGCGTTCAAACCGAAAAGGACGCTAAATACCTTGTTAATTTAAGCTATATTGCGGCGGAAAACGGAACCGAGGATATAGATTTATCCCTTAATATTGACGGCGCGGTGCCGTTTTACAGTGCCGACCGTATAAGCCTTAAGCGTATATGGAAGGACGACGGGGAGATAAAGCCCGGTTCTAACGGCAACGATATAGCGCCTAAGCAAAAGGAATCGCTTGAATGGCAAAACGAAAATCTTAAGGATTATTCAACCTATTATAACGGCGATATAGAGCTGTTTTTGACGGCGGGCACTCACGAAATTAAAATAACCGCAGGCTCTCCTGCAGCGCTTGCAGACATAACGCTTACCGGAAAAAAAGAAATATCTTCATATGATACCGTTGAAAAGGAATACGAAAAGAACGGATATAAGCCGGCAGGGGATATAAATTTAAAAACTCAGGCTGAAACGGCAAGCAGAAAATCCGATTCTACGCTTATTCCGGTTTACGATTCGGTAAGCTCTGCCACCGAAAGCGCAGACGGCTCTTTAAACAGCCCAAGCCGTATTTGCAGAAATACAATAGGTCAGTCGCGCTGGGAAACGCCCGGTATGTGGATAGAGTATGACGTTGATATACAAAACGACGGACTGTATGCCCTTAAAATGCGCACAAGGCAAAATACAAGGGTGGGTATGTCTGCGCTGCGCGATATTTATATAGACGGCGCTTTACCGTTTAAAGAGGCAGAGGGCTTTGTATTCCCTTATAATTCCGGCTGGAAGATAACCACGTTCGGGAAAAGCGAGAAAGAGCCGTATTATATATACCTTACAAAGGGAAAGCACACCGTAAGGTTTGTTGCCACGCTCGACCGTTTTTCCGAAACACTAACGGAGCTTGAAAGCGTGAACTCGGCGCTTACCGAGCTTTACAGGCGTATAGTAATGGTAACGGGAATATCGCCCGACTCAAACCGCGACTATGAGCTTGACAAAGAAATACCGGGGCTTACCGAAGCGTTAACGGAATACCGCGATAAGCTTTACGTCCTTGCAGACGAGTATACAGCGCTTTCCGCAGGCGGCGAAAGCCAGGTTTCGGTAATAAAAAGCAATGCAAAGCAGCTTACCGGATTTATAAACGATCCCGATACGATACCCTCAAGGCTTTCTAATTTTCAATCAAATATATCGTCGCTTTCCGATTGGCTTTTAAGCGCAAAAAGCCAGGCGCTTGAAATAGATTATTTCGTTTTATCGGGCAATAACGCCGCCTTAAAATCGCAGGACGGATTATTTAAACGCTTAGCCTTCGGCTTTAACCGCTTTTTAGCCTCTTATACGGGCGATTACAATTCCGTGGGAACAGGCGATGATTCACAGAGAAGCATAACGGTATGGTTTAACGGCAGCCGCGATCAGGCGCAGATAATACAGGACCTTATTGAAGAGGACTTTACGCCTGAAAGCAAAATTTCGGTGGATTTAAGTCTTGTTTATCAGGGCTATCTTGAATCAATACTTGCGGGCTGTAACCCCGACGTTGCGCTTGACGTTGCAAGAAGCTACCCCGTAAACCTTGCCTGCCGCGGCGCTTTAAAGGGCTTAAGCGGATTTGACACCTACAAAGACGTTATGAGCCGTTATGCCGCAAATACCGCCGACCCGTATACTTATAAAAACGAGGTATACGGTCTGCCCTCTACGCAATCGTATTTTATGTTTTTTTACCGCACCGATATTTTTGCCGAGCTTGGCATAAAGGCTCCCGAAACGTGGGACGATTTTTACGATATAATCCCTGTGCTGCAAAGAAACAATTATGAAATAGGGCTGCCTTATTCAACAATAACAATAGCGGGCGCGGCTACCGGCGGCATAGGCGCTAAGGATATGTTTGCAACACTGCTTTTCCAAAACGGCGGCAGGGTGTATAACGACGACCTTGTTACAAGCAGACTCGGAGACGAGGAGGCCGTAAACGCGTTTAAGCAGTGGACCCAGTTTTACACTACCTACGGTTTTCCCGTTACATACAGCCTGCTTACCCGTTTCAGAAGCGGAACTCTGCCGGCGTTTATAGCGGCGTACTCAACCTATAATTCGCTTATGGGAGCGGCGCCCGAAATTTACGGGCTGTGGGATATGACGCCGATACCCGGAACCGTAAAGGAGGACGGAACGATAGACCGTTCTACGGGAGCGGGAGGAACGGCGAACGTGATGTTTGCTAATGTTAAGGATCCCGATTCCTGCTGGAAATTCCTTGATTGGTGGTCCTCTGATAAGGCTCAGTACGATTACGCCGTAAATCTTGAAGCGCTTTTAGGCGTTTCGGCACGTCTGGCAACCGCAAATCTTTATGCGTTTAACAAGCTTTCGTGGGGCGATAAAACAAAAGCCGCCTTAGCCGAGCAGCGCGAATATGTGGTAGAAATACCGCAAACGCCTGCCGAATATGTAATTTCCCGTTCGCTTGACAATGCGTTCAGAGCCGTTGTTTATAACGGCAAAAACGTGCGCGAGCGTTACGAACAGGAAATAATAACCATAAACGAAGAAATGTTAAGAAAGAGCCGCGAGTTTAAATAAGCTCTTTTGAAGGAAGGTATTACAATTGGCTAAAGTTAACCTTAAGGAAAGGCTGCGCTATACCGGAAAGGAAATACGCAAAAGCAGGGCGAGCTATCTTTTAATGGCGCCGTATATGCTGTTTTTTACGGTGTTTCTTATAATTCCGATACTTGTTGCAATAGCGTTAAGCTTTACGGATTTTAATATGCTGAGCGTTAACGGCTTTGTGGGGCTGTCAAATTACAAACGCCTGTTTCTTGAGGACAGGGTGTTTATAAAGGTGCTAAAAAACACCCTTGTGTTTGCAATATTTACAGGACCTGTGGGCTACATACTTTCCTTTGTTTTGGCATGGCTTATTAACGAATTCGGGCGCGGTATGCGAACGTTTTTAACCTTTCTTTTCTATGCGCCCGCGCTTTCAAGCAATTTGTATTATATGTGGTCGTTTATCTTCAGCGGAGACAGCTACGGTATAGCAAACGGCGTGCTTATATCGCTCGGAATTATAAACGAGCCGATACAGTGGTTAAGCGATACCTCAACCATTATGCCGGTGCTTATAATCGTTCAGCTGTGGGCAAGTCTCGGAACGGCGTTCCTTTCGTTTATCGCAGGATTTCAGGGGCAGGATAAATCCCTTTTCGAAGCAGGCGCGATAGACGGAATAAGAAATCGCTGGCAGGAGGTTTGGTATATATCCGTTCCGCAAATGGCGCCGCAGCTTATGTTCGGCGCGGTAATGCAGATAAGCGCGGCGTTCAGCGTAAGCGACGTTATAATGAATCTTGCGGGCTGGCCTACTACCGAATATTCATCGGATACAATAGTAACATATATGCTTGACGCCGGCTCTACCCGTTATGAAATGGGTTACGCCTGCACAATCGCCGTTTTTCTGTTTGTGCTTATGCTTGTAACGAATAACGTTATATCGTCGGCACTGCAAAAGTTCAGCAGAGATTGAGGAATTAACAATGTTTAAACGAAAAGTTAACCGCTCGGTGGGCGGAACAATAGTGCTGTTTTTGTTTATGGCAATAGTCGGCGTTTTTACCTCGATACCTCTTGTATATGTGGTAAGCAACGCCTTTAAGCCGATCGACCAGCTTTATATCTTTCCGCCGCCGATATTTGTTACCAACCCTACCTCGGAGCATTTTACCGAGCTTATTCAGCTTTGCTCGGAATACCGCGTTCCGCTTTCAAGATATGTTGTAAACAGCCTTTTTATAAGCGTTGTGGCGGTAATCGGTCACGTTTTGCTTTCAAGTATGGCGGCATATCCGCTTGCAAAGCATAAATTCCCCGGCAAGGGCTTTATAAGAAAAATTGTGGTTATGTCGCTGCTTTTCACAAGCGCCGTAACGGCTATACCGCAATATGTGGTAATGTCTAAGCTGCACCTTTTAAACACGCATTGGTCGATAATATTCCCTATGTTTATGTCGTCCCTAGGTCTTTATCTTATGCAGAACTTTATGGTTCAGATAAACGATTCGCTTATAGAGGCGGCGCGTATAGACGGCGCGGGGGAATTCAGAATTTACTATTCGGTAATAATGCCGAACTGCAAGCCTGCATGGCTTACGCTGCTGATATTCTCTTTTCAGCAGGTTTGGAACAACACGGGCAATCTTTATATATACGATGAAAACCTTAAAACGCTGCCGTCCCTTTTAAGCACGGTGGCTGCCGGCTCAAGCAGCATAGCGCGTGCCGGAGTAAGCGCGGCGGCTTCGCTTATATTGGTAATTCCGCCGGTAATTATATTTTTGCTTACGCAAAGCTCGGTAGTTGAAACTATGAGCACATCGGGAATGAAAGATTGACAGATCAGGAGGAGCAAGATGACTGCCAAAAAGATTATAAGGCTCGTCTGCTGTATAACCGCGGCGCTGATGACAGCGTTCTTTTGCGGAACGACCGGATTGGCGGAGGGACCGTATAACAACTATACATACGATCCGTATAACAAATCCGTACCTACAAGCGCGGGGTATCTGCCGCATACTCTTATAACGGGCGAGGCCTTGGGTATAGGGGACTTTAACAACCCTTCGGATATATATTACGATAACGAAAAATTTATATATTTGCTTGATTCGGGCAACAGCCGCATAGTTGTGATAGACGCTCTGAATTACAGCCTTGCGCGCGTTATAGAACCCGTAGACCGCGGCGGTGAAAAAATAGCCTTTGCAGAGGCAACCGGACTGTTTGTAAGAAAAAACGGCGAAATATATGTGGCGGACAAGGGCGCCGGTACGGTTTATATATTTGATAACGGCGGCAAGCTTTTTGATAATATAAATAAACCCGAAAGCGATCTTTTAAGCAGTGATTTTGCATATAAGCCGTCAAAGGTTGCCGTCGATTCAAACGGTATTGTTTACGTTATTTCCTTCGGCTGTTACAGCGGCGCGCTGCAGTTTGACGCAGAGCATAATTTTTTGGGCTTTTACGGCAGTGAAAGCGTAACCATGACCGCAAAGCTTGTGCTTGAAAAAATGTGGGCTAAGATAGTGCCGAAAAGTATGAGCAGCAATCAGGCGCGCGCGGTGCCAGTAAATTACAATAACTTTGATATAGACGCCGACGATATGATATATACCACTAAAAACGACGTTGACAGCAATGTAAATCAGGTTCGCAAGCTTAATTATTACGGCAACAGCCTGCTGGTTTACAAGTCGGCGGGTACAAGCAGAACATACGGCGACAGCGAGACCTAT
Source organism: Ruminococcaceae bacterium UBA5891 (assembly GCA_002431945.1). Taxonomy (GTDB): domain Bacteria; phylum Bacillota; class Clostridia; order Oscillospirales; family Acutalibacteraceae; genus UBA737. The sequence goes on along the minus strand of DJET01000006.1, from coordinate 16,464 downwards.
TATGATAACAAAAACGGGCTTATTCAATCGGTAATAAGCGACGTAGACGTTGATCCGGACGGATTTTTCACAATTCTTGATACCAGAAGAAACAGACTTTTCCAGTTTGACAAGGATTCGAATATGCTTTTCGCTTTCGGCGGAACATCGTCGCAGTTCGGCTGTTTTTCCGAGGCGGCGGCTATTGAAACGGTAGGGGAAACGGTTTTTGCGGTCGACTCCAAAAACTGTTCGGTTACGGTTTTCACACCTACGGAGTTCGGAAGACTTGTAAGAAAGGCGTCGCTGCTTTTATCGGACGGCAAATACTCGCAGTGCAAGGAGCTTTGTACCGAAATACTGCGGTATGACAGCAAGTATACCCTTGCTAACGTGGGGCTCGGTAAAGCGTATCAGGCAGAGGGTAATTACAGGCAGTCGCTTAAATACTTTAAAAATTCCAACGATACGCTGAGCTATTCAAACTCCTTTTACGAATACCGTTCCGAGCTGCTTAAAAACGCATTTGTCTATATAGCGGCGGGTATTGTAATTCTTATTGTCGCGGCAGCCGTATTAAAGCGGGTAAGAGCAAAAAAAGCCGTGAGCGATTATTACCTTGATATATCGGTAAGGCGCTACCCGTTTTATGTTATGAAGCACCCGTTTAAGGGGCAGTATTCTTTAAGAGAGTCCCGCCGCGGCTCGCTGGCGGCGGCTAATATAATAGTTGCGCTTTTCTTTGCGGTAAATATATTCGTGCGGCAAAACACAAGCTTTTTGTTTTCAAAATCAACAAGGGCTTCGGATTTTAATATCTTTTATACGTTTATAGGCACGGTAGGCGTATTTGCCGTTACGGTGCTTTGCAACTGGGCGGTAGGAACGCTTATGGACGGCGAGGGAAAGCTTAAAAATATCTGGATATCCTGCGCGTATTCTCTTATGCCGTATGTGGTGTTTATGATACCGCTTACCGTTATAAGCAACGCTTTGGTTTACGACGAGGGAACATTCTACTTCGTTGCGGTTTACGGAATATACGTTTGGGTGGCGATAGGCCTTATAAACGCAATACGCGAGGTACAGCAGTTTACGCTCGGTAAAACGGTTTTTGCCGTTTTGATAACACTGCTCGGCGTAATTATTGTAGCGGCGCTGTACGCCATGGCTTACAGTATGCTTTCGCAGCTTATAAGCTTTATTGTAACGCTGTTTAACGAAATTCTTATGCGAATTTAAAGCGGGGTGAACGTCTTGAAAAAAATTATAAGGTTAATAGGCGTGTTATCGGCGCTTTGCCTCGCTTTTGCGGTCAAAATACCGCCGGCAAATGCCGAAAGCGTTTCGTACGCCGGCTTTAAAAACATTCGGGAAAACGGAGCGATGTCACTTCATTTTAATGAAAAAACGGGAGCCGTTATTATAAAAAACAGCGAAACCGGCAGCGAATGGCGCACAACCCCCGAAAATTTCGACGCGGACGAAAGCATAAAGCCAAATATAAAAATGAATTACGATTCGCAGCTTATAATAAAGTACGCGGATCAAAGCGGAAACATATACGAGCTTTCCTCGGCGGCGTTTTGCGTTAAAAAGGGCGGGCTTACAAGTGAAAAAATTACCGACGGCGTAAGGGCAAGCTATTATTTTCCGAAATGCAAAATAACCGTGCCGGTGGATTATACTCTTAAGGGTAACGAATTTACCGCTTCGGTTGTTATTAAGGATATTAAGGAAGAGGATTCCTCTTACAGGCTTACGGGCTGGTCGCTTCTGCCGTATTTCAATGCGGGCGGCAAGCAGGAGGACGGTTTTCTTTTCGTGCCGGACGGGTGCGGAGCGGTTATTAACTTTAATAACGGAAAATCGGCTTATAAAACCTATAAGCAGTATGTTTACGGCAGAGACGGCGCAATAGATATTACCGCGGCTTCTGGACATACCGAAAACGCGCTGCTGCCCGTGTTCGGAACCTCCGCGCCTAAGGGATCAAGCGTTGCGGTTATTACTTCGGGCGAGGCGCGCTGTTCGGTAAACGCTCAGGTTACATCATCTACCGAAAGCTATAATTCGGTTTACAGCGAATTTATTTACCGCGACAGCACAATGGCTTCGTTTAACGATAAATCGTGGAACAAAAAGGAAGTGCGCGTGTTCGAAAACGCGGCGCCGGAGCTTGATAAGCTTTCTGTAACATACTTTCTTTTAGAGCCTGATACGGGGTATACCGATATGGCGCTTTGCTATCAGAATTATTTGGTTGAAAACGGGGTTTTAAAGGAAAAAACGAATAATAGCTATTATCCGCTTTTTGTTAACGCATACGGCTCTGTAAATGCGGTAAAGCATATATTAGGGTTTCCCGTTAAATCCGAAATTGCGCTTACAAAGTACGGCGACGCCGTTAATATATTAAAGGAATTAAAGGCCGCGGGAGCGGACAGCGCCGTGCTTAAATATAACAACTGGATAAAGGGCGGCCCCGAAAGCCGAATACCATTAAAAGCCGCCGCTTCGGGAACGCTCGGCGGAAAATCGGGGCTTAAAAAGCTTACGGGTTATTTGAAAGATAACGGTATAAACGGATATTTCGATGTTAATATAACCGATATGTATAAAAGCCGTTTAGGCTATATTAAAACAATGGATTCGGCAAAAATGCTTAATCAGTCGCCCGTTATTAAATATCAGTATTCCTTAAGCACCCTGCAAAAAAAGGAAACCGACGCTTTTTGGTACCTTTTAAACCCGATAAAGGTAAATAAAGCGGCGGAGAAAATTGCCGCAAGCCTTAAAAAAACAGGCGTTACCGGCGTTTCGTGCGATACGCTTGCCGCTCAGCTTTATTCGAGCTATAACGAAAAGGGTATGGACAGGCTAAGCGCGCAGGCACTTTTTGAAAAATCGCTTGAAAAGCTTAAAAAATCTGCCGAAAAGATGCTTTTAAGCGCTCCTAACGCATATGCGCTTAAATATGCGGACGAAATTTCTTCTTTACCCACGCAGTCAAGCGGATACGGTATAACCGATTACGACGTGCCGTTTTACCAAACCGTTATACACGGCTTTATACCGTATGCTATGGAGCCTGCCAACAAAACGGGAGATTTTGAAAAAAGCGTTCTTACCGCGCTTGAAACAGGTTCTTCTCTGCAGCTTGAGGTTATAGCGCGCAATTCCGATAAAATTGACGATACACAGTTTTATACGCTTTATGCCGATATGTACGGCGAGTGGATAAATAAGGCGGCGGAGTCTTACAAGGAAATAAGCGGCGTGTTAAAAAGCGTGTCAGGCGCGAAGATCAAAGAGCATACCGTGCTGTCGGACGGGGTAAGAATAACAGCCTACGATAACGGCGTTACCGTGACGGTAAATTATAATAACAGCGAAGCGGAAGTAAACGGCGAAAAAATACCGGCAATGGGATACACCGTAAACGGAGGGAAAGGGCTATGAGTATAAAAAGAAAAGGTTCGGGGCTTTCCTTTGCGGGAAAACGCGCAATGACCGGCAGGCTTTATATACTTCCTTGGTTTATAGGCTTTATATGCTTTTTCCTGATACCGTTTATCGAAGGCGTTGTTTACACGGTAAATAAGCTTAGCTTCGGTGAAAACGGCGTTAATTTAAGCTTTGTGGGTACCGCAAACTATAAAAAGCTGTTTTCCGACCTTGATTTTTTAAAGGTGCTTTCAAGCTCGCTTGCAGGTATGTTCCCGCGCGTGCTTATAATAGTGTTTTTCAGTCTTTTTGTCGCGCTGATATTAAGGGGAGAATATAAGGGCAGAACCCTTGCGCGCGCAATATTCTTTTTGCCGGTAATAATTTCTTCGGGCGTTGTAATAACCGTTTTGCAGGAAAATATTATGGGCAGCGGAATAAGCGGCAACGAAACGACCTATTTATTCAAAGCAACCTCCTTTGAGACTTTGCTTGAGGGAATAGGGCTTCCCGATAAGCTTATGAAAAGCTTTACGGAAATAATAAACCAGCTTTTCGACCTTTCGTGGAAATCGGGCGTGCAGATACTCTTGCTTTTGGCGGCGGTAAACAACATACCGCGCAGCTCTTACGAGGCGGCGGATATGGAAGGCGCCACCGAATGGGAAAAATTTTGGAAAATAACCTTTCCCACCGTCTCGCCCACAATACTTGTTACGGTTATATATACGGTAATAGATTCCTTTACGGATTACAGCAACTCGGTAATGAGACTTATTGAGGAACAGCTTAACCTCGGTTATTACGAATATTCAAGCACAATGGCGCTGGTATACTTTGTGTGCGTGCTTGTGATAATCGGAATAGTGGGCGGTCTTATATCGCGTAAGGTTTACTATCAGGTTGATTAACGGGGGTGATATTTATGCTGACCGCGGGAATTAAAAATACCACGGCGCTAAGAGAGCGCAAAAAGGAAACCGCAAAGCAGAAAACGGTTTCGTTTTTTAAAAATCTGCTGCGCGCGGTCTTTCTTATAGGAATGGGCTATGTAATGCTTTACCCGATACTGTTTATGGTAAGCGGCGCGTTTAAAGCGGGAGTGGACGTATATGATCCCACCGTAATATGGCTGCCTAAGCATTACAGCACGCAGGCTATGAGGCTGGCAATAAAATCTCTTAAATTTTGGAGCTCGCTTAAAAATACGCTCTTGATCTTGGTGCCCAGCGTGTGCCTGCAAATGGTCTCAACTCTGCTTGCGGGCTACGGCTTTGCAAGGTTTAAATTTAAAGAGCGCGGGCTTTTGTTCGGCTGCCTTATATTCACCATTATAGTGCCGATACAAAACCTGATAGTCCCGCTTTATGCAAATTTTCAAAGCTTTAATATGTTCGGCATAGGCTTTATATACAGTGCGATAACCGGTGGGGAGCATATAAATCTGCTTAACACGGGCTGGCCGTTTTACTTAACGGCGGCGTTCGGTATGGGTATACGTTCGGGACTTTACATTTTTATAATGAGACAGTTTTTCAGAAATATGCCCAAGGAGCTTGAGGAAGCCGCGCTTATAGACGGCTGCGGCAGCTTTAAGACCTTTACAAGCGTAATGCTGCCGAACGTAAAGCCCGCAATTGTAACGGTGCTTGTGTTTTCGGTTGTTTGGTACTGGAACAATTACTATGAAGCCTCTATGTTCTTAATGGATAAGCAAACGCTTTCCGTAAGCCTTACTATGCTTAACGGTATGCTGGATATAACCGCAGGGAGCATTTCAAGCATTACAAGCCAAGAGCTTATGCTTATGCGCGACGGCGTGCTTGAGTGCGGCTGTATTTTGGTTATGCTGCCGCTGCTTGTTATGTATATTATTTTGCAAAAACAATTTACCGAAAGCGTTGAGCGCACAGGTATAGTTGGATAAAATTTATTTTCGGAGGGAAAACAAATGAAAAAAATAGGCATTAAAATTTTATCGGTTTCACTTGCGGCAGTTTTGTCCGCAGGCTTGTTTGCCGGCTGCGGTTCTTCAAAAAACACCGTTAAAAAGCTTGAAGACACTTCCATTAACGGCGAAGCGGCGGCGGATCTTACGTTTATAAGACCGGGGCAGGGAACCGACGATAAAAACGACGCGGTAATTAAAGCCATAACCGAGTATGAACAGCTTTACGGCGTAAAGGTGCAGGTTATATCCGCCGATTACGATACATGGACTACAAAGGTATTGTCCGCAAGCGCTTCGGGCAGCCCTATCGACGTTATTTTCGGTTCGGTTTCGGAGTATCCGCTTTTTGCCATGAAGGGCTATACCCAGCCGATAGAAAAATATATCGATACAAATTCGGAATATATGAGCCGCTCGGCTTCAGAGGCGTTTTTCTCCTTTAAAAATCAGATATACTGCGCCGCCGTGTCCGATGTTTCGCCGCTTGTGCTTTATTATAATAAGGATATGCTGGATCAGTCGGGGCTTGACGACCCGATGGAGCTTTACAAAAAGGGCGAATGGACGTTCGATACCTTTAAGCAGATGTGCAAAACGCTCACCGTTGATACCGACGGCGACGGCAACACCGACCGCTGGGGACTTTGCTGCTGGTATCCTTGGGCATGGCTTGGAGCTAACCATACCGCACTTTGCAAAATAAATGAAAACGGTTTATACGAACTTAATTTAAGCGATCCCGCAGTTGTTCAGACAAGCGAATTTGTACAGGATATGTATTACACCTCTAAGTGGAGAGGAATTGACGGCGATAATATTTATACAAGCTTCTATCAGGGCAGAAACGCATTTTTACAGGAATACAGCTGGTCTGAAACCAACAACATAATCCCCGCCAAAAAGGCAAAACAGTTTGACTTTGAGTACGGTGTAGTGCCCACCCCCTACGGACCTAACAACACCGAAAAGACCAATGTTGCGCACGCAAGCGGCTACGGTATCGGCACGGGCAGTAAAAATCCGTATCACGCAGGCAAGCTTATAGAAATGATCTTAAAATCGGTAAGCGAAGAGGCTAAAGAGAAAAACAAGGAAGTGCCGGAGGAAAATTTAAACCTTTATAAAGAACTCGGAAAGAGCATTTTTAACGACACCTTCTATGATTCAGCAATTAAAAACGGCAGCGAGTATTTCGATCTTGTTTGCGGCGGTTCTAACATTCAAACAAGCCTTTCTTCAATAAAGCCGATTTACGAAGGATATATTGAAGACGCCAACGAAGCGGCGCAAAGCTGAAGACTGCATTAAAAAAATTCGGGCGGCTTTAAGCCGCCCGAAGTAAAATTGAAATGTTGTTATAAAAGCACCGCAAGGTGCGCGGTAATCCGTTTTTCTTTTAAGGGGAATACAGATTCTTTCGCGCCAAGCGCTCAGAATGACACAGCGTTTAGCTATTGCGAAAACAACTTTTGGGTACCGCAAGAGTGAGTAAGGTGCGCGGCAATCCGTTTTTTTCCTATAAATAGTGTACAGCTTATTTTGTAAAGCTTTCCTTAAACTCTACCGTGCCGCGATCGGCGTTTATTTCACATTCTATGCCGATAGGAAGTATCGCCTGAAATTCGCCGTGGCCGAAATCGTCGCATTTAATAAACGGCAAACGCCATTTGTTTGCAAATTTGTTAAGCAAGCTGTCAAATTCCTTATTTTCGGTATTTGAGTAATTGCCTACGATAACGCCCTTAACGCTTTTCCAAAGCCCGCTTTGCTCTATGTTGCTTATATATCTGCTTACAGCCGGCGCTCCGTTAAAGGCTATGTTGTCTTCAAAAAACAAAATATGGTCTATATTACCGTCAAAGGCAAAATAAGGATTACCGCAAAGCAGTGAAAAATTAAGCAGGTAACCGCCTATAAGCCTGCCGCTTGCCTTTCCGCCGTATACTTTTTTTAACCCCTTTGCAGTTTTATAAAGCGGTACGGTACTTTCAAAAAAGGCGGATTTAAAGCATTCGCGGTTATATTGCGAATAAAGCGTGCTTAGGGTGCCCTGCCCGTAATATGTAACAAGTCCGGTTTTTGTGGTTATGGGGTCTAAAAGGCTTGTACCGTCGGAATAGCTGCATATGATTTTCGGGTTTTCGGCTATCGCGGCGTAATCGATAAGCGGCAAAATTTCGTTGCACACCTCGCCGCCGTCAAAAAGTATCATTTTAACGTTCTTATCCTTTACGGCGCCGTTAAAATCCTCGGCGCGTTCATACGGGGAGGCGCAGTAGCCTTCGGTTACGGCGGTAACATATTTACCGAGCCGTGCCTTAAGACCTAAATTTTCTATTGCCTTTAATATAGCGGGCAGTCTTTCGGCAGGCGTTGCAAAGCAGGGTGAAATTACGGCAACCGTATCGCCCTTAAGCAGTCTTTTCGGTTTAAGCATAGCTTTTGCTCCTTTGGTTTTTTCTATATTTTAACATCTGCGGCAGGTAAAATCAATCCACCTCAAATATAGACAACAAAGGGGTAAGATTAAAATATTGTTTATATTCTTACTAAAATATATAATAAAGTCAGCACAATTGATGGACGATTTGACAATAAAGGTTGTCCGATAAAAAAATTTCAGGAGGAAAGAAAATGAAAAAACTCAAAGCATTTTGGGCGGCTTTCGTATCGCTGTGTTTAATACTCAGCACGATGGTCGGGTTAGGCTTAAATGCCGGTGCCGAAGGTGAAATGACGGCGGATATAATCGATATCGATTATTCCACAGGCTCGGCGGCAAATAAAATTACCGAAGCCGGCAAACCGGCATTGGTAGAAACATCGGGTAATACCGCTAAGATACAGCCCGATATGGTAATGGGCAGAGAGGTTGCCGCTTTCGACAGCAATTCCGGTTACGGCTACACCTTACCTAAGGAAACAATAGATCTTATTGCCAAAAACGGATATACCGTTGAGCTTATGTTTAAGGTTACAGACGGAACAAAGGCGTTTGTTTTCGGCGATATGTACGGTAATAACGGCTTCGGACTTGACGTTAATTCAGACGGCGGCCACGGCGCTATATATTATCAGAAAAACAAGCAGAACGACAATTACCGTCAGGCTTGGTATAATGAGGCAAGCGATAAATTTGCCCTTAATAAATGGATACATGCGGTTTTAACCTGCAATACCAAAACACAGCGTACCGAAATGTATATTAACGGCGTTTTATATGATTATTCTTCGCAAAATACGTCGGCTTATGAATTAAGCTTCCCGTCGGACGGCGATCAGGTGCTTTACATAGGCGGCAACTCTAACCACGGTAATTTCGGCGAGGGTATGCGCGGCAGCGTGGCTTACTTTAAGATGTATTCAAAGGCGGCCTCTGCGGCAGACGCCGAAGCGCTTGCAAAGGCGGCAAGCGAGAACGGCGCGATAGCAGACGTTTTCTGCGCGGATTATTCCGACGGCAGCACTGCGCAGCAGGTTGCGGGCGCGGCGGCTCTGATAGACAACAGTGACAGCACCGTTAAGCTTGAAAAGGACGAAACCCTTAACAGAAAGGTAGCAAGCTTTGACGGAGCTTCGGGGCTTGGCTATAAAATGACCGAAGCGGATTATGCCAAGATGCAAAACGGATATACGTTTGAGGCTATGATAAAGCTGAACGAGCTTCCCGCAACAACCAACCAATACGGTTCTTCCATTATAGGCTGTATGGATAAGGGCAGCGGTTTCGGACTTATGGGCACTTACCAAAATTCAATGCATTACCAGTTCGGCAAAAAGGTTGCCGACGGAAATTACAGACAGCTTTGGTTAAACGGCTCGGAAGCAACGCCTGTTGAGACCGCTAAATGGATGCATGTTATGGTTACATACGACGGCGGCACATATTATTATTATGTAAACGGCGAGCAGAACGACTATGTTACTCCGGGCGAGCTCGGATATCTTACAGGCGACGCAAGCGTTCTTTATGTAGGCGGCAAGCCCGATGAAAACGGAGCGTTCTCGGAAGGTATGAAGGGCAGCGTAAGCTACGTGAAGATCTATTCAAAGGCGTTTACCGCAGAACAGGTTAAAGCGCTTTCAGATAATGCGAATAAGGCTACCCCTGCGGACGTGGTAACAGGTCCCTCAACCGAAAACTATTACGGCATTAAATTTGAGGGCGATTTTGACAGCGACAACGTTGTTATCAATTTTGCGGCTATGTCCGATATACACATAAAGGCAACCGAAAGCAATCACGACACTTACTTTGTAAACTATCTTAAAAAGGCTAAAGAGCTTGCCGGCGGTTCGGATAAGCTTGCGGCTGTATTGGTAGCCGGCGACTTGGGCGACGCGGCTCCGCTTAAGGAATATCCGAGAATTAAGCAGTTCCTTGACGCTAACTTAGACCCCGCAAAGACCGCGTTTTTACCGGCGATAGGCAATCACGACGCTTATTTTGACGGTGCGTTCAGCGGAAGAAACTCTTTCCGCGATATACTCGGTAATTTTGTTTATCAAAATCCCGTAGAGGGCAATACCGCAGAACAGATTACAAGAGGCAATTACCACACAGTAATAAACGGCATACACTTTATATCCGTTTACGGTATGGACGGCAACCACGACGCTACCGATCTTAAATGGCTTGACGGCGAGTTAAAGAAAGCCGAAAAGGATACCCCGAATATGCCGATAGTGGTATACAGCCACGTTCAGCCTAAGGATACCGTTATAGACGACGAGGACGATCTCACCGAGTCGCGCTGGTACAGCACTACAATAGGACCGATCATTGAGAAGTATTCAAACGTAGTATACTTTGCAGGTCATTCGCACGCAACACCCGATATATGGAGAAACGGCGGCTACGTTTCGGTAGGCACCGGCTGCGGCGAAAAGGATATGATGTTTGTTCAGATAGATAAGAACGGCAATACCAGAATAAACGTATATTCTTCTGAAATTGAGCTTGAAAAAATGATATCGCCCGCTAAGGTGTGGACGTTTGCCAATAATAACTTTACAGGCTCTATCGATGAAGGCGGCGGAAATAACGGCGGAAACAACGGCGGCAATAATAATAACAATAATAACGGCGATAAGAAATACACCGGTATTAAAAACGACGCAGACGGCAGCGTTCCGAAGACCGGCGAGACTTTGCCCTACACGGCAACCGCGCTTCTTTGCCTTTCTGCCGCGGCAGTAGTATTTCTTTCACGGGAAAAGAAGCTTACTGCAAACAAATAATTAAAGCCGATATTCCGGCAGGGGGAAACCTGATAATGAAAAACAAACTGGCAAAACTGATAAGTATTTCTCTTGTCGGAGCGTTTATGCTTCTTACCGTCGGCTGCGCTTCCGGCGGTAAGAACGAAACCGAAACGGAAAACAAGCTTACAAAGGGAGCCGATAAGGTGAAGCTTTCGGGAACGTTTATTCAATCGTGGCTTTGCAACCCGTGGGACGACGAACGCTGGGGCAAGGAGCTTAAAAATCTTAAAGACCTCGGTATGGATATTATAGTTTTGGGCGATACCGCGGTTAAAAGCACTGCGGGCGCATGGACAACATATTATCCTTCAAAGCTTGACGGCTTAAAGGAAGGCTACCTTGGCAGCGACACCGTGGAAAACGCCTTGCGAAACTGCAAAAAATACGGGTTTAAGGTTTTTGTGGGTATGAGCCTTGACGAAAACTGGTGGGATAAATTTGTTTACGACAAGGAATGGCTCACCTCGGCTATGAATACCTGCAACGATATTGCAAACGAGCTTTATGCAAGCTATCACGAAAAGTACAAGGATACGTTTTACGGCTGGTACTGGAACCCCGAAATATGGAACGCCGATATTTTTAAGGTGACTTCTGCCGTAAGGGATAAATTTATAGACGTTTTATCGGACGGTATGAACATTTCGCTTGATTACTTAAGCAAGCTAAGCCCCGATATGCCGTTTATGTTCAGCCCGTTTGCCAATACCGATTTAGGCTCGGCGGACGATAACTATCAGTTCTGGCGCGACCTTATTAAAAAGACGAATTTCAGAAAGGGCGATATATTATGCCCTATGGATTCGGTAGGGGCCGGCGGCACTAAGGTGCAGTACCTTGATAAATGGCTTGAGGCTTATTCAAAGGCGGTTGCCGAAACCGGAAAGATCAAGTTTTGGGCAAACTGCGAGGATTTTGATTATACCGTTCAGGGCGACGCCTGCACGGCGGATATGGGCAGATTTTCAAAGCAAATGGAAATAGCCGCAAAGTATTGCGAAAAAACGATTACCTTTGCTTATTCGCACTATTACAGCCCGTATAATACGGTGCCGGGTTACGACGCGGCTTACCGCTATTATATTAAAAACGGAAAGCTTGAAACAGAAGCGCCCACGGCTCCGGCGAATTTTACGGTTGAGCTTCAAAACAACGCCGCAATACTTGAATGGAACGAGTCAAGCGATAATATAGGCATTTGCGGCTATAACATTTACCGTGAGGGCAAGCTGATAGAAAATATCCGCGCAGGCTTAAGCGATAATGTTCCCACAGCCCCTGTAATTGATACGACAACCAGCGATTGGGAAGCAAAGTCAATTCTTGAAACCGTAGGTCAGATAACATACGACGTTACCGCCGTTGACTGTTCGGGCAACGAATCAAAGAAAAGCACTTTTGTACTTAAATAATTTTTAGTTTAAGAACCGCCCCGAAAATATACGCGGTTCTACAGGAAGGAAAGGTTCTTATATATGAAAAGAACAGGTAAACTTTTATCTGCGGCTTTAAGTATGGTTATGGCGGTAAGCGTTATAGGCGGACTTAACGCTTCGGCGGCTTCAAGCTTTCAGATAACCGATAAAAACTTTAAGCCGGTTTTCGATTTTGATACTACGCCCGGCACATATCAAAACGGCGATACAAAGGTAGGCACCCGCACGGATACCGTAGGCGATTCGAAAAGCGAAAAGTGCATCGACGCTCAGGGCGTGGGTCTTACTTATAACCTTGCTATCGATTCTTCAAATGCCGTTCGCGGCAATGCGCTTAAGCTTTCGGTTACCGATCAGGCGCCCGAAGGCGGCGCTTACTGCCCGATCTCTTTTAACGTAAGATACGGTCAGAACAAGCTTGTAGACGTATACGGCGCTACCGATTTTATGTTCTGGTGCGATACCACCGGCTTTAAGGACGGCTACACCGACCAAAAGGGAATTATACTTTATATTCAAGAGGCCAATGTTTTGGCGGACGGCTCTGTAACCTCCGACGCTTCTACCGCATGGAAACCGAAAAGCGGTACAAAGGGCGGTTATTACCTTTATGAAGACGGAAACGGCGGTTGGGCAAAGCAGGCAAACAACGAAACCGATTTTTATCTTCCCGTTAATTACCGCGGCTGGATAAAAATGCCGATGAGCGAGTTTGATTACTGCGACTGGAACGGCGACACCGTTAACGACCGTTTTTACGGCAAGCAGATGCAGGTGGTTCAGTTCGGTATGGGCAACTATAAGCGTCAGGCAGGCTCGGTTATATGGTTTGACGAAATGGGCTTTACAGGCGATTTCAGCGCGGCTGCCGATAATAATAAGCCGTCCGGCGGAACAACCTCGCATGTACAAAGCTCTGCGGTTTCAAGCACCGCGTCGGATACTCAAAGTCAGGTTTCTTCGGATACCTCGTCCGATACTTCGGTAATAGATTCTTCATCGGAAAGCACGGACGTTTCTTCCGTTTCGTCCGATAAGGAAACCAAGACCGAAAAGAGCGGCAGTCTTTTATGGCTGTGGATAGTTTTGGGTGTGGTTGCAGTTGCAGGCGCTGGAGCCGGCTGCTGGTACTTCCTTTATTTCAAGAAAAAGCACAACACTGAAGAGTAATAAATATTAAAATCGGCGGCGTTCCGGAAATAGAAAGGGTTTTCTGACCGGTAACCGCCGTTTTTTAACCAAGGAGAAGCTATGAAAAAGGTACTTTTGCTCGGCGATTCCATACGTATGGGCTATCAATATCAGTTAAAAGAGCTGCTTAAGGACGAATGCGAGGTTATATTCAGCGACGATAACGGACGTTTTGCCTCTTACACCTTGTGGCAGGCAAACCAAATGTTTAAGGAATACGGCCGTTTTGATTTGGTTCACTGGAACAACGGCTATTGGGATATGAACGTCGAGGCCCCCATGACCGAGGCTATGACCCCCATAGACGAATATCTGCATTTTTTGCGCCGCATAATAGCGCTTTGCAGGCAAAACGCCGATAAAATAATTTTTGCCACAACGCCGCCCGTGCTTGAAAAGGGCTCGGCAATGGATAACACCGATACGGGCTGCTACATTTCATACGATAACGATTGGGTGCGTTCGTACAACAGCGCTGCAAAAGCATTGATGAGCGCGGAAAAAATACCCGTAAACGATATTTATGAGATAGCGGTTAAGGGCGAAAATTATTATAAATGCCCCGATAAGCTTCATTTAACCGAAGAGGGGTATATGCTTTGCGCAAAGCAGGCGGCAAAAATGATCAGAAAAGAGCTTTCTTTAACGGAGGATTAACGTATGTCATATAAGGGTTATACAAATATTTGGTGGGTATCGTCAATTCTTAACGAATACGCAAGCCTTATGACCGAATATCAGGCGGACGGAATTGAAGACATAATGGGCGGCACCGCAAAATATCTTGAACAGGCGATAGATAAAATTTTAAAGCTGCCTATGAATAAGGAGCTGCTTAAAAACGAGCCGGACGGTCTTGACGAAATAAAGGCTTTAAGGGCAGGGGGCAAACGCGCTTATTGCGAGGGGCTGCCCGAAAATTACGAAGACCGCCTTGCAGGCGCGCTTTTGGGAAGAATTGCAGGCTGCCTTTTGGGCTCTATTGTAGAGGGCTATGAAATAAAGGATATGCAAAATCTTGCCAAGGCTAACGGCGACGAATTTCCCCCGACCGATTATTGGACCAAAGCGCCCGGAACCCCCGGAACGCTTCGTTACTGGAAAAGCCCGATAGAGGATTATACGCGCGGAAATATGCGGTTTGCACCTGTTGACGACGACATAATGTATACCATGGAAGGTCTACTTATTATGGAGGAGTACGGTAAGAACTTTACTACCGAAAACGTGGGGGAGAGCTGGCTTAAATATGTTCCTTACGGCTATACGGCGGAGGAAGCGGCTTTGCGCAACCTTAAAAACGGACTTAAGGGCGAAGCGGCGGCGCTTGACCACAACCCGTATTTACAGCTTATAGGCGCGGATATACGCTCCGATCCGTGGGCATATATGGCGCCCGGCCACCCCGAACTTGCGGCTGAATTTGCATACAGGGACGCAATGCTTACGCACCGCCGCAATGGCGTATACGGGGCTATGTATTTTGCCGCCGCCGAAGCAATAGCGTTTTGTGTGGACGACCCGATGGACGCGTTAAAGCTTGCAATGAATGAAATTCCGCAGGACTGCCTGCTTGCAAGGTCGCTCAGATGGGCGTTTAAGGAATGCCCGAATATCCACAGCTATCTTGAAGCGAGAGAGGCGGTAAACAAGCGCTTCCCCGATATGCCGATAGCGCATACGCTTAACAATGCCTGCCTTACCGTATTCGGTATACATTTGGGCGGCAGGGATTTCACAAAGGTTATATCAAACACCGTTGCTATGGGTCTTGATAACGACTGCACGGCGGCTACCGCCGCAAGCATAGTGGGCGCGGTGATAGGAAAGGAAAATCTGCCTGAGCATTGGTATCGGCCGTTTAACAACACGGTTCTTTCTTACCTTAACGGTATTGAAGAGTTTAAGATAGACGATCTGCTTGAACGCTTTAAGGCGCAGGCGGTAAAAAATGTTTGCAAATTTTAAGGGGTAATTAGGGTATGTTGAATATTGGAGATAAAAACTCCGTTATAAAGCCGATAGTAGGAAGCTGGTTTTCTATTTATTGGTACGACAGGCGCCATTATTATTGGAACGACGCCTGCATAAAATACACTGACGGGCAGTGGGACGCGCTTATTAAGGATATGGCGGAGCTTGGAATGAAATATCTTGTAATGTGTAACGTTGCGTCGCACGGATATGCGGTTTACGATTCTAAGGTTCTGCCGAAATATCCTATGGCGTCCGCCGACCCGCTTGAGGCGGTTATGACCGCCTGCGATAAGTACGGCATAAACGTATTTTTAAATAACGACTATTATCACGACGAATACTATTTTAAAATAGACGAAATGTTTTACCCCGAATCCGTAAAGGGTAGATATACCATGCTTGAAGAGGTGGCTGAAAAATACAGCGGTCACAAAAGCTTTTACGGCTGGTACTGGGCTTGGGAATCCTATCTTTCGCCGTATTTTGCCGATCATTTTATAAAATACATAAACGATTCAAGCAAGCAGGCAAGACTGCTTACGCCTAAAGCAAAATTTTTAACCGCGCCCTACGGCACGCGCACCGCAACCGAAGACGCAAAATTTATAAAACAGCTTGAAGAGCTTGACGTTGATATCGTGGCTTATCAGGATACGGTCGGGTGCTACGCTATGAATACCGATGAAAGCGAGCGCGCCTTTGAAATTTTGCGCCGTGTGCATGATAAGGTTCCGCAAAGAAAGCTTTGGGCAGATGTTGAAACCTTTACCTGGGAGGGTAAGGACAACGTAGCCGAAACACCGCTTATTCCGGCGGGCTTTGACAGGCTTAAAAAACAGCTTGCCGCGGTATCTCCTTATGCCGATAATATTCTTGTATTTATTTTCGAAGGGCTTTTCAGCAAGCCGGACAGCATAGCCTACACTGGTTATGACAAAGCGGGGAAATATTATAACGAATATGTTGCTTGGCTTAAAGAGGCGCACCCCGAAATGATTAAAAAATTATAAAATAATAGCCTGCGGTTTTCCTTTGAAACCGCAGGCTATTATTTTGAACGCTTTGTGCAGAGGAAAGCATATTTACATTAAAAAGAAACGGATTGCCGCGCACCTTTCGGCGGTCTCGCCTGCCGGCTCGGTCGGTGCTTCTGCTCCGCAGAGGTGTCCACCGGACACCCGCACCTTCGCAATGACGAAAATGGAAGAACGGATTGCT
>DJET01000018.1 GCA_002431945.1 Ruminococcaceae bacterium UBA5891 | reverse complement strand
ACAAAGGTGTCTTTATGGAAACCCTGTTAAGGTGCGGCTTTGTTAATCCTGTAATTGCGAATGACGTAAAGCGCGGCAATCCGCCCCATTGTCATTGCGAACGCCGTTAGGCGTGCGGCAATCCGTTTTTCCTTTAAGGGTATTACGGATTCTTTCGTGCTTCATCACTCTTGCGGTGCCCAAAAGTTGTTATTCGCTTGGAGCGCGAACAACTTTTGACCGCGGCGCTTCCTTTTGCTCGCTTCTTCCTGCACCGCAGGCGCTCGCAACGTCACTCAGAATGACAGGCAGTTTCGTCATTGCGGGCGTACTTAACGGTACTACGCCAGATAAATAAAAAAATTCCCCGAACAAGTCGGGGAATTTTTAAAATCAGTCGTTTACATAAGGAAGCAACGCTATTTGGCGCGCACGCTTTATAGCGGTTGTAAGCTCGCGCTGATGAGCGGCACAAGTGCCGGTTGCTCTGCGCGGAAGAATCTTTGCACGTTCCGAAATAAACTTGCGAAGACGGGCTACATCCTTATAATCGATAGCTTCAACGCGATCAACACAGAAATGGCAAACCTTTTTGCGTGCTTTTCTGTGCATCGGTCTATCGTTTCTTTCGTTCTCCATCAGATAAACCTCCTAATATATGAGATTGGAAAAAATCAAATATTAAAACGGCAGATCGTCGTCCGATACATCGCTCAGATCGGAAAAATCGTCTGCTCCCGCATTGCTGAAGGAAGCCGGCTGCTCGCTGCCCTGAGACGCCGCAGAGTCGCGCTTTGACTCAACAAACTGAGCGTTGTTAACAACAACCTCAAACGCGGTTCTGTTGTTGCCGTTTTTATCGGTATATTTACGGGTTTGAATTGAACCCTCAATACCTATCATATTGCCCTTTTTAAAATATTTGGCAATAAATTCAGCCGTTTTGCGCCATGCAACCACATTTATAAAATCCGTTTGCTGCTCTTCGCCCGTTCTGTAAGGGCGGTTAACGGCCACTGAAAATGAAGTTACGGAAATACCGCTTTGGGTAGTTTTTAGCTCCGGATCGGCAGTAAGACGACCTGTAAGAACCACTAAGTTAAACATTTTTACTACCTCCTACTTCTTGATTACCATAGCGCGTAAAACGCCGTCGGTAATCTTTGCGATACGCTCAAGCTCGGCAGGGAACGACGGCTCGCTTTCAAAATTAAAGAAAACGTAATAGCCCTCAGCCTCGTCGTTAATGAGATAAGCAAGACGGCGCTTGCCCCAATCGTCAACATTCTCGACAGTGCCGTTCTTGGCGATAAGGTCATTGAACTTTTCCTTTAAAGCCGCGGTGGCTTCGTCACCCTGAGCTACCGAAAGAACAATGGCTGCTTCGTACTTATTAGTCATTTCTTTGCACCTCCTTTTGGACTGTTGGTCCCGCAAAACAGCGGAACAAGGAGCTAATTATTTTAATCAGCATTTCGTATTATAACAGTATTTTCCCTTTTTGTCAACAAAATTGTTGATTTTAAGCGCCCTTTTTTATATAATGAAATAAATTAAGCTTTAAAAGGAATGATGGTTTTGCTGCTTACCGTTGATATAGGAAATACAAACGTTACTTTAGGCGCTTACAACGGCAATATTCTTTCGTTTACCGCGCGTCTTGCCACCGAACCGCGAAAAACCTCCGATCAGTACGCAGTTGAGATTAAAAATGTGCTTTCGCTTTACCTGCAGGATTACCGCGAGATCGAGGACTGCATAATTTCATCGGTTGTGCCGAGCGTCGGCGCAAGCATTGCAGACGCGGTTTCAAAGCTTTGCGATATTGTTCCGCTTATGTTGGGCCCCGGCGTTAAAACAGGGCTTAATATTAAAATAGACAATCCCGCGCAGCTTGGCGCGGACCTTGTAGCCGGCGCTGTGGGTGCGCTTGAGGAATACACCATGCCGTGCGTTATAATTGATATGGGAACGGCAACGACGCTGAGCGTGCTTGATAAAAACGGCGCGTTTTTGGGCGGAGTTATTGCAGCGGGCGTGCGGCTTACCTTAAAGGCGCTTACCGAAAACACCTCGCAGCTTACATCAATTCCGATAACCGCGCCCTCTTCCGTTATAAGCCCGAACACGGTTGAGTGTATGCAGTCCGGTCTGGTTTACGGAACCGCCGCAATGCTTGACGGACTGCTTAACAGAATTGAAGACGAGCTTGGCGAAGTGCCGACGGTGGTAGCCACCGGCGGGTTATCAAAGGAAATTATAGCATACTGCGAGCACAACATTATATACAACGAAAACCTTTTGCTTGAGGGACTGCGCACGGTATACGAAAAAAACAATTAAACCGTTTTTCTGTTAAGGATTTTTTCGCGCAAACGTTCAGAGTGACGGAAAAATCGGTTTTAACAAATTCGGCGGTGCAGTTATTCTGCACCGCCTTTATCTTTAAAAAAGCTCCAGTGAAAGTGTGCGGCACAAAGCCTTAACACCACGATCGCCGTTATACCGATAAGCATTGCCGCCTTTTCGCCCAAAACATTCCAAAGCGCCATACAAAGCACCGCGCCGATAATTGAGGCGCAGGCATAAAAGTATTTTATAAAAACCGCAGGCGTATCCCCTGCAAGCACATCGCGCAGTATTCCGCCGCCTATTCCCGTTATAAAGCCGGTGGTAAGCACAAGAAAAAGGTGCGAAAAGCCGTACATTATAACCGCTTTTTTAATTCCGACAACCGTAAATGCGCCAAGGCCTACCGCGTCCATATAAATAAACACAAAATTATGCAGTTTTCCTAAGCTTTGTTTTTTGAAATACCTATGTATAAAAAACATTGTAAGCGAAACCGCTGTTGCCGCCGCAACGTAAACGGGCTTTATAAAAGCCACCGGCGGAATTGCGCCTAATATAAGATCGCGTATTATACCGCCGCCCATTGCCGTTATTACCGCCAAAAAGGTTACGCCGAACGCGTCCATATGCTTATTTATGCCCGAAGCCGTACCCGAAGCCGCGCAGGCGATAACCCCGATCATTTCAAATATAAACAAAACCTTATCGGTCATTTTAACACCCCCGGCACTTAAACAAAGTCCTCGGCATTTTTCAGTATTGTTTCAAAAAGCTCGTTTGCCCTTTGCGTTTCGCCCGAAAGATAAAGCCAGCCGAAAAGGCACTCAAGCCCCGTTGCGGTATGATATTCGCCCTTTGTAGAGCTTTTAGGGCTCGCAGAGGTATGAAAATTGCGTCCCCTTTTAAAAACCGCGGTTTCCCCCTCGGTAAGCAGGGGCTTAATAACCTCAAACGCCTTTGCCTGTGCAGAGGCGTTTACCATTGTGACCGAAAGCCTGTGCAGCTCGCCCGACGGTCTGTTAACGCCCGCCAGCGCCGTGCGTACATAAAGCCCGTAAACCGCGTCGCCCACAAAAGCCAAAACAGAAGGGCTTAACAAATTCGGATTTTCCGTATTCATCACATCACATACTCAAATTCAATATCGTAAACGCTTACTGTATCACCCTGAGATATTCCGGCTTTTTCAAGTGCGGAAATAATGCCGCTTGAACGCAAAACGCGTTCAAAATATTGAAGCGACTCATAGTCTTCGGGGTCTACCGTGTTCATAACGTCCATTATCCACGCGCAGTTTTCAACAAAGTAAACGCCGTCGCACACGCGTACGGTAAAATCGCGTTTTTTCTTTACGGTAAGGTCTTCGATCGGCTTAGACTGAGCCTCGTACCTTTTAATAGGCGGCAGCTTTGAAAGCTCGGCAGCAACATAATTTATAAGCTCGCCCGTTCCCTCGGCAATAGCCGCCATAACGGGGAAGAATTTATAGCCGCGTTCGGTAAAATAATCCGAAATGCGTTTTACCTCTTCCTCGCTTGTAAGATCGCATTTATTGCCTACTATTATCTGCGGACGATCCTTAAGCTCGCTGCTGAATACGGCAAGCTCTTTATTTATTTTGTTAAAATCGTCTATCGGGTCCCTGCCCTCGCTGCCCGAAACATCTATAACGTGCAAAAGCAGGCGGCAGCGCTCAACATGGCGCAAAAACTCGTGGCCTAAGCCCACGCCCTCTCCCGCGCCCTCAATAAGACCGGGTATATCCGCCATAACAAACGAGCTGCCCTCGCCCATTCTTACAACCCCCAAAACGGGAGTAAGCGTTGTAAAGTGATAATTCGCAATTTTCGGCTTTGCCTCGCTTACAACCGATATAAGAGTTGATTTGCCCACATTCGGAAAGCCTATCAGTCCCACGTCTGCCAAAAGCTTTAATTCAAGCGTTACGTCAAGCTCTTCACCGGGGTTGCCTTTTTTTGCAAAGCGCGGCACCTGACGCGTTGACGTTGCGAAATGCTGGTTACCCCAGCCGCCGTTTCCGCCCTTTGCAATGATTACAGGCTCGCTGTCTGATATATCGGCTATAATTCTGCCGGTTTCGGTATCCTTTACAAGGGTGCCTGTGGGCACGTTTATAATAAGGTCGGGGGCTTTTTTGCCCGAACAGCGGCCGCCTGCGCCGTTTTCGCCGGATTGCGCGGCATATTTGCGCTTGTAACGGAAATCCGCCAAGGTAGAAAGGTTACTGTCCGCCTTAAAAACAATGCTTCCGCCCTTTCCGCCGTCGCCGCCGTCCGGTCCGCCCGCCGCAACGTATTTTTCCCTATGGAACGAAACGGCTCCGTCGCCGCCGTTGCCCGCCTTTAAATGTATATTAGCTATATCAACAAACATTTTACTCTTTTGTTTCCTCTTCAGTTTCGTCTTCGGACTCTACCTCGGTTTGAAGATAAGCCTCGTAAAGTCCGCGCGCCGTTTCGTAATTTTTTGCCGCAACATATATATTATCCGGCACTACGCCCGCCCCGAACAAAAGCTTAACGGAACCGCCCGCGCCGTCCTGACGGCATATACACGGTATGCCGTTTTCCTTTAGTATATCCTGAAAAATCTCCGAAGTAACGGGATTTTTAATTACTGCCGCCAAAACCGGCTCGTTTTCGTCCGGCTCCGTTTCCTTTTTTCTTCCCCACTTAAAAAAACTCATTCTTCGCCGTTCTCCGATTCATCAAAGAACTCTTCGTCAAACTGCGGCTCGGAATTTAAAAAATCCTCGTATATTTTGTTTGCCGCCTCAAGGTCGGATTCGTCAACATAAATATCGTCTGCCGCAAACGAACCGCCGAAGGTTATATGCATGGTTTCTTCCTTTGAATCACTGCTGTACGGTATTCCCGCTTCCGCCAACATATCCTTTAAAATTTCCGCCGAAACAACGTCGTCAAGCGTTGCCAAAAGCGTAGGTCTTTCTATTACGGTCTCGTTTGCCGTTTCTTCCGCCGGCACAGCCGTTAAATCGGCTCCGCAAACAGGGCAAAGCTCCGCCCCGTCCTCGCACTCCGCATTACATACGTGACATATTATCATAACTTATCCTGCCTTTCATAAAAAATAAATCCGGGTAGCTGTCTGCCGCCCGGATCTGCTTAATTACTGCTCAACAGCGTAAATACTAACCTGTTTACGGTCTCTGCCTACGCGCTCAAACTTAACCTTGCCGTCGATAAGAGCAAACAGAGTATCATCTGAACCGCGGCCCACGTTGTTGCCTGCGTGAATGTGGGTTCCTCTTTGGCGAACCAATATGTTGCCCGCTAAAACGAACTGACCGTCCGCACGCTTAACGCCGAGACGCTTAGCCTCGCTGTCGCGGCCGTTTTTGGTTGAACCCATACCTTTTTTATGAGCGAATAACTGAACGTTAATCTTTAACATTTATTTTGCACCTCCGATAATTCTTATGTTATCGCCGTATTGACCGGAAAGCTCTGTTAAATGAAGCCTTAACCCCTCTAACACCTTAACGGTATATGAAGAAGGATTCTTTACGGTGAAGCGCATAACCGCGTCTTCTACCACGGCATCTGCCGTATCGCCGATTATCTCGGTTACGGTGTTAGCCGCCATATACGCTGCGGAGGAAACCGCCGCGCAAACCGTTTTTCCGATCTCATCGTCACCGTCCGACGAACAGTGACCGCTGATTTCAAAGCCGCAAAGGCTCCTACCGTCAGCAAAAAATTTTACCTTGGTCATAATTAACCGATCTCGCCGATCTGTACCTTAGTATAGGGCTGTCTGTGACCCATTTTGCGCGAACTGCTCTTCTTCGGCTTATAGGTAAATACGGTAACCTTTTTACCCTTGCCGTTCTTTAAAACGGTACCCTTTACAAAAGCGTCCTTAACATAGGGCTTACCAACCTTAAGAGTTCTGTTGCAAACAGCAACAACCTTGTCGAAGGTAACTTCCTCGTCAACCTCGGCGTTGAGCTTTTCAACGTAAATAACGTCGCCGCTTTCAACACGGTACTGCTTTCCGCCTGTTTCGATAATTGCGTACATTTAATTACACCTGCCATTTTCCAGTCTCGCTACAGTAGGCGTGCGCCGAAAGGCACAGCTTAACAAGCCCACAATATGCGGCTTTACCATTCTATCACAACCTATTGCGTTTGTCAACAATTTATTTATAACTGTTATACGTTTCGCCCATTTCAAGGTTTTTCCACGAAAAAACGCCGTTTTCAAGAATCATATAGCTGTGCGGGCTTTGCTCTTTAGGAATAGAAACAGAACCGGGATTCATATATACGTAATTACCGTGCACCGTGCATTTAGGCACGTGGGTGTGGCCGTTTAAGAGTATATCGCCGTCGCATATCGGCGGCAGATTGCTTTCATTGTAAATATGACCGTGGGTAGCGTAAATCAAGCCCTTATCGGACGGTATTACCGCGTAGTCGGCAAGCACGGGAAAATCAAGCACCATCTGATCCACCTCGGTATCGCAGTTGCCGCGAACGCACAAAAGCTTGTTTTTAAGCGGATTAAGCAGCTCTATAACCTCTTTCGGGGCATATTCGCGCGGCAGATCGTTGCGCGGTCCGTGGTATAAAATATCGCCGAGCAGCAGCACCCTGTCCGCCTTTTCGTTTTCGATTGCCGCAAGCAGCATCCTGCAGTAATAAGCCGAGCCGTGTATATCGGAAGCTATAAGTAATTTCATAATTTTACCCCGCTATAAGAAAGTACAGTATAACCGCCGCGCCGAGTATGATTCTGTAATAGCCGAACGCCGAAAAATCGTGACGTCTTACATAATTCATAAGGAATTTTACCGCAAAAACGGATACTATAAACGAGGTAAGCGTGCCTACGGCTAAAACCGCAATTTCCATACCCGTAAATGCAAAGCCGAATTTTAAAAGCTTTATAAGGCTTGCCCCCGCCATAACCGGAATAGCTAAGAAAAAGCTGAATTCGGCGGCGGCTACGCGCGAAACGCCGATTATTATAGCGCCTAAAATAGTAGAGCCGCTGCGGGAGGTGCCGGGTATAAGCGAAAGCGCCTGAAAACAGCCGATTAAAAGGGCGGTTTTATATGTAAGCTCTGATATGCTGTTTACCTTTGGCTTTCTGTTTTTATTGCGGCGCTCTATTACTATAAACAAAATACCGTAAACAATAAGCGCCGCGGATACTACCTGCCAATTGTGAAAGTGCGCCTCAAAGTAATTATCAAGCGGTATTCCGACAATTGCGGCGGGCAGCATTGCCACTATAACCTTGAACCACATATCCATTATATCTTTTTTAATAATTCCGCCGCTTTTTGTTATGTAGTTATAGCCCTTGCTTTTATCAAGCGTAAAGGGCCACAGCTTTTTCCAGAATATAACCACTACCGCAAGTATTGCGCCAAGCTGTATTACTACGTTAAACATCTCCATAAAATCGTCGGACATATTAAGCTTTATAAATTCGTCCGCCAATATAAGATGCCCCGTGCTGCTTATCGGGAGCCATTCGGTAATACCCTCGATAATACCTAAAATAATTGACTTTATAATATCCATACCGTATCCCCCGAAAGCTTATTTGCCGATAATTTCCTTATACAGCTTTATATACGCGTTAGCCGAAACACCCCAACTGTTATCGCATTCCATATCGCGTTTTCTTAAAATATCCCAGCCGTTTTTGTCGCCGTAGCCGCCAACAGCCCGCCATACCGCGTTTTCCATTTCGTGGGCATTGTAATTCTTAAACGTAAAGCCGTTGCCTATTCCGTCGCCGCTGTCTGAAATGGTATCGTTAAGACCGCCGGTCTCCCTTACGATAGGCACGGTGCCGTAGCGCAGAGCCACCATTTGAGCAAGACCGCACGGCTCTGACTGACTGGGCATTAAGAACATATCCGCACCGGCGTATATTTTGTGTGCAAGCTGCGGGTTAAAGCCGAGCTTCAGCCCCACCTTATCGCGGTGCGCCTCTGCCATACCGTGGAAAAATGTTTCAAATTCCCACTCGCCCGATCCTAAAATCACAAACTGCAGATCCGCCTTTAACAGCTCTTCAAACACGCATTTAACAAGATCGAGTCCCTTATGCTTTACAAGGCGCGTTACAATACCGATAACGGGCGCGTCCTCCCGTTCGGGCAGGCCCATTTCCCTTTGCAGCATTTTTTTGTTATACGCCTTGTTTTTAAGCGTTTTTGCCGAATAATTTTTATAAATAAATCCGTCGGTTTCGGGATTATATACGTCGTAATCAATTCCGTTTACAATGCCTGTAAGCTTAAAGGTAAACTGATCCAAAATTCTGTCAAGCCCGTGCGAATAATAAGGCTCTAAAATTTCGCGCGCGTATGTGGGAGATACCGTTGTTACCTTATCGGCACACTGTATAGCCCCTTTCATAAGATTAACGCAGCTGTCGTACTCAACAAGGCTTTCGCATTCGGGCGGCAGGCCTATAACATCGCCGTTAAGCTCTTTTCCGTATTTGCCCTGATACTGAATATTATGTATCGTGAATACGGTTTTTATATCGCGGTAGGTTTCGTCCCCGCGGTACATAGAGTTAAGGTAAACGGGTATAAGCGCCGTCTGCCAATCGTTGCAGTGAATAATATCCGGCTTAAAGCCTATATGCGGAATAATATCAAGCACCGCGCGCGAAAAGAAGGCGAAACGCTCGGCGTCGTCGTAATGGCCGTAAAGACCGTCGCGCTTAAAATAATACTGGTTATCGATAAAGTAATATATAACCCCGTCAAGATGCGCCTCGAAAATTCCGCAATACTGACGTCTCCACGCAACGGAAACGGTTATACTGCCTATAAAATTCATTTTTTCCCTTAATTCATCAGGTATAGAGCCGTAAAGCGGCATTACTATACGGCAGCCTATAAGTCTTTTGCGCAAAGCCTTTGGCAGAGCGCCCGCAACATCTGCAAGCCCGCCCGACATTGCAAAGGGATAAGCCTCGCTTGAGGCAAATAAAACCTTCATACATTTTCTCCTTTTAAGGTTATTTATAAAACCTGATTTTTCTTTATAAAAAAGCATTTGTCGGGTGTGCCCTTAAGCACCATATTCTCGCTTATAACGGCGTTTTTATCCGCCACAACGTTATTAAGCTGGACTCCCGCGCCTACCGCTGTTTCCTGCATAAGTATGCAGTTTTCCACAACCGCGCCCTTTTCAACCGTAACGCCGCGGAAAAGTATACTGTTTTTAACCGTTCCGTTTATAATACAGCCGTCTGCAATAACGCAGTTTTTAACCTCCGATTTTGTGCCGTAGCGCGTAGGCATATCGTCGCGCGTTTTGGTGAAAATCGGTCTGCCGCTTTTAAAAAGCTGGCGGCGAACATCGCTTTTAAGCAGATCCATACTTGCGTTATAGTAAGAATTCATACCGTCGAAAACAGCGGCGTACTCGCTGTGGCAAAAGCCGTATACCTTAAGCTTTTTCGTGTTTTCGGCGATTATATCCTTAGTAAAGCTTACCGCGCCGTCGCCGTACCCTTCGGTTACAAGTCTCATAAGCAGCTCGCGCGAAATAACCAAATAACCGATATCGTAATCCGCATTGCCGCTGTCAGGCGCCTCGTCTTGAAGCTCTGTTATTCTGCCGTCCTGCCCGAAAACGGGATAAAGCGTTTCGCCGTTATTTACGGGCGGCGCCCCGTTACGGTAAACAAGAGTTATGTCGGCTCCCTTTTCGGTATGGTATTTAACCGCCGCGCCTATATCCACGTTTGCAACCGTATCCGCCCTGCAAAGAACAATCTGCTCCGCCTTGCAGCGGTCTATATAATCGATGGCTCCGTAAAGCGCGTCTACCGTACCGTTATAACGCCTGATGCCGCTTGTAAGATACGGCGGCAGCAGGTAAAGCCCGCCGTTTTTGCGGTCAAGATCCCAGTACACCCCGTTGCCCACATGGTCCATAAGCGAACGGTAATTTTCCTTTGTGATTATTCCTATGCTTGAAACGCCCGCATTAACAAGGCTTGAAAGCGAAAAATCTATAATACGGTACCTTGCCCCGAACGGAACGGAGGCAAAGGAACGCTTTGACGTAAGCTTTCTTAAAAGATTATCGTTAATATTCGCAAATACTATTCCGGCAACCGCCGAGGTTCTCATAGCACTTCCTCCTCTGCCACATCTTTTGTAATCATTCTGTCCGGCTTTATAATTGCTTTTTTGCCGATCTTCAGTTTATCGCCTATAACGGTAATTCCCCAGTTATCCGAGCCGTAAACGGCAGGGTCCTCGCCTATTGCCGCGTCTTCGCCGATTACCGCGTTTTCCGCAATAATGGAGTACTTTACCTTAGCGCCCTTTTTAATAACCGCTCCCGGCATTACAAGCGAATACTCAACGTCCGCGCCCTCTTCAACCGTTACGTTTTCAAAAAGCACCGAATAATCAATTCTTCCGTAAACCTCGCAGCCGTCGGTTATAAGCGAGTTTTCAACGTCTGCGCTTTCCGAAATATACTGCGGCGGCATACCCGTAGTTCTTGAATAAATACGCCAGTTTTGATCGGCAAGGTTTAGGTCGATTTTCGGGTTTAAAAGGTCAAGATTTGCTTCCCATAAAGAGTTTACAGTGCCTACGTCCTTCCAGTAATCGTTAAAGCGGTAAACCCTTAAAAGCTCGCCCGCATTTAACATTGCGGGAATTACGTCCTTACCGAAATCGTTTGAGGAATCGGGTTTTGCCTCGTCCTCGGTAAGGTATTTTTTAAGCTTTTTCCATGTGAATACATAAATGCCCATAGAGGCTAAATTGCTTTTGGGATTTTTCGGCTTTTCTTCAAACTCGTAGATCGTGCCGTCTTCCTTTGTATTCATTATACCGAAACGCGAAGCCTCTTCAAGCGGCACCTCAAGCACGGCAATAGTGCAGGCGGCGCCCGTTTCCTCGTGCTCCTTTATCATTTTCGAGTAATCCATTTTATAAATATGGTCGCCCGAAAGAACCAACACATATTCGGGTTCGTAGCGTTCTATAAATTCAAGATTCTGATAAATGGCGTTAGCCGTGCCCTTATACCAGTTTCCGCCCTGCTGCCCCTGATAAGGCGGCAGAATGTGAACGCCGCCGTTTGTACGGTCAAGATCCCACGGCTTGCCCGAACCTACATAATCGTTAAGCTCCAACGGCTTGTACTGCGTAAGAATACCGACCGTATCTATGCCCGAATTTGCACAGTTTGAAAGCGGAAAATCAATTATGCGGTATTTGCCGCCGTATGGTACGGCAGGCTTTGCTATTTTGGACGTTAAAACGCCCAGTCTGCTTCCCTGACCGCCGGCAAGCAGCATTGCAACGCATTTTTTGCTGTTCAATTACAACACTCCTGACATATAAATTTTAAAGACCTTACTATATTATTGTACAAGTCCTTTATTTATTACTTTTTTGTTTTTTGGCAGGCGAAAGCTTATAATAGCTTACCGACATAGCCGGTATATCAATAGCCACCGAATTTTCAAAGCCGTGCATCGGAATACTCTCGCTTTTATAAGACTTAACGCCTGCAGGCTCGCTGCCGCCGTATTTGGCGCTTTGCGAACAGAACACACGCCTGTATGTGCCTTTTTTCGGTATCCCTATACGGTAATTCTCACGCGAGACAGGCACAAAATTGCACACGGTTATTATTTCGTTGCCCTTTTTATCGATACGTCTGAACGAAATTATGCTTTGGGTATTATCGTCGTTGGATATCCAGCCAAAGCCGTCCCACGAATAATCTATCTGCCAAAATTCAGGATTTTTAAGATAAAAGCCGTTAAGCTCCGCAACATATTTCTGCATATTTTTATGCGCGTCGTAATCAAGCAAGAGCCAATCGAGCTGATTTTTATAATTCCACTCTATAAACTGGGCGAATTCCTGCCCCATAAACAAAAGCTTTTTACCGGGGTGCGCCGCCATATATGCGTAAAACGCGCGCAAAGACGCAAATTTCATATCGTATTCGCCCGGCATTTTTTCAATCATAGAGCATTTTCCGTGCACGACCTCATCGTGCGAAATGGGAAGAACAAAATTTTCGGAAAAAGCGTAAAAGAAGGAAAAGGTAAGGCAGTCGTGATTATCCTTTCTGAAATACGGATCGAGCGACATATAGCGGAGCATATCGTTCATCCAGCCCATATTCCATTTAAAGTTAAAGCCGAGCCCCCCGTCGTGCGGCGGCTTTGTAACAAGCGGCCAAGCCGTCGATTCCTCGGCTATCATCATAACCGAGGGGTCCGCCGCGAAAGCCGCGGTATTTACGGCCTTTAAAAATTCAACCGCTTCAAGATTTTCGCGTCCCCCGTAAGAATTGGGCACCCATTCCCCGCCCTGTCTTCCGTAATCAAGATACAGCATTGACGCCACGGCGTCTACTCTAAGCCCGTCCGCATGGTATTCCTTAAGCCAAAAAACCGCGCTTGAAACCAAAAAGCTTTTAACTTCCGGTCTTGCATAATCAAATACAACCGTGCCCCATTCCTTATGCTCGCCCTTGCGCGGATCGGCATATTCATAACAGGGCGTGCCGTCAAACCTGTAAAGCCCGAACTCGTCCTTAGGGAAATGCGCGGGAACCCAGTCAAGAATTACGCCGATATTGTTTTCGTGCATTATATCAACAAACTTTTTAAAATCGTCCGGCGTGCCGTAACGCGAGGTAGGCGCGAAATATCCCGAAACCTGATAGCCCCACGAGCCTTCGAACGGATACTCGGTTACAGGCAAAAGCTCCACGTGCGTATAATTCATTTTTTTTACATACTTTGCAAGCTCTCGCGCCAGGGTTACATAATCGTATGTATTCCCGTCCTCAAAATGCTTCCATGAGCCTGCGTGCACCTCGTAAATATTTACGGGCGATTCATATATATTTTTGCTTTTTTTCGAAGTCTGCCACTCTTCATCGTTCCACTTATAGCAAGAATTATACAGCTTTGAAGCGTTTGCAGGCGCAGTTTCATAGTGGCGCGCATACGGATCCGACTTTAAAACCGTTCTGCCGTCTCTTCCTGTTACGGCGTATTTATAAACGTCGTAATTCTTAAGACCTTTAATTTTCTTTTCCCATATCCCGTAACCGATATTTTCCATTATATCGCTCACGGGATCCCAGCTATTAAAATCGCCCACAACAGCCACGCTTTCGGCATTCGGCGCCCACACTCTGAACGTTGCGGTGTTTCCCTTTAAAAAGGAGCCGAGATATTTATATGCGTCCTGCGCGCTGCCGGCGGAAAATCTGTTTTTAAATTCTTTCATACTGCACCTCTTTATATCGCCGCAAAAACATTATTTTATCTTGTATTCTTATTATATCAACTTTTTTTATAGTTTTCAAGTCATTTTTGTTAAAACTCCGACACACAGGAAAAATTTTCATAGCAACATTTGTTACGTTTCCACAAATATCGACATATATTTGCCAATAGAACCAAAACGCGGTACGGGATATAAGCCCCGTACCGCGTTTTTTCAGTGAGATTTTAAAAGCGCATTTTTAATTTTTTCGCGTTGCTCGGTATTCTTTTCTTCGGGTGAAAAAAGCGAGGAATAGGAAAAATACACGCACCCTGCCACGCTTCCGTTTTTAATACATTCCACAGTCTGCCTTGATACCACATCGGTTCCGTTTTCCCATTCTTCCTTATCGGCGGCGGTATCCGACCCCAATTTATATGGTGCCAGCCCCACCTTAAGCTTAACCTTTCCGTTAATGCCGGACAGCTTTACCCACTCTGAAAGCAGCTTTTCAAACCTAAAGCCCTCATCGGGATAATTATACCCGAAATAAAGCTGCGGTATTATTTCGTCTATGTATCCGCTTCTTATCCATTCTTTAACGTCGGCGTAGAATTCCTCATAATTTTTTGTAACGGAAGCCGCGGGGCTTACCGTGAATTTTATATCCTTATTTACGTATTTTACCGCGTTGTAACACCCTTCAACCATCATATTAACATTGGCTCTGCGCCAATCGTCTAAGGCTAACGGGTTATCGGTGCCGGCACAGTATTTTTCGTAGCTTGCCTTATCAAATTCAGCGTCGGTCGCGGGGTAAAAATAATCGTCGATATGTATGCCGTCAACGTCATATTTTTCAAGAATTTCCTTAATGCCGTTTATTATAAGCTCCCTTACCTCGCTTTCGGCGGGGTTAAGGTAAATTCCCGAATACCTGATTACATTTATGTCATTTTCCGGATTATCGTCCTTAAGCCATTTGTAAGCAGGGCTTAAGGCAGGCAGTTTTTCAATATCCTCGGAAGATGAAAGCACCCTGTAAGGGTTAAGCCATGCGTGTACCTTTATACCGTTTTCACGGCATAGGTTAAGCGCATAAGCGAAGGCGTCGTAATCAAGCCCCTGCGCCGCGCTTATCAAAGGAAAATACGAAGACGGAAAAAGCGAATCGCAATAAGCTCTTACGTGTATATAAACCTCGTTTATACCAAGCTGTTTAAAGCCCTCAACCGCGTTTTGAAACTCTGCCTTAAAGCCGTTTTCGCTTTTAAGCATTGCATTTATTTCACTGAATGAGATCCACACGCCGCTTGAAGCCGTATTTTTAAATTCCGTGCTTTCATACTCCTGCTGTTCGGAGCTGTTGCTTTGCGGCGGCTCAGAACAGCCAGAAATCAATATAAGCATAAATACAATTAAAACAGCAATTGCTTTTTTCATTTTCCGCCTCCGTAATAAATTATTTAACCGTTTTATAGCTTACGGTAATTTCACCTGCGGTAAGCCCTTCGTTGCTCTCGGCAGTAAGGTAAAATTCGTTTGCGCCGTAAATGTGCGGTATTATTTTCACCGTGTTAAGCGCACCGCAGCCGCAATCGGAGCTTTTGCCCGAAAGCCTTAATCTGTCAAGGCTTTTTCCGTTTATGTATATATCTGCGTATCCGTTTGACGATAAGGACGCCGTAACGCTGCCGATCAGCTTTTTTGAAGCAATACTGCCGAAATCAAGGTGCGCGGTCGTAAATCTTGAGGTAAAGCTTTTTTGGCTTGCCGTAATATCCGTACCGACATAACGCATATCTGTATCGGTATTACCCGAAAGCCGCGCGGTGTAAAACACCTTATTATCGCTGCCCACGCAAAAAAGCAGTAATTTCCCCTCTGATACCGCGGCGCCCTTAACCTTTATATTTCCGAAATCCCAATAATACCAACAGGGCTCGCCCTTGGCGTTATATTCCATTATAACCGCTTTTTCTTCCATAAACAACATATAATATTTCCCATAGGCAATTGCAAACGAATAGCCGTAATAAATTATGTTATTAAGCAGCGGCGTTACGGCTTCGGAAAGCGCTTCCGCCTTAAATGTGCTTGTGTTTAGCCTGTAAATCACATTATCCGTGCCGAGCCATACGGGACTTCCCTCAAATAACGTGCATACGTTAGGGTTTTTGCCGCCTATATTGCAGTTAACCTTTTTTACGGTAAACGTATCTCTTCTGTAAAATTGCGTATCGTTGTCTGCAAGCAGAGCGTTTGTGTTTATTACGGCGCCATTCTTAACATAAACCGAATACACGCCGCTTTTTTTGTAAACAAGCACGCCGCCCTTATACGGCAGCAGCGCTTTAATTTCCTGATCGCTCTCGCCTACGTTAACAGAGGAATTACAGGGAAAATACAGCGGATTATCATATGAAACCGAAAATATCTGCGAACCGCTGCCGCCCGAAACAATAAGCTTTGAGCCGGAGCCTGCGCAGGCAGTCCATACGGTATTATGTAGCGTATCGATATCAACCTTTTTTTCGGCGGTAACGCATATGTTGTTTTCGTGGTAAAGGTTCATCATAGGAACGGGATAATCGCTGTTATCCGCTCCCGTAAAATAAATTATTCCCTTTTCCCTGTCTATATTAAGGGTTATATCGGCATTGTAAAGCTTTTGGGTATTGCTTGTTCCCGTTACCAGCCATTCGGTGTACTGGCTTGCGCTTATATAAACCCTGCACTTTACCGTGTTATCCGATAAATTTGAAAACGGCAGTTTAAAGCTTGAAGAATGCCCGTCCGAGGTATAATACGCCTTGAAATAATTTGTAAGCATATTCATAGATTCAAGCGCCTCAGGCTGATCCGTATACGCAAGCTTTGAGGCTGTCGCCTCCTCGTAACGGTTGCCTCTGCCATTAATAGAAACAACGGGAATATAAAAATTATTTATGCAGTTCCATTCGGTTCTGTCGGCGGAAATTTCATACATATCGGTAATCTTATCTGAAGTATTATACAAATCACATCTTGTAATCAGTGCAAAAACTCCGCCGCCGTTTACGGGCTTTCCGGTAAAAAACAGTATGTTCCGCGGCACATAAAAGTTTTCCGATGTAACACGGTTAAACAGAAGATATCCGGCAGGTGAGCTAATACCCGAAGCGTCTATTAAAAAGATATATATATAACAATGCGCGTCGGCTTCGCACAATTGAAAATAAGCTATTTTATTTTCCGAGCCGTCAACCGTAACCGTGCAGTCCGTTACGTGATAGGTGCGGTATTCATCCGTGGTGCAGTTCGGGTTTATTATAGCATTGCCGGAGTTTGAGCTTATACCGGGCCTTGAGGTAAGGCGGCCGTCCTTACAGTACATATTAAGCGCCTCGCTAAGCGGTTTTCCGCCTTTAAGCGATCTTTTATCAGCGTAGTCCGCTCCGCCGGAAAAATCCCTTATATTAAATGTTTTTTGCTCGGTTTTATTAAGTGAAGTAAATTTCATAGCCGTCACCAAAGCTCAGGCATCGGCAAGGTATCCTCTGTTACCGAAATACCCCTCAGCGCCTTTGCCCGTTTCGCGGCGTAAAGCTGTGTAAACACGCCGTTTTTGCCGTCGTCCCCGACAGTGAGCGATAAAAGCATTGCAGCGCCGCAGACAAGCGCGTCGACAATACAGGGTGCCGCATTTATTTCAGATGTAAGCGAAGCTAAAGCCGATTCGCCCAAATCAAGCAGAATTTGGTTTATTATTTCAAGCGAGCCTGCCGCAAACGTTTCTTCATCTGCAGGGTCGCCCACGCTTCCCGAATATCCGAGCAGCACCATAGCCCTGTTATATATGTCATATCCCTTCATTCGGTATATCCTCCTTAACGTCTTCGCTTAAAAGTCCGCCTATATCGCGTATAATTCCGTCGGGCATACGCTCAAGAAACTGGGTGCGGTCAATAATGCCCTTTTCATAAAGCGCAAGCAATGTATTAAGACAATCGCGGTCGCTGTATACTGAGCCGGTGCCCACGTCTACCCTTGAATTTATTATAAGACTTTTGCACCTGTCGCCGTCAAACGGCATATATCTTGTGCCGTTTCCGTCGTGCAGCTTTATTTTGCGTTTTCCGTAACAGGTAACCCAAAAATCCGCCCATATACGGGAAAGCTCCTCGGCAAAGGCGTAAAATCTGTTTTTTAACATTTGCAGCGGCATTACGGCGGCGTTTCGCATTGTCATAAGCGCGGTGGCGTTGTCCGCACGGCTGTCGCCGAGCGCCACCTCGTTGGCTCCGCTCTGCGTCAAGGTGTTATCTATAAGCGACTGCACGCCGCTTTCAAAGTTTTTGCTGAAATCGGGCGGCGCCACATATTTTACCGCGCCGTTAACATCCTCGTTGCTGCCGTAAACCTTTATTATCTGCCCCGGTTCGTTTGTAATGCCTTCGGGTACGGTATCGCCGTTTATAACCATCATCGGCATACCGGTAGTCATTGCCGACCACACGCTTGCGGTGATCATACGGTTAATGGCTATCTGGTTCGGTATAAGATATGTAATTTCACTTTCACCGTAAATAATACCCTCGCGCTTTTCCCAATTAAAAAGCGCTATCGGGTAAAGCCGAAGCCCCGTTTCAAACGTCCTGCGCACAACGGCATGCTCGGTCACCTTTACACCTTTAATTATATATGTCCCGTCGGGCTTATATTCCTTATAAAGCTTTGTTAAAACCGTTACCTTTCCGTCTTCCGCGTCTTCATTTATCGCGCTTACCGTCATACCGACCGCATTAAAACGCCTTGCCTCGCGTATAACCTCGTCCTTTTCGCGCCGGCTTGAAATAATTATATAAGGCTGTGCCTGCACGTCCGAAATATAAGGATCGGCAAAAAACACGTTTTCAATGTCTAACACCTCGCAGGCAATATCGCCCTTTACGGGCACCTTTTTCTCTGCGTCGGCATACAGCCCCGTTTTAACGGTCGGATCCCAATAGGTGTATATTACGCCGGTTCCCGTAACAAAGGCGTTTCTGAGTGCCCTTTCATGCAGTGAATTAAGCCCCACTCGCTCGGCTGTTATATTGTAATAATCGCCAAGCGCCGTCATAACCGTATTTATTTCGCCCGTTTCGCCGTCGGCGTTTTCGGTTACGGGAATACCCTCTGCCGAAAAAGAAACCGAAAGCGGCTCGCTTAATATCTGCGACATTTTAAAATCGCCTATACGCTTAATTATGTTGTGCCTTACAAGCGGTCTTTCGTTTCCGCATTTGGCGCCGTACCATTGATCGCCTATATAAAACCTTTCGTTAATACGCCCCTGCTCGTATATTCCGCGCTTACCGAGCGATGCTTTAAAATCCGCCGCCTCGCGGTATTCTTCAAAAATTTCAAAAGGTGAATTATTCAAATTCCTGCCTCCTTAATATATTAAGTACAGGGGGAAAGTATCCCCTCTCCCCCTGCTTTATGCCGTTATCAGGCAACGGTAACCTTTGCAACCGAAGAATCAACGCCGGCTATGCCGTCGGTTATAACCCTTACAAAGTAGTAATAGGTTCCTGCGGTAAGGTCTGTCGGTATAGTCATCGAGGCAGTATTGGCTCCGCTCACCTTAACCGCCTGACCGCCGTTCTTATCCTTGCAGCTGTACCACTGGTAGGTAAGCGTGCCGGTACTTGTTGCGGTAACCGAAAGGCTGCCGGTTATACTGCCTGCACTCACGCTTTTATCGGAAGGCTGTGAAGAAATCGTAACAGCGGGTGAAAGCCATGCCCATACCGCGTCAAGACCGCTCTTGTTTACAAAAATATCGTAATAAATACGGTAATCAAACTTGTAAGCGTCGGCGTCTATGTTCTGTTCGGGGGTGAAAATTCTCATTTTTTCGGTTTTCTTAACAAGGTGCGCCCCTCTCTTCGGGCATACAAGCATATATACCTCGCGTGCGCCCGAAGTCGGTGTAAAGCCGCCCGCTTCCGCCTTGTTAAAGGTGTATGCCGTTTTCATACGCTCGGAAACCACCGGTATAATAGCAACGCCGTTTATTGATTTTACTCTTAACGTAATATCGCCCTGCTTAAAATCAGATACGGTGATCATACGCGAAATTTCAGAGCTGTTCTGAAGAGCCGCAAACATATAGCTGTCAACAAAGGCAACCAGCTCCT
This sequence comes from Ruminococcaceae bacterium UBA5891, assembly GCA_002431945.1. Classification (GTDB taxonomy): domain Bacteria; phylum Bacillota; class Clostridia; order Oscillospirales; family Acutalibacteraceae; genus UBA737. The sequence goes on along the minus strand of DJET01000018.1, from coordinate 10,813 downwards.
CGTCATACCCCACAACCGACTGCACCTCGTTAATAAGCTTGCAAAGCGCCTCGTAGGGCTTTGCGGTATTGCCGTTTATAAGGTTAGAGCGTGTAGCCGCAAGACCCGCAAGCTTTGAAATAACGTAAGCGTCGCATTCGGGCACTACCTTTGTGCGTACATATTCTCCGAGTATCTTACCCGCAAGGTTTGCAATACCGGTCTCGCTCATATCCTCGCGGTCTATCTGCAGGGAGCGCGCACGGTCCATTTTCATAGTGTAAGAGGTGTTTGCAACGGTGATTGCGCCCTTTGTAAAGCCTGTATCGCGGTCATAATCCGCAAGTCCCTGAAAATCAACATCGGGGATTATAACGGTTTTGGCGCCCACGAATTTTGTAGCCAGCGCGTTATCGGCAAAAAAGCCGGTTGCGCTTTTCTGTGCGAACATTTTATCAAGCTCGCTTGAATATTTAGTTGCGTTTTCAATTGAATTTATAGCCATAATTTATTTCTCCTGTAATTTAATATTTTTTTATTTCCAAAGTCCCTTTAAAAACTCTGCCGCTTCGGGATCGGTGCCGTAGCCGCGGTCAGTCTGTGAGCCTATACTTAAATTTTCGGCGCTCCTTTGCTTTGCCGCGGCAATTGCAGCCTCGCGCTCTGCTAAACGGCGGTATCTCAAATACTCGTCAAGCAGCAGCGTGCCCTTAAGCCTTGAATCCTCTACCACCTTTTCGGGCAGGTCGGATATATCCTTGATTTCGGGAAATTCCTTTTTAAGCTCGGCAAAGCCGTTATCCTTTTCATTGCTGTTTTCAAGCTTCATAACATACTCTGCCATTTCCGCGTTGCCGCCGCATTTTTCCGCAAGCTCGCATTTTCTTTTTTCGTGCATATTCTTTGCAAGCTCGCTTAAAAACGCCGTTACGCTGCGCCCGTTTTCTGCGGCTATGCCCTTAAGCGCCTCGTAATCGTCGGCTATCGCCTCGAATTTAAGCCCCTTTTGTGCCAGTCTTGCCGCTTCATCAAGCTTTAGCTCTTTAATTTCCCTGTTATATTTTACCGGAACGAATATTTCCTCGGCATTTTTCGGTGTGGTATCCTCCTTTGCCGCCGTTTCGGTTTCGTCGCCGCAGGGTAGTGCGGTGTTCTTAACTTCTGCGTTTTCCAAATTCATTCTTTCCTTTCAGTACTACGGCTGCATTGTTCCGTCGTAGTTTAAAAAATTCTCATATTCCTTTTTAAGCCTTTCAAGCTCAGGGTCTGTTTGTTTCGGGCTTTCATTTTTTACCGCCTTTACGGGCGGAACGTATACCGTTCCCCATATAAAGCCGAACAAAAAGGCCGCCAAAGCCGATATTAAGCTTACTAAAATAATCATATATCCCAGCCTCCCGTTAAATCCGAACCGCTGATAGCGGCTCTTTTTTCTTCCTTATCCTCGTCCTCTTTTTGCGGATGAAAATGCTTCACGTCCTCAAAGGCGTAACGCATGGCGTCGCATAAATGGTTATTGCTGTCCTTCGGGTTTTTAACGCCGTTTTCCACTGCCCTGTCTTCATACACATAGGAAGACAGCTCGCGTATCATATCGGTACAGTCGGGGTTTACGGTTATTCTGTATTCGTTAATTGCGGATATGCCGTTTAAAATGCTGTCCCGCCCTTTTACAGACGGCGTTATTCTGCCTATGCCGAGTCTTCTCAAATCGTCGTTGGATTTAGGCTCGGCGCAGTCTGCGCGTATTCGCTCCTTTGAAAAGCCCATTTCTTTAATTTTTGCCGCTATATCGCAGTTGAGCATACGCTTTTTGCAAAATTCGCAATAGATATACATTTCCTTGTCAATCGGATTTGCCATAAATCCCACAAATCCCGTAGGGTCGTTAGTGTACCCGTAATCAAGCCCGAAAAAACTCTTCCATTTATACTCCTCGCCCTTTGGTATCTGCTTTTTTCCTACCGTCCAGTTTTCATATACAAGACCTTCGGATATACCCCAGTTGCCAAGCCCCGCAACCTCATATTTGCGAGGATTTGTAAGCCGCATTCTTTCAAACACGGCGCGGTCGGTTTCGTCCAAAAATTCGTTTATTAAATAATTGGTTGAAAACGCCTTAACATCGGGGCTTTTTTTATCGAAAAATCTTTTTTTAAGCCAGTGCGCAGCGCTCCAAGGGTTAAAGGTAATGGTGGTTTGCTTGTAAAGCGGCGGCGGTACGGTGCCGCGCGGAACCGAAAGGTCAAGCTTGTCAAAATCAGCCTCGCTTGATATTTCAAACGCCTCTTCAATCCAAACATAGTTTAAATAACCGTTCGGCACCGTAGCAGAAGCAAGCTTCAAAACATCGTCAAAGCCTCTGAAAATTATTTTTTGCCCAGTGGGTATATAAACCATTTCAAGCGGCGAAACCGTATTTTTCCAAAGTTCTGTTACGTTAAGCCTTTCCTGCGCCCATTTAAGCTGTGCAAAGGTGCTGTCGCGGTGGGTGTTCATAACCTGCCGTACCACAAGCAAATTACTGTTTGGGTATTTCATCAGCCTGTATATGAAATTAAGCGCCGCGGTAGAGGATTTTTTAGAACCCTTGCCGCCCTTGAGTACCCTGTAACGCTTTTTACAGTTCCAAAACTCATCATATCCGCCGCCTATTATTTCGGATATCTTAATTTCCGACGTCGTCTATTATCACCACCGCTCTGCCGTTAGCGGGTTTTTCGCCCTCTTTTTCGCTTACGATAGAGCGCAGCTCTTTTATTGCGGCAAGATCGCCGCCCGCCGCCTTTTTATAAAGCGCAATCATTACCGCGGTCTTTCTTGTGGGGTTTTTAATCACATACCCCTCGTCTGTAAGCGACTGTGCCTCCGCGTCTGACAGCCTTTCGTTAAGCAGCGATTTCATTGTTTTGTAAAGCAGCTTATCGTTCTCTCGCATTTTTTATCCCTCCCGGCAAGACAGATAATACCACATAACCGCACCGACATTCACCGTCATAATAATTACCTGCTGTAAAAAGCAGAAAAAGCGGCCCTGATTTTGCATAAACAAAATCAAGGTCGCCTTTTCGCGGCTTGACGCTATTTAAAGTCCGCTGAAAACCCTTATGGCTTTTTTAACATTTTCCTTCATAGCGGCTTTGCCGTCAAGCAGCGCGTCGTGAAACTGCTTATAGCTTTTCCCGGAAACCGCCTCGCCGCCTGCCGCCGCCATATAGGTGTAATAATTCACCTTTCTTACCCCGCGCTTTATAACCTCGCGGTAATCCCGTTCGCTTACCCCCGATCCGCCGTGCATAACTATCGGAACGGAAACAAGGCTGTGAATTTTTGAAAGCCGTTCAAAATCGAGCTTAGGCTCCGCTTTATAAAAGCCGTGCGCCGTACCGAACGCGCAGGCAAGCGCGTCTATACCGGTATCGTTTACAAATTTAACCGCGGCGTCAGGCTCGGTATAGACCGAGGCTGCCGCCTCTCCGCCCTCGCGGCTGCCCATAGAGCCGATTTCCGCCTCAACCGAAGCGCCGTATTTAAGCGCTTCCTTTACGGCAATGCGGGTGTTTTCGGTATTTTCCTCCGCAGAAAGGCATGAGCCGTCGTACATAACCGAGGTAAAGCCGAGGGCAAGACCTTTTTTTATGTAGCCAAGGTCGGTACCGTGGTCAAGATGAACGCACACGGGCACGCTTGCCTTTTTTGCAAAGTGCAGCATAACAGGCGTTATGTCCTCCATTTTGCAAAGCCCCATTTCCTCGTGAACCTGAGCGTGCATAAGAATAACCGGCCTTTGCAGCTCCTCCGCCGCGGCTATAACCGCCTGAGCGCTTGTCATATTCGGCGTGTTAAAGGAGCCTATCGCGCATTTATTTTCTTCCGCCGACTTCAATATTTCCTTAAGAGTAACTAACATTTAAAATTCTCCTTCAAAAGCTTCTTTATCCGTAATAAAGCTGAATTTTACCGCTGTAACGGCGCTCTCTCCGCCCTTTAAAAAGTGCAGAGTACCGTTTTTCCGCATAATGTCACGTCCGTCGGGCGTGCAGTTTCCGGGCTCAAGCCCCAGCACATAATCGCGCTTTCCTATCATTTTCCATTCGGTAAGGCAGGGCAACTGCTCCTTTTTATATTTCAAAACAACGCCCTTTCCGATTTCCGCGTTGTATATACCCGCCCTCGAAATACCGCCGTTTTCCTTTGTATCGTAATAATAGCAGCATTCCTCGTAATCGGGCTGCGGTTTATCCATAATAAGCGCCTTTTCAATACCCTCCGCAGCATGGGCGTTGCGCGGCGTAACGCCGTTGTTGGGTATTTTAACAATACTGTCCTTATTAAGCAGCGGATAGCCCATATTGCAGTGGTAAAGTATCATATAGGGCGACTCCGTCTCCCCCTCGTTTACAACAGTATCCTCAAGCGCTATGCTGTTTTCGGAATACGAAAAGAAATATTTTCTTTTAAGGGTAAGCTTTCTGCCGAAAATCACCGAATCGTTTACCGTAAGCATTACGGTAAGACCGTTTTCGTCCTCAAGCACTGCGTTAAGGCTTGACGGCGTGTTTGAAATGTTGCCGTGCAGCGGCAGGCTTTCCCCCATATCCTCGCAGGGCGAGCCGACTGCGGTAAGACCGCAGGTTGTAAAAAATCCTGCGGTAAAGGACTTTAAAAAGCCTGTGCCGATATTATCGTAATACTGCGGGGAAACATATCCGCAGGCTGAAAAGTATCCCATATTGTCGCCCTTAAAGCTTACGCGCGAAATATCTCCCGCGCGGTCAAGCGATACCCATATTTCAAGTCCTAAACCGTTGCGGATATATAAAAACCGCATACCGCCGCCCCTGCCGTTTTGCAGGGTGTATTGCTCTGCTCCGCGTATTTGCAGGGGATTTCCCACATATTCAAGCATCTAAATTCCTCCCAAGCCTTTTATCGCCGAATAAAAACCGACGTATTTTTTGTAATATCCGTAATATATTTCCGCGTTTTCGGGGTTTGGATAAAACACCCTGCGCACAGGCGACATTTTTTCCGCCGCAGTCTCAATATTACCGTATATTCCGATTGCCGCGCCTGCAAGAACCGCTGTTCCTGCCGCGCCGACCTGCGGAGCGTTAAGCGCCGTAACCGCTTTTCCTAAAATATCGGCTTTTATTTGCAGCCATATATCAGAGGCAGCTCCGCCGCCTGTAGCTCTTATTTCATTCACCTTACCCGAAACACTTTCCATTCTTTCAAGATTAACCCGCATTTCGTAGGAAGTTCCCTCCATAAGCGCGCGGTAAATATCGTATTTGGTCGTTTCAAGGGTTATGCCTGCAAACGCCGCCTTTGCCGCGCTGTCCATATATGGCGTTGCCGCGCCCGCAAAATGCGGCAGAACAAGAATACCCGAAGGCGTATGCGGCGCTTTTTTATCAAGCAGGGCATAAACGCTTTCGCCGTCTTTAAGCGCTGTTTCGCGTTCTTGTTCGGCAAAGCTGTCCCTAAACCATTTAAGAACCGCGCCGCCCGTAAAAGAAAGAGCATAGCAGGCGTATTTGTTATTATAAAACGGAACCACAGAATAGCCGTCACGGTAAAAATCAAAGCTCTGCGGCGCTTCGTTTAAAACCGCGGGGATACATTCAACCGTGCCTATGCCGTCCATCACGCGGTCGCTTTCAAGCACGCACGCGCCAAACATTGCCGCCACTTGGTCGTGGCAGCCGTTTATAATTTTAATATCATAGCTTATTCCGAGCGACCGTTTTATTTCTTCCTTTATGCTGCCGGCATAACTTCCTGCGGTAACAGGCTTTGACATAAGCGATATATCAACCCCCGCCGCCTTGAATATTTCTTCACACCAGCATTTATTTCTTATATCAAACGCGCCCGTGCGAGCCGCAAGGGAATAATCTATCTGCGCGCTGCCCGTAAGCAGATAAACGATGTAATCCTCGCCCAAAAGAATACGTTTCGCCCTTTTGAAAGCGTCGGGCAGATTATTTTTAAGCCACATAATTTTGCTTATGCTGTACATCGGGTGCGGCCGCGTACCCGTTAAAGCGCTTATATGCTCCTCTCCGATAGCTTCGCACAGCAATCGGCACTCCTCGGCTCCGCGCGGGTCGGTATAAAGCATAGAGGGGGCTAAAATATTATCATTTTCATCAAGCAGCGCGAATGTTTCGCCGAAGCTTGTAACGCCGAGCGCGTCAATACGGTGCTTTTCCGTCGCCTGTCTTAACAAGGAAAGCACGCCCGAACGCACATCGCAAAAATCTATTTCGTGCCTGCCGTTTTTTCTTGATACGCCGTATTCCGTATAATATGTATCAAGCAGCTCGGCATTTTCGTTATACAGCGCTATTTTGCAGCCGCTTGTTCCTATATCAAGTCCGCCTACCGTCATAGCTATCCCTCTATACTTATAACGTCATATCCGAGGTAGGTTCCGAGCGCCTCCTCCAATACCGCTTTCATATGCCCGTTTGCAACGGTGGTATGGTGCTTAAAGCCGCCGCGCGCCAAACGGATAAGCTTATCCTGAAGTCCGTTTATATGTGCAACTCCGGCGCAGCCGAAATAATCCTTTTCAATATCGTCGCCCGTAAACTCACCCTCGCTGAAATAAACGGTTATTTTCCCGTCCTCGGTTTTGCAGTTTGAATATGTCATCGGGAAAGCGGCAATTCTGCCCTCGTTTGTTCCCCAACCGCTGCCCTTATCGGTTTTATCAAACATTTTGTGCGAGGTTACGGTCCCCTTGGCAGCCATAAGGCTTTGCGCAGTTGAGCCGCAGTGGAACAGTATTACCTTATCGGGGTTGGCTCCGTAGTTGTTGTTCCAGTCAAGGCAGGCTGCGGGACCCTCTGCCGCCAATGACAGAGCCCTCATAGTTACCGCCGAGCACATATCTATTTCGCACGAGCAGGTAATACCGCGGTCGTTAAGCTCGCTTACAAGCACGCACGGGCATACCCGTAAATACGTTTCCATTTCGTTCCAGCAGCGCAATGCCACCGCGTCAAGGCGGTATTCCTCTATGTATTCGTCAATAACAACGCTGATTTTCGCCAGAATATTTTTCTTTTCTTCGGGAACGGCGGAAAAATCGGCATATTTAATAAGCGATTCTTTTTTTGCAACAACCGCCGCCTCGTCGTCCGCCTTGGCGCGCACCTTCTCAATAAGCTCGGATAAATCAAAGGATTCTACGTTTATTCCGTGTCTCTGCATTGTAACCTCGTCAAAGCGCACGGTTTTAAACGCGGTGGTACGCGCGCCTATACAGCCGAGGTTAAACCGCCGCATACCGTTTACTACACGGCACACCGCCGCGAAATCACGCAGATTTTCCGCAAATTCGGGTGACAGCGGATGAACGACATGTGGCTTCATTACGGTAAAGGGTATTTTATACTGCGAAAAAACGTCCGTAACGGAGAATTTTCCGCAGAACGCGTCGCGCCTGTGAGCAAAATCCATTTTGCCTATCTCATCGGGGTATGCCTGCATAAGTATCGGAACGCCCGCGTCCTGAAGAGCCGTAACAGCCCCGTTTTCATCAACAAAAATAGGCATACAAAGTATTACGCCGTCGTATTCGCCCCTGTGGCTTTCAAGCCATTCTGCGTAAATTCTGCCCTCGGCGCGGGTTTCAACGGCGCCGTAGCGGGTGGCGTTTTCGTTCATAATAAGATAATCAAAGCCCGCGTCGGTTACCGCCTTAACCATATCCTCACGGGCGCTTGCAATAAGCTCCGCCGGCATAAAGCCCCTGTTTCCGAAATAAAGCGCAAAGGTTTGTTTTTTCATAAAAATCCCTCCGTATTTTTTACTTTAATTTTAATGATAACGGTGTTATAATTAAAGTAAAATTCATTCTTAAAATAGTAAATTTGTCCGCAAGGAGCGAATTATATGTCAAATTTCAATACCGAACAGCTCGAACAGCTTATGAGATCCTTTTATCTTATATCGGGCATTCGCTTTGTTCTGTACGACAGCGAATTTAAAGAGTTAATGTCGTTCCCTAAAAACGACTGCGAATTTTGCAGCCTTATGAAATCCAACCGCAATACGCGCCGCAAATGCGCCTATGCGGATAAACGGTCATTTAATAAGTGCAGGGAAAGCGGCAGGCTTTATATTTATAAATGCCACGCGGGGCTGGTTGAGGCGGTAATGCCGCTTTACGAAAACGAAAAAAATATCGGATATCTGATGCTCGGTCAGATATCCGATAATAAAAATAACAACACACTGATAGAAAAAATACCTTATTGGCAGGAAAAATACGGCTTTGATACCGAAACACTTAATACAAGCATACAAAGCATCACATATAAATCAACCGAAGAAATTTATGCGGCGGCAAAAATAATGGAGGCGTGTACCTGCTACATAGCCTTCAAGGAGTTGATTGAGCCTGAGGAAAGCCGCGTATTCAAGGCAGCAAAGGCGTATATCGATAAAAATTTATCCGCCGACCTTGACATTGCCGATATTTGCAAAGAATTATCGTTAGGCAGAACGAAGCTTTACGATATTTTTAAAAGGGAAGCAAATACCGGGGTTTCCGAATATATAAACCGACGAAGGCTCCACAAAGCTAAGTCGCTCCTTAAAACCACCGATATGAGCATACCCGAAATAGCAAGCGCGGCAGGGTTTAACGATTATAACTATTTCAGCCGCGTATATAAAAAGCGTTACGGCAAGGCGCCGAAGTTTTACAGGAAAAAATAGGTACCGCTTTATAATATAAAATCCGCCCCGATATTATTTCTCCGTTTTTATTTTAATATCGCCCGTGGCGGTCCTAATTTCGCACTTACCGCCGGCTGCCGTTTCGGGTACATCTACGTTGCCGGTGCCGGTATCGGTAATAAACACCTTATCGGTAAGCAGGCTGCCGCTTACATTACCCGTACTCGTTTTTACAAACAGCTCTGCGGCGTCACATCCGTTAAATTTTACATCACCCGTGCTTCTTTTAACCGAAAGCTTATTTTCGGCAATCACACGGTTAAGAGCTATTCTTCCCGTGCTTCCGCTTGAAATTATGTTTTGGCATGAAATATCGATTAAACCCGCTTCGCCGGTAGATACGCCTACCGTTATATCGCCGCTGCATACTAAATTTGAAACCGTAACCGTTCCCGTGCTGACAGAAAGGTCGAGTGCTCCGGCAGACGTATCCTTTACGCAGATATTTCCTGTGCTTGTTTTAATTTTAACCGCCTCCTGCGCGGCGGCAAAAAAATCGACATTGCCCGTACTTAAAGAAATATCGGCGCTTTTAAATGTAATGTTCTTCGGTATTTCAATATTTCCTATCTCCCCGCGAACATACAGCGTGCCGTATTCCGTTTCAGGCAGATAAACCGTTATCTTAGGAGAACCGAAATAAAACCCGATATAATCATACCAAGACTTAGTATCTGCCGTCTTAATTACAAGGGTATCATCTTTAACGGAAACCGAGTGCTTTGCATTTTCTTCCTCATAGCATTCCACTCTGCATTTTCCGTCCTCGGACATTGCAAATACAATATCGGCGGTATTGTCCGTAAACGATAGATTGCCGAACGCTTCGGCTATCTCATATTTATTTGTTTCGTATCCCACCGTTGAAAGCTTTGAAAAATCCCATTTAAGCGCCGTCATTAAACCCGCAAAAAGACTGCATCCGCCAAGCACAAGAAAAGCCGCTGTTATAAGCCATATCTTTGTTGCTTTCTTCATCACGCTTCCTCCTTTTTGATAAAGCAATTCTTTACCCATATAGCAAATTTTTTAGTAAGCAGCAAAATACCCTTTGTTGCCTGCAAACAACCGAAGAACATAAAAACAGAAAGCCCTGCGCAAACAATTCCGGCGGAAAGTACGGCTATACCCGCCGCACCGCTGCCGCCTGCAGCAAAAACAACGCACATCGGCACGCCGGCGGCGGCACAAACGGCGAGTGAAGCAAAAACCGACCAGAAGGACGCTATTACCGACCACACCGTAACGTAAAGCGCAAAAATAACGGCGGCTGCGGCAACGCCTAAGGAAAGCCATATCGGAGAACCAAGTGCCAAAAGCACTATTTCCCACGCCTTAAGGCGCCTTTTCGGCTTTATCCTTTCTTTTGCAATTTTCGCAAGCGGAATATCGGCTACCGTCTGCCTTACAATTTCATTGACGGAGCCTGCCGCCGCAACCGCTTCCTCCTCGGAAAGTCCTTCCTCTATCCTGTCGTCAAGCATTTCGCCGTAAAATGTCAACCGCTCTTCAATATCGGCCTGCGGCAATCCTGATAAACCCTTGCGCAGCCCGTCAAGAAATTCCTGTTTATTCATTTCCGTTATCCTCCTTGGTTACAAATTTATATATTGACAAAATTTCCTTCCATTCGTCCTTAAACTCCTCAATACGTTTAAGCCCTTCCTCGGTAATGCGGTAATACTTCCTAAGTCTGCCGCCGTGCTCCGCAGTGCGCACCGTCAGCATATCCGCCGTTTCCAAACGTTTAAGAATGGTATACAGCGTAGATTCGGAAAGCTCAATATACGGCTTCATATCCTTTATTATCTTATAGCCGTACGAATCCTCGCTCTTTATAGCTGCCAAAACGCATACGTCCAAGAGGCCCCGTTTCAACTGACCGTCCATATTATACCTCCTTTTGCGTAATACATCATATCACGAAGTATTGATTTTGTCAACACCCTTTTAAGAAATTCAACGCAAAAAATTAAAACGTGTCTCAACTGTGCGTTGAGACACGTAACTTAAGAAATTGTCCAAATAAAAATCCGTTCTCTTTCGAGAACGGATCAGTCTGTCGAAAAAGTCCAGT
>DJET01000001.1 GCA_002431945.1 Ruminococcaceae bacterium UBA5891 | reverse complement strand
CGCAGTATACGCGATTTAGGCTCGCGCCGCGGAATTATAACAAACGCCGATACGCCGACAGATTTGGCGCTTGAAAAAATTAAAAACACCCCCGTGCCGCACGACGCGGTGGCGCGTGTCAGCTGCAAAAAGCGCCGCTATTCAAGAACGGCTAACGCGAAGTACAACGTTGTGGCGATCGACTGCGGAATAAAGCTTAACATTATCCGCTCGTTAAACGCGCGCGGGTGCAACGTGACGGTAATGCCGTATAACACATCCGCCTCAGAGGTTGAAAAAATGAAGCCCGACGGTATTTTCCTTTCAAACGGACCGGGCGACCCCGAAGACGTTATACCGGTAATTGATTTGGTAAAGAAATTAAGGGGTAAATACCCGATATTCGGCATTTGCCTCGGTCACCAGATGATCTGCCTTGCCTGCGGAGCTGAAACCTATAAATTAAAATTCGGTCACCGCGGCGGAAATCACCCCGTTAAAAGCCTTGAAACGGGAAAAATCGAAATAACCTCGCAAAACCACAGCTATGCCGTAAACGAAAAAAGCCTTGAAAACACGGGGCTTAAAGTTACTCACATAAACCTGCTTGATAACACGGTAGAGGGCGTAAGCGACGAAAAATCAAAGCTGTTCAGCGTGCAGTACCACCCTGAAAGCGCGCCCGGTCCGCAGGACAGCGCCTATTTATTCGATAAATTCACTTCTCTTATGGAGGAAAACAAAAATGCCTAAAAGAACCGATATTAAAAAGATACTGGTAATCGGATCCGGCCCCATTGTAATTGGTCAGGCGGCGGAGTTCGACTATGCGGGTACGCAGGCGTGCTTGGCGCTTAAGGAAGAGGGGTACGAGGTAGTTCTCTGCAACTCAAATCCCGCTACAATTATGACCGATACTTCCATTGCCGACAAGGTATATATGGAGCCGTTGACCCTTGAATATTTGGCAAAGGTAATACGCTACGAGCGCCCCGACGCGGTACTGCCGGGCATAGGCGGGCAAACGGGGCTTAACCTTGCAATGCAGCTTGAGAAAAAAGGCGTTCTGCGTGAGTGCGGCGCAGAGCTCTTGGGAACCTCAAGCCGCAGTATTGAGCGCGCCGAGGACAGGGAGCTTTTTAAGGAGCTTTGCGAGGAAATAGGCGAGCCTGTTTTACAGTCGGTAATAGCCGAAAGCCTTGAAGACGGTCTTAAAGCCGCAAAGGAAATAGGCTATCCCGTGGTTCTGCGCCCCGCCTTTACCTTGGGCGGCACCGGCGGCGGCTTTGCCGATAACGAGGAGGAGTGCGCCGAAATATTAAGGGGCGCTTTGGAGCTTTCACCCGTTCATCAGGTTTTGGTGGAAAAAAGCATAAAGGGTTATAAGGAAATCGAATACGAGGTAATGCGCGATAGTAACGACACCGCCATTACCATCTGCAATATGGAAAACGTAGACCCCGTGGGTATTCACACGGGCGACTCTATTGTGGTTTGCCCCTCGCAGACACTTACCAATAAAGAGTACCATATGCTGCGCGACAGCGCGCTTAAAATCATACGCGCCCTTAAAATCGAGGGCGGCTGCAACGTTCAGTTTGCGCTTGACCCGCTTTCCTTTAACTACTATCTTATTGAGGTAAACCCCCGCGTTTCGCGCTCCTCCGCCCTTGCAAGCAAGGCAAGCGGTTATCCGATAGCCCGCGTTTCAGCTAAGATATCGGTAGGTATGCGGCTTGATGAAATTATGATAGCCAACACCCCCGCCTCATTTGAGCCTGCGCTCGATTATGTTGTAACCAAAATGCCGCGTTTCCCGTTTGATAAATTTTCTTCGGCAAACAATAAGCTTTCAACCCAGATGAAAGCCACGGGCGAAGTTATGAGCGTTGGCAGAACGATTGAGGAAAGCCTGCTTAAAGCCGCAAGGTCGCTTGAAATAGGCGTAAATCACCTTTATATGAAAAAGTTTGAAAGCTTTTCGGACGACGAAATGTTAAGTTATATAAAAGACGGCACCGACGACCGAATTTACGCGGTAGCCGAGCTTTTGCGCAGAAAGACCGATATAGGTATGATCTGCAACGCCACAAAAATAGATATGCTTTTCCTTGAAAAGATAAAGAATATCGTTAAAACCGAAAACAGACTGCGCGAGCATATAGGAGACACCGACACGCTGTATACCGCTAAAAAGCTCGGCTTTTCCGATGAATTTATAGGTAAGCTATGGGGTATGACGGGCGAGGAAATTTATAAAATAAGGGAAAAGCGCGGTATGTTCCCCGTTTATAAAATGATAGACACCTGCGCCTCGGAATTTGAAAGCTATATACCTTATTTCTACTCGACCTATGAGGACGAAAACGAATCGGTGGTGTCAGATAAAAAGAAGATAATAGTTTTAGGCTCCGGTCCTATAAGAATAGGTCAGGGCGTTGAGTTTGATTACTCCACCGTGCACGCGGTTACCACAATTAAAAAATCGGGCTATGAAGCGATAATTATAAACAACAACCCCGAAACCGTTTCGACAGATTACACCTGCTCTGATAAGCTTTACTTTGAGCCGCTTTGCACCGAGGACGTTATGAACATTATCCACCTTGAAAAGCCGATAGGCGTTATAGCGTCCTTAGGCGGGCAGACCGCCATAAACCTTGCCGAAAGCCTTAAAAACCGCGGAGTTAAGATTATCGGTACGGACTGCGAGGCAATAGACCGCGCAGAAAACCGCGATTTATTTGAAAAGGTGCTAAAGGAGCTTAATATCCCCCAGCCGCAGGGCAAGGCGGTAACCAAAATCGAGGACGGCGTAAAAGCCGCCGAGGAAATCGGCTACCCCGTGCTTGTGCGCCCCTCGTTCGTGTTAGGCGGCAGAGCAATGCAGATTGTGGCGGACGAAGAGCAGCTGCGCCGCTACCTTCGCACCGCGGTTGAAATTGACGAAGACAAGCCCGTACTTGTTGATAAATATATTTCGGGCAAGGAGCTCGAAGTAGACGCAATTTGCGACGGCAAGGACGTTTTCGTGCCCGGAATTATGGAGCTTGTGGAGCGCACGGGTATACACAGCGGCGACTCAATAAGCGTGTACCCCACCTTCAGCATAAGCGAAAAGGTGCGCGAAACAATACTTGATTATACAAGGCGGTTAGG
>DJET01000074.1:9674-18524 GCA_002431945.1 Ruminococcaceae bacterium UBA5891 | reverse complement strand
TTTGGGTTTTTCGACAGACTGAACGGGGGCTGTCTTAATAAGACAGCCCCCGTTTTTTATCAGTCCTCAAGACCTTTGCCGCAGCAGCGCTTATATTTTTTGCCGCTGCCGCAGGGGCAAAGCGCGTTTTTGCTTACAACGCCCTTACCCTTAACGGTTTGCGGCTTATCGCCGGTACCCGTTTCCTCGGCAACCTTTTCGCGCTTAACCTCCTCGTCGCGGCGAACGCGAACGGTAAGCACCAGCTTTGCGGTCTGCTCGCGAATGGTGTTGGTCATAGCCTCGAACATATCGTAGCTGTCGTTGCGGTATTCAACAACAGGGTCGTGCTGACCGTAAGCGCGAAGACCTATACCCTGACGGAGCTGATCCATAGCGTCTATATGATCCATCCAGTTGGTATCAACCGAGCGCAGCAGCATTACGCGCTCTATCTCGCGCATAATATCGCTGCCGAATTCCGCCTCGCGCTGCTCGTAGCGCGCGTGCGCCTCTGCCTTTAATTTTTCGGCAACCTCTTCTCTTGAGGTATTGCCGAGCTCTTCGGGCGTAAAGTGCAGGTCTTCGGGCGTTGTTATCCAGCCGAGGAAATATTCGCGCATACCGTTCAGATCCCAGTTATCGTGAACCGCGCTGTCCGCAAGATAAATTTTAGAGTATTCCTCGATAGTTTCGTCGATCATCTTAAGCACGGTATCCTTAAGGTTTTCGCCGTCAAGCACCTTGTTGCGCTGGCTGTAAATAAGCTCGCGCTGTTTGTTCATTACGTCGTCGTACTGGAGCACGTTTTTACGTATGGCGAAGTTCATACCCTCTTTCTTCTTCTGGGCGCTTTCAATCGTGTGCGAAAGCATTTTGCTTTCAAGCGGGGTATCCTCTTCCACCTTTAAGGTGTCCATCATATTGGAAATACGCTCGCCGCCGAAAAGGCGCATAAGGTCGTCTTCAAGCGATACGTAAAATCTTGTGCTGCCGGGGTCGCCCTGACGTCCCGCACGGCCGCGCAGCTGGTTATCGATACGTCTTGAATCGTGGCGCTCGGTGCCTATAATGCTAAGGCCGCCCGCCGCGCGAACCTTATCTGCTTCGGGCGCTATTTCCGCCTTATATTTATCGTAATATTCCTTATATTTTTCACGGGCAGAGATTATGTCTTCGTCGTCCGTTTCGGCAAAGCCTGTGGCTTCGCTTATGATCTCTTCGCTTAAGCCGTCGTGGCGCAGCGCCGCCTTTGCAAGGTATTCTGCATTACCGCCGAGCATTATATCGGTGCCGCGGCCCGCCATATTGGTAGCAATGGTAACGGCGCCCGGCATACCTGCCTGAGCTATAATTTCCGCCTCTTTTTCGTGGTGCTTTGCGTTAAGCACGTTGTGCTTTACGCCGCGGCGTTTAAGCATACCGGAAAGCAGCTCGGACTTTTCAATCGTAACCGTACCCACAAGCACGGGCTGACCTTTTTCGTGGCGGGCTATAATATCGTCTATAACGGCGTTGAACTTTGATTTTTCGGTTTTATATACCACGTCGTTTTCGTCTATACGTGCTATCGGCTTGTTTGTGGGTATCTCGATAACGTCAAGCTTATATATTTCCTGAAACTCGGCTTCCTCGGTCATGGCGGTACCCGTCATACCCGAAAGCTTGCCGTAAAGCCTGAAGAAATTTTGGAACGTAATTGTTGCAAGGGTTTTTGATTCGCGCGCAACCTTAACGCCCTCTTTAGCCTCGATAGCCTGGTGCAGACCTTCGTTATAGCGCCTGCCGTACATAAGGCGGCCGGTAAATTCGTCTACTATTATAACCTCGCCGTCTTTAACCACATAGTCAACGTCGCGTTTCATAACGCCGTGGGCGCGTATAGCCTGATTTATATGGTGGGCTATCGCTATATTTTCGGTATCGTTAAGGTTTTCTATGCCGAAATATTCCTCTGCCTTTTTAACGCCCGAAGCGGTAAGGGTGGCGGTGTGCGCCTTTTCGTCTACAACATAGTCGCCGTCGTAATTTGCGTCCTCGTCGCTTTCCTTATCGTCCATTTCCTTAACCTTTACCATTTTAAGGCTTAAAGCAAAGCGGTCGGCTTTGGTATAAAGGTCGGTCGATTTATCGCTTTGGCCCGAAATTATAAGCGGAGTTCTCGCCTCGTCTATAAGTATGGAGTCTACCTCGTCCACAATGGCGAAGTTATGGCCGCGCTGAACCTTCTGCTCTTTATAAATCACCATATTGTCGCGCAGATAATCAAACCCAAGCTCGTTATTGGTGCAGTAGGTTATATCCGCCTCGTATGCGGCTTTTTTCTCGTCGTGGTCCATTCCGTGGACTATAAGACCTACCGTAAGCCCCATAAAGCGGTAAAGCTTGCCCATCCACTCAGAGTCGCGCTTGGCAAGGTAATCGTTAACCGTTACAATATGCACGCCCTTGCCGGAGAGCGCATTTAAGTACGCGGGCAGGGTGGCGACAAGGGTTTTGCCCTCGCCCGTTTTCATTTCGGCAATTCTGCCCTGGTGAAGTATAATACCGCCTATTATCTGCACGGGAAAGTGCTTCATACCCAGCACTCGGCTTGCAGCCTCGCGGCAGGCGGCAAAGGCTTCGGGCATAATATCGTCAAGCGTTTCGCCGGCGTTAAGGCGTTCCTTAAATTCGTCGGTCTTGTGCCTCAGCTCATCGTCCGTAAGCTTTTGGTATTCTTCGTCAAGCTCCAATACCTTAGCCTGTATCGGCTTTATTCTTTTAATTTCCTTTTCGCTGTAATTTCCGAACAGCGCTTTAATTAAACCCATTTCAATTACCTCTGTTTAAAATATATTTTATCGTTTTCGCGGTATAAGCCCGAAGTAAGGGTTATTTTACCGTCGCGGCCGATAAAAACCGCCTCGGCGTTATTATCTTTTAAAATTTCGGCGCTTTTTTCGGTGCCAACAAGCATACAAACGGTGGAAAGCGCGTCGCAGTCGCAGGAATTATCCCCTATAACCGTAACGGACGCCAATTCGTTTTCAACGCCGTAACCCGTTTCGGGGTCTAATATATGGTGATAAATTTTACCGTTTTTTTCAATATACCTTTCGTATATACCCGAAGTGGCGGCGCTTTTGTTTTTTAATTTAACGGCGGCAACCGTTGTGTTTTCAAACGGCTTTTTTATTCCCACCGTAAATTCGCCCAGCGTTTTAACGTTTCCGCCCAAGTTTATAATCGCCCTTGTAACGCCGCTTTCCTTAAAATAATCGTAAAGCTTATCGGCAATATAGCCCTTTGCAAGAGCGCCTAAATCAAGCTTTTTTCCGTTTGCCGAAATTTCGTTTCCGTTTACCGCAAGGCTGTGGTAATCTACGTTTTTAAGCGCCTCGGCTATTTCGTCACGGTCGGGTATTACCTGATTTTTAAAATCCCACAATTCCGATACGGGGCATATCGTAACATCAAACTTACCGCCCGATATATCCGAAAAATATATCGCGCGTTCCGTTAAAAACCGCGTATCGTCGGATACCGTAACAGGCCCCTGTGAATTGTTAAGGCGGTAAACGTCGCTGCCCGCCGCCGTGCGGCTTAAGGTTTTTTCAAGCTCTTCGCAAAGCTTGAAAGCGCCGCTGAGGGTTTCGTTATCGCAGTCGGCCGAAAGGGTTACCGCGGTATCAAGCAAAAATCTTGTTTGCGAGTTTAAATTTTCGCCGCCGTTTGCATTACAGCCGCAAAGCAACAGCAAAAGCAGCATTATCGGCAAGGTTGTATTTTTTCTCATAGCCTTTATTATACAATGTCTTTCTTTTTTTGTAAAGATGTGTTAAAATCAAAATACGGAAATTTTCAAAAAATTTACTTTAGAGAGGCGGCAAAAATGTCAAAATTACTGAAAAAAGGCGATTTTATTATTATTTTTGCCGTTGCGCTTTTATCTGCGGTATCGTTCGGAGCGGTTTTTTTATCGGGCGGCGGGGGAGAGACCGTTGTAATAACAAAAAACGGCGATACCGTATACGAGGGCTCGCTTTATTACAACAAGACCGTAAGGCTTAACGGCAACACGGTGGTTATTAAAAACGGGGCGGTAAAAATGGAAAAAGCGGACTGTAAAAATCAAATCTGCGTTAAAACGGGCGAAATAAGAAAAAAGGGCGAAAGTATAATCTGCCTGCCCGGCAGAGTTACGGCGGAGATAAGGTAATGGCAAAAAAGGTTACGCTTTACGGAATTTTCACGGCGCTTGCAGTTATTTTCGGGTATATAGAAAGCCTGTTTTCCCTTAGCTTTATCGCGCCGGGTATAAAGCTCGGTCTTGCAAATGCGGTATGCCTTATTTTGCTTTTAAACGGCGACGTTAAGGGAGCGTTTTTTGTTAACACGGCAAGAATATTTTTATCGGCTTTGCTTTTTTCTTCGCCGTTTGCGCTTCTTTTTTCGTTTACGGCGGGTACGGTCTCCTTATTTGCCGCGTTTATGATATCTCGCCTTAAATCGGTTACCGCCGTAGGCTTCAGTATTGCGGGCGCGGCGGCGCATAACCTAACTCAGGTTTTTGTTGCAGGCTGTGTTTTGGGGCGCGGCGTGTGGTATTATCTGCCGTTTTTGCTTGCCGCCGCTATTGTCTGCGGCGGTACGGTCGGGGCGTTATCTTTAATTATTTTCAAAAAAATAAAGACAAATCTGAAATAATAGTGTATAATAAATTTAATATGCAATAAGGAGCGGTTTTTTTCTTATGTGTGGCTTTACGGGATTTACCAATTTTATAAAGGACGACGGCACGGTGCTCGGCCGTATGATGGACAGGATTGTTCACAGGGGGCCCGACGCGTCCGGTCAGTTTGTCGATACGGATATTGCGCTCGGATTCAGGCGGCTCAGCATTATCGACCTTGCCGAGGGCGGCCAGCCTATGTTTAACGAGGACAAGTCGTTGGTGCTTGTTTTTAACGGCGAGATATATAATTTTAAGGAGCTTCGCGCGGAGCTGCTTGAAAAGGGGCATACCTTTGCGAATAATTCAGACAGCGAGGTACTGCTTCACGGCTTTGAGGAATGGGGCGAAAGCATGGTGCCGCGCCTTCGCGGAATGTTTGCGTTCGTTATTTTCGACCGCCGCGACCGCTCGCTTTTTGCCGCGCGCGATATGTTCGGCATAAAGCCGTTTTACTATACCTTTATGGGTGAAAGCTTTATTTTCGGCTCGGAAATAAAGTCATTTTTAGAGCACCCCGATTTTAAAAAGGAATTAAACGAGGAAGCGCTGGCGCATTACCTTTCGTTCCAGTATTCTCCTACCGAAGAAACGTTTTTCAAGGGCGTTTACAAGCTGCCGCCCGCGCATTATTTCACCTTTAAAAACGGCGAAATGAAGAAAACGCGCTATTTTAAACCCGATTTCAACGCGCAGGACGGCGTGCTTGAATATTTTGCCGACCTTACCGATAAAGCGGTTCGCGAATCGGTTGCGGCGCATAAGATAGCCGACGTTGAGGTAGGCTCTTTCCTTTCAAGCGGTATCGACTCAAGCTATATCGCCGAGGCGGCTAACGTTGACAAAACCTTTACCGTGGGCTTTGAAAGTCCCGACGGCGACAGGTATAACGAAATACACTTTGCAAAGAAATTTGCCGATACAATAGGCGTTGAGAATATTTCCAAAATTATAACTCCCGAAGAATACTGGGGCACCTTCCCGAAAATTCAGTACCATATGGACGAGCCGCTTGCCGACCCAGCCGCAATAGCGCTTTATTTTGTAAGTCAGCTTGCAAGCAAATATGTAAAGGTTGTAATGTCGGGCGAGGGCGCGGACGAGCTTTTCGGCGGCTACCGCATTTACCAAGAGCCGATAACCCTTACCGCTTACGATAAGCTGCCGTTCGGTATTCGCCGCGTTATTTCGAAAATCTGCGGGCATTTGCCGCAAAAACACGGTATAAACTACCTTGTGCGCCGCGGTAAGACGATTGAGGAGCGGTTTATAGGCAACGCCTCAATTTTCAGCACTAAGGAGCGGAACGCTCTTTTAAAAAGCGATACCGCGAAAAAAGCCGTATCGCCGCAGGTGCTTTGCAGTAAATTTTATAACGAGGTTAAGGGTAAAGACGATATTACCAAAATGCAGTACCTTGATATAAATATGTGGCTTATGGGCGATATACTTTTAAAGGCGGATAAAACAAGTATGGCAAATTCGCTTGAGCTGCGCGTGCCGTTTCTTGATAAAAAGGTTATGGAATTGGCAGAGACCATACCGCTTAATTGCAGGGTAAGCACCAAAACCACAAAGTTAGCGCTTAGAAAGGCCGCCGAGAAAACATTGCCTAAGCTAACTGCGGAAAAGGATAAATTGGGCTTCCCCGTACCGATAAGGGTATGGCTTAAAGAGGATAAATATTATAACACGGTAAAGGAAGAATTTACGGGGGAAATTGCGGATAAATTCTTTAACACCGAAAAATTGGTTGCACTGCTTGACAGCCACCGTGCGGGCAAGGCGGATAACAGCCGCAAAATATGGACGGTTTACACGTTTATAATTTGGTATAAGCAATATTTTGCAGAGGTTTAATAAACAGGGAGCGGAAAATTTCCGCTCCCTGTGAGTTTTTTATCGGCTTTTTCGTGTAACAGGTGAAAAGCTTTTCAAAGGGGGCGGATTATGGACAGTGGCACCTTTAATTACCGCCGTTTCCGTGACGGCGGGGATGAAAATGGATTGGTGGAAATAATAAAAGAATACAAGGATGGGCTGATTTTTTACATTAACAGTATTGTAGGTAATATTCATACGGCTGAGGAGCTGGCGGAGGATACGTTTGTACTGCTCGGAACAAAAAAGCCGCGGGATAAGGGCACAGGTTCATTTAAAACGTGGCTTTATACGATAGGGAGGAATATTGCGATTGACAGCCTAAGGCGATGGCGCCGTGCAAACGAGCTGTCTGTGGAGGAATATTCAAGTATTGCCGCAGACGAGGAAAGCCTTGAAGACTCTTATATTCGCGAGGAACGGAAAATTACCGTTCATAAGGCTTTAAACAGCCTAAAACCCGAATACCGCCAAGTACTATGGCTTATGTATTTTGAGGATCTGTCCGCCAAGGAGACTGCCTGCGTTATGAAAAAGAGTGTTCACAGCATAGAAACTCTTGTATACCGCGCCCGAAAATCACTTAAATTCACACTTGAAACGGAGGGTCTTATTTATGAAGAATTATAATGAAATGGCACAAAACGTATTAAGCCGCATAAGCGAATATGAAACGGTTAAAAAACGGAAAAAGAAAATATTTATAAGAACGGCGGTTCCTGCCTGCTGCCTGTGCGCGGCGGTTATTGCCGGAGCTGCCATATACGGTGCGGGCGCAAAGGATACTGCTTCCGTTCCGAAAAGCAGTTTGCCCGAAAGTCGGGAAAGCACTACCCAAAATACCGATAGTTCATCGGGTACGGACGGGAAAAAATTTGCTTATGCGGACGATATGTGCGGAGTGGTAATTGTTGACGGCAAGGTGTATATACAGGATTTCTCCGATTATGCAATAGACGAGACCTTTACTGCCGATAAGTCTATAGGCGACGCGCGCGATTTTGAGGGAACGTATAAAAAAAAGGACGGCAATATATCGGCTGAAATTTACAGTGTAAAGGAAAGTGAAAACGTACTTCTTGTAAAGCTCGGCAACGGCGGGACGGTTGTACTGATCAGAAACGGCGAGCTTTGCGTTAACGGTAAGGATTACTATTTTTACGGTACTGAAATTAACGGCGAGAAAGCGGAAAAGTGCCTCGGGAAAGCAAAGCCGTATATAATCAACGTGTCGGTGAGAGAAAATAATATCAGCCCCGACGATGAAATATGGACGGTCGGCGGCAGTGCCGACAAGCTTATAGCCGTAAAGCAAGACGGCACCAAGGCGCTTTATTGCATTACCGAAACCGATTATATTGGCTAATATCGGGTTTTTGTTGCTTTGAGGAACGCGCTGTTCGGTCAGTGCGGGCACCGCAAGGCGTGTGGCGATCCGTTTCTCTTTTAAAGGGGAATTACGGATTCTTTCGCGCTATGCGCTCAGAATGACAAAGAATGAAGCTTTGCAAACCGCCGTTTTGTCATTGCGGTGCGGGTGTCCGGTGGACACCTCTGCAAAGCAGAAACACCGACCGAGCCGGCAGGCGAGACCGCCGCAAGGCGTGTGGCAATCCGTTTTCTCCCACATTTACCGCATAATATGAGTATATTAAGCCTTGAAAATTAAATTTACGCAAGTGCGTATACGCCGGAACGAATATTTTAATAATATATTCGTGGGTGAGATTATGCTTATAAAAGAGGCTATTGTAAAACACTTGCAGGATATATGTAAAAAGAGAAATATTAGGTATAACGAGCTTGCAACCCTTTCGGGAGTAACTCCGTCAACGGTTTACAGCCTTATGGATGAAAACCGTAAGGATCTATCGGTAATCACGCTTAAAAAGCTTTGTGACGGGCTTGATATATCAATATCCGATTTTTTTGACGATGATTTGTTCAGAGGGCTTGAACAGGAAATCAAGTAAATATTTTAATTAAAGCAAAAACAGAAACTAAAACAAAAAAGCTTTAATACCCGCAGTATTTTACGGGTATTAAAGCTTTTTTATCTTAAATGACAAGGGGAGCGGATTACCGTGCACCTAATGTTGCTCGCAATGACTAAACGGTGTGTCATTCTGAACGCGGAGCGTGAAAGAATCCGTAATACCCTTAAAAGGGAAACGGATTGCCACGGGGCTAAAGCCCCTCGCAATGACGAGGGGGTGAGAGGACGGATTGCCACACGCCTTACGGCGGTCTCGCCTGCCGGCTCGGTCGGTGCTTCT
>DJET01000074.1:8783-9613 GCA_002431945.1 Ruminococcaceae bacterium UBA5891 | reverse complement strand
ACACCCGCACCGCAATGACGGGACGCTGAGAGCGGCAGCGTAACGGCTGTTTTAAATTAGGCTTAACTGCAAAATCTGTGGTTTCCTATGGTGGTTATAACCGGACGTGAAAATATCCATTTGCTTGTGGCGGTTGAGGGATTATAGTAATATATCGCGCCGCCGCTTGGGTCAAGGCCGTTTATGGCGTCACGCGCGGCGGAATAGGCGCTGTCGGCTATCGCCTCGTAAAACTGACCGTCGTATAAACATGAAAAGGCTCCCCTTTGGTAAATTACGCCCGAAAGCGTATCGGGAAAAGAGGGGTGCTCTATGCGGTTTAATATGACCGCTCCGACCGCTACCTGACCTAAATAGCTCTCGCCTCTTGCCTCTGCCGAGATTATTCTTGCAAGCAGCTCGTAATCCTCGGAAGAGTAACCGCCGTATGAGTCCGAGCCGGAAATGCCGAGGGCTTTAAGTGTCTTTTCGCCTGCTATACCGTCCGCCGAAAGCCCGTTGTCCCTTTGAAAGCTTACAACGGCGGCGCGCGTTCTTGTGCCGAAAATACCGTCTACGGTGTAGGTGTAATAGCCCCTGTCCTTAAGCGCCTGCTGAATATTCCTTACCTCCTGCGAGCGCGATCCCATTTTTGAAAGCCCGAAAACGGTGACGCTTAAAAGACTTGCGGAAATGATAAAACAAACGGCAATTTTAAATAATTTTTTCATAACCTTACCTCCGCTAAAAGCATTCCCGCAAAAAAGTAAAATTATTCCTTTTGAAGTATTATTGAAGGCTGTGGTTGTTTTCGCGATGATATAAGGGAGGGAAACGGATTGCCGCGCACC
>DJET01000074.1:8489-8726 GCA_002431945.1 Ruminococcaceae bacterium UBA5891 | reverse complement strand
TCTCGCCTGCCGGCTCGGTCGGTGCTTCTGC
The DNA here is from genome assembly GCA_002431945.1 of Ruminococcaceae bacterium UBA5891. Lineage (GTDB taxonomy): Bacteria > Bacillota > Clostridia > Oscillospirales > Acutalibacteraceae > UBA737. The sequence goes on along the minus strand of DJET01000074.1, from coordinate 8,695 downwards.
TTTGCAGAGGTGTCCACCGGACACCCGCACCGCAATGACAAAAGAAATGTCATTCTGAGCGCAAAGCGCGAAAGAATCCGTAATACCCTTAAAAGGGAAAACGGATTGCCACGGGGCTAAAGCCCCTCGCAATGACGAGGAGGGTGGAGAAACGGATTGCCGCACGCCTTACGGCGGTCTCGCCTGCCGGCTCGGTCGGTGCTTCT
>DJET01000074.1:0-8444 GCA_002431945.1 Ruminococcaceae bacterium UBA5891 | reverse complement strand
GTGCTTCTGCTTCGCAGAGGTGTCCGCAGGACACCCGCACCGCAATGACTAAACGGTATGTCATTCTGAGCGCAAAGCGCGAAAGAATCCGTAATACCCTTAAAAGGGAGAACGGATTGCCACGGGGCTAAAGCCCCTCGCAATGACGAGGAGGGTGGAGAAACGGATTGACGCACACCTTGCGGCGGTCTCGCCTGCCGGCTCGGTCAGTGCTTCTGCTTCGCAGAGGTGTCCACCGGACACCCGCACCGCAATGCCAGGAAGAGTTAGACCGACCGATGGCATAACGTTATTTTCTTTTAATTCGCCAAAATATCTTTTTATTCTTCCCCACGCTTTGACAATTTAAACCGACCGCCCGTTGTATAATTAGTTTACATAAATATGTATTTGGCGGTGAATTAAAATTGAAGGAAATTGCAAATTCCGTAAACAGAAAGGAAAAATACGATACCGGTATTTTGCTTGCGGCGGCGGGTATGCATATATCTGCGGCGGCGGTTGGGTTTATAATGTCGCGCGGGGCGGTTTTGGGAAATCTTTTGCCGTTCGGTATTTCTTTTATTGCTGGCTGCTCGCTTACATATACTCCTGCCGCGGCAACGGGCGTTTTTTTGGGATATTTTATTCCGGCAATAGGAAGCGGAGGCTTTAAATATATTGCCGCCGCGTTTGCGGTGGTGGCGGTAAAGCTGCTGCTCGGCGGGCTTAAACGGCTTTCCTCAAATCCGATTTTTTTAAGCGCTATGGCGTTTCTTGCAAGCTTTTTAACCTCGGCGGTAACGTTAAGCGGGCTTAACGTTAATTTTTTAAACGTACTTTGCGAATCGCTTTTTGCGGCAATGGGAGCATTTTTTGTATGCCGCTGTTTTAATTCTTTTAAAAACGCCGCCGCAGGGCTCAGGGCGGACGAGCTTGCCTCGCTTTCGGTGTTGATAGGTATGGCGCTTACGGGTATAAACGGCTTTACCTTTAACGGCATAAGTCTCGGTCATATACTCGGTATTGCGGTAATACTTACCGCCGCCAAATACGGCGGTATACTTTCGGGCTCGGTAAGCGGAATAACGGTTTCGTTTGCAATGTGCCTTAGCGGAGTTTCGGGCGAAATAGCCGTTGTTTACGCATTTACGGGGCTTATTGCAGGCGTTTTTTCCTCGTTCGGAAAATATGTTCAAACGGCGGTGCCGCTGGTTTTCAGCCTTGCGGGGTCGGTAATATCGGGCAATCCCGTGCTTATAGCCCAAACGGTTATAGAGGCGGCGCTCGGCTCGGCGTTGTTTTTGGCGGTTCCGCGAAGGGCGGGCATACGTCTTGGCAAGCTGTTTTCGGCGTATCCGCGTCTTTCCGCGCCGGACGGCGTTAAGCGCTCGCTTTCAATGCGGCTTGATATTGCCGCCGGCGCGCTTTGCGACGTTTCGGACACGGTTGAGCAGGTGGCGGCGGAGCTTTCAAAAATAAACTCGCCCGATTTCGGCAGCGTTATAACCGCGGTAGAGCAGGACGCCTGCGCCGGCTGCAAGCTCAGGCTTCACTGCTGGGAAAGCAAGCGCGACGATACGCTGAAAGCCGTTCTTGAAATGACAAACGCTGTAAAAAGCGGTGAGCGCTCGCCCGAAAACGCCGCCCCCGAAGAATTTAAGGGCAGGTGCCTAAGGGTGGCGCGCGTGGCGAACGCGGCTTACAAGCGCTATTCGGATTACGCTTCGCGCATTGCCGCAGAAAACCGCATAGACGAAGTAAGAGGTGTGGTATCCGACCAGTTCGACGGCATTTCGGCAATGCTTTCCGAGCTTTCGCGCGAGCTTGAAAAAGACGACCGCTTTGACAATTCCGCCGCCGAAAAAGCCGCGGCGGCGCTTAAAAATCTTGATATAAGGGTAGAGGAATGCTCAAGCAAAACCGATAAATACGGCAGAATGACAATTGAAATGAGGGTAAAAAAAGACCCTTCGCTTATTATCAACAAGCTTCAGGTTATGAAGATGGTGTCTGTTGTGTGCGAAAGGGATTTCGATATACCGTCGGTAAGTGAAAACGGCGGCGAAATTTTTATTGTTTTAAACGAGCATGCGGCGCTTAGGGTAGACGTGGGGGTAGAGCAAAAATGCGCTTCCGACTCGGCAATGTGCGGCGACGCTTACAAGTATTTTTTCGACGGCAGAGGACATTTTATAATGATCCTTTCCGACGGTATGGGCACGGGCGGCAGAGCGGCGGTGGACGGCGCCATGGCGTCCGGTCTTATGTGCAGGCTTATTAAAGCTGGGTTCGGGTATGATTGCTCGCTCAGAATACTTAATTCCTCAATGCTGTTTAAATCTACCGACGAATCGCTTGCAACCGTTGATATTGCCAGCATAGATCTGTTTACGGGCAGGGTGGAGCTTTACAAGGCAGGCGCCGCGCCCACGCTTGTAAGGCGTTCGGGCAGAACGGGCAAGGCGGAAAGTACCTCGCTGCCGGCGGGAATACTGCGTGAGGTAAGCTTTGACAAGGCGGTTGTTCGCTGTAAGGAAAACGATATTGTGGTGCTTATGTCCGACGGGGCTGTAAGCGAGGGCACCGAATGGATAAAGGACGAAATAGAGGGCTTTACCGACGGCACCGCCGAACAGCTTTCCGAAAGGATATGCGAGGGCGCGAAACGCCGCCGCACCGACGGGCACGAGGACGATATAACCGTTATGACCGCGGTAATAAAAAGGGCGGTTTGATAAAAACGGGGGAACGGATTGTTAAATATTATACGGCGGCTGCAATGGCAAAACGGCGTGTCATTCTGAGTGCGAAGCGCGAAAGAATTCGTAATATCCTTAAAAGAGGGACGGATTGCCACAGCCGTTTGCACGGCTTCGCAATGACGAGGGGGGAGAGAACGGATTGCCGCGGGGCTAAAGCCCCTCGCAATGACAAATAGGGGAATATTGTACGGGGTTTATCTTATTTTATCTGTTCTGCCCAGTATATAATCCGTTGAGGTTTTATAAAAATCGGCAAGCCTGATTACAAAGTGTGTGGGTATTTCACGTTTTCCTATTTCATAGCTGCCGTAGGTTTTCTGTGTTACGCCCAAAACTGCCGCAATCTGCTTTTGAACAAGGTCGTTATCTTCCCTTAAATCTCTTAAACGTCTGTAATAATACATATAAGCTTCACCTCCCGATTTAAGTATATATGATTTTAATCTGCGGTGTGAAATTTATCCGCATATGATAGTAAAATAATTCAAGTGAATTATAATTAAAAATACCTCTTGCCTTTTTGTGCGGCGGCATTATATAATGTTTTAAACGGGTTAAGGGGAGAATTTTTAATGAAAAGACTTGTTTTATTGCTTTTTTGCGCTGTTATGCTGCTGCCGGCGGCGGTTTCTGCGGAAACGGCTTTGGCGGAGCAGCTTACCGTTTCGGGCGTGGATAAAAAGCTTACCGACGCAAATCACCTTACATATACGGAATGTGAAACGCTTAATATTAGGGCGGATAATAAAATAGGCTCGCTTTATATTATATTTTTTGACACGCCTACCGATTTTACGGTTGAAAACGGCGGTAAAAGCAAGACGGTAAGCGCCGAGTTTTTGCATACGCTTGCGGATATTTCGGATATAGGTTCGGGTGAAGTAACGGTAAAATTCAATAAAAGCGTAAGGGTGTGCGATATATACGCCTTTACCGCAGGCGCGCTGCCTGATTTTGTGCAGGTGTGGAAAAAGCCCTGCGAGCGCGCGGATATTTTGCTGGTTTCCTCGCACGCCGATGACGAGCAGCTGTTTTTTGCGGGGCTTTTGCCGCTTTATGCTTCGCGCGGGTGCGACGTGCAGGTTGTATATTACACCGACCACAAGAACAATCCGCGCCGCCGCCACGAGCTGCTTAACGGGCTTTGGACGGTGGGAATTACAAATTACCCCGTTATAAGCAGCTTTCCCGATTATTATTCCGAAACGGCGGACGGCGCGCTTAAAACAATAGCCGGCGAGGGCTACACCCAAAACGACGCGCTTGCCTTTCAGGTTGAAATGCTGCGCCGCTTTAAGCCGCAGGTGGCGGTAAGCCACGATCTGAACGGTGAGTACGGCCACGGTATGCACAAGCTTAACGCCGCCATGCTTACAAAGGCGGTTGAAATTTCGGGGGACAGCGGGCAGTTTACCGACTCTGCCGAGCGTTACGGCGTTCACACCGTAAAAAAGCTTTATGTGCATTTATACGAAAAAAATAAAATTGTAATGAATTACGATGAAGCGAGCGATTATTTCGGCGGTAAAACGCCGTTTCAAATGTCGCAGCAGGGCTTTTTGTGCCACACCTCGCAGCAGGATACTTGGTTCAAAAGGTGGATATTCGGCAAAAACGGCGAAATAACCAAGGCTTCGCAGATAACGAAATATTCGCCCTGTAATTACGGGCTGTATTTTACTGCGGTGGGCGAGGATACGCTTAAAAACGATATGCTTGAAAACATAACGACATACAAGGAGCAACAGCGTTTAGAAGAAGAAAAGGAAAAAGCGCGGCTTGAAGAGGAGCAGCGCTTAAAAAAAGAAAAAGAGGCAAGGGAAAAAGCCGCCGCCCAAAATAAGGCACGGCTTAAAAGGCAGAGAACACGGCGGATAATTGCGGCGGTTATTTTAACCCCCGTAATTGTGTTAACCGCGGTATACACCGCAATAAACATTGCCGCAAGGCAAAGGGCAAAAAAGCGCCGAAAAAGAAAGCAAGGGCTTTGAAAATTTGCTTTTTCCGGCAGGAAGCTGTGCGCGGCAATCCGTTTCCTTTTAAAATGGGAGGCGGATTCTTTCGCGCAAGCGCTCAGAATGACATAAAAGCCAATTATCGCAGCGTTATCGTGCAATGCAGTGCCGAACAAATAATAAAACCGCAAAGCACTCCGGCAACATTTGCGCCGGAGTGCTTTTTTAATAGCCCAACTCTGAAAATATACCATACCAATAAACCTGATTTACGGTTAAAGCCGTGGCTTCTCTACTGACCGATTCACCTTGTTTTCTGCGCAGATAAAGTTTAAAAATCTCCGGCAGTTCGTTAAAATTTAAAAGTCTGTTTGTTTTAAGCTTTGATGAGTTTATATGGGCTTTTGATTCGGAAATAATAACATTTCGCCCGCTTACGCTTACAAAAAACCATTTTGGCGTACAACTGCGCGTGGGACAGGTGTGAACGTCTCTTGGGTTATCGGTAAAGGATTCAAGTATTTCATTTTTAATGTTTATTTCGTTCATTTTTATTTCCTTTCAATTATTCAAAGCGTCCGGAAATTTCACGGTATCAAAAACCTCTCCGGTTGATATGTCTTTAATATTTATTATTACGGTATGGGGCGCCGAGGTGTCAAAAGCCTGATACAGCATACCTGCAATTCCGCAAGCGGAAACGGCAATTGAGTCAAGGCTGTTTTTATATTCTTCTTTATTTGCAAGAATTGTAATATTACTGAAATTATTATTATATTCAATTTTTGAAATGGATTTATAATCGGTATCCGAGGTTATACTGTCTATGGATTTTTTTGTTTCTTCTTTAAGAGAATTTAAGTATTCTTTATATTTTGAGCGCTCAAAGGTATATTTAAAAGAACCGTCGTTTTGCTTTTCGATTTTTTTAATACCTAATTCTTTTCCCTCGGAGGTAACAGTCAGCTCGGTACTGCTATCTACTAATAATGCCGGAACGGTAAGCTCTATATCGCCGAATATTTTTTTACTGGCCTTAATGCTATCGTTTTCATTATTATCGGTTATTTCTGTTTCAGCCGGATTTGACAATACGGTATATATTATACATATTGAAAAAACTGAAAAAAGGCTTAAAACAATTATTGCAAAATAGATTGGTAATTTATTTGATTTTTTCACATTATCACCTCTGTTATGTTATAAATTATAACATATATTTATAACCAATGTCAAGGCATAATATCGGTGAGGTGGTTATGTGAACGACAAGCTCATCATCAAAAAGAAAGCCTTAAAAGGCGAAGACGGATATAAAACATTTTCTATAAGAATTAAAGATGAAACCGTAAAAAAGCTTGATTATATTTCATCGGAAACAAATCGTTCAAGAAACGAGTTAATAAATGTACTTTTGGAATATGCAATTAAAAATTGCGAAATAAAAAAGGAATAATTTTTTAAGTTGTTATTGCGAGGGGGGAGGAAACGGATTGCCGCGGGGCTAAAGCCCCTCGCAATGACAGGTAAACGAAAGTTTATCCGTACGCCTTATGTATTTGCAATAACTAAACGGCGTGTCATTCTGAGTGCGAAGCACGAAAGAATCCGTATTCCCTTTTAAAAGAAAACGGATTGCCACGGGGCTAAAGCCCCTCGCAATGACAAAATATTTATATAAAACAAAAAGCTTTAACACACCGTAAAGTAAAACGGCTGTGTTAAAGCTTTTGTTTTTATAATTCCGCATTCCGAATTACGAATTAAGCATTAAAGTATAACCGGCTGTATCTGCCTGCCGTTAAGCGCCTCTTCCACCGTTTTCGGTATAAGTGAAAAATCGCACACAAGCGAGTTGTTTTTGCCGAACGGGTCGTCTTGGCGGTAGGGGACAAAGTAAATATTGTTTGTGTTGTGTAAAAGCCCGATGTTTTTGGCAGAGGCGCCGAGCGCGTCGTTTGTGGCGATTGCAAGCACTACGGGCTTATTGTTTCTCAGGTGCGCCTTTACCGCCATTGTAACGGGCGTATCGGTAACGCCTAAAGCGGTTTTTGCTATTGTATTGCCGGTGCAGGGGGAAACCACTATTATATCAAGCAGATTTTTAGGGCCTATCGGCTCGGCGGCGGCTATGTCGTGTATTATTTTTTCGCCGCATATATCTTCAACCTCTTCTATAAGCTCGGACGCCTTGCCGAAGCGCGTATCGGTTGTGTAAACGATCGATGACATTATAGGCTTTATTTTAATATCGTTTTTTGCAAGCTCGCGCAGCGCCTCAAGCGATTTTTTTATTGTGCAGAACGAGCCGCAGAACGCGTATCCCAAGGTAATGTTTTCCATGGCGTTCTCCTCTTTCAAGTTTTTGATTCAATTATTTCTTTAACTGTTTTTGCAAGAATTTTTCCTGCGGTTTCGGGCGCGGTCTTACCGGGAAGCCCCGGCGCTTTTATCGCCGTAATGCCGCACCCCTGAGCGGCTGAAACGTCAAAGCCGCCCTTGCTTGATAAATCGATAATAAGACTTGCGGTACATTCCTTAAACGCGTCGTCGGGAATTACCTTAACGTCTACCGTGTTAAAAATAATATCATAGTTAAGGTTTTTTGGAATGTCCGCTGTGTATTCGCACCTACAGCCTGCCGCCGATATAATGGCAAAATCGCTTTGCTTTCTTGCGCTTACCGTAACCCTGCAGCCGATGTTTTTGAGCCTGTCGGCAAGTATTTTACCGGTTCTGCCGCAGCCTATAACAAGCACGCGGCTGCCCCACAGCGTAAACGGGGTATTTTCTATGGCAAGCTTTATGGCTCCCTCTGCGGTGGGAATGGCGTTAAGCAGGCAATATGCGTCGTCTTTTCCGTAATCTATGCAGTTTTTACCTTCAAACATATAGTTGCAGGTTAAAATAAGGGTTCCGCTTTTTGTAAGCCTTTCTATATCGCTTAGCAAGACCTCCTTTTTTGCAAGGGGTGCAAAAACGGTTTTTGAGTCCCTTGTGGTGGGAACAGGCAGCAGCAGAACATCGCTGTTTTGCGCTTCCTTTTCTGTGTAAGAATCGGTAAAATTTACCGTAAAGCCGTCGCTTTTAAGTATTTCGGCGGCGGTTTTAAGGCGGCTGTCGCCCCCGATAACCGTTATTTGTTTCATTATATCACCACTGCCCGATAATAAAATAAACGCCATAGGCTGTTATTACAGTCTATGGCGTTTATTACTTATTGTTACTAAAGGGATATATTGAATTTAAAGAAAATATCCTTTTCGCAAAGCCGATATTTTTCGGGCAGCTGCGGTCCGCAGGAGTTAGAGCCTATGCCCGATACCTTGTAATCTATTCTTATGTGCGTACCGTCCGATTTTTTAAGCTCGTCGGTATGCTCGGCTTTTGTTAACTGCTCTATGCTGTGGTGCAGCACGGATATTTCCATAAGATCCTCCGCAGAGAATTTAAGCGAATTTTCAATTTCAAGCTCGCGGCAGCCGTAATGGTTTCCGTGCTCCTGCGGGCGGATATAGTTTACATACTCGCGGTCTGCGTCGCTTTCGTGCCACGCAGTAATGCCGTGGTGGGTCATATCGCGGTAGCTGTCCATAGGTCCGTTGCCGAAATACTTAAATTTTGAAGTATCATACGGCAACTTAAACTCGAAACCGAGCCTTGGCAGCCAAACAACATTTTCGCGTATTTTACCGTTAAGACTCACCGAAACCTTGCCGTCGGCAAAAAATTCATAGCACAGCGT
>DJET01000065.1:13373-13509 GCA_002431945.1 Ruminococcaceae bacterium UBA5891 | reverse complement strand
GTCCGTACAGAAATAGGGTGCCCGCGCGGCACGAGCGCAAGAGGATTTTATTCTTTTGAAAAAGGAAAAACGGATTGCCACGGGGCTAAAGCCCCTCGCAATGACAGGGGGTGCGGATTGCCGCGCACCTTGCGGC
>DJET01000065.1:13081-13257 GCA_002431945.1 Ruminococcaceae bacterium UBA5891 | reverse complement strand
ACCCGCACCGCAATGACAGGACGGTGGTTTTCCGTACACCCCACGGTATTTGCAGCAACTAAACCGCTTGTCATTCTGAGCGCATAGCGCGAAAGAATCCGTAAATCCCCTTAAAAGAGAAACGGATTGCCGCGCACCTTGCGGCGGTCTCGCCTGCCGGCTCGGTCGGTGCTTCT
>DJET01000065.1:12091-12993 GCA_002431945.1 Ruminococcaceae bacterium UBA5891 | reverse complement strand
AATGACAGGTAAGCGAAAGTATACCGCCACGCCCTATGTATTCGCAATAAAAAGCCCTCCTTAATTAAAAAGGGGGGTTTTTATTACCGCTTTATATTATAACCTTGCGTTTGCAGGCAGTTTTGCACTTTCCGCAGCCGGTGCAAAGGCTGTAATCAATAACCGCAACGTTGTTGGTAACCTTAACAGCGCCGCTTTCGCATACCTTTTCGCACATTTTGCAGGCTATGCACGAAACGCCGCACGCCTTTACAACCGCCGCTCCCTTTTGCCTGTTAGAGCAGGCCGCCGCCGCTTTAACACCTTTTGGAACAAGCGATATAAGCCTTTTGGGACATACCGCGGTGCATTTTCCGCAGCCGGTGCAAATATCCCCGCACACGTTCGGTCTGCCGTCCTTTACCGTGATTGCGCCGAAGGGACAGACTCTTGCGCAGTCCCCGAAGCCTAAACAGCCGTATTCGCATTCAAGCGGGCCCGAATGCAGCATACCTGCCGCAAGGCAGCTTTGTATTCCCTCATATCCGTATTTGGTTTTGGTGTTTTCGCGCGTGCCGCGGCAGGCAATAAAAGCAATTTTTTCATCGCTTTCCACCTCTACGCCGAGTATTTCGGCAATCGCCGCGGCAGCCGCAGCTCCGCCCGGCGCACATTTATCGGGGCTTGCCTCGCCCTTTGCTATTGCGGCGGCATAACCGTCGCACCCCGAATATCCGCAGGCGCCGCAGTTAGCGCCGGGAAGCGCCTCGCGCAGCTTTTCCTGCTTTTCGTCCACAGGCACCGCCATAAGCTTTGAAGCAACCGAAAGCCCCACGCCTGCTATAAGCCCTATTACGCCGACTATTATAACGGGTATAATTATTTCCATAACCTTAACCCCCTATTCCGGCAAAGCCTAAAAA
>DJET01000065.1:0-12005 GCA_002431945.1 Ruminococcaceae bacterium UBA5891 | reverse complement strand
CCCTTTAAAAATTCGGGAATATCGGCGGTTTCAAGCCTTTCCCTTACGCCCGAAAACAGCAGCATTGCAAGCATAAAGCCAAGCCCCGCGCCGAACGCGTTGGCAAGCGACTGCACAAACCCCAGACCGTTTGTAATGTTAAGCATTGTAATACCAAGCACCGCGCAGTTTGTGGTAATAAGGGGCAGATAAATACCGAGCGAATTATATACCGGCTTTATGTACCTTTTAAGCACAATTTCTATTAACTGCACTATCGCCGCAATAACAAGTATAAACACTATCGTTTCAAGATAGGTATAATCGGGATAAAGTATGTAGTGATAAATAGGCCACGTAACCGCGGCGGACACCACCATTACAAGCGTTACCGCAATACTCATTGAAAGGGCGGTATCGGTTTTTTTGGAAACTCCCAAAAACGGGCAAATTCCGAGGAATTTCGACAAAACCATATTATTTGTAAGTATAGCCGCAAGTAAGATCGAGGCTATTGTTGTGCTATTCATTTTCCGTCGCCTCCTTTACGTCTGCCTGACCGCACATTTCCTTAGAAGGGCAGCTTTCGCACCCTAAATGCTCCACAGGCTTTTTGCCGCTCCTTTTTGCTATGGCGTTGGAAGCCGCCACCAGCATACCGAAAACAAAAAATCCTCCGGGCGGCAGTAAAAATATTATCATAGGACTTATAAAGCGTGAGGTTACGGGGAACGAGAAAAGCGAGCCTGCGCCGAGCAACTCTCTTACCGCGCCCATTAGTGTCAGCACGGCGGTAAAGCCAATGCCCATACCCGCGCCGTCAAGCACGCTTGCAAGCGGCGGATTTTTAGAGGCAAACATTTCCGCACGTGCAAGTATAATGCAGTTTACCACTATAAGCGGCAGGTAAATACCAAGCGCCTTATCAATAGCCGGCAAAAACGCCTTTACAAGCATTTGCACCACGCTTACAAAGCCCGCGATTATGGTAATAAACGCAGGAATACGCACCTTATCGGGTATAATGTTACGAAGCAGGGATATTGCAAGGTTAGAGCATATAAGCACAACAGTTGCCGAAAGCCCCATTCCTATACCGTTAACCGCAGCGGTGGTAACGGCAAGCGTAGGGCAGGTGCCGAGCACCAAACGAAGAGTCGGGTTCTCTTTAATAAGCCCGTTTGTAAAATAGCCTAAATACTTATTCTTCACCGCTTTCCGCCTCCCTTACCTTATCAAAATCGTCAAGCGCCGCATTTACCGCGCGCGTAACCGCAGCAGAGGTTATTGTGGCGCCCGTTACGGCGTTTATTTCGTTCTTTTCGCCGTCCGCGCCGTTTTTAAGCAGAGATATACCCTTTTTAAGCCCTTTAAACTGCGAATAAAAGCCTTCCTTAGCGGCGTTTTGCCCAAGACCGGGCGTTTCGTTTGATACGTCGAGTATAGCCGTGCCCGATACCGTTCCGTCGGTATTAACGGCGGTCATAACCGAAACGTCGCCGCCGTAGCCCTTTGCGCTTTCGGTAAATATGTAAGCTGCGGTATTTCCGCCGTTTACGGCGGCGTAATACACTATACCGTTTGTTTCGCACCTTTCGTAGCTTTCCGCCTTAACAAGAAGAGCCATATTTTTATTGCTGTTTTCTGTTTCAAGCCGCACTATTTTTTCAGCCGTTATTTTGTTTGTAACACTGAGCGCCAGCGGAATTATTATACAAATGGCAAGCAAAACCGCAACCGGCTTTATAATGTCGTCCTTATTGTTTTTTATTATCGCCTTTATATCAGCCATTTTCGGGTTCCTCCTTTTTCGGTTTTATATAACCGAACGGTTTTGAAAGGGTGAAACGGTCGATATACGGCGTCAAAATATTCATAATAAGTATAGAATATGAAACGCCTTCGGGCAGGGAACCGAATTTTCTTATAACAAAGGTAATAACGCCGCACCCCACGCCGAAAACCGCCTTACCGAGCGCGGTTACGGGGCTTGTTGTATAATCGGTTGCCATAAACACAGCGCCGAGAATTAAGCCGCCGCCCAATACCGAAACCGCAATATCCTGACCCGAAATTAACGAAAAGAGAGCCACCGTGCCTATAAAGCACGCCGGTATAACGGGTGAAATTATGCGCCTGAGCATTAAATAAACGCCGCCCACAAGCAGTAAAAACGCCGAGGTTTCGCCTATTGATCCCGCGTGCATACCGAAAAACAGCGATTTAAAGGTAAACGCTTCTGACACTGTACCGTTTATGTATCCAAGCGGCGTTGCCGAGGTAACAACGTCTGAAACCGGCTCGATAAACCTTGTCATAGAAGACGGGAATGAAACCAACAGCACTATACGCGCCGCAATTGCGGGGTTGGCAAAATTACAGCCTATTCCCCCGAACATCTGCTTTACAACTATAATTGCAAAAACACTGCCTATTGCCGCCTGCCATAACGGCAGCGTAGGCGGCAGATTCATACCGAGCAGCAGCCCCGTTACCACCGCCGACAGATCCTTTACCGAGTTAGGCTTTTTAAGCGCCTTATCCCACAAAAGCTCGCTTAAAACAGCAGTTAAAACACAAACTGCAAGCACCGCCGCTGCGCGAATCCCGAAAAGTATGCAGCCGTAAACCGCCGCGGGCATAAGAGCTATTATAACGTCCCCCATTATACCCGTAACAGTCTCGCTGTGCCTTATATGCGGAGAAGACGAAACGTTAAGCATATCTTTCATTGCGTTTTACCTCCTTAATTCTGCCTTTGCAAGCCGCATTGCCTGTGTAAGCGGCCGCTTTGCGGGACATACGTAGGAGCAGCTTCCGCATTCCATACAGTAATTAACGTTAAGCGTTTTAAGCTTATCCTTAAGGCCGTGGCTAAGCGCCGCCTCTACCGCGGTGGGATACAGCCGCATAGGACATGCCGCGGCGCATCTGCCGCAGTGTATACAGGGCGACGCGTCGGGTTCCTTAAACCTTTCCTTCATCACCGTTAAGGCATTGTTACGCTTTTCTATAACGGCTTCCTTATCGCAAACGTCCACGCCCATCATAGGTCCGCCCATTATTATCTCCGCCGCGTCGTCAGATACGCCGCCTGCAAATTCAAGCACCTTTTCTATCGGGGTGCCTATGGGTACGATAACGTTTTTAGGCTCGTTAACGGCGGTGCCGTCTACCGTTATGCGTTTTGAAACAAGCGGCATACCCGTTTTAATAAACCTGTAAAGCGCGGCAACGCTTGTTATGTTCATTACTATGCAGCCAACGTCGCTCGGCAGCTTGCCTGCGGGCACCCGCCTGCCGGTTGCGGAATATATAATTACCTTTTCCGCCCCCTGAGGGTAGCTTGTGGGCAGCTTCATAAGCCTTACGGCGTCGTCCTCGTCGCGCTTATCGGCGGCTATGGTGTAAAGCTTGGTAATTGCCTTTTCCTTATTGCTTTCTATGCATATAATAACGTTTTTAACGTTAAGCTTATCCTTTAAAAGATAAACGCCCTCTATTACGTCGTTATAGCTTTCTATACATTCGCGGTAATCGCTTGTTATGTAAGGTTCGCACTCGGCGCCGTTTATAATAAGGGTGTCTATCGGGGTTTCCTCTTTAACCGTAAGCTTTACGCTTGCGGGAAAGCCTGCGCCGCCAAGGCCGACAAGCCCGCATTCGGCGGCGGCGTTTGCTATATCCTGCGCATTATTTACGTCGAACGGCTTTAGCGACGGATCCTTTTCCATAAGCCCGTCTGAGTCTATTACAACCCTCTTTATCTCTTTACCGCCCGAAATTACGCTTTCCACCGCCTTTACGGTGCCCGAAACGCTTGAATGCACCGCGGCGCTTACAGCCCCTGCCGCTTTGCCTATAAGCGTGCCTACAAAAACCCTGTCGCCCGTGTTCACAACAGGCTCCGCCGGAGCGCCTATATGCTGAAGCATAGGTATTTTTACGGTATCGGGCGGCGGCATCATAAGCGATTCAGCGTCGGCAGTGCCCTTTAAGTGCGGTAAAAGCATACCGCCGTGAATACGCCTGACAGGCCGCAGTATTCTTTCCTTGTTCATAGCCTACTCCTTAATAAAATTATATTAAATAATATGTTTTTCCGGTTTAATTAAACACCCTGCACGGATAAAACGGGCAGGGCGGAAATATTAAATATTATTAAGCGAATATTTTTCGCTGTACATATTGAAGTCGTCCACAAAAGTGCCGTCTTCGGAATTTTTGATTTTTGCTAAGTATTTGTGCGCGTCAAGCTTATCGCTCGGCAGCTGCATTGTGTAAACCGCAATGTTGGAGCAATGATCCGAAACGCGCTCGTAATTTGTAAGCAGATCGGTAAATACAAACCCAAGCTCAATGGTACATTCGCCGTTTTGAAGCCTTGCAACATGGCGTGACTTAAGCCTTTTGTTAAGCTTGTCTATAACCTGCTCAAGCGGCTCTACGTGCGAGGCGGTTTCTATATCGTCGTTAACAAAGGAGTCTACCGTCATATTAAGTATTTCGGTAACGGCGTTTGTTATAACGGCAATTTCACGCTTTGCCTCGTCTGAAAAGCTTATGCCCTTGTTGTGCATTTCCTCGGCAACCTTGCATATGTTAAGGGCGTGGTCGCCTATGCGCTCAAAATCTCCTATGCTGTGAAGCATACGCGCTATCGAATGGGAAAGATTTTCCGAAAGCTCGTTGTTGCTTAACCGCACAAGGTAAGTGCCCAGCTTGTCCTCATACTTATCTATAAGACCTTCGGTTTCTTTAATATAATTTACGGTCTCGCCGTCATAAGTGGAAATAAGACTTATTGATTTAATAAGCGAGGTTCTTGCATATTCCGCCATTTCGTTTGTAAGGCGGTGGCATTCCGAAACCGCAAGAGCCGTATTGTTGAACAAACGCTCGTCCAGAAAAACGGTATGCGTTTTATCGTCGCTGTTTTTAACGGTAAGCTCGCAAAGCCTGAAAACGGCTTTTTTAAACGGAATAAGACATACCGTATTAACAAGATTGAAAAGGGTATGTATGATTGCAACGCCGAACATAGAAACTGTCATTGACAGAACGCTTACGCCTATTGCCTTTAGTATGTAAAGAATTATCATACATACAACCGAGCCGATAACGTTTACATATATATGTAACGCAACAACGCGTTTTGCGTTTTTGTTTGTTCCGAAGCTTGAAAGAAACGCAGTAATACAGGTGCCTATGTTAGCGCCGAGTACAAGAGGTATTGCCATTTCATAGGTTATGGCTCCCGTAAGCGCCAATGCCTGAACAATACCTATCGTTGCGGCGGAGGACTGAATTATGCCCGTAAAAACAACAGATATCAAAAGCGCGATTATGGGACTGCTGAAAGCCGTGAGCAGGTTCTGAAAGCCCTTCATTTCCTGAACGGAATTCATAGAATTGCTCATAAAATCCATTCCCGTCATAAGAATGGCAAAGCCTATGAATATAAGACCTATGTTCTTTTTCTTTTCCTCTTTTGAGATCATTCTTAAAAGTATTCCCAAAAAGGCAAGAATAGGTGCGAAGGTCATAGGCTTTAAAAGGGTTAAAAAGAAATTATCGCCGCCGATGCCCGCAAGGCTTAAAAGCCACGCGGTAAGTGTTGTGCCCACATTTGAGCCCATAACAACGCCGAATGTATCGCAAAACTCAACTATGCCCGAATTTACAAGACCCACAAGCATAACCGTCATAGCCGATGAAGACTGTATTGCAATGGTTATGCCAGCACCTAGGAAAAAGCTTAAAATCGGATTTCTTGTAACCCTTTTAAGCGTTTGCTCAAGTGTGCCGCCCGTAAGGTTTTCAAGCCCGCCCGAAAGCATTGTCATTCCGTAAAGGAAAAACGCAAGACCGCCGAGCAGCTCGGCAGCCATTAAAAGTATCTGCGTTGAAGTCATATCCTTACCCCTGTTTTAGAATTTTACGGCGTCGGCAATGTAAGCCTTAAGCTCGCTTATCGGTATGCGCTTTTGCTCCATAGTGTCGCGGTCGCGCACGGTAACGCAGTTATCCTCCGGCGAATCAAAATCGTAGGTTACGCAGATAGGCGTGCCGATTTCGTCCTCGCGGCGGTAACGCTTGCCTATTGAGCCTGCGTCGTCAAAGTCTATCATAAAGTCCTTTGCAAGCTCGGTGTAAACCTCTGCCGCCTTATCCGAAAGCTTTTTCGAAAGCGGCAAAACCGCCGCCTTAAAGGGAGCGAGAGCCGGATGGAAATGCATAACCGTTCTTGTATCGCCCTTTTCGTCGGTCTCCTCGTCGTATGCGTCGCAAAGGAAGGCAAGCAGCACGCGGTCTGCGCCTAAAGAGGGCTCTATAACATAGGGTATATATTTTTCGTTTGTTTCGGGATCGAAATAATCAAGCGGCTGACCCGAATGCTTTGAGTGCTGCGTTAAATCGTAATCGGTACGGTCCGCAACGCCCCATAGCTCTCCCCAGCCGAACGGGAACAGGTACTCAAAATCGGTCGTGGCCTTAGAATAGAAGCAAAGCTCGTCTTTATCGTGGTCGCGCAGCCTTAAATGCTCTTCGTTAAGACCTAAATCAAGCAGCCATTTACGGCAGAAGCCGCGCCAGTATTCAAACCATTCAAGGTCGGTTCCGGGCTTGCAGAAAAATTCAAGCTCCATCTGCTCAAACTCGCGTATACGGAAAATAAAGTTTCCGGGGGTTATTTCGTTTCTGAAGGATTTACCTATCTGCGCTACGCCGAAGGGTACCTTTTTGCGCGTGGTGCGCGCAATGTTTTTAAAGTTCACAAAAATACCCTGAGCGGTTTCGGGGCGTAAATAAAGCGTAGAGGTGCTGTCCTCCGTAACGCCCTGAAAGGTCTTGAACATAAGGTTAAACTTGCGTATATCGGTAAAATCGTGACTGCCGCAGTCAGGACAGGCAATCCCCTTATCCTTTATATACTGCATCATTTCCTCGTCGCTCATAGCGGCGGGATTATCGTTAAGACCGTTTTCAGCCACATAATCTTCAATAAGCTTATCCGCTCTGTGGCGGGTTTTGCAGCTTTTGCAGTCCATAAGCGGGTCGGAAAATCCGCCTAAATGACCCGAAGCCACCCAAGTTTCGGGGTTCATAAGAATAGCGCTGTCAAGCCCTACGTTATAGGGAGACTCCTGCACAAACTTTTTAAGCCACGCCTTTTTAATATTGTTTTTAAGCTCAACGCCCAAGGGGCCGTAATCCCACGAATTCGCAAGACCGCCGTATATTTCGCTGCCGGGGTATACAAAACCGCGTCCTTTGGCAAGAGCCACTATAGTATCCATACTTTTTTTAGAATTTTCCAAAGCAAATTCCTCCGTAAACCCGAAATTTCTACAAATACTATAGTAAAGTAAATTTACAAAAAAGTCAAGACTAACTTGGTACAGCGGCGTGTTTAACGCGATAAAAGCCTTTTAAGGTCCTCGTAAATTTCCACCGTTTTAAACTTCATTACATATTTATTCGGGTGCTCGGCTATATCGGCGCTGACTTCTGCGGTGCTGTCCGAAAGCCTTGCGTCGCCCGCCGCGGGCACGCAGACTGCGGGAAACACAACGCACCACCAGTTTTTGCCCTCGCCGTTTCCGAGCCGTATTATAAGCGAGCGGTAATTGCCGGCAGGCAGGGTGAAATCTTCATATTCGCGGGTTTCAAAATAGCTGTTGCCTATCTCAGCCGCGGCGCCGTAATTAAAGCCGTTTTCCCTGAGCGTTTTAACCGCCGCTTCATTTAGCCTTTCAATGTTTTTCGCCGCAGACGCCTCGGCTTCCTTAAGGCTTGTTTTGCCGTCAAAAATATCGGCGGTCTGCGCTAATATGCTGTCCCTTACCTTAAGCTTTACCGCCTGATCCTCGGCGCTGTTTGAATTTGCGATTATATGTAACCGCAAAACGTTGCTTCTTAGGTCGTCGCAGGCGGCGCCGAAATGCGCAGCCGAAAGAAATACCGAGCATAAAAGCCCGCAAAGCAGCGAAAGCTCCGCCGCGCGGCGTGAAAATAATTTTTTATTCATAACAAAGCTCCTTTAAACAATTTAAAATAAGGTTTCTGTTATGAATATTGACTCGAAATTAAAATTTCATTCAAATATAAGCGATTTATTTAAAGGCCTGCATATTTCGCAAAAAACGCCCTTTGCCGAAAGCTTATCCCTTGCGCGTAACGCGGCGTTTAAATCGCCGTATACCGCAAACCTTGCGGGACCGCTGCCCGAAAGCGAGCAGGCGGCGGGGTGCGTGCTTGAAAGCATTTCCTTAAGGGGGCTTTTACTCCACAGTATTTCAAACGAATTGCCGAGATTTTCAAGCACCCCGTTTAAATCGCCGCGATTTACCGCGTTAACCGTTTTTTCAATATCGGGCTTTATGTAATCGGTACTGTCAAGCCTTGAAAACATTTCGGCGGTGGAAGGCTTTTCCTCTGCCTTTGCTATAAGAAAACAGCAGTCCTTAAGCGGCATAAGCGGCGTAAGCTTTTCGCCTATTCCGCGCGCCCTTGCCGTGCCGCCTGCAATTAAAAAGGGTACGTCCGCCCCTATTTTTACCGCAATTTCGCAAAGCTCCGTTTCGCTGATACCCGTTTTATAAAGCCTGTTCAGCCCTGCAAGCACCGCCGCGGCGTCCGCGCTGCCGCCGCCTAAGCCCGCCGCCGCAGGTATGCGCTTTTCAATTTTAATTTTACAGCCCTCGGCTCCCGTTTTTTCGCAAAACAGCCTTGCTGCCCTTGCGGCTATGTTTTCTTCCGCGCTTATACCACTGCAGTCGGTAATAATACCGCTGTATTTTTCAATATACACGGTATCGCTTAAATCAATGCTTTGCATTACGGTATCAAGCTCGTGGTAGCCGTCCTCCCTTTTGCCGAGCACCGAAAGCGAAAGGTTGATCTTAGCGCACGCCGTTATTTTAATCCGTTCCATTTTCCGTCTCCCATACGCCGAAGGTTATTTTACTTATAAAACGGCTTACCCCTTTTATTCTTAAAACGCCGTAAAGTAGCATAGCGCCGGCGGTATTCAGTATAACGTCGTCTATATCGCTTGAGCCGGTGAGAAACAAAAGCTGTAACAGCTCAACCGTAATTACCGAAAGCAAAACGGTAATTAAAACCGAATACCAATTGTCAAATCGCTTAAAAAGGCAGGCAAGAAAAAACGGCAGCGGCATAAACGCAACCAAATTTCCAAGCAGATTTTCAAGCACTGCATAAAGCGGCAGAGCGCTGTTTTTAACGGCGTTTATAAAAAGCCTTACCGTGGCAAACGGCACAATGTTGGTGTTTCGGTTTATATAATCCGAAAACGCGGTGGTATTCCAGTTGTA
Source organism: Ruminococcaceae bacterium UBA5891 (assembly GCA_002431945.1). GTDB lineage: Bacteria > Bacillota > Clostridia > Oscillospirales > Acutalibacteraceae > UBA737. The sequence continues at coordinate 2,685 of DJET01000065.1, read as the reverse complement.
TATGTTAAATATGTTACGGCCGAGATTATCGTCTATAAGCGTGAAATCCACTAAAACTATTATATAAAATACAAAAATAAATATAACCGTGCTTTTAATAATCGAATACCGCTTTTTAGGCGCGGCGCAAAGCGCCGTAAAATAAGACGCCGCATAGCCGCTTATAACAGCGATAAATCCCGCCGCTATTTTGCCGCCGTGCCCTAAATCCGTAATGCCGAGCGCGTTTGCGCACATAGCGGCAATACACAAAAACGCGGCGGTATAAAATGTGTAGGATAATATTTTAAGCGTTCGTTTGTTCAAAAAATCCTCTCTTTTCAGTTAAGCGTGTTATGGTGGTAGCCGTAGGCTTCGGGCGTTATCGGCTCAAACGAATACCCCATTTTCATAAGCCCCTCTATAATTTCGGGCAGAGCCTTAACGGTGGTGGTTTTGGTATCGGAATCGTGCATAAGCACGCAGGCGGAATTTTTATCCCGCGCGCTTTTTAAAACGTTGTTTCTTATATAAGTAAAGCTTGGGGTTTCGGAAAGCGCGTCGCCTGAGCTTACGTTCCAGTCGTAATAAGAATAGCCGAGCTCTTCAACCGCCCTTGTAAGTGAGGACATAACCCCCGCGCAGTATTTGCGGCTTACCGAATTGCTGCTGCCGCCGGGAAAGCGCATAACCTTAGGCGCTATGCCTATTATACTTTCCACACGGTCGGATATAACCTTTAAATCGTCAAGATAAGCCTGCGTGCTTTTGTAAATTTCACCGTAATTATGCGTGGCGCTGTGCAGACCCACGGTATGTCCCGCCTCGTAAATATTTTTAACGTAATCAAGCTTTTCGGAATTTATTACGAAAAAGGTGGCTTTTATACCGTATTTTCTTAAAATTTCAAGTATCAGGAGCGTGTTGTCGGACGGTCCGTCGTCAAAGGTAAGGTAGCAAACGTGCCTGCCGCTCGGCTTTTCGGCGGACGCGGCGATCAAGCCTGCCTGCTCCTCCGCCTTTTTTGCGCTCAGTGTTTCAAGCTTTTTTCTAAGCTCGGCGTTTTCCTCCTCCGCTTTATTAAGCTTATCCTGTAAATCGCTGTTAAGCCTATCCTTTTCCTCTGCCTTGGCGCGGTAATCCGAAAGGCTGCTTTCAGCCGAGCTTAAAAGCTCGCCGCTTTCCTTAAGCCTTTCCCTTGTAACTGCGGCGGCTTTGTCCTTTTGCCTTAACGCCGTTACGGCATATGCCAGCGCTCCCGCCAAAACCAGAATGATCAATGTAAAAACCGCAACGCACGCCGAAAGCTTCTTTTTCAAGGCTGTTTCCTCTCCCGTTTCAAGCACATATAGTTATTTTAACACATTACGCCGAAAAAATATATAATTATTTCTTTACTTAATAATTTTATTGCCAAATTACGCATTAAATGATATAATACACTTAATAATTATTATGGGGGTATTTTTTTGGCTTCTGATATAGTGATAACCAGCGACAGCACAACAGACCTAAGTCCCGAACTGCGCGAAAGATATAACGTTGCAATTTCACCTCTCGGCATTACTTTGGGCGATAAGGTTTATACCGACGGCGTTGATATAACTCCGGACGATATTTACGCGCACCACGCAAAAACAGGCGAGCTGCCGAAAACCGCCGCCACAAATGTGGGCGACTGCCTTGAGTTTTTCAAAAAATTCAAAGATGAAAACAAAACCGTAATCCATTTTACCATAAGCTCGGATATGTCCTCTACATACAATAACGCCTGCATTGCGGCGGAAGAGCTGGGAAACGTTTATGTAATCGATACCAAAAACCTTTCAACCGGCGGCGGATTGCTTGTTGTTGCCGCGGCGGAAATGCTAAAAAGCGGTCTTTCGGCTGAAGAGATAGTTGAAAAAACAAAGGCGCTTGTACCGTGCGTGGACGCCTCGTTTGTTATCGACAGCCTTGAATATCTTTACAAGGGCGGCAGATGCTCTGCGCTTGCAATGTTCGGCGCAAACCTTTTAAAGCTTAAGCCCTGCATACAGGTTAAAAACGGCAAAATGGACGTTTCAAAAAAATACCGCGGTAAATACGGCGATGTTTTAAAGCAGTATATAACCGAAAAGATAAGCGATCATTCCGATATTATATTGGACCGCGTGTTTATAACCCACGCCGGCTGCGACCCGGAGCTTGTAAAGGAAGTAACCGAGCTTGCAAAGTCATTGGCGCCGTTTAAAGAGGTGTTTGTAACCCGCGCAGGCTGTACCGTTTCATCTCACTGCGGTGCAAATACGCTTGGAATTTTGTTTATAAGAAAGTCACCTATCTGATGTTTTTTCATAGTATATAGCAGGGGCAAAAAAGGGATATCCCGTAAATCGGCGGCAGCGGCTTACTGCCTACAAATTACCGATACAGCCCCTTTATATACAAAGACCGCCGCCCTAAGGCTTTACCCTTCGGACGGCGGTCTCGGTTTTATAAGAAGACGGATTCTTTCACGCTTCGCGTTCAGAATGACAAGCCGTTTAGTCATTGCAACTACCGTAAAATGTGCGATTAACTGTCGTCCTGTCATTGCGAGCACCGTCAGGTGCGCGGCAATCCGTTTCTCCCCTTTAAAATAATAAAACCCTCTTGCGCTCGTGCCGCGCAGGCACCCTATTTCTGTACGGACAGAAATAGGGGAAAGAACCGTCGGACACCCTT
>DJET01000019.1 GCA_002431945.1 Ruminococcaceae bacterium UBA5891 | reverse complement strand
GTATACTGCATTTACTCGCTTTTTTCTGTTTTGCTTTGCTGAAAAATTTTTAATCCCAATCTCAGCTTGAATTTTGGGTTTTTCGACAGACTGAAGTTGCCGTGAATCCTTTTAAAGGATTCACGGCAACTTTTTTTGCAGCATATAGTTTTATCAATATTTTCCTACGCTGCCGAAAAGCTTTATCTTCTGCTTTACGGCGGCGTTTATATATTTTACCCGCATTTCCCGTGTTTTAAGATAATCTGCGCCCGCGTTTTCTGCGTCCTTCATTGCGTTTGCACCCGCAATGCAAAGGTCGGTAAATATATTCACCTTTGAAATACCCTCGCGCACGGTATTGCGGAAATCGTCGTCCGAAAGCCCCGAACCGCCGTGCAATACGAGCGGCGTGGGTATTGCCGCGTGTATTTCTTTAAGTCTTTCAATATCAAGCCGCGGCTTTGCCTTATATGCGCCGTGCGCCGTGCCTATTGCTACGGCAAGCGCGTCAACGCCGGTAGCGTTTACAAAATCGGTTGCCTCCTTAACGGTCGTGTAGCGGTCGTTTGTTTCGTTATCACCGCTTGCCGCCTCGCCCACATGGCCTATTTCGCCCTCGACGGTAGCGCCCATGGCATGGGCGATTTTTACTATTTCGCGGGTTGCCGCAGTATTGTTCGCCGAATCTCCGGCAGAGCCGTCAAACATAACGCTTGTAAAGCCGAGTTTCAAGGCTTCCATACAGCGCTCAAAGGTAAGACCGTGATCGTAATGCACAACAACCGGAACGCTCGCGCGCCTTGCGGCTGCTATAACCGACGGAGCTATCAGCTTTAATTCACCGTAAGGCAAAAGCACCTCTGCGGTGCCTATTATTATAGGCGAGCGCAGCTCCTCGGCTGCCGATATTGCGGCTTCAAGCATATCTGTGTCAATAGTATTGAAAAGTCCCACGCCGTAATGCTCTTTGGCGGCGCGCGGCAAAATATCGTTTAAATTTGCAAGCATATTTTTTACTCCTCTATCTGCGGTTCTCTTATAATATTTTCATCGGTGAAAATGTCGGTTTCATCGGTGCTGTGGGTGGAAAATTCCGAAATTACCGCGCCCTCATCACCCGCTATGAACCAGTGCTTTGTATTCGGCATAATGGTATACTGCCCACCCGGCAGCAGCACGATTTCTTTAAAAGCGGTAAGCTCGGTATCAGGCAGCTTAACGCTTACGTCCGACGGATTGCCGCCCTCAACATAAAGGTAAACCTTGCCTAAGCGGCAGCGGAAGGTTTCTTCCTTGCCGTCGCTGCCGTTTGTCGGTATGTGCCTGTGTTCGGGGCAGGCCTGTCCGGGCAGCAGCACCATTTCCTTTGCGCAAACGCGCGCGGTGTTGATATATGTGAGCAGCTGCAAGCCAATCTCGCTTACCCTGCCGAGACCGAAATCAGCAACCTCAATGCGGTTTTTTTCCTCCTCGGTAAGTATTATATTCGCTTTTTCATAGTAGCCGATCGCCTTTTGGACCTGTGATATATACTCGTCCTTTTTCATAATTTCACCCGCTTATATTTTTTTGATATTTCAATAATTTCGTTTTTTGTTTTCATACCGTCAACGGAATTTTCGCTGAACAAATTACATGCCGCGGCGGCGGAAGCAAATTCAAGCAGGCTTTTATCGTCAAAGCCCTCGTAAAGCCCGTAAAGACAGCCTGCGCAAAAAGCGTCTCCCGCGCCCACACTGCCCCTGATTGCGTTTTTCGGCAGCTTAAGCGAGCCGACGGCGGTAAATTCACCGCTTTTAATATCAAGGCATATTCCTGCCGATTTTGCGTGTACTATAACCTTTTTTGAAACGCCGCTTTCGGCGGTAAGCGTCATTGCCTTTTTAACAGCCGAAATATCAAGCGCGCCGTCGCCGCCATACGGCTCAAGCCCCCAAATTCCGCAGCATTCTATTTCGTTAATTATGGCGTAATCCGTATATTTAAGTGCGGGAACAATTGCTTTCTTATAGTCGGCGGTGCTGTCGCTTACCATATCTATCGAGGTTTCAATTCCTCTTTCCTTAACGTCATGCAGAAACCGAGCCATTACCGTGCCGTACTCAAAATCGGCTTTATCAAAGCTGTCAAGCAATAAAATATAGCCTATATGCAGCATTCGTGCGGAAAGCGAGCTTAAATCTATATCATCGGGGGAAAACTCGGCGTTTGCTCCCCTGGCGTGAAAAAAGGTGCGCTCCCCTGTGGGCAGGCTCATAACATCGCTGAAGCTGGTGGTGCTTTTAGCCGAAACGGCGATTTTTCCCGTGTCTATGCCGTATTTTTGCAGCTTTGAAATAACGTAACGCCCGTGTTCATCGTCGCCTATCTTGCCCAAGGCGTAAAGCGGAACACTGCGGTCTATTTTGGCAATATCAATAGCCGTGTTAGGAACGCAGCCGCCCACACTGCGGGAAACCGAAAGAATATTTGCAAGCATACCCTGCTTTGGATAATCGTTTACTGTCTTGACGTTATCCGTCAATATATTGCCGGCAACGGCAATACCCTTACGCTCGCCGGTCATAAGGTAATCGACCGAAACGCCGAATATTTTGGCAATTTCGGGAAATTGCGTTATCTCCGGATAGCCTAAACCGTTTTCCCATTTGCTTACTGTTTTATAGCTCACATTAAGCCTGAAAGAAAGCTCGGCCTGAGTCATATTATTTTTCTTACGCAGCTCTGCTATTATGTACCCTACGCTTTTTGCGTCCATTTTTCTCACCTCAAGGTAATTATAACCCTTTATTATGCTTTTGTAAATCTATCTATTGCAGAGAATATACGGTAGAATTTTAAAAAGAAACGGCAAAAGGTCTGCGTATCGCAGACCTTTTGCCGCAGTCTGTCGAAAAACCCAAAAT
>DJET01000082.1:52859-82259 GCA_002431945.1 Ruminococcaceae bacterium UBA5891 | reverse complement strand
TTTGGGTTTTTCGACAGACTGAGGCAGCAGCTAAAAGCTGTTGCCTGTTTTGTATATTAAAGCTTTCGCGCCTCAAGGTAAAATCTTTTATCGTCCGCATTGCCCATAGAAAAGGTTTTCCGCGGCAAGGAGCCGTCCTGCCTTACCGCGTCGAACAACTCGTTCTTCTGCATACCCTTAAATATAAAGCCCACGGTATTTTTATTTAAAGCAAGCTTTTTTACCGCGTCTTCACCGTGTATGTAATCTACGCTTATTTTATCGTTTTCCTTAACGTAACCGTTTAAAAAGCCCTGCAGAGTGCCAACACAGAGCTTTGAAAGCGGGCGCACGGATATTTCACGCTTTTTATCACCGTAAACGCAGGTGAATTTTTGCGCGTTTTCTCCCCTGTATTCACCGCCCGCATAGGCTATAAAATCGTTTATCACCCGTTCCGGGCTTTCACCGAATACCGCGCGGTATATAGGCTCAAATTCAAGCGATTCATCGTGTATGTTAACAATTTCAACAAGCGCATATCGCGAGGCTTCGGTTTTATTAAGGCGATAGCACTCCTTAGCGGCGGCAAGCGAGTGGTTGCCGTCCCCTACGGCAAAGAGCATATTATCATCGCTTTTGCTTAAAAGCCTGTTAAGAGCCGCCTGCACCTCGACCGATATTTCAGTGTTTAACGCCTTTCCCGTTATATGGCCCGCCCCAAGCATTAAATCAAAATCATAAACCGGCTTTTCATGTGCGGTTTTTTCATCAAGCGGTGCTATAACCGTCATATCGGGATCGTCTATAAGCAACATAGCGTGCGGTATTTCAAGCAATGCGTCGCGCCGTATTTCAACGCGCGGCGGTATACGTTCGGGCACGGTTTCCTCGGTTGCGCGAATAAGAGTTTTAGCGCCCTTTTCATACGAATAATCCTCAAGATCTATAAGCCCCACTATTCCGCGGCGCGTTTTGCCGCCGGTAACGGTGCGTTTAACATAAACAAATGTGTTTTCAAGCGTTTGAAATACGCCGCTTTCAAGATAATTTTTCATACTATCGTTTATTTCGGCAATTTTTTTTGAATTATCCGCCGATAAATAAACTTCGGGAAAAATTATATTAAGCGCCGAGGGCGAGCCTGCGGCACACTCCTTTACCCTTTGCCAATATTCGGGCTGCGAGGTATATTGATCGCAGGCTATAACCGCCCATTTTGAAAAATCGCCGCGCGGCAAAAGAATATCCGCAGGTGAAAATACATTTTTCATACCATTCATTCCTTTAAAAATTGCGGCAGGTATATCCTGCCGCACATTTTATTTATAATAAGAAAATTCTATTGCCGTTATAGCGTCGTCCGACGGGTTTATATAAACCGTAATTCCGTTGCGGCGATCGCTTTGCGAAATAAAATAATCAAGATAATAATTGCTTTCGTCTATACCGTAAAAATGCGACGGAGTGCCTAAGGTATCGATTATATCGGTTATTGCCATTTTGTTGTTAACGCCGTTTATATTAAATTCGTGGAAATTATCCGGCGAGCTGTAAAAATCGTTAATTATTTTAAACTTAACTATATTGCACTTTGAAAGCTTTACCGAGCTTTGCGAGGAATTGTAAAATTTTGCGTTTATCTGCACGCCGTCTTCATTAACAAACACGGTATCTACCGATTCGCCCGCATACACAAGCGACTCCTTATCGTAAGCGCTGTTCTCTGCAAGAGCCCAGCCGTGACTTTCCATATTGCCGACAGTTGCGGGAACGGTAAATTCCTCGCCGGCAAATTCTGCGCTTATCTTGAATTTTTTGCCGAGGTACACAGCCGAATAATTTTCTTCGTCAAACACGCTTATATCAACGTATTGAGGCATTATCGTATCGTCCGACATAATTTTGGGGCGCTTAACGTTTTCGGGCGCTTTTTTTGCTTTTTTAGGCTCCGAAGCGGTCTCGCTTTGGGTAGAGGCATAGCTTTTATCAACCGGTTCGCAGGCGCTAAGGCACAAAATCAATGAAAATATAAGTAATATTGCCGTAATAAAAGCTCGTTTTTTCATGCCGATTTCCCCTTTTTCAGTATACTATTATTTTATTCTAAGCGCGCTTAAAAGTCAACCGAAATTTAGCGTAAACCCTTAAGAAATTTTTTTCAAAAAACCTAATAAATGCTCTTCAACCGTTTTTGTGTCAATAAGATAGCTCATACCGTGATCGGCGCCGTCAACAAGCAGAATTTCCTTTTCGCCCGCCGCGCTTTTATAGCCTCTGTCGCTCATTTCGCAGGGTACGAAATTATCGCTTTTTCCGTGTATAAAAAGCACCGGCAGCTTTGTTTTTGCAAGCGCCTTTTCGGTTGATACGCCGTATATTCCGAAACGACCGGTAATGCGGCACATAATATCCATAACCGGCAGAAAAAAGCCTGCGTTTATATGAAACGCCTGTCTTGCCACCTTTTTAATAATTGCGGTAGGCGAGGTAAAGCCGCAGTCGGCAATAATGCCCTTTACATTAGGCGGCAGAGTAAGGCCTGACGCCAACAGTACTGTGGTTGCCCCCATAGACATACCGCCGAGGACAATTTCGGCATTTTTATCTATATTCTGCATATAGTAATTCACCCACGACAGCACGTCGTACCTTTCCTTAACGCCGAAGGTTATAAGCCTGCCCTCGCTTTTGCCGTGACTGCGCTGATCTGCAAGCAGAACGTTAAAGCCCGCATTACAGTAAAGCTTTACCGCACAGGAAAAATCACGGTTTGCCGAGGAACGGTAGCCGTGAAACAGTATAACGGTTTTGTGCGTTCCCACATCAAAATATCTTGCCGCAAGGCGAAGTCCGTCAAAGCTTTTTGTATAAACCCACCTTTGCGGCTGTTCGGTTATAAACCGCAGACCTTCTTTTATTACAGGACGGTATTCGTTTAAAAAATCGTTTTCCTTTGCGTCAATATCGTCCGCTGTTTCGTTTTTTTTGCGCACAAAAGCAACAAAGAAAAAATAAATCGAAGCCGATACTAACGCAGCCAAAACAATCAACGCAATTACCAAAAATACCATTAAGCACCACCGAAATATATTATTCAGACTGTCGATAAATCCCAAAATTCTATTTTTGCGGCGTTTACGCCGCATTTCCGTTTTTCCGCTGACACGTGCGGCGGAAAAACACCTTGTAAGCGAAAAATCGCTTATTAAGCGGTTTTTCAAGGGCACTGGGGTGGTATTGGCGGGGATAGAGTGCAGTCCGAAAATCTTTGATTTTCGAGCGAACGGCATTCCCGCGGGGGAGCGTGTCGACTTTTTCGACACGCTCATATTATTGCCCGTTTTTACCGTTTAAAATCATACGGCTTTGCCGTTTCGGGCGTTCTGTACTCGTGCTTTTCATAAAAGCCTATAAGCCTTTTGCCGTCGCGCAGCGCCACCATATAAACGTCTTTATTCTCTTTTTCGTTTCGGTAGGTATACATAATGTTATTGTCTTCATCTGCCTTAAACCATTCCAAAACGCGGTCAATCATCACATTAGAGGCGGCATTATGGCAATCCCTCAGGCTCTGCCCTGTAAGGTCGCGGTGATAGCGCTTTACCGCCGCGGGGTTCATATAAACTATTTTGCAGTCGTTATCGCACACAACGACCGCGGCGGTATCCTGTTCTACAATACTTTTAAAATATTTATCAAGCATAATTTTCTCCTATAGCAACGCCCCGCAAGCTTTAGCCTACGGGGCGGTAAATTAAGCCTCGGTATAATTCTTGGCTTTTTCAAATTCTTCTTCAAGCTCAGCAGAGGGTTTTTCCGTGCAAAGCGAAACTATTACAATAAAGGCGCACGAAATAAGGAAAGCGGGCATTAGCTCGTATATTCCGAATATTCCTCCGAGCGGCTTTAAAAGCAGCTTCCAGATAAACACCATCGCGCCGCCGGATACCATACCGGCAACAGCGCCCGCTCTGTTTGTTCTTTTCCAGAAAAGCGAGAAAAGAATTATCGGCCCGAAGGTAGCGCCGAAGCCCGACCAAGCAAAGGAAACTATTTCAAAAATAACGCTGTTTTCGTTCCATGCAATTACCATACCTATTACGGTTATAACAATAAGCATAATGCGCGAAACGTTCATTACCTGCTTATCGTCCGCGTCCTTTTTAATTATACCCTCAAAAAGGTTTTTGGAGACCGCCGAAGCGGCTATAAGCAAATAAGAGTCCGACGAGCTTATGGTGGCGGCAAGTATTCCCGCCATTATAACGCCTGCGATTACAGGGTGGAACAAAAGCTGAGAAAGATGCGCAAACACGTTTTCCGCACCGCTTTTGGTGGCAAGACCTGCGTCGGCGGGAAGTATCGCCCTACCTATAACTCCTATAAACACGGCGGCGGTAAGCGATATTACAACCCAAACTATTGCTATGCGGCGCGAACGCTTAAGCTCTGAGCCCTTGCGTATACCCATAAAGCGCAGCAGCACCTGCGGCATACCGAAATAGCCAAGCCCCCACGAGGCGGTTGAAAGTATTGTTAAAAAGCCGTAGCGCGACGCTTCGCCGAAAAGCGGAACTGAACCTGCCGCCTGCTGCACGCCGTTTGCGTCGATAACGGGCGTTGCTAAATTTACAAGAGATAAATAACCGGGAATTCCCTTTGCATTTTCAATAACGGCGTTTATACCGCCCGCGTGCGCCGTACCGAAAACTAGCACGCCCACAAGCGCTATTATCATAACCACCGCCTGCATAAAATCAGAAGCGCTTTCGGCAAGAAAGCCGCCGATTGCAGTATATATAAGCACAAATATTGCGCCGGCTATCATCATTGAATGATACGAATAACCGAAAAGACCTGAAAACAGCTTGCCGCAGGTAACAAAGCAGCTTGCCGCGTAAACCGTAAAGAAAATAAGTATAAACAGTGCCGAAATGCCGAGAATTATCTTTTTCTTTTCGTGGTAACGGTTACTTAAAAAATCAGGTACCGTTATAGCGTCCCCCGAAACTATGGAATAAGACCGCAGGCGCTTTGAAACAAGCAGCCAGTTTATATATGTACCTACCGCAAGACCGATAGCCGTCCACGCCGCGTCGGCAAGGCCGCACCAATAAGCAACGCCCGGCAAGCCCATTAAAAGCCAGCCGCTCATATCCGAAGCCTCTGCGCTCATAGCGGCAACCCACGGTCCTAACGAACGCCCGCCTAAAAAGTAATTTTCCGAATTTGCCTGTGCCCTTTTGGCAAAAAATACGCCTATAAGTATAACTATAAGCATATATCCAACCATTGCAAACAGAATTTGCAATCTGTCGCCCATTTAAATCTTCCTTTCCCTTAAAAAAACAATTTAAAACCATTTTACCATAATAAGTAATATTTGGCAATAAAATTTTACAAATCAGTTAAATGTGATCTCGCAGCCTATCGATTGCTGACATTCGGTAAGACCTGCTGACACTATCGCCTTTGTTCTTTCATATGATTTTGCCGATTTTGTTGCCGCCGCGCCTGAAAGCCCGAATTTTGCCGCGCCGTCATCGGGACCTTCAAGCGGATAAATTGTATATAAAAATCCGTTATGGCCGTTTTCTTTATATCTGTTTACCCATGTGGGTATAAGCTTTAAGCCGGAAAGCGCTACACCGTCCTTATTCTTTTTAAGGGTAAAGCTGAAAAGCAGACCGTCTTCAGTGTGACCTGTCGGGCAGCTGTCCATAATCTCCTGCCGCTGATTTGAAATACAGTTTCCCGTTGAATAAAGGCATACGGTAGTGTTCTGACCGTCCTCCGAATGTATAAGCTCAACGGGCTGAATAACGTGAGGGTGGCTGCCTATTATCATATCAACCCCTAAGTTTGAAAGCTTTTGCGCAATGGTTTTCTGCCAAGTGTTTGCGCTTGTTTGATATTCCTCGCCCCAGTGCATATAAAACACAATAAACTCCGCGCCCTGCGCTTTCATTTCGCCTATCACCTTTTCAGCCTCGGCATAAAATTCGTCTATTTTATTATAAGAAAAGCTGTTTATAAGGTTATTGGCTTCCTGAGCGATTATTGCGCCGTTTAAATATTTTCTGCCGGGGGTTTGTCCCGCGGTTTCATAGGTATAATCGGCAAGTCCTATTTTAATGTTGTTAATTTCCTTAACGGCATAAGCGGGGTCGGTTTCAACCTCTTTGGTTCCTATAAACTCAATTCCCTTTTGCTTTAAAACCTGCGCTGTGCGTTTAAGCCCGAAAAGTCCGGTATCATAAGAATGGTTATTTGCGGTTATAAGGAAATTAAGCCCTGAATCCTTTATAGCGTCGGCAAGGCTGTCGGGCGTGTTAAAGGCGGGATAACCGCTGTATTTGCCCGATTCCGTACCGCCGAAGGTAACTTCAAGATTTGCAACCGACAGATCTGCCGCCTTAAAGTACGAGGACAAATGCTTGAAATACGGGCTGAAATCATAATCGCCCGACGCGGTTTGCGCCCCTGTAAGCTGGGTGGAATGAACCATTATATCCCCCGTTGAAAGCACGGTAGCCTCCGTTTCGGGGATTACGGCGCTTGAAATATCCGATTGCTGTTTGCCGTCGTCTTTTTTAGCGGGGGTTTTATCCTTTTTTATAATCGCGTTAACCGTAAACGCTATCAGGGCTATGCAGGCAATAAGCACCGCAGTGCAGCAGGTAAGAAAAATTCGCCGCTTTATTATAGCCTTTTGTCTTTTAGTCCTTTTTTTTGCCACTCTTTTCACCTTTTCGTTTACAAATAATACCTTAAGTATATATCCTTTTACAAAAAAAAGCAACAAAAAACGTAATTCTTTTGTTTACGGCTTAAAAAGTTGAATTATGTATATAAATATGGTATAATTATTTATATTACAGCTTCTGAGTTTATAAAGCCGTGGAGGTGATAGGTGTGCCGGAGTTGACAATGCTTATTAAATGCTTAAGTCATTATTGCGATATGCTTTGGGAATACGACTGTTCAAGCGGGAAAATTTTTATTCATTACGACCTTATAGCCAAGGAATACGAAAACAGCAGCTATACCGTAAACGAGCTTATAAGGCTTTTTAAAAACGAATTTCACATCAGTGTAAACGAGCTTATACGCGACAAATACCTGAACGAAAAATATCTTAAAAGCTTTTTTGAAGAGAATAAAAGCTACGAGGAATTTGAAATTCAGTTTGCAACAGATAATTCGGGACTTATATGGTACTGCGTAAGGGTAGAGCGCATAGCCGACGTTATTATTGTATCGGGCAAAAATATGTATAACGAATTTAAAGAGCGTTCGATATACAACTCTGTAAAAGGCTCGTTTGAAAACGTTATAAGTATTGATGTTCGGATAGGCTCCTGCGTTGTGGTTCACTCTAAACGAACCCTCTCCCACCCTGCTAAGACCTATGATTACAACAACACTATGAAAATGTTTGTTGATAAGTATACCGCCGAGGACGACAGAGAAAGCTTAAAAAACGAATTGTCGCTTGATTATGTTGTAAAACGCCTTGAAGAAGAAAACGAGTATAACATTTATGTAAACGTTATTTCCGCAAGCGGCAAAAAAAGCTGTAAAAAGGTAACCTTTTCCTACACGGATAAATCAAAAAGCTTTATCACCTTTTCAACCGTAAATATGGACGAAATTGTAACCCGTTACGAACGTATGCTTAAAGACCTTAAACGCAAAAGCCGCAACGATATGCTTACCGGCGTATATAACCGCAATTTTTATGAGGCAAATATAAAAAACCAAAGCTTTACGGGCGGGGTTGCAATTTTTGATATAGACAATTTTAAGCTTTGCAACGATACTAAGGGGCACGGCGCGGGCGACGAGCTGTTAGTCCGTGTTTCGCAGATAATTAAATCTGAAATTACCGATAACGACAAGCTTATACGCTACGGCGGCGATGAATTTCTGCTTTTAATACCCGGCGCTTCAAGCTCTGCGCTTGAAAAAACGCTCAACAGAATACAGAAGAGCGTAAGAAACAGCAATTTAAACGAAACTGACGGCTTTACGGTTTCGTTGAGCGGCGGCGGCGTTATTGCAAAAAACGAGACCGCACAGGAGGCGGCTTACAGGGCAGACCGTCTTATGTACCGCGCAAAATCCAAGAAGAACGCCGTTGTTACCGAGCAAAACCAATTTGCTTATAACGGCGGCGAATGCTATGGCTCCGCTCAGAAAATACTTATAGCGGACGATTGGGAATTAAACCGCAAAATGCTCTGCGATATGATAGGCAATGATTTTGAAATTCTTGAAGCGCGCGACGGCAGGGAGTGTATGGAGCTTATAGGCGAATACGGAACGGAAATTTCGCTTATACTGCTTGATGATATTATGCCAGGAACAGACGGATTTGAAATTCTTGCGGAAATGAACCGCCTGCATTACATAGACGATATTCCCGTAATAATGATTACGTCAAACGGAACGGACGATAATATCCGCCGCGCATTCTCGCTCGGCGTTTCAGACTATATAAACCGACCGTTTGATCCTAAGGTTGTTACACAGCGTATACAAAATACTTTAAGGCTGCACCTTAAACAGCAAAGGCTAACCTCAATAATAACAAAGCAGCTTGGCGAAAGCCAAAACAGCGAGCGTATTATGACAGAAGTTTTAAGCGGTATTTTAGGCAGAAAAAACGGCGAAAGCGCCGCGCATATACGGCATATACGCAAGGTTACGGCAATGCTGCTTGAAAGGCTTATACTTAAAACCGATAAATACGGTCTTTCTTGGCACGAATGCGAAATAATAGCGGACGCTTCGGTACTGCACGATATAGGCAAAATAGAAATTGACAGTAAAATTTTAAACAAACCCGGCAGGCTTACGCCAAAGGAAAGAGAAGAAGTAAAAAAGCACGCCGTAATAGGCGAGGAAATTTTGTTGAACGGCGCGGGCAATACGTTAAACGAAGAGCCTATGCTTGCAACGGCGGCGCAGATCTGCCGCTGGCACCACGAAAGATACGACGGCAGCGGTTATCCCGACGGGCTTTCGGGCGACAATATACCGATAGCCGCGCAGGTTGTTTCCATTGCCGACGTTTATGACGCGCTTGTATGCCGTAGGGTATATAAAGAGGCGTATTCGGGCGAAAAGGCGCTTGATATGATACTTTCGGGCGAATGCGGCAGCTTTAACCCCATTCTTTTAGAATGTCTTTGCGATATCAGCGGTAAGCTTATAAAGGATATTTACGCAAACAAATGCGATTAAAAAATATGCGGCAAAGCCCTGTTTATACGGCTTTGCCGCGCCTTATCCCTGCCGAGTGCGGCACAAATAATTTTTTAATAAAAAACTCTTGATTTTATAAACAAACTATTGTATAATGATTTAGCAACTTAATTTGCCGGAATGATGGAATTGGCAGACGTGCTGGACTCAAAATCCAGTGGTGGCGACACCGTGCGGGTTCGACCCCCGCTTCCGGCACCAAAGCGGCAGGTATCTTTTGATATCTGCCGCTTTTACTTTTCTTTAAGAACAAATACGAGCGGCTTTATGGCAAGCCGCTCGTATTTGTTTTATTCGGTATACCGTTAAATCATTCGGTCAACTGCACGAACAGCAGCCGCCTGAGCATTGCGCGCAATCGAGCAGTCCTTCGGGCTTTTCAAGTTCGGGGTGCTTGCTGTAATAGTCAAACAGCGCCGCCTTAACCGCCTCTTCAGCCAAAACCGAACAGTGTATTTTATGTGCCGGAAGGCCGTCAAGCGCCTCAACAACAGCCTTATTGGAAAGCTTAAGCGCCTCTTCAATCGGCTTACCCTTTATCATTTCGGTAGCCATTGAGCTTGTGGCAATAGCCGAGCCGCAGCCGAAGGTGTTAAACTTAACGTCGGTAATAATACCGTTATCTATTTTAAGATACATCTTCATAATATCGCCGCATTTTGCATTGCCGACCTCGCCCACTGCGTCGGCATTTTCAATGGTGCCGAGATTTCTCGGATTTCTGAAATGATCCATTACCTTTTCACTGTATAACATACTGCTTCTTCCCTTCTTCTAAATCCTTCCACACCGGAGACATTGAGCGCAGATAAGCCACAACCTCCGGAACGTTTTTCAATATATGCGCTACCTCTTCCTCGGTGTTGTATTCGCTGAGCGATATTCTAAGCGATCCGTGCGCCACCTCGTGCGGAAGACCGAGCGCCAACAGCACGTGGCTCGGATCAAGCGAGCCCGATGTGCATGCCGAGCCTGAGGACGCGCTTATTCCCCTGTCGTCAAGCAGTAAGAGAAGAGATTCGCCCTCAATACCCTCAAAGCACATATTTAGCGTACCTGCAAGACATTTGCTTATATCGCCGTTTATCTTTGAGTGCGGTATTTTCGAAAGCCCCTGCGCCAGCTTATCGCGCAGTGATTTTACATAGTCAAAATTTTTATCAATATTTTCGTTAGCCTCTTTAAAAGCCGCCGCCATACCCATTATGGCAGGAACGTTTTCGGTTCCGGCGCGCTTGCCGCGTTCCTGTGCGCCGCCCTCGATAAGCGTATACAGGTTAATGCCCTTTTTGGCGTACAGCATTCCTATTCCCTTGGGGCCGTGAAATTTATGCGCCGAAAGCGAGAGCATATCAATATTTTCCGCCTTAACGTCAATTTTAATATGCCCTGCCGCCTGCACCGCGTCGGTATGGAACAGCACGCCCTTTTCACGACATACTCTGCCTATTTCGGCAATGGGCTGAACCGTGCCTATTTCGTTATTGGCGTACATTATTGTTACAAGCGCGGTATCGGGGCGAATTGCGGCTTCAAGCTCGTCAACACGCACAAATCCGTCGCTGTGAACAGGTAAAAGCGTAATTTCAAAGCCCTGGCTTTCAAGCTTTTTTAATGTGTGCAGTACCGCGTGATGCTCAAAGGCAGAGGAAATTATATGCTTTTTGCCCTTTTTCTCGCCTAAGTACGCACCTGTAAGTATAGCCTGATTATCCGCTTCGCTGCCGCCAGATGTAAAGGTTATCTCCTTAATATCGCAATTAAGGTATTTTGCCATCGTTTCCCTTGCGGAGTAAAGCGCCTCCTGCGCTTTTTGCCCTATCGTATATAAGCTTGAGGGATTACCGTATTGCTCTTTAAAATACGGCAGCATTGCATTAAAAGCAGTATCGCTTACCCTTGTTGTGGCGGCGTTATCTGCGTAAACCTTCATTAAATCACGTCCTTTGTTTTTCCTTGATATTATATTAACATATAATTCCTATAAAGTCAATAGGAATTTATATTTTTTCCTGCAAAATATCCTTTAAGGTTACGCTTTCAAGATAATCGCATATTATTTTATCAAGCTTTTGCCACACGGGCATTGTAGGGCAAAGCTCTGCGCGCTTGCAGTCTCCCCCCTCGGTAAGGCAGGCGCAGTTTACGGGAACTATCTCCCCCTCGGTCGCCTCTAATATTTCGCGAAGGTTGTATTCTTCGGGCAGGCGGCTAAGCTTGTAGCCGCCGCTTTTACCGCGCAGGCTTTCCACAAAACCGGCTTTATTAAGCGAAGCAATTATTGCTTCAAGATATTTAAGCGAGACCTCCTGCCTTTTGGCAATATCCGAAAGCGAGATATAGCCGTCTTTATGTGCGGCGAGATCTGTCATAACGCGAAGGGCATATCTTCCCTTTGTTGAAATCATCATATTTATCACCTTAATTCCTATTATAACACAAGGAATTAAAAATAGCAAACAAATAAAAAAATAAACCCCGAAAAACGAATTTTCGGGGTTTTGATATGAAAATCGGGCAATCAGCGTTTGCTGAACTGCGGTGCGCGACGAGCGCCCTTGAGACCGTATTTCTTTCTTTCCTTCATACGCGGATCGCGTGTGAGGAAGCCGGCCTTTTTAAGCTCAGAACGAAGCTCTGCGTCAGACTGGAGAAGCGCACGTGAAATACCGTGACGGATAGCGCCTGCCTGACCTGTAACTCCGCCGCCTGCAACGCGGCATACAACATCGTACTTATCAGCAGTACCTGTAAGGGTAAGCGGCTGACGAACGATAAGCTTTAAGGTTTCAAGACCGAAGTAATCGTCTATATCTCTGTCGTTAACGGTTACCTTGCCTGTACCTGCATAAAGACGAACACGGGCAACAGAACTTTTTCTTCTGCCGGTGCCGTAAAAATAAGGCTTTGCTTCAAACATTGTTTCTGTCTCCCTTCTTAAAATTCAAGCTTTTCGGGCTTCTGAGCAACCTGAGCATACTCAGTACCGCTGTAAACGTGAAGCCTGGTAAGAGCCTTGCGGCCGATAGTGGTATCCGGCACCATTCCCTTAACGGCAAGCTCCATAGCAAGCTCAGGACGGGTCTTCATAAGGGAAGAATACTTAACTTCCTTAAGACCGCCGATATAACCGGTGTGACGGCGATAATACTTCTTTTCAAGCTTTTTACCTGTTAAAACTGCCTTATCAGCGTTTATAACGACAACATGGTCGCCGCAATCAACGTGGGGTGTAAACTCCGGCTTTAACTTACCGCGAAGAATATCCGCAACCTTTGCAGCGGTGCGGCCGAGCGGTCTGTCAGCAGCGTCAATTATATACCATTTACGCTGAATTTCAGCAGGTTTTGCCATAAATGTTGACATAATTCAAAACCTCCAAAAAAATTAGTTTAATTAAACAGCTTCATTATAATACCACAACCGACAGGTCTTGTCAACACAATTTTTTCAAAATTTTAATTTAATAAATAAAATCTCTTATTTTCTTACGTTTTCTCTTGTTTTCTCTTGTTTTCTCGTTTGTTATTTTTAATATTACAAAATTGTAATATCATTTTTCGGTAATTTTTTATTGACAAACGATAAATCGCGTGCTACCATAAAATTACAAAATTCAAATTTAAGGAGATAATTTTATGTGGACTCCCGAAAAATCAGCAAAGCTTTCACTTACTCTTACGGATATCATATTTTTATTAAGCATTGTTATAGGAATATTTCTGCCATTTCTTGCAGGCAGGTATATTGAAATTACAGGGAAAGCCGAGTCGATCAAGGCTGTTTTAATAACCGTATGCTACTGCTGCCTGCCCTTCGCCGTTATCTTGCTTTTAACGCTTAGGCGCCTGTTAAAAAACATTTTGCAATCCAAAGCGTTTATATATGAAAATGTTAAGCTTTTACGCATACTTTCATGGTGCTGCGTTGCGGTTGCGCTGATAACTCTTATAAGCGGTTATTTTTACCTGCCGTTTTATATTGTAGGAACAGCCGCCGGATTTTTCGCCCTTATTTTAAGGGTTATAAAAAATATTTTTTGCACCGCAATAGAAATTAAAAACGAAAATGAGCTTACAATATAAATACGGGTGAACGGTATGGCAATAATAATAAATCTTGACGTTATGATGGCAAAGCGCAAAATATCTTCGGGCGAGCTTGCCGAAAAAATCGGTATTACACAGGCGAATCTTTCAATACTTAAAACAAACAAGGCGCGGGCAATGCGGTTTTCAACACTTGAAAAGCTATGCGAGGTTCTTGACTGTCAGCCCGGCGATATACTTGAATACAGGAGTGACGAATAATGTGCGATAACTTAAACGGAGTAAATTCTCAAAACAAAAATCCCGAAAAAAACATTCCGCTTTGGCATAAATGCGACACCGTTTTTGCGGTTATAACGCTTATTGCCTCGGTACTGTTTGTGGATTGGTCGGCATTCGGCGGTTTTAACGCCGGATTTACCGTTTCGTTCATTATGCTTTTTGCGCTTACTGCCACATATTTTATAAGGCTTAAAAAAAGCTTCGGTGCATTTTCGGTTTTTTGCGGCTTTTCCTCTGTTGCTTTTTCGGTAATATTTCTTATTTACAACAATCGGGCGTTTAACATACTGTTTTTTATTGCGGCGGTTTTTCTTTACGGCATATTTGTTTCTTACGGCTTTACCGAAAACGGTAAAAACCAATCGCCGGTAATAAGCTCCTTCAATACCGTAATTATAAGTCCCTTTGACAATATGGCGGCACCCTTTTGCTCTTACAAATCGTACCGTAAGGAAAAAAGCGTTAAGCCGTTTAACAGGCAGGTGCTTCTCGGTATTGTACTGTCTGTTCCCGTACTTATTATTGTGCTGCCGCTGCTTATACGCTCGGACGCCGCCTTTGAGGGGCTTGCTTCATCGGCATTTTCAAAATGCGGTATTTTAATCGTTAAAATACTGTTAGGCGCCGCCGCGGCGGTTTATCTGTTTTCAATGCTTTTTGCACTTAAAAATAATCTTAAGCCTAAGAATTATAATATTCACCTCAGCGAAGATTACAAAAAGCTTGCGCCGATAACGGCGGTTACGCTCACATCGGTGCTTTCGGCAGTATATCTTATATACCTGCTCTCTCAATCCGCATATTTTTCGGGCGGCTTTTTTGGTATTCTGCCAAAGGGATATGCTTTTTCGCTTTCCGATTATGCAAGGCGCGGCTTTTTTGAATTATGCGCGGTTTGCGCCGTAAACCTTGCAGTGGTTTTTTTAATACTGTTCTTTGTAAAGCGCAGCGCCGACGGAAGCGCGGCTGCCTTAGTACGTTTAGGCATTACCGGCATATGCGCCTTCTCCCTGATATTTGCCGCAACCGCAATTTCAAAAATGTTTTTATACATAAGCTTTTACGGTCTTACGCGCTTACGCCTTACAACAAGCATTTTTATGACAGCCTTAGCCGCGCTTTTTATTTTAATAATAATTTACATATGGGCAAAAAAGATTCCTGTGTTAAAATGCGTTGTTGTTTGCTTTGCGGTTATCGGTCTTGTAACGGGCTTTTTCGATATTGACCGCACAATTGCAAGCTGCAATGTAAGCGCATATAACAGCGGCGCATTAACCGAAATTGACGTTGGATATTTAAACGAGCTTTCGGATTCGGCTGTTCCCTATATAGCAAAGCTTGCCGACTGCGAAGACGAAACGGTCAGGTCGGAAGCATTAAACGCGCTTTACATAAGGGCTGAAAAGCTGTTTGACGTAAACGGAAATAAAATTTCCGAAAAAAATGAAACAGGCTTTTCAAAATACAATTATTCGCGCGAAAAAGCAAAGGCAAGCATAAGAAAAAATATAAATGAAATTGTAAAAGCAAAACGCGAAAGAACAGCGGCAGAGAAAGAAAATTACGATTATTTTTATAATGAATACGGCTATTCATACGAAAATTATTAAAAACATTTTTTTCACGCATTAAGCCCCGTTACATATGATATTATTGAAGTATAAAGCTTCAATTTATTCTACGGGAGGCTTTTTGTATGGCAGACTTAAAAAACGGCTGCTCACCCGAAGGCGGCAGCTTTAAAGAAGCGGTTTGCGTAGACGCCGGCAGAGTTTACGATTCCTGCTGCGACCGCGATTGTCTTGAAGACCTGCGCTGTTTCTTTTTACCGGAGGATCAGACAATAGTTAACAACGCATTAAGCGTGCGCCTGCGCTCGGCCGAGGTACTTAACGTTTTCATAGACGTTGAGCCTGTAAATTTCAACAAGGGCTTTTATTCGTGCGACATCACCTTCTTCTTCCTTGTGGGCGTTGACGTTTATACCGCGCCGCACAGCTGTCCGCACTGCATAAACGGTATAACCTCATACACCAAAAAGGTTATACTCTTCGGCAGCGACGGTAACGTAAAGGTATTTTCAAGCGTTATGCGCGAGGACGACGACTGCGACACCCGCTCGCTCAGAACCTCGAATATGCCTAAGTGCGTAGTTCAGGCGGTGGATCCTGTTCCGCTTTCTGCAAGAATAGGTGAAATACGCGACTGCTACGATTGCAACTGCTGCATACCGAAGTGCATTTGCGAATGCATAGGCGGAAACGTTGTAACCGACTTACAAAACGGAAATCCGGCTATATATGTAACGCTGGGTCTGTTTACCATTGTTCAGCTTATAAGAAACGTGCAGATGCTGATACCGGTATACGATTTTTGTATTCCCGAAAAGCAGTGCAACGATTCAACCGACCAGCCCTGCGACACCTTCAGAAAAATCAAGTTTCCTACCGACGACTTTTTCCCGCCCCGTCCCTGCGATATTGACGGTTCAGGCTGCGGATGCTGCGCAAAGGATAATACCTGAATTTAAAAAGCGGGAGCCGAAACCTATAAGTCCCGGCTCCCGTTTTAACTTTAAAGCGAAGATATATCAAGCTCCTTAAATCTTTCAAAAAATCCTCTTATACCGTCTATATCCTTTTTAATTCCGCCCTTTACATTACTTTCAAAATTCATTGGCATAACCGGATCGTGAACGCTTAATCTCAGCAGGAAAAATCCGTTTTCGGTGGAAATGCGCACCCCTTCCCTGTTATCGCTTGCTATTTTATAGTCGGGGCGGCTTTCGGCGTATTTTGTAAGCTCGTCTATTACCGTATTACCGTAAGCCTTAAAATCGTCGCACAAAATATTAAAGCGGCATTCCTTTTCCTCGGCAGGGGTTTTAAGGGGCTTTAATATATCCTCTATATCCTTGCCGCGCGCTAACTCTATTACTATTTTGGTTACAAGGTATGCGCCGTCGTCAAGAAAATAATTTTCTCTTAACGCCGCATGGCCCGATGTTTCTATTGCAAGCGGGCAGTCGATACCTTTTTTGCAAAGCTCCTGCGCCTTGTTTATAACGTTTTTATAGCCCCTGCGGTAACGGTAATGAGTATCGCCCAAGGTATTTTCAAGGTATTCGTGCAGCCCGTCGCTTGTTACCGAATCGGTTACAACGGTAACGCCGCCCTTATCGCCCGATACCATATAAGCCGCCAAAGCTATAAGGCGGTTTCTGTTTATTTCCTCGCCGTCCGCTCCAACGCAGCCGGCACGATCAACGTCGGTATCAAAAATTATTCCGAGGTCGGCGTGATTTTTCTTAACAGCCTCGCATATGCTTTCCATAGCCTGTTTATTTTCGGGGTTCGGTATATGGTTCGGGAACATACCGTCCGGTTCTAAAAACTGGCTGCCCGTAATATCGGCTCCAAGCTTTTCAAGTACGTCGGTAGCGTAAAAGCCGCCTGCGCCGTTTCCTGCGTCTACAACTATTTTGTAGCCCTTAAGCGGTTTTTCTTCTTCGGATTTACCCGCGGCGTCGCATATCATTTTGCGAAGCCTTGCGGCGTATTTGCTCATATAATCGTAAAGCATTGTAACGCCCGCGCGGTTGCAGATAATTTCCTCGCCGTTATCGGCAAGCTTTACAATTTCGGTAATATCGGACGAATCAAGACCGCCCTCAGGTGTGAAGAATTTAAGACCGTTCCTGTCAAACGGGTGGTGGCTTGCGGTAATCTGAATTGCCGCGTCCGCTTTAAGGTCAACCGTTGTCATAAACATAGCGGGGGTTGAGGCAAGGCCGCAGTCTATAACCGAAACGCCCGCATTTATAAGCGCTTCTTTAACCTTTTTTGCTATTTTTTCGCCCGTAATGCGCGAATCGTGACCGACAGCCACATTCATTTCAGCCGAATTTTTTTCATATTTATTTATGTACCACACTATAAACGCGGCGGTTATGTCGTACACCGCCTGTTCGGTAAGATTTACCGTTTTACCGCCGAGGTCGCTTGCAACGCCTCTTATATCGGTACCGCTTTTAAGTTCAATATAACTCATTTTTACCTCCGTTCAGCCGAAAAAATATCCGGCGGAAAAATATCCTATTACCAATAATATTATAGCCGACGCCGTATAAAGCATCGATTTTAAAAATACCCTGCTGCTGTTCTTCAATTTTGCTCACCCACAGTTATTATCCCCAAAAAAGAAAAAATAACCGGAGGTATCGGTATGACGGTTTATAAGGCAGACCGCAATAAAATTAAAATTGCTTTGTCAGACAGCGAGGTTATCGCTTTTTTCGGCTCTTATAAAAGAATTACCGATATGAGCGGCAGCACGCGGCTTACAGTAGCCCTTATTTTAAAGGAAAGCTTATCCGATTATGCCGAAGAATTATCAGACGACCTGCTTATTGAAATAAGAGCGCGTGAAAAATCGGGCTGTATAATAACCGTTTCCCAAACCGAAAACCGAAGACAGAAAACCGAAAAAACGTATTATTGCCTTGATTTTGCCGATTTTCACGACTTAGCCGACGGTGCTGTGCGGCTTTACTTAAGCCGAAAGCCGAAAGGAAAAAGCAGCCTTTACCGTATTTCGGGAATTTACAGGCTTATTCTTTTATGTGAAAACAGCGCCGATCTGTTTTTTATGAACGAATACTGCGTTTCGCTTGACAGCTCGGTTTTAAAAAGCGCTTACACCGAAGAGCACGGCGAGCTTTTAATTAAGGATAACGCCGTATCGGTTTTGGGGCGCGCGTTTTCTAAAGAGCCTTAATTTCAGCCACGGTAGCCTTCATATTGTCTGACGAGAAAACAAAGCTGCCCGCAACAAGCACGTCTGCCCCCGCTTTTACCGCCTGCGGCGCTGTTTGGGCGTTTATGCCGCCGTCTACCTCAAGCATAACGTTAAGACCCTGCCTTAAAATTTCCGCCTTAAGCTTTTTAAGCTTATCAAGCGCCATAGGCATAAATTTTTGACCGCCGAAGCCCGGTTCAACCGACATTACAAGCACCATATCGCAAAGCGGCAAATAGGAAAATATTTCTTCGGGCTCTGTGCACGGCTTAATTGTAAGACAAGCCTTGCAGCCCGAATTTCTTATTTCCTTTAACGTTTCCTCTACATTGCTGCCCGCTTCGTAATGAAAGCCCAAAATATCCGAAACCTCGGCAAACTGCTTTATGTACCTATGCGGACGGTCAATCATAAGATGAACGTCAAGCGGCAGGGACGTATGCTTTTTTACCGATTTAATAACCGGAACGCCGAATGAAATATTAGGCACGAAAATACCGTCCATTACGTCCAAATGCAGCATATCCGTACCCGCCGCCTCAAGCTTTTTAATATCTTTTTCAAGCTCAAGAAAATCCGCCGTTAAAATCGACGGTGAAATTTTTACCGACACAGCCAAAACCTCCGAAAACAATTTTAAAACCGTTTTATATTTTAACCCGAAAAAAGCCGATTGTCAAGAAAACACGGTTATTGACAATGCGTAATTATGTGTTATACTTAACAAAGCTAATATTTTCGGAGGCAGTTTATGGAAAAAGCAGCAATTATGACCGATACTAACAGCGGTATAACGCCCGACATTGCAGAAAAAAACGGAATTTTTCTGTTGAAAATGCCGTTTTTTGCAGACGGTAAGGAGTATACCGAATATGTTGATATGCGGTATGAGGATTTTTTTGAAAAATTAAACGGCGGAGCAGAGGTTTCTACATCTCAGCCCTCGCCTGCGGCGCTTACCGATATGTGGGACGAAATACTTAAGGAATATAACGAGCTTGTTTATATTCCTATGTCAAGCGGCTTAAGCGGCACATACGGCACCGCAGCTGCTTTATCCGAAGAATATAACGGCAGGGTGTTTGTTGCAGATTCACGCCGTATTTCGGTAACGCTTTATTCCGATGTGTTTCGGGCGCTCCGCCTTGCAGAAAGCGGGCTTTCCGCCGCCGAAATAACCGAAGATTTAAACCGCAGCGCCGATATGCAAAGCATATATGTAGCGGTAAACACGCTTGAGCACCTTAAAAAAAGCGGCAGAGTAACAGCCGCGGGCGCGGCAATAGGCACGCTGCTCGGTATAAAGCCGGTTTTGCAGATACAGGGCGGCAAGCTTGACGCATACAAAAAGGTACGCGGTATGAAAAGCGCCGCCGACGCTATGCTTGACGGCATAGAAAACGATTTAAAAACAAGGTTTGCAGGTAAAAAAGTGCAAATACGCGCGGCGTTTTCGGGCAACCGGAAGATCGGCGAAGACTGGCGGCAGGCGGCGGCAGACCGTTTCCCCGATTTTGAAATAGGGCTTGACGCATTGCCTATAAGCATCTCCTGCCATGTGGGCGCAGACGCGCTTGGCATAGGAATATCCGTAATATCATAAAGGAAATTAAATAATGGATATAAAATCAAGAATTAAAAAACGGATAAGGATAGGCGGCATTGTTCTTTCAATTTTGCTGCTTGCCCTGCTTACGGCATTCGGTATACACTGCCACGGCATTAACAAATATAATTCACATAAACGAAGCTTCAATTATATTTACAGCGGCGGCTCCGATCCCACAGTAGCAAAACTGGTTAAAAATGCCGATAATGTAAACGCCGATATACATCAGCGCGGTCAGGCAACGGATACATGGGTTAAAAACGATGAAAGCTTAGGCGCACCGCTTAACGGCATTATTTACGAGCTTTCGGTTACAAACGGTTCCGCGACGGTTTTAAACGACTGGAGCCTGAGACTTAACATTACCGAACCCTGCTACATAAACAACGCCTGGTGCGGCACGGTGGAAATTCACCAAAACAGCGACGGTAAAGAAAACGTACAGCTGTTAGATCTGCGGAACTGCGATCGGGAAAAGCTTACGCTTGATTACATTATTTCAGGCAACGATATTTTAATTCCGCTGAACGCGGGCGATTATATTATATACAGCCCAAGCGAAAAGGACGGCGAAAAGCCGATAAAACCGGTTAAGAAAACTGCCGAAACGGTTAATTCGGGATTTATTTTTTACAGCAGTAAAGCCGAAGTTGATTTTGGGGATTACACACTGGATTATTACCTTAATAAAAGCTATATTGCCGGCACAGCCGCAAGGATTTATCTTATTTTTGCCGTTCTTTGGCTTATTTTAACCTTAGTTTTTATAATAATTTCGATTTTAATTTTCAATTACGAGCGGCGTTTAGAAACGCAGGATAAAATAATCCGCGAATCGCTTGCCGTATTCAGCAGCTTTGTTGACGCAAAGGATACTTACACTCTCGGACATTCAAGGCGCGTTGCGCATTATTCGCGCGCAATTGCAAAGGGACTCGGATTTTCCAAAGAGCGCTGCCGCCAGGTTTATTATGTTGCTCTTTTGCACGATATCGGTAAATGCTATGTACCCGACGAAATTTTAAAAAAGCCCTCAAGGCTTACCGATGAGGAATTTAAAATTATTAAAACCCACTCCGCAAAGGGTGCGGAAATGGTTAAGGGGCTTTCCTCGGTACCGGATATATACGACGGCGTAATGTATCATCACGAAAGATATGACGGCGGCGGATACCCCACAGGTAAAAAGGGCAAGGACATACCCTTGATAGGAAGAATAATATGCGTGGCAGACTCTTACGACGCTATGAGCAGCAACCGCGTGTACCGCAGCAAGCTTTCAAAGGAAGAGATAGAGGAAGAGCTGCGCAGAAACAGCGGCACTCAGTTTGATCCCGAAATTGTAGAGGTATTTTTAAAATTTCTTAACAAAAAAGAATCTAAATAAGATATAACAAAAATAGATCAGGCTCACCCAAGCATTTATGGGTGAGCCTGATTTTGCATAATTTACTTTATATAGGCGCGGTAA
Source organism: Ruminococcaceae bacterium UBA5891 (assembly GCA_002431945.1). GTDB lineage: Bacteria > Bacillota > Clostridia > Oscillospirales > Acutalibacteraceae > UBA737. Next base: position 60,796 of record DJET01000082.1, on the reverse strand, counting down.
TTATGCTTCCATAATCGCTCTGAAATCCTCGCCGGATATTTTTTCTTTTTCAAAAAGAACCTTTGCAACCTCGTGAAGCTTCGGCATAGCGTTGTTAAGCAATTCAAGCGCTTTTGAATACTGCTTCATAACAACAGTCTCTATTTCCTCGTCAATAACGGCGGCTGTTTTTTCGGAATAGTTAGGCGTAGATGAGAAATCGCGACCTAAAAATACCTCGTTGTTATCGTGACCGTAGGTAACAAGCCCCAATTTATCGCTCATACCGAATTTGGTAACCATTTTACGCGCAAGATCGGTGGCGCGCTCAATATCGTTTGAAGCGCCGGTGCATACGTCGTTTTGGGTAAGCTGTTCGGCAGCTCTGCCGCCAAGGAGCGAGCAGATCTGTTCAAGCATCTGATTTTTAGAGGTATGACCCTTTTCCTCGGTAGGCAGATACATTGTATACCCTGCCGCCATACCGCGCTGAATGATTGAAATCTGATGAACAGGGTCCTGCGTAGGCAGATAATACGATACGATGGCGTGACCTGCCTCGTGATAAGCGGTAACCTTTTTATCCTTATCGCTTATTATGTGGGATTTTTTCTCTGTACCCATAACAACCTTAATTGTTGCCTCTTCTATTTCCTCCTGCGTTATAGCCTTCTTACCGTGACGAACCGCAAGCAATGCCGATTCGTTAAGCAGGTTTGCAAGGTCGGCTCCCGTAAATCCGGCGGTTGACTTTGCAATGGTAGCAAGGTTAACGTCGGGCCCTAACGGCTTTCCGCGCGAATGAACCTTTAATATTTCCTCCCTGCCCTTAACGTCGGGATAGTTAACGGTTATCTGGCGGTCAAAACGACCGGGGCGCAAAAGCGCCTTATCAAGAATATCGGGGCGGTTTGTCGCAGCCATTACAATAACGCCCTCGTTCGCACCGAAGCCGTCCATTTCAACAAGCAGTTGGTTTAAGGTTTGCTCGCGTTCATCGTGACCGCCGCCCAAGCCTGCTCCGCGCTGACGGCCTACGGCGTCTATTTCGTCTATAAATATAATTGCGGGCGCTTCCTTTTTAGCCTCGCCGAAAAGATCGCGCACGCGGGACGCACCCACGCCCACAAACATTTCAACAAAGTCCGAACCGGAAATTGAGAAAAACGGAACCCCCGCCTCGCCCGCAACGGCGCGCGCAAGCAGTGTTTTACCCGTTCCGGGAGGGCCAACCAAAAGCACTCCCTTAGGTATTCTGGCGCCTAACTCGTTATACTTTTTCGGGTCCTTAAGAAAGTCTACTATTTCAGACATTTCTTCCTTTTCTTCATCGGCGCCGGCAACGTCGGCAAATGTGGTTTTGCGCTTTCCGTCGTCCTTTCTTACCTTTGCTTTGCCGAAGCCCAAGGTCTTATCGGCGCCCATTGAGGCGTTCATACGCTTCATTACGAACACCCAGAACAGAATCATAACGCCGATAAGCAGCACGGTAGGCAGCAAATTCATAATCCAAGCGGCTTGTCCGCCCGATTTGTAATCGTATTTAATAACCTTATCGGTTCCCTTATTCGCTTGGTTGATTTCGGATATTGCGTCCTTAACGTCGTAATAGAAAATCGAGGTGTCGGCTACCGTATAGCGGTATTTTTTGCCGTCGGCACGCTTGGTATAAATAAGCTCGCCGCTGTAAAGATTAAGCTGATACTCCGAAATCTCGTTATTTTTTACCATATCTACAATTTCGTAGTATTTTGTTTCCGCCGTGCTTTTTGATAAATAGTTAACCGACATAACCGCTATTATAAACACGATCGGTATGCCTATAAACAAAAGCACATTCTTTAAATTCTTGTTCAAGGGACTTTGCTCCTTTCCTATTTATCGGCGTAAACCTTGGGGGAAAGCACGCCGACATAAGGGAGATTTCTGTATTTTTCGTTATAATCAAGGCCGTAGCCTATAACAAACTCATCAGGTATAACCTTACCCACATAATCCGCCGAAATATCCGCCTGACGGTTAGCGGGCTTATCAAGAAACGCGCACACCTTAATGCTTGCGGCGTTTCTGTCAAGCAAAACATTCTTAAGATAAGCAAGCGTAATGCCCGAATCAAGAATATCCTCAACAAGCAGTATGTCACAGCCGTCCGGGTTAATATCAAGATCCTTTTTGAATTTTACAACGCCGGTGGTTTTAGTGCCGTCGTAAGACGATACCGCCATAAAATCAATCTGGCAGTCGCAGGTAATATTTCGCATAAGATCTGCCATAAACACAACCGCGCCCTTTAAAACGCTTACAAGCAAAAGCTTTTTGCCGGCGTAATCGCGCGATATCTGCTCGCCCAAACGGCGGCATATTTCTTTAATTTCTTCCTCGGTAACAAGTACCTTTTCAACATCCATGTCAAGCGACATTGCTTTAACCCCTCAGTCTGTTTTATTTTGCTCCGCCGAAACGGTTATAACCATAACTTTTTCGGTTTTTTTATTCACTGCGCAGCGCTGCGCCGCACCTGCGCCGTATACCCAAACAACGCCCCTATCGTCTGCAATAACAGGAACCGAATTTCTGACGTTTTCGGGTATTTTAAGCTCGTTCATAAGCTTTTTTAACGTTTTTGTGCATCCGCGGCCGGCAAGCCTTATGCTGTCGCCGCTCTGTCTTGTTCTTATTACTGATTTTCCTACAATTTTATCACAGTCAAGAGAATTTTTTAATAACAAATTATTAACTTTTTCCCCTTCTGTAAATAAATCGTTAACACGGGTTTCGGTCTTAACGTAATATTGTTTGTTTTCTATAATATTATCGCTGTTTTTTATTATATATAACAGTCCGTCCCTTAACAATGCGGTACTGCCGCACGGCAGGCTTACTCTGCCGCCCTCTTTAAGCGAATATATCTCGTTTATATGAAGGCTGTCAAGCCTTGCGCCGTTTAATAAAAGCTCTGCAAACCTTTTTATAGCGCGTTTAACAACGGCGGGGTGAAAATCGGTAATCTTAAGCGCGCCGTTTACGGTATTGCGATGTAAATATTCCTCTGCCGCAGCGGTTAAAAAATCCTCGTCCTCGCTTAACGAAATGCAAGCCCTTGCCGCCGCCTTTTCAGCCGACGGATTTACCGATTTAAGTATCGGCACGGCAGTATGGCGAATACGGTTTCTTGTATAATCGTCTGATAAATTGGTGCTGTCGGTAACAAAATCAAGATTATTTTTTTTGCAGTAATCCTCAATTTCAGAGCGTGACGCAAGAATTAAGGGACGTATAAATATACCGCGTTTCAGCGGTATACCGCAAAGCCCTTTAAGCGCAGTGCCGCGCGAAAGGTTAAAAAGCACCGTTTCAAGATTATCGCTTGCGGTGTGCGCGGTTGCAACAACGCCGCAATTAACCCTTTCCAAAAAGCCGTAACGCACTTCCCTTGCCGCGGTTTCAAGGCTTAACCCCTGTATTTCGGCAAATGACGGTACGTCCGCTCTTTCGCAAAAAAGCGGTATTTCATATTTTTTGCAAAGCTTTTTTACAAACTCTTCATCTCGCAGCGCCTCCTCGCCCCTTATCATATGGTTAAGGTGCGCCGCCGAAAGCGTAATACCGAGCTTTTCCTTTAGCTTATAAAGCGCGTAAAGCAACGCAACGGAATCCGCGCCGCCCGAAAGCGCCACGGTTACGTTTTTGCTTGCGTCAAGCAATGAAAACTGCTCTATTGCGCTTAAAACCGAATTTTCTATCATCTGTATACGTCCACCGAAGTAAATCTTGTATATCTGCCGTCCCAATGCAGGTCTACCGTGCCTATCTCACCGTGACGGTTTTTGGCTACGATGCATTCCGCCTTTGTTTGGTCGCTTTTATCCTCGTCGTCCGCTTTTTCACTGTCGTAATACGCGTCGCGGTAAAGGAAGAGAACTATGTCTGCGTCCTGCTCGATAGAGCCCGAATCACGCAGATCCGAAAGTGCGGGACGGTGCGATTTACCCTTTGCCTCGGTACCGCGGGAAAGCTGTGCGCAGGCAATAATAGGAACCTTTAGATCCTTAGCCATTATTTTAAGGTTACGCGTAATTTCCGAAATTTCCTGAACGCGGTTATCGATATTACGCGGCGAGTGCATAAGACCTAAGTAATCTATTACCACAAGGTCCACCTTAGACATTCTTCTAAGCTTTGCCTTCATTTCGGGCACGGTTATATTAGAGGTCTCGTCAAAATAAATATCAGCCTTTGAAAGCGCTTCGCCCGCCTGAGCAAGCCTTGTCCACTCGTCGTCGTCAAGCTCGCCCGTTCTAAGCTTTTCGCTTTTAATTCCGGCTTCGCTTGAAAGCATACGCTGCGCTAACTGGTCGCGCGTCATCTCAAGCGAGAAAAAGCACACGGTTTTACCCGTATTCATAGCCACGTTGCGCACTATATTAAGCGCAAACGAGGTTTTTCCCATACCCGGTCTTGCGCCTAAAATAATAAGGTCCGATTTATTAAGACCGGTTATCATTTTATCAAGCTCGCCTATACCGCAGGGTATACCCACATAATCGTCGCGCGTTTCGGGGTCGTTCATTTTTGAAAGACGGTCGTAGGTTTCGTTTTCAATAACGCTTTTAATATGTGTAAGACCGCTTATTTCCCTGCCCTGACGTATTTCGTAAATACGCTGTTCGGCAGAATCAAGCAGCTTGCCCGAATCAAGCTCGTTATCGTTTATATCCTTTATAATTCCCTGCGCCGCCGTCATAAGCGAACGCGCATAATAGCGCTCCCTTATAATTGCAACGTATGTAAGCACGTTTGCCGACGAGGGCACGTGCTGGGCTAATTGAGTAAGATATGCCTTGCCGCCGGCTTCATCGTAAACACCGTCGCTTTTAAGCTTTTCAAGCAGTGAAACAAAGTCGATAGTTTGGCTCAGCTCATACATAGACGCCATTGCGGCGTATATTTCCCTGTGCTGCGGAATATAAAAATATTCCGTTTTCATAAGCGTTGCTATATCCGTTAAGCACTTAGGATCTATGATTACCGAGCCTAAAACCGCCTGCTCCGCTTCAACCGAATAAGGCAGTCTGCCGCCGTCAAGATCGTAAATAAGGCGTTCTTCAGCCATTTTATTACTCCGATACCTTTACTGTAAGCTTTGCGGTTATGCCGTGATAAAGCTTAATTTCGGCAGTGTACTCACCGAAATTCTTTATATCGGCAACCTGCATTTTTTTACGGTCTATCTCAATACCGAGGGTATTTTTAATTTCTGCGGCTATTTCCTTAGAGGTAACCGAGCCGAAAAGCTTTCCGCCCGCGCCCGCCTTTGCCTTAATTTCAACGGTTTTGCCGTCAAGCCTTGCGGCGGTTTCATTTGCGGCGGCTATTTCTTCCTTTTTGTGATGCGCCGCCGCCTCTTCACGGTTTTTAAGCTCGTTTAAAGCCGCGTTATCGGCTTCAACCGCCAATTTTTTCGGGAAAAGAAAGTTTCTTGCATATCCGTCCGAAACGTTGCAAAGCTCGCCCTTTTTTCCGTGACCTTTAACGTCCTGTAACAATATAACCTTCATTATTGCTCATCCTTTCAGAGTTTAAACTTCCATTATTATGGGGAGTATCATCGGGCTTCTTCTGGTTTTTGCGCTTACAAAGCGTGCGGTTCTGTCTTTAATGCGTGTTTTAATTGTAGACCAATCCTTAATACCGTCTACATAGCAGCCCTCAAGTATATCGCACACAAGCTCGTCTATATCGTGCATAAGACGCTCCGATTCCTTAACGTATACAAAGCCGCGGGATACCACGTCCGGTCCCGATACAACCTCGCGCGTAACGCCGTCTATTGAAACGGCTATTATTATAATACCGTCGTCCGCCAAATGCTTGCGGTCGCGCAGAACTATACTGCCCACGTCGCCCACACCGAGCCCGTCAACAAGCACTCTGCCCGCCTGCACCGTTTCGGTTGATTTAAGCGCGGCGCGCGATACCTCTATTACATTGCCGTTATCGGCAATTAAAATGTTTTCTTCGGGAATACCCATCTGCCGCGCTAACATAGCGTGCTTCATAAGGTGCTTCTGCTCGCCGTGAAGCGGTATAAAATACTTAGGCTTTACAATGCTCATCATAAGCTTTAATTCTTCCTGACAGGCATGTCCCGAAACATGTACGTCGTACATACGCTCGTATACAACGTTAGCGCCGCGTTTCATAAGCTCGTTTACAACCTTGCTTACAAGCTTTTCGTTACCCGGAATAGGCGTTGCGGATATAATTATCATATCGCCCGGTATAATTTCAACCTGCCTGTGATCCGAAAAAGCGATGCGGTGAAGCGCCGAAAGCGGCTCGCCCTGACTGCCCGTTGTAACTATTACAAGCTCTTCGGGCGGATAATTCTTTATTGTTTCAATATCAATAAGAACATCTTTGGGAACGTTTAAATAGCCAAGCTCAGCCGCAACCGATACAACGTTTATCATACTTCTGCCTGAAACCGCTACCTTTCTGCCGCAGCGGCAGGCTTCGTCGATTATCTGCTGTATACGGTGAATATTGGAAGAAAAGGTTGCAACCAATATGCGGTGATTTTCCGCCTTTTTAAACAGATTTGAAAAAGAATCGCCTACAATTCTTTCGCTCGGCGTAAAGCCGGGTCTTTCCGCGTTGGTAGAGTCCGACATAAGCGCCAATACGCCCTTTTTGCCAAGCTCCGCAAAACGACCTATATCTATAACATAATCGTCTATCGGGGTTGTGTCTATCTTAAAGTCGCCCGTTTGAACAACAGTACCCGCAGGGCAGGTAATTGCAAAGCCCACGGCGTCCGGTATAGAGTGGTTAACGTGTATAAACTCTATTTCAAACTTACCGAGCCTTACCGTATCGCCCGGATTTGTAACGTTAAGCTTAGCCTCGTTTAAAAGCTTGTGCTCGCGCAGCTTACCCTCGATAAGACCAACCGTAAGGCGCGTTGCGTAAATAGGCACGTTAAAATTGCGCAGCAAATAAGGTATAGCGCCTATATGGTCCTCGTGACCGTGCGTTACTACAAGACCTTTTATTCTATCCTTGTTTTCAAGCACATAGGTAAAATCGGGTATAACGATATCTATACCCGGCATTTCCTCATCGGGAAACGCCATACCGCAGTCTACAAGCATCATATCCCCGTCGTATTCGTAAAGGGTGATATTTTTGCCTATTTCACCAAGCCCGCCGAGCGGTATTATTTTAAGCGGCTTTTGGGGCGTTCTGCCCGAATAACGGCGCTTTAAGCCGGTTTGCGGCTGTTTTTGCGACACCGATTTTCTTTCGGTTTGCGGTTTTTGCGCATTTCTCTTCGGCTTAGTATTATCGGCAGCCTTATTTTCCGTTTTCGGTTTTCTGTTATAAGTCCTTTTCGGTTTATTCTGCGCTGTCTTTGCCGTGTTCTTTACACTTTCATTCTTTTCTTTTTTTTCATTCATCAAATAGTGATCCTCCAAATTAAGTTTATGTATTAGAATATACTGCCTTAACACGCACGGGCAGTATAGAATAATCAAAATATACAATATATATTTTACAAGCACAAAGCCTTGCTTGTCAAGTAATTTTGCGATAATTTATTATTGGCATAAAAATTTACCCGTATTCAAAGATAATTTTTACCCGTATTTTTATTTACGCCCAAAACTCCGCCTATCATAGCAGAAAGAATAATTATAACCAAGTGAAACAAGGTATTTCCCGTAACTGCGCCGCGGTTGATTATAAGCGAGGCAAGGGTTATTAAGGCAAAGGAAGCAAAGCCCACCGCCAAGCCGATAAGCCACCCTTTAGAACCCATTTTCCGCGCTAAAAACCACGCCGCCGCCAATGCGCCCGCCGCCGCGGATACGGTTGCAAACACCGCCGCGTATTTAAGACTGCCCGAAGCAAAGCAGCAAACGCCCGAAAATATTGCAATAAATACGGCGGTAACC
>DJET01000082.1:29231-52808 GCA_002431945.1 Ruminococcaceae bacterium UBA5891 | reverse complement strand
GGCGGTAACCGCCACTTCCAATATAAACGCCTTAATATAATTTATATATGCGGCGTCACCCTTTATAAAGCTTTTATCCTTATTCATAAAAAATCCCCTCCCGTATATTACTATTCGGGAGGGACAAAACATATTCTGCTTTTTATTTAGAAGCCGTATCGTCGTGCACGGTAAGGTTGGTTTGCAACGCCCAGCGCGCAACCGTAAGCTTTGAATGGTCGCTTGCCGATTCGATAACAAGCGTATCCTCCTTAAGTGAAATCACCCTGCCGTAAATTCCGCCTATGGTAATTATTTCATCGCCCACCTGAAGATTATCGCGCATTTTCTTTTCTTCTTTTTGCTTTTTGCGCTGAGGACGTATAAGCAAAAAATACATAGCGCCGAAGATAACCGCAAGGTAAAGTACCATAACAATAATGCTTTGCGGACCGCTTTGCTTAGAAGTATCTGCGGCAAGCGTGTAAATGTTTAAATTCATTGATATTAACCCTCCAAGATAACTGATAGTACAATTATATCCTAATTTTTACAGTATTGCAAGATTTTTTTAATTTAACTTTTTTCTTCGGTCTTTTTTACGTCCTTATGGTGCTTTTTGCAGCGTGAAACCAGCTTTACGTCGTCTCTGTGAATCTTGTAAGGCATCAGGTCGCTATCAACCGGCTTTACAAACAGGTTTCCTGTTATAAGATTTACGTCTGTTACCGTTGCAAGCCCGTCTGCGGTTTTAACCGTTGAGCCAACGGCGGGCGTAAGCGAATTAAGATACTCATAAGCGTCCTGCTCGTATTTTAAGCAGCACATAAGCCTGCCGCAGCTGCCCGAAATTTTTGTGGGATTAAGCGAAAGCCCCTGCTCCTTTGCCATTTTGATAGATACGGGCTGAAAATCGTTTAAAAACCGCTTACAGCAATATGGCTGACCGCAAATACCGAGACCGCCTAACATTCGCGCCTCGTCCCTTACTCCTATCTGGCGCAGCTCTATGCGCGTGTGAAGACGTGCGGCAAGATCCTTAACAAGCTCCCTGAAATCAACGCGGCCGTCCGATGTAAAGAAAAATACTATTTTATTTGCGTCAAACGAATATTCAACATCAACAAGCTTCATATCAAGCTTATGTGAAATTATAAGCTCCTCGCAAAGCTTAAAGGTTTCCGTCTGCTTTTTCTTGTTTTCCTCTAATCTTTTAAAATCGCGCTCGGTAGCCTTGCGCAGCATTTTTCGAAGCGGCTTTACAATAGCGCCGTCGTCTACGCTGTGGTTAGCTTCGCTTACCGTGCCGAACTCGTTGCCGTTTTGAGTGCCTACGATTACGCTGTCGCCGATATTAACGGTATTGCCGTCGGGGTCAAAATAGTACGCCCTGCCGCCTTCTTTAAATTTTACTGATATAACCTCGGTCATATATTCCTCCGAAATATTATTTGTTAAGCTCTGCCGCTTTGCACACAAGCGCGCAAAACAACAGGCTTAAATTTATATTGGTATTAAGGCTTTCTTCAAAGCCGGATATTTCGTCATAAAAAGCCGCAAGCGATTTTGCGGTAAGCAGATTACGCCGATTTTCCTTAAGGCTTTTTGCCGCGCACAGCTTTAATTCCTTTAAAAACGCCGCTGCCGCAACCCTGTTTTTTTCAAACGCGGCTGTAATTTTAAGCATTTCGGCGTCTTCGCCCGATAAAAAGTATCTTATAAAATCATCAGCCGCCGAAACCGCTTTTTCGCCGCCGCCGTTTAAGGTCTCAAGCGCCGCGCCGATATTTCCGTTTGTTTCGGAAAGCGCCGCTTTAATCTGCTCCGGCGGGAATTTGTAAACAGCCTTAATATATTCCTCGGCGGCGTCAAGCTCAGGTACGCCGAGCGATAAAACCGTGCACCTTGAAATAACGGTGTCAAGCAGTGCCGCCTTGCTTTGTGCGATCAGTAAAAACAGCGTGTTTCCGGGCGGCTCTTCAAGCACCTTTAAAAGCGCGTTCTGCGATTGCTCGTTCATAGTGTCCGCCATATCTATTATAAAAGCTCTGCCGTTTGCTATATGCGGTTTTACATACGCCTCGTTCCTCAAGCTGCGTATCTGAGCCACGGTAATATTTTTCTTGCCGTCCTCAGGCGCCGCAATATATATATCGGGGTGACTGCCTGCCCCCGCCAAGCGGCAGCTTTCGCACGCGCCGCAGGGTTTTTCTTCGCCGAAGCATAAAAACGCCCTTGTTAAAAAGCCGGCAAGCGTATGTCTGCCCGTTCCCTTTTCACCTTCGATTATCACGGCGTGCGGCAGACGGTTTTCTTTAATTGCGCATAAAACCGACTCGTTTATTCTTTCATTGCCGATAAGCGGTCCCGTCATAAAACGAAGCCGACCTTTTTCATAGCTTTAAGATAGGTTCTGCGCGCGGTATATTCAGCCTTTTGCGCGCCCGCCTTATAAAGGCGTTCAAGCTCGCCCTTGTCCTTAATTATCTCGTCGTGCTTTTGCTTTATCGGGGCTAATTCGTCAGCCACCGCCTCGCCTACCGCAAGCTTAAATTCGCCGTAGCCGCGGCCATCGAACTCGCGCTCGATCTCGGCAACGGTTTTGCCGGTAACAGCCGAATAAATTGTTATAAGATTGGATACGCCGGGCTTATCTTCGGACATTATAACGCGCGAATCCGAATCGGTAACGGCGCGCTTGAATTTACGGATTATATCGTCCCTGCTGTCAAGTATGGCGATCCAGGAATTAACGTTATCGTCTGATTTGGACATTTTTTTAGTCGGGTCCTGAAGCGACTTGATACGCGCGGCGGCTTTGGGAATAAAGCCCTCCGGCAGGGTGAACACATCGCCGTAAATATTGTTAAAGCGGCTGCCGATATCCCTTGTAATTTCAATATGCTGCTTTTGGTCCGCTCCCACCGGCACAAGATCCGCCTGATAAAGCAGTATATCCGCCGCCATAAGCACGGGGTAAGAAAAAAGACCTACATTGATATTATCGGGGTGCTTTTGGCTTTTATCCTTAAACTGAGTCATACGCGACATCTCGCCGAACTGCGTATAACAGGAAAGAAGCCACGAAAGCGCGGTATGCTCCGGAACGTGCGACTGTATAAAAAGGGTGCTTTTTTCGGGATCGATGCCGATTGCCAAAAGTATTGCGTAAGTAGAATATATCTGACTGCGAAGCTTAGCCGGCTCCTGCCTTACGGTTATTGCATGAAGATCGGCAACGGCGTAAAAGCAATCATATTCCTCTTGCAGCAAGGGCCAGTTTTTAAGCGCACCCAAATAATTTCCGAGGGTTAAAAGCCCGCTCGGCTGTATTAAGCTTAATACTCTTTTTTTATCACTCATATCCGTTCCGTCCTTCAAATGTATTCATATAATTATAGCACAAAATAAGTCTTGTTACAAGCTTTACTTTATAAGCTTATCGGGGTGGCGCTTTGCAACAACCGAAAACGCGTCGTAGGCTATATCCACCGCAAGGGCTATATCCTCGTCCGACAGCGCGGCGTTTATAAAGTGGTTGTGGTGTGAGGCTATAAACAGCCCGCGCGAAACGCACTCGGCAACCCATTCCTGATGGAGCATAAGGCTGTTATCGTTTGCTATACGCATATAGAAAAGCGCAGGCTCGCCCGATATTACAAGATCAAAGCCGTTTTCCTTTGCCGCCGCTTTAAAGGCAGAGGTTAATTTTTCACCCTTTTCTTTAAAAAGATGCGGCGTATCAAGGCTTATCATTTTGTTAATGCAGGCAATAGCCGCGGCAAACGGAACGGCGCTCATCCAATAAGAGCCGGTAAACGAAAGCGATGATGCCGCCGCCTTTAAAAACTCCCTGCCGCACGCGGCCGACATATTGTAGCCGTTTGCAAGCGCCTTGCAAAAGCAGATAATATCCGCCTTTATTCCGTAATAATGATCGCTGCCCTTAATATCCAACCTGAAGCCCGCGCGCACGTCGTCCATAATAAGCACTATGCCGTGCTCGTCGCAGAATTTTCTTACTTGCTGCCATTTTTCCTTTGTGGCGCAAACGTTATCGTAAAAATTACCGTGATCGTAAGGCTGGGCTATAAGCGCGGCAACATCGCCGCCGGTTTCCTCCCATACCCTTTCAAGCGCTTCCGTATCAAACCACGGCACTATAACGTTGTTTGCAACGTCTTCGGGCAGTATGCCGGGATAATCGGCTTTCATAGCCCACGGGTCGTTCCCGTGATAATAGCCCTTAAAGAAAATTATTTTTTTCTTTTTGGTAAAGGCGCGGGCGCAAAGCATTGCAAAGGTTGTAGCGTCGGTTCCGTTTTTCATAAAATACGCCCAATCCGCCGTTTCCACCGTGTTTACAAGCAGCTCTGCACACTCAACCATTTTGTATGAAGGCGCAGTAGTGCAGTTGCCGTCCTTAAGCTGTTTTATTGCGGCGGCGTCAACGTCGGGGTCGTTATAGCCCAAAACATTCGGTCCGTAAGCGCACATAAGGTCTATGTAACGGTTGCCGTCCATATCCCAAAAATATGTACCCTCTGCCTTAGAGCTTATAAGCGGCCACTTTTCAAGCGGCAGGAAAAGTCCTTCGGACGGTCCTAAATGACCGTATATACCGGACGGAATAACATTAAGCGCACGGTCAAACCACTCGCGGCTTTTTTTATGTGAATATTCAGGATATTTACTCATTTTAAATCCCCTCTCAAGCTAAGTATACCGAAACGCGGTCAAGTATACGGTTTATGTTATCTACCATTGAAAGCACGCCTGCCAAGCGTATATTTCCCTTGCACATTTCGTTTATTGTGGAAACCTTACCGGCAAACAGCCCGTTTGCAAGCTCTATACTTGCAAACTCCATTAAAGCGCGCGGATTTTCGGGCGAAGACTTTATTGTTGTAAAATGATGGTCCTTAACGCTTACGGTAACAGCCGCCTTATCCTTAATGCCAAGGTAAACGTCGCCGTCGGGCGTGTTTTCGGCGGATATTTTTGCAATCGGGTCGGTATTTGCAAGCGCTGAAACCGCGCCTGCTATAACGTACATTGTAAGCAGTGTGTTTTCTTCAAAAAAAGCGGGATCGGCAAGCGCTTTTTCATCAGGTCTCAGCACCTCTTCAAGCCTTGCGGTAAGCTTAGTAAATGGTCCCGTTAAAAATTTAAGCAGCTTTACGGCGCCCTTTACGGGAACGCCCGGCTTGCTTTCGTTTATTAAAAGGTTAAACCTTTCGGGCGAAGAAAAGTTCATTTTGCAGTCTGCGCCGCCGCTGCCCTCGGTAATCTTACAGCCCGCGTTATCAAAGTGAAACGTGCGGCAGGGCCCTTCCTTAACGTCAAAGCACAGCGCCACGGGCTTTTTTATTTCCTTTAAAATTTCCTTTGCCTTAGCGTCAAGTCCGCACAGGTTTTCAAGCGCGCCCAAAACCCCGTACATATTAACGTAAGCCATTGCCTTTTGATCAGTCATTTTCGGTTTCCTCCTTTTGTTTGTCAAGCGAGAGCGAAAAGCTCGGTATAAATTCCTTTAAAAAAATGTCCGCTTCGGGGCAGTGCATATCCTCTACCGCCCTTCTTACGGTTTTTTCTGCGTCAAAAAATTCAAGATTGCCGGTATTAAGCTCCTCTATGCACTTTATCAGCGCCGAAAGCTTGTCCGCCGCTTTAATGATCTGTGCGGTGTTTTCATCGGGCGAATATATATTTTCAAAATCTTTCTTAAAATCATCAGGCAGCATATCGGTAAGAGTTTTGCCTGCCGCCGCCTCAATTTGCTTATATGCGGTTTTAATTTCACTGTTGTAATACTTTATGGGCGTAGGCATATCGCCCGTTATTATCTCGGTAGTATCGTGGAACATTGCCGCGGTCGCCGCAAAGCATGGATCGTAATCGCCGCCCAGACGCTCGTTTCCTATAATGCAGAGCGCGTGCGCGATAAAAGCCGTTTCAAGAGAATGCTCGCTTAAATTTTCACGGCGGGTATTGCGCATAAGCCCCCAACGGTAAATATTTTTCATACGGGACAGCACAGCATAAAAATGATTTTGCAAAATAATTCACGTCCTTTGTTGAATATTATATCATTTAATGTTATAATATCAATAACTAATTTTAAAAAGGACGTATTTTAATGGGATTTTCTTCTTCAAAGCTGACTGCACTAAGGCCCCAAAAAGAAAAATACTTTTCGACTTTTATAATTGCACTTGTTACCGCGGCGGCGCTTTTTGTGCCGTATATGATACTCGGCGAAGGATATTTTACCTTTTACGGCGATTTTAACGTTCAACAAATACCGTTTTACCAGCAATGCCATAAAGCGGTAAAGGAGGGAAATATTTTCTGGAGCTGGACTACCGATCTCGGCGCAAATTTTATAGGCTCTTACAGCTTTTATTTGCTCGGCAGTCCGTTTTTCTGGCTTACGATTCCTTTTCCAAACTTTATGGTTCCCTACCTTATGGGACCGCTGCTTATTTTAAAATTCGCCTGCGCGGCGCTAACGTCGTACTGCTATATCCGCCGCTTCACGCGCACCTCGTCTGCGGCAAGGCTCGGCGGTCTGCTTTACGCCTTTTCGGGCTTTTCGGTTTACAACATATTCTTTAATCACTTTCACGAAGCGATAATTTTCTTTCCGCTGCTTCTTTTATCGCTTGAGCTTCTTATAACGGAAAACCGCCGCTTTGTATTTGCCCTTATGGTTGCACTGTGCGCCGTAAGCAATTACTTTTTCTTCTTCGGAATGGTTGTTTTCACGGTTATATACTTCTTTGTACGGCTGTTTTCGGGCGCAATAAAACCACGTTTTTCGCGTTTTATCGCCCTTGTGTTCGAGGCGGTGCTCGGCGTTGCGCTTGCCGCGTTTTTACTTCTTCCCAGCGTGCTTGCCATACTCGGAAACGAGCGTATTTCAAGCATACTGCTCGGCTGGAACGCCATTATGTACGGCAAGGAGCAGATATACGGCAATATTTTCGAATGCTTCTTCTTTCCGCCGGATATTCCCGCGCGGCCCGTATTCTTTCCGGGAGCGGACGTTAAGTGGTCCTCGCTCGGCGGTTGGCTGCCGTTATTCAGTATGGTCGGCGTGTTCGCGTGGTTTTCAAACCGCAAGGGCAGCTGGCTTAAACGCGTAATCGGCATTTGCATATTTATGGCGCTTGTGCCGATTTTAAACAGCGCGTTTTACGCATTTAACACCGCTTATTACGCAAGATGGTTTTATATGCCCGTACTTATGATGTGCCTTGCCACCGTTTCGCTTACGGAGGACGACAGCGTAAACTGGTCCTCGGCATATAAATGGGTATTCGGAATTACCGCTGCAATAACCCTTACAATAGGTCTTTTCCCGCAAAAGGATTCAAAGGATAATATTATTTTCGGGCTTTACTCTCAAAGCGAGGACGGTATGTATGTTTTCCGCTATTGGGTAACCTGCGCGATCGCGATAGTAAGCCTTATAATACTCGGTATGCTGCTTAAGACACTTAAAAGCGACCGTCAGGGCTTTTACAGGGGCGCCGTTGCCTGCGTTTGCATTATAGCGGCGGTTTACGGCAATTTCTTTATAGCCTGCGGCAGATCGCACTCTTACGAAATTAAAGAGGTTATGATAGACCAGCTTATAGAGGGCAGCGTAGAGCTTGAAAAAAGCGACGGATACCGCATAGACGTTTACGACGGTGTGGATAACACCTCTATGTATTTGGGATATCCCGGAATCAACGCCTTCCATTCGGTGGTTCCCGCTTCGATTTTTGAATTTTACGATTATATCGGCGTTGAGCGCAGCGTAGGCAGCAGACCTGAAGTAAAGCAGGCGGCAATACGTCCGCTTTTATCGGTCAAGTACCTTTTAAACCGCAAAAACGGCGAAAGCTTTCTTGACGAAGACGACGAGCCGCGTATGCCGAATTATGAATACGTAAAAACAAGCGGCGGATACTATATATATGAAAACAAAAATTATATCCCCTACGGTTTTTCTTACGACTATTATATGAGCTATGATTTTTGCGATTCATATTCAAAATCCAACCGCGCCCAGCTTATGCTTAAGGCGATATTGCTTGACGATAAGCAGATTAAAAAGTATTCCGATATACTTGAAAATATCGAAGCCACCGAAACACCGCCCTACGATTACGACGAAGGCACTACCCTTTCCCTTACGGACGAGGCTATGGAATACGACTGCGAAAAACGCAGAGAAACGTCGGCTTTATCCTTTAAAACCGATAATCACGGATTTACCGCAAGGGTTACCCGCGATAAGGCAAATCTTGTTTTCTTCTCGGTTCCGTACGACGAGGGCTGGAGCGCCTACGTTAACGGCGAGCCTGCCGAAATTGAAAAGGTAAACGCGGGCTTTATGGCGGTTAAGGTAGATAAGGGAACCAGTGAAATACGCTTTGAATATAAAACGCCGGGGCTTGTAAACGGGCTTATGATAACGGGCGGAGCGTGTGTTTTATTGCTTCTCTACATTTTAATATTTACGCTTTATTCCAAAAAGCACCCGTCGGACACCTGCTATCCCGAAGGCGATATGCTGATAGCAAAATGGCGCCTTGAGGACCGCGAGGACGCGCGCAGACTTTTGGCCGAACGCTTTGAAGACGGCGCAAAGGAAAGCATATTAAGCGATGACGCCGAAATTGAAATTCCGCATATGGAAAACGGCTTTTCGGGCGGATTTAAAATAGACTCGGAACTTTTTGACGATAAAGAGGACGAAGAATAGCCAAAACAACAGCTTACGCTGATTATATATAAAATATTATGAACTCTACCGTCTAACGGAGAGTATCGGAGGTAATTTTATGTCAAACAGAAAAAAAATTCAAAAGCTTACGGTTCTGTCGGTCCTTGCCGCAATAACGGCAATAGTGGCGTTTGTGCCGCTTAAAACGTTAGGGCTTGAGATCACGTTCACAATGATACCGGTGGCAATCGGCGCAATACTTTACGGTCCTTCGGGCGGCGCCGTTTTGGGTGCGGTATTCGGCGCGGTATCTTTTTTGCAATGCTTAGGCTACAGCCACTTCGGCGCGGCACTTTTAGCTATAAATCCCGTTTTTACATTTATTGTGTGCGTACCTACAAGAATACTTGCAGGTCTTTTGGCGGGCTTAATTTACAAAGCGCTTAAAGCCGGCTGCAAAAGCGATATTCCCGCACTGCTTACAGCTTCGCTTGCAGCCCCTCTTTTAAATACCGTTTTCTTTATGTCCTCGCTTGTTTTGTTTTTTTACAGAACCGATTATATACAGGGCTTTGTAAGCGCAATGGGCGCCGCGAACCCGATTATGTTTATTTTACTTTTCGTTGGTATTAACGGCTTGGTGGAAATAATATGCGGCTTTGCGGTTGCTTTTCCGGCAGCAAAGGCAATTTCAAAATATTTAAAAATTTAGTGGAAATCAAATTTTAGTGGAAATTTGATCCGTTATATATTATAATGGTTTTATATTTCTGAAAAAGGCTAAGGTGGCTGTTATGAAGAAAAAAGGCATAATAATACTTTTGGCGGTTCTTGCGGTAATCGGCTTGATAATAGGCGGTGTTGCAGGCTCGTACAACGGTCTTGTCGAACAGCGTGAGCAGGTAGATAACGCACAGGCAACCATTTCAACACAGTTGCAAAGAAGAGCGGATCTTATTCCCAACTTTGTTGCTACGGTTAAGGGCTATTCCGATTATGAAAAAAGCACCTATACCGCCGTTACAGAGGCACGCTCGGCAGTATCGGGCGCTAAAACCGCAGAGGAGCAGGCCGAGGCCGCAAATAAGCTTGACGGCGCTATTTCGGTTTGGGTAAACGCCATTACCGAAGCATATCCTGAGCTTAAGGCGGATAAATCCTACACTGCTCTTCAAGATGAGCTTGCAGGCACCGAAAACAGAATAGCGCAGGCTCGCAAGGATTATAACTCCGCCGCAAAGGAATACAATGTTTCGGTTAAAAAGTTCCCCAAAAACATTATAGCGGGTATTTTCGGTTTTGAAAAGGTCACCTACTTTGAGGCGCAGGCAGGAACGGAAAGCGTACCGCAGGTAAGCTTTAGCTGATCAAAATTTATATGAATAAAATTTTCAAACAAGCGGCGGCGGTTTTATTTACCGCTGCTGTATTCACCCTTTCGGTTTTTGCCGCAAATAAATATTCCGAGCCGACATCGCGTTTTTTTGTAAACGATTTTGCCGATGTTATAGACAGTGCGGACGAGGAAGAGATTTTTTCGCGCGCGGCGGCGCTTAACGACAAAACAACCGCACAGGTGGTAACGGTTACCGTAAAATCGCTTAACGGCGAAGAGCCTGCCGATTATGCGCTCAACCTCGGAAGACAATGGGGCGTAGGTCAAAAGGACAAGGATAACGGCGTTGTGATTTTGCTTTCAACGGCAGAAAGGCAAATTTATATAGCCGTAGGCGGCGGTCTTGAGGGCGCGCTGCCCGACAGCAAAACAGGCAGAATTATAGACGATTACGGCTTAAGCTATCTTAAGGAAAACAACTTTTCAAAGGGCTTGCTTGAAATTTCGCGCGCCGTAATTAACGAGGTATATATTGAATACGGCGAAGAGCCTGAGGAGGGATATACCCCGATAGAGGATTCGGAAACAGAGGTAGACCCTTATACCGCCAAGGTTGCGGTTTCGTGGATATTGCTTCTTGCGCTTGTTTTCTTTTATTTATTGATATTCGGCCGCAGGCACAGGCGTTTCTTTTGGTTCGGCGGTCCCCCGCACGGCGGCGGGGGCTTCGGCGGATTTTCAGGCGGAGGCTTCGGCGGTCACAGCGGCGGTTCGTTCGGCGGAGGAGGATTTTCCGGCGGCGGCGGTTCGTTCGGCGGAGGAGGATTTTCCGGCGGCGGCGGTTCATTCGGCGGAGGCGGCGCCGGCAGAGGGTTTTAACACTTTTTTAACGGAGCGGTTTTGATGGCGTATAATAACGACGAAAAAAATTACAGCGATTATTTTAAATCGCTTGAAAACCGAATATCGAATGAAAGAGCGCATATTAAGCCCCCAAAAGAAAAAACGGCTCAAAAAAGCCGTAGGGTTTATAAGGTAATACGCATTAAAAAACCGTTTTTAATTTTAACGGCGGTTTTGCTTGCGGGGTTAATTGCTTTAATAAGCGTGTCGGTACACAAAAACGCCGCTAAAAAAGCCATACCCCAAAATGCCGAAAATCAGGGCGTTAAATACAGCGCGCCCAAAAAAGAACCGGAAACACCCAAAATATCCTACGCCGAAACCGAAAGCACAGCCGCATTTCCCGATACAAACGACGCGGCAGGCGCTGTAATTGTTAATCTTGATACGCATAATATAGTTGCTTCAAGAGCGCCGCACGAACGGCTGTACCCTGCTTCAACCACAAAGATTATGACGCTGCTTGTTGCGGCTGAAAACATAAAAAATTACGAAGATACCTTTACCATGACGCTTGATATTACCGATAAGCTTTATATTGCCGAGGCTACGGTTGCCGGCTTTACAAACGGTGAAAAAATAAATATGACCGACCTTTTATACGGCACTATCCTGCCGTCGGGCGCAGACGCGGCAATCGGGCTTGCAATAAAGCTCGGCGGCAGCGAAGAGGGCTTTGTAAAGCTTATGAACGATAAGGCAAAGGCTTTGGGCTTAAAGGATACGCATTTTACAAATGTTACTGGGCTTTTTGATAAGGAGCATTATACAAGCGCTTACGATATGGCGATAATTCTTGAAACGGCAATTGAAAACCCGCTTTGCAAAAAAATTCTTTCAACCTATCAGTATACCTCATCTCCTACCGAACAGCACCCCGAAGGTATACAGATGTCCGCAACGCTTTTTAATTATATGTATGGCACAGAGCCTGAAACCGCAACCATTGAGGGCGGCAAAACCGGTTTTGTGAACGAATCGGGATATTGTATAGCCTCGTTCGGAAGCAATAACACAACAAAAAACCGCTATATAGCGGTTACTCTTAAAAATTCCTCGCGTTGGCCGGCGTTTCACGGTCAGATAGAGCTGTATAAACAGTTTGCGCAATAATATAAAAAAACAAAAAGTGCGGAAGATCCGCACTTTTTTACTTATAGTTTTATGTTTTTATGCTAAGGCAGCGCCCAATGCCTTGCAGGCGTTTATAGCGTCGTCGTCGGGTGCGTCGTTACAAATAACGCTGTCGATAACCAGATTTGCACCGTCTGCACGGCATACGTCTTCCCAGTTTCTCATCCATTCGCCGTCGCCCCAGCCGTACGAGCCGAAAAGGGCAACCTTTTTATCCTTAAGCTTGCTTTCAACCGAATTAAACATCGGCTCAAACTCGGTCTCTTCAAGCACCTCAGCCCCCATTGCCGGGCAGCCGAAAGCAATACCGTCAAAGCTGTCTGCCATATCTGCGCTGAATTCAGCCGCAGTAAAAACCGAAACCTCGGCGCCCTTGCTTTTTGCGCCTTCGCTTACCGCCGCCGCCATAGCCTCGGTATTACCCGTGCCGCTCCAATAAACCACTGCAATTTTACTCATAAAAATTTCCTTCTTTCTTTTATTAACAGCTTACTATAAGCTTATTAAATGAATTGTGCCTGCTGTACGCCTTTTTATATAAGCCCGTACATTTATTATAAAGCGCAAATTTTTTCTTTGCGGTTTCGCAGTCGCCGTAAACGCGCCATACGCCGTTGTACTTTGCGTTTTTTGCGCCGTACTTAATAAAGCCGTTTACATCCTCTGCGGGATAGCCCAAAAACAAACCTACCTCATGCGGAAAATCCTCGCCGGACTTAAGCCGCTTTATAAGCTCCGCCACGCAGCGGTCGGCGTTATCCGTGGGGTAATTTTTTTGCAAAAGTATATTTTCGGCAAGCGAATCTTCAAGATCGCGTTTAAGTCTATTCGGCCGGTAAAGATAAATCAACACACGGTTTTTAAGCTGCTTTACGGGTATAAGGCGAAGTCCGCGCGGAACCAGCACACTGTTTAACCGTTTAATATTTTCCTTAAATTCCTTTTTATCCTCGTTCGGCACCGAAAAAAGACTGCCGGTTTTTATACCCGCAAGCGTAGGCGAGCATTGTTCTATTATCAGCTCATAGGACATTGAGTTTTCTCCCTTGTATGTATATCAAGCACATTTTTAAGTGCCGACATACTGCTTGTATGGCAATGCGCCACCTTTATATTCTGCCCCTTTGTTTCACTTATAACCGAACGCAGCATTTTATGCGACATCGTGCTTGTAAAAAGCACTAACAGATCCGGAGTTCCGATATTTTTCATACTGCCGTTCATTTTTGTGTATACCTTGGCTTTGCAGGAATATTCACGGCAAAGCTCCTTATATCTTCTTTCCATACATTCGTTACCGCCTACTATTACAACGCTCACGGCAAGCTCCCTTTCTTTTAGTTAGCATATGCTAACTAAACTTCAAAATTTAAATGCCCTAAGGCATTTCCAACTATATATTAGCAAATAAAATAAGCCTTTTCCGCTCCGAACGGAAAGGAAAAGGCTCCGAAAAGACCGAATTACAGCAAATTTGTCATACTTTTAAGGCTGATTGCAAGAGTAGACGTATTATGCAGCAAAGCCGAGGTTGAGGCAGGCAAAACGCCCGCAACGCCCAAAACTATAAGCGCCGTATTGAACGACATTATAAATCGGTAATTTCCGTGTATACGCCGCATAAGGTTATCGGCAAGGCGTTTCATAGTAACAAGAGAGTAAAGATCATCGCCCGTTACGGTAATATCGGCAATTTCTTTAGTTATCGCGGCACCCGAATTTACCGCAACACCTGCATCCGCCTCGGAAAGAGCGGGCGCGTCGTTAACGCCGTCCCCTATCATTACAACACGGCTGCCGTTTTTATGAGCCTGTTTTACAAACGCCGCCTTATCTTCGGGCAAAACCTCGGAATAATATTCTTTAATGCCGAGCTTATCGGCAACCGACCTTGCGGTGCGTTCGCTGTCGCCCGTCATCATAACAATATGCTTAAAGCCTTCGTTATAAAGCGCTTTTATAACTTCGGGGGCTTCCTCCCTTATCGGGTCTTCAATGCATATAACTGCCGCCATCGAGCCGCCTATACCCATATACAGGTGGGAATATTCGTCCGGCAGAGAATTGAAAAGCTCTTTATCGGGTACGGTGCAGCCCTCGTCTTCAAACACAAAATGATGACTGCCTATAACCACGCGTTCACCGTCTACAATGCCTATAATGCCGTGTGCAACAACATATTCAACCTTTGAATGGCATTCCTCGTGGCTTATTCCCCTATCACTTGCCTCTTTCACAACGGCGTTTGCAATAGAGTGCGGATAATGCTCCTCAAGACAGGCGGCTATGCGCAAAACAGAGGTCTCGTCCCCTCCGCCGAAGGTAACAATGCGTGCAACGCGCGGCGTAGCCTTTGTAAGCGTGCCCGTTTTATCGAAAACTATTGTATCCGCCTCGGCAACGGCTTCAATAAATTTACCGCCCTTAAACGAAATGTTAAGGCTGCTGCCCTCTTTCATAGCCGAAAGCACCGCAACCGGCATAGAAAGCTTTAAAGCGCAGGAAAAATCCACCATTAAAATTGCAAGCGCTTTTAAGGGATTTTTAGTTATTAAATATGTAAGAGCGGTAGCGCCGAGGCTCAGCGGAACCAATTTATCCGCAAGGTGAGAAGCCTTATCCTCGGTATCGGATTTAAGCTTTTCGGATTCCTCTATCATTTTAACAATACGGTCGTACCTTCCGCCGCCTGCGCCCTTCTCAACCCGTATAACGCACTCGCCGTCCTCCACAACCGTTCCGGCATACACAATACCGCCCTGTTTTTTCGGCACGGCGGCGGATTCGCCGGTCATTGAGGCTTGATTGACCGTCATTTCCCCGGAAATAACCCTGCCGTCAAGCGGAATCATATTGCCTGTTCTTACAACTATTTCGTCGCCCACGGCAATTTCCTTTACGGGTACAAGTATTTCCTGTTCCCCGTTTTTAAGCCATACCTTATCTACGCCGAGGGACATTGTACGCGCTAAATCGTCAACCGATTTGCGGTGGGTCCAATCGTCAAGTATTTCGCCCAATTTAAGCATAAACATAATTGAAGACGCGGTTTTAAAATCGCCGCGCAAAAGCGAGACCGAAATTGCCGTTGCGTCAAGCACGGGAACCTCGATTTTTCCCCTTATAAGGCATTTAATACCATGCTTAATATATTTTGCGGCATAAAATACCGCAAGAATACTTCGCACCGACATAGGCAAAAACAGCGATTTTAAAGCTCTGCCAACCGCGGTAAAAAACAGCTTATCCTCAAATTCACGGTTAAGCTGCCTGCCCGTATGTTCGGGAACCAACGTTTCGGCAGCCGTATCGCTGAACGAAAAGCGTGCAAGCGCCGCTATAACGCTTTCCCTGCCGCTTTCAAATACAATTACCGCGTCGCAGGTACGGTCGTATACCTTAACCTCGTTAACTCCGTTTACCGCGCGCAGATAATATTCAAGTATATCGGCTTCGTTAAGCGTCATTCTGCTTTTTTTAATGTGAACGCGCATTCTGCCGCGCGTTTCGTGCATAATTACACATCTCATACAGCATACCTCGATTAAAAAACCGCCGGAAAAACTTCCGGCGGTTTTCTTTTCTATTCTTCCGAAGCTTTATCGGAACTATCCTCGATTTCCTCAGCGGCAACCGCACGGTCTTCGTTGATTTTTTTAGCGTCTGCAAGAATATCGTCGGCATTTTCTTTAATAGCAGTAGCAGCGGTCATTACACATTCCTTAGCGCGCAAAGCCGCGGCAGTAGTATGAGTATAAACCTTTTTAGCGTCCTTGCTTGACAGTATTTTAAGCCCTGCCGTTCCGAAAAGCACGCCGCCTGCAAACAAACCTAATTTACCCCATGACATATCGGTAATACCTCCGTACATTATTGTTTATTGATAATTATATGTTTACGGAATTGCATTTTCTGCTCCATTTAGACAAATTACCCGTTTTTTCGATATGCAAGCGGAGACATACCCACACAGTCGCGAAACGCCTTGGCAAATTTAGAACCGTTATCATAGCCGTAGCTGCCTGCAATTTCAAGCACGCTTTTATCGGTTGTTTTAAGCTCTTTTGCGGCGGAAAGCATTTTTTGCTTTCTGATATACGCATAAACCGATTCGCCGTAAACCGACTTAAAGGCGCATTTAATACCCGTACCCGAAACGTGAAAGCGATCGGAAAGCATTTGTATAGTTATCCGGCTTTCCATATGCTCGGTTAAATAACGGCATATTTCGTGCGCTAATTTTTCATTTGTTTTACTTTTGTTTTCCATAGCTTTATTTTTTGTGAAAGAAACCGAAAAGACCTTTTTTCTCTTCTGCGGCGGCGCTTGTGATCCCTTTAAGCTCGTATCCGGTTTCGCCTATAACCTTTTCTATCTGCGATTTATCAAGCTCTGATTCGGATAAAATTACCGTCTCGCCCTTGGTATGCGATGAAGAAACCTTTTTAACATTAAAATATTTACGAACGGCGTCGTTAATATGCGCTTCGCACATTGAACACATCATACCGTCAATTTTAAGTACAGTTTTTATCATAACAATTCTTCCCTTGTATTTTTTTAAAAGGCAGGTGAATTATATATCTTGAAAGGAATGAAAACCGTGAAATATAATTCCCTGCACGATTTAATAAACGAAAGCGCAAGCACGCGAAAATACTTTTTATCGCTGCCCGCCGATATGCAGTCGCAGCTTCGCAAAATAGGCGACTGCATACATTCCGCGTCAGAGCTGCATATAACGGCAAGCCGACTTGAAAACCATATGAAGGCGGTGGCTCTTTCAAACGATCTCGACCGATATTTTTACTGATTATTCCGCGCCCTTAAGCGCTTCAACCATATCTATTTTTTTATTTTTGCGCGCAACCATAAGACTTACCAAAAGCGAAACCCCGAAGGTAAGGGCAATACTTACTATGTAAGTAACAGGGCCTATATACATTCGCATTTCATATTCGGAAGCCATTTTTTTAAGCAGATAATCAAGCGTAAACGCGCCGAGCGGCAGACCGACTATAATGCCCAAAAGCGAAAGCCACATATTCTGCCCTATAAGCAATCTTCCGATCTTTCCGTCCTTAAAGCCCACAACCTTTAAGGTTGCCATTTCGCGGTAACGCTCGGTATAGCTCATAACACCGAGGTTGTAAAGCACAACAATTCCGAGCACAAGCGCTCCGCCCACAAGAACGAAAATCATTGAATTCATTATTTCAAGAAACGAATCAAACGAATCCATAATAGCCTGCTTTGACTGCACGGTTTTAATTGCCGCGTCGGATTTAATATCCTTCTTTACGGTTTTAGTATATACCGAATCGGGGGTATAGTCAATATTAAGAGTATCGGCATATTCTTCGGTTATAACCACACATTCAGATGTGCTTCTTATAATTCCGTTAAGCTTTAGGGTGTATTTTTTATCCGTTCCGTAAGGACTTAATACAAACGTATCGCCTGTATCAAGCTCAAATTCTTCCGCAAGGCGTTCGCAAATATATGCTCCGTTATCCTTTAAATCGGTGTAGCCGCCTTTATCGGAGGGAAAACGCACCGTATTGTTTTTAAGCCCGTAAATATCAAGCGAAACCGTTTTGTCCTCTATCTGCACCCCAACGGTAGCGCTGCGGTCTCCGCCGTATTCCTCGCTTATTTTATCGCGCTGCTCGGCGGTTGCGTCCTCTGAAAAATATATTCTTGAAGAATACCTGAGCGCGCCGTCGTAATACATACTTAAAAACTCCGCCATTGTATCGCGCATACCAAGCGAGCCTACCACCAATATCGTGCAGCCGATAATACCTACAAGGCTCATAGCCGTTCTTGATTTATGGCGCATAATATCGCGCATATTCCACCGTGTACCGAAGGAAAGCTTATGAAAAGCCTTTGTTTTTTCAATGGCAAGCGGTTTCATTTTTTTAGGAGTGTAAGGACGAAGTGCGTCCGCCGCGGTGCCCTTAAGCATCTGCTTTACCGAAAGGAAACCGATAAATGTAAGCAGAACTATTATAGCCGCCATTACAATTATACAGAAACCCGGCATTTTAAGGTGCCAATACGGCATATCGAAATATGTGCCCATTGTACCGTTCGGATTCATTATAAAATATGCAACCGAATAGCCAAGACCTATACCTATTGCGGTGCCTAAAATACCGATCATAAATGCGTAAGAGGTATAATGCCTTAATATGCGCCTGTTTTTAAAACCGAGCGCTTTAAGGGTTCCTATCTGAGTCTTTTCCTTTGCGGTAAGGCGGTGCATTGTGGTGACCATCGTAAGCACGGCTATAAGCAGGAACAGCACCGGCAAAACGGCTCCCATTGTTTTGCCCTCGTCCGCCTCGCCCTGTGCTAAGGAATACGAGCCGGACTCTTCCTTTGTTAAGATAAGTGTGGTTTTACCGAGAGCCTTTTCCGTTTTTTCGGTAAATTCCTTTTTATTCAAATCGGAAATAACGTTTATTTGCGGATAAAATTCCGCTCCGGCGCTCTTTTTATAAAGCGC
This sequence comes from Ruminococcaceae bacterium UBA5891, assembly GCA_002431945.1. GTDB lineage: Bacteria > Bacillota > Clostridia > Oscillospirales > Acutalibacteraceae > UBA737. Next base: position 34,223 of record DJET01000082.1, on the reverse strand, counting down.
AGGCGAAATATAAGCAAAGCCGAACGTATCAAAATCGGGCATAAGCTGGCTTGAATCACGCACGCAGATAAGATATTCCGAAGCCTTTATAAGCCCCTTTATTTTACACTTAATTTCAAGATTTTTATATTTGAACGTAATGCTGTCGCCTAACTTAAAGCCGTTGGCGGCGGCATATTTATCCGAAAGCCATACGCCGTCGGTATCGTCCTTACTGTATTTTTCTCCCGAAATCAGCATCATACCCGAAACATCGGCGTTTTCGGTTACGGTAAGCGCCGCTCCGTCGCCGCTTTTTTCCTTAACGTCCGCGTTAACCGAAAGAAAGCGCGACGCATCTTCAACGCCCGAAATCTTTTTAATGCTTTCAAGCTCTTCCTTTGAAAAGCCCTTTTCCGAGGAAATGCGGTAATCTGCAAAGCCTGTTTCTTTAAAAAATTCCGAAGTATTTTCGTCAATGCTTACCCATTCCATATTAAAGCCTACGAAAATACCCACGCCGAGCGCTATCATTATTATCATTGATATAAACTGCGCTCTGTAAAGCCCCATTGTTCTGATAAGTTTTTTAAACAGCATTTAAACTACCGCCTTTACCAGTCAATGTCGTCGGCAGAAACGGGATTTTCCTGCTCCTCGCACGATAATATTTTCCCGTTTTTAACACGCATTACCACATCAGCCATTTTCGCAATGTTTTGGTTGTGGGTTACAATAACAATTGTTTTGCCGTAATCCCTTGCCATTTTTAAAAGCAATTTAAGCACCAATACGCCCGTTTGAGAATCAAGCGCGCCGGTAGGCTCGTCGCAAAGCAGAATTTTCGGATTTTTGGCAAGCGCACGCGCAATAGACACCCTTTGCTGCTCGCCGCCCGATAACTCAGACGGGAAATTTTTAAGGTGGTCCGAAAGTCCTACCTCCTCAAGCATTTTGGTTGCGGAAAGCGCGTCGGGCGCTATTTCCTTTACAAGCGCGACGTTTTCGTGCACGGTAAGCGTGGGCACAAGATTATAAAACTGAAATACAAATCCCACCTTAGCCGCACGGTATACCGCCAGCTCATCGCCCGATAAATCCGAAATATCCTTACCGTCTACAATAATTTTACCGCTTGTGGGGCTGTCGAGACCGCCGAGCAGGTTTAAAAGCGTGCTTTTACCTGCGCCGCTGGGTCCCAAAATTACAATGAACTTACCCTCGTCAAGCGTCAGATTAACATTATCAAGCGCCTTTAATTCGTGGTCGCCGCTTGTATATACGCGGCTTACATTTTTAAATTCTACAATAGGCATTTTTATACTCCCTTCAGTTAGCTGTTGCTTACTTCTGTTTAAAAGGCAAGGGAGACCGCAAAACGCGGTCTCCCTTTAATATTATTTCTTGTGGCAGGAGCCCGCCATAGCACAGTGAGCACAGTTGCAACCGCAGGAGGATTTGCCTTTTTTCTTATTCTTAACTATCGACACGATAACCGCGGCAACCACGGCAATAAGTATCAGGCTTATAATTATGGTTGCTGCATTTGCTTTTAACCACATCAGCATAAAGAGGACTCCTTTTCACAAAATTAGGGGGTAAATTAAACCTTAACCTTAGCGGTAAGCTTTGTAGCCTCTTTATAGGGGCGAACCAACATATAAACTATAAGCGCCAAAGCCGCAACTGCGAAAATAAGACCTATAACATTTACGTTTCCTGTGAACAGGCCGCCGAACTGGTTTATCATAAGAGCTATAAGGTAAGCAAAGCCGCACTGATAACCGATTGCAAACCATGTCCACTTCTGGCTGTTCATTTCACGCTTGATTGCGCCGATAGCCGCAAAGCAGGGCGCGCAAAGCAGGTTGAACACAAGGAACGAATAAGCGGTAATTCCCGTAAATGCAGCGGCAATATTGTGGTAAACGCTTGCGTCTCCGCCGCCGTAAAGTATACCGAGAGTACCAACAATGTTTTCCTTAGCAACAAGACCGGTAATGGAAGCAACAACCGCTTTCCAGTTGCCCCAGCCGAGAGGTTTGAATATCCAGGCAATAGCGCCGCCGATCTTAGCAAGGATAGAAGAGCTTATCTGATCCTCCTCTAACATTCCGAACGAGCCGTCTGCCCAACCGAAGTATGTTGTGAACCAAACGAGTATGGTTGAAAGAAGGATTATTGTTCCTGCCTTCTTTATAAAGGACCAGCCGCGCTCCCACATTGAGCGGAGAACGTTGCCGAGGGTCGGCCAGTGGTAAGCCGGAAGCTCCATAACGAACGGAGCCGGATCGCCTGAGAACATTTTTGTCTTTTTAAGCATAATGCCTGAAACGATTATTGCAGCCATACCGATAAAGTAAGCCGAGGTTGCAACAAGTGCGGAACCGCCGAAGATAGCGCCTGCGATCATTGCAATAAACGGAACCTTAGCGCCGCAGGGAATAAATGTTGTTGTCATAATAGTCATACGGCGGTCGCGTTCGTTTTCAATGGTACGCGAAGCCATAATTCCGGGGATACCGCAGCCTGTACCGATAAGCATAGGAATAAACGATTTACCCGAAAGACCGAATTTGCGGAAAATACGGTCAAGCACGAATGCTATACGCGACATATAACCGCAGGCTTCAAGGAAGGCTAACAGTAAGAACAAAACGAGCATCTGCGGAACAAAGCCGAGAACCGCGCCTACACCGGCTACGATACCGTCGTTAATAAGACCTGAAAGCCAATCGGCAGCGCCTGCCTTGTCAAGTCCGTCGCCTACAAGCACGGGTATACCGGGAACCCAAACGCCGTAATCCGCCGGATCGGGTTCGTCAAAGCCGTTTTTCTCAAAATACTTAACGGCGTCTTTATAAGACATTGCAACGGTTTCTTCCTCTTCGTCCTTTGAAAGGTCTGAGGGAACCTCGGAGTAATAAGCCGTCATTGTATTTACAGCCAATGTCTCTTCGTCTTCTACGTCAACCTCAGCGGTTTTGGAATCGCCCTTAAAGCTCTTCATTTCGCTCAGAGCCTCATCGGCGTCAAAATCATCGGCAGTAACGTCGATATCGGTAAACGCCTGAACAGCCTGTGCGGCGGCGGTATAATCGTCCGCCTCGGCGCTGTAAGCCTTAGAGCCTATACCCAAAAGGTGCCAACCGTCTCCGAACAGACCGTCGTTAGCCCAATCGGTAGCGGCAGAGCCTACTGTTACCATTGAGATATAGTAAACAAGGAACATTACAAGAGCAAAAATAGGAAGACCGAGCCAACGGTTTGTAACAACTCTGTCTATTTTATCGGAAGAAGAAAGCTTGCCTACATTCTTTTTCTTGTAGCATGCCTTAATGATCGATGCTATGTAAATATAACGTTCATTTGTGATAATGGATTCCGCGTCGTCGTCCATTTCCTTTTCGGCTGCGGTTATATCCTGATCGATATGAGCCAATGTAGCCGAATCTATGTTAAGCTGAGCCAAAACCTTATCGTCGCGCTCAAAGATCTTTATCGCATACCAGCGCTGCTGTTCTTCGGGCATATTGTGAACCGCAGCTTCCTCGATATGAGCGATAGCGTGTTCTACGCAACCCGAAAAGCTGTGCTGCGGAACGGTTTTTGTGTTCTTCGCGGCGTCTATTGCAGCTTCTGCAGCTTCCATAATGCCCGTGCCCTTAAGAGCGGAAATTTCCACTATTTTGCAGCCGAGCTGACGTGAAAGCTCATCGGTATTTATTTTATCGCCGTTTTTGCGAACAACGTCCATCATATTTATGGCGATAACAACCGGTATACCAAGCTCAACGAGCTGTGTTGTTAAATAAAGGTTTCTTTCAAGGTTTGTACCGTCGATAATGTTAAGTATCGCGTCGGGACGCTCTGAAATAAGGTAGTTTCTTGCAACAACCTCTTCAAGTGTATACGGCGACAGCGAATATATACCCGGAAGGTCGGTGATTATAACGCCGTCGTGCTTTTTAAGCTTACCTTCCTTTTTTTCAACCGTAACGCCCGGCCAGTTACCGACAAACTGATTTGAACCCGTAAGCGCGTTAAAAAGTGTTGTTTTACCGCAGTTAGGGTTACCCGCAAGGGCAATTCTGATATCCATAGCTTTTATCCTCTCACTTTCTTAAATTAGCAATAACTAACTTTGCGCCGCAAAAAGGTTTACTCAACCTCGATCATATCGGCGTCTGCTTTTCTGAGCGAAAGCTCATATCCGCGAACGGTAACTTCCACCGGATCGCCGAGCGGCGCTACCTTGCGAACATAAACCTGTACGCCCTTGGTAATACCCATATCCATAATGCGGCGCTTTACTGCACCCTCGCCGTGAAGCTTAACTACGGTGTAGGTATCTCCGATTTTGGCAGATTTAAGAGTTTTCATTTGCTTTATCCCCCTTTATATAATACGGTATGAATTTCATACCATTATTTTACGAGCCATTTCTTCGCTTATCGCAACTCTTGATTCCTTAACGTTTACAATAACGTTACCGCCCAAGGTATTAACGATCTTCACGCTTCCGCCCACAACAAAGCCCAAATTTTCAAGGTGCTGTTTTACTTCCGGGCTTCCGCCTATTTTTTTTATGGTGTTTTCTTCACCAATGCCTGCAAGACTCAGCGGCATCATAAAGATTACCTCTCTTTTAACGGATTAGCCAACGCTAACCTGCGTCCTTAAAAATTGATTAGCACTCGCTAACCATATGATATAATACTCCCGTTTTTCCGCTCTGTCAAGTAACTAAATTGAATTTTCGGCACATTTTTTTCAATTTCGTCACCGTGAACAATCAGTTAGCGAAAACTAACTTTGTAATTGTGCAGGTTAGCAATAAGTAACCAAAACAGTTAAACCTGCGTAAAATATCCGTCATTGGAGATTACGGATTCTTTCGCGCTATGCGCTCAGAATGACACGCCGTTTGTCATTGCGAGTGACGTTGCTTTCGCTGCAGTGCAGGAAAAAGCGAGCAACGGCGGGCGCCGCGGTCAAAAGTTGTTCGCGCTC
>DJET01000082.1:0-29164 GCA_002431945.1 Ruminococcaceae bacterium UBA5891 | reverse complement strand
GGGCACCGCAAGAGTGAGTAAGGCGCGCGGCAATCCATTTCCAATCTCCCCCGTCATTGCGAGCGCCGAAGGTGCGCGGCAATCCGTTTTTCCCTTTTAGGGGATTACGGATTCTTTCGTGCTCCGCACTCAGAATGACACGCCGTTTGTCATTGCGAGTGACGTCAGGCGTGTAGCAATCCGTTTCCAATCTCCCCCGTCATTGCGAGCACCGAAGGTGCGCGGCAATCCGCTCCCCACTTTAAAAAGACTTTCGCACAAAGCGTTCAAAATCAAAGCCGTGGTTTTTTGCAATGGTTTCCAGTAAACTGTTTTAAAAACACACGTTAAAATTGTTATATTTGATTCATCACTGAGCTATATAGTTATGTGATTTAATTTCAATAAATCAACAACCTCAAAACCATTTCTATTATAACACAAATTACCACTAATTTCACTAATATTAAAGTTCTCAAGTTGATTACAAAAATCATCAAAGAAATAAGTATTATTTTTTATTAAATTAGAAAAATTTATCCTTAAACATACTATACAAGGAAAAGAAATTTTATTCAATTCCTGTTTTATATAATTTAATTCCAAATCATTTGTAAATCCCTTCTCATAGTAGTTATATATGGTTTCACCGCCCCAATTTTTTAAGAAAATTTTATCGTTTCTCAAATCTTTTTTTAAATCGAAAATACCATATGAAGCATAAACTTTACCTTCAGATTGAGAGCTATTTATACTTCTTATATATTTAAGTAATTTTTGTTTTATATCCGAAGTTATTACTGGTGGAAGATTTTTAATTTTGCTTTCAAAAAAGCCCTTATGATCATCAGTACTGATACCGTTTTTTTGTATATCTGCTATTTCTAATTTGGTTAATCGTGTTGAATGCCAACATACAATATTGCATTTATTGGAAACTAAAAATTCGCACAAATCATTTCTAAAACCCTTATAATTGTTTAGCATTTTTATTATTTCCGGAGGATACGTATGAATATCATTTGGAATAATATCATTCTCAGATATATTAAAAGGTATCCCTAAAACTTTCACTTTCATATATTTTCATGCTCCTTAATATCAGTGAAAAAAGCCTAATTCTCTATGAAGTTTATAGTTCCTTAATTTTGAAATATTATTTTGTGCCATAATACTTTCAATTTTGGCACATGCTGGCAAAAAATTTTGCGAATATAACTCATAGTATTTTATGAACCTACCGCGCTCGCATACGAAATCTAGCCAATTATACTTCGTACCAACAATATCTGAACAGGCTTTAGCACTAATTAAATCCTGCTTACTTGCAAGTAAACCTGTTTTGTATTGAGGATTATCATTAGGATGGTTATGAAAACGCATAATCGTATAGCAATTATGCTGTTGGCATTTATTCATTAAGTACTGCAAACTACAATTAAAAGAAACAGATGAATTATTTGGACCTTTATTTGCATAAAAGCCATAAACAACTCCTTCTTTTTCAATTGCAATTACGACCCATTCATGTTTTTTCCATTTAAGCAAAGCAGAAATTAAACTTGGAAATATTCGAAGTTCTTCTTCAACATCATACCATCCGCCGTTAGGTTTCATAGCAGATTTAAAACTTTTGTTTACCTTTAAATCATAACATATAAAATTGTAATTATCTTTAATATACTTCTTTTTTCGTTTTTTTGATAATTTTTGAATTTCCTCTCTATTAAGTGGATCTGTATGGAAAAGAAAATAGAACAGTTCAAAAACTAAATATAAGGAAATTGATAGAAAAACAATCATAATAACCTCCATAAGGTAAATATCGTAAACAATATTTCAAAAGTCAAAGCCGAAAATTTATTTCTGCATATAAGTACATCAATGGTAAAGAGACGGCTTTACACTGCCGTCTCTTTCTGAAAAAAGCCTTAATTACATTTATATTTCAAATTTATGAAATACCTTTTTACCCTTTTTCATTATAACCTCGTTTTCAAACGCGGCTTTATCAAGCGCATACTGCGGATCGGTTATTTTATCGCCGTTAATGCTTACGCCGCCTTGAATTACAAGTCTTCTGCCCTCGCCCTTAGAAGCGGCAAGTCCCGACTTCACCATCATATCAAGCACGCCTATTTTTCCGTCCTTAAAATCATCGTCGGAAAGCTTTGTTGACGGCATATTTTCGTGCGAACCGCCGCCTGCAAATATCGCACGTGCCGCCGCCTGCGCCTTTTGCGCCTCTTCTTCGCCATGAACAAGCTTTGTAAGCTCAAAGGCTAAAATTTCTTTTGCGGTGTTAAGCTGGCTGCCCTCCCACTCGTCCATTTTATCAATTTCCTCAAGCGGCAGGAACGTAAGCATTCTTATGCATTTTAAAACGTCGGCGTCCGCAACGTTACGCCAATACTGATAAAACTCGTACGGCGAGGTCTTTTCGGGATCAAGCCATACAGCGCCCGACGCGGTTTTACCCATTTTCTTGCCTTCGGAATTAAGCAGCAGCGTTATCGTCATAGCATAAGCGTCTTTTCCGAGCTTTTTGCGTATAAGCTCGCTGCCGCCCAGCATATTAGACCACTGATCGTCTCCGCCGAACTGCATATTGCACCCGTATTCCTTAAACAGGTGGTAAAAATCGTAGCTTTGCATTATCATATAGTTAAATTCAAGAAAGCTTAAGCCCTTTTCCATTCTTTGCTTATAGCATTCCGCTCTTAACATATTGTTTACCGAAAAGCAAGCGCCCACATCGCGCAAAAGCTCGATATAGTTAAGCCCCAAAAGCCAATCGGCATTGTTAACCATTTGCGCCTTGCCCTCGCCGAATTCTATAAAACGGCTCATCTGCTTTTTAAAGCAGTCGCAGTTGTGCTGTATCTGCTCCGGCGTCATCATAGACCGCATATCCGTTCTGCCCGAAGGGTCGCCTATATACCCCGTGCCGCCGCCGATAAGCGCGATAGGGCGGTTGCCTGCCATTTGCAGCCTTTTCATAAGGCAAAGCGCCATAAAATGCCCTACGTGCAGACTGTCTGCCGTGGGATCAAAGCCTATATAGAATGTTGCCTTGCCGTTATCTATCAGTTCGCGTATTTCTTCCTCGTCCGTTACCTGCGCTATAAGTCCGCGGGCTACAAGCTCATCATAAATTTTCATATTTGTTTACTCCTGTCTAATAATTCCTTTGCCGAGTTATATAAATTCTCAGTTATGTCCGCGCCCGACATAATACGGGCTATTTCCTTTATTCTTTCCTCGTTAGAAAGCGGCTCTACTCTTGTAAAGGTTCTGCCGCCCGACGAGGTCTTTTCAATAAGTAAATGGTTATCAGCCATAGCGGCTATCTGCGCCAAATGGGTAACGCATATAACCTGACGGTTGCCGGATACCCTTTTAAGCTGCGTTCCCACCTTGCCTGCCGTGTATCCGCTGATACCCGAATCAATTTCATCGAATATCATTGTGCCCACGTTGTCTTTATCAAGCAAAACGCTTTTTATTGCAAGCATAACGCGCGAAAGCTCGCCGCCCGAAGCAATTTTCGCAAGCGGCTTTACGCTCTCTCCCTTGTTTGCCGAAATCATAAATTCCGCGGTATCACAGCCGCGTTTGGTATATCTGCCTTTTTCGGTTTTAACCGTAAAGCGCACGTCGGGCATATTAAGGTAAGAAAGTATCGAGCATACCTGCTTTTCAAATTCAGCCGCCGCCCTTTTACGCGCCGCAGTAAGCTCTTCGCCAAGTGCCACCAAACGCTCGGTCGATTTATCAAGCAAAGCGCCCAGCTCACGTTCGCGCTCGTCTGAAAACCTAAGACTCTCAAGCTCTTCGCGTGCGTTTTGCAGATAGTCGGTAAGCGCCTGTTCGCTGCCGCCGTATTTGAGCATCAGGCGGTCTAAAAGGTCAAGCCTTGCGTTAACGGCGTCGGGGTCTATTTCCGAATATTCTGGATTTTCAAGAAAATCGGAAAGCTGTGCGGAAATATCACGAAGACCCTCGGCAATATTGCGAAGCTCCGCGGCTTTAGCGTTCCATTCGTCATTTTTAAGCGATAATAAGGCCTTACCGGCGTTTTCGGTCAGAGCAACGGCGCCTAAATTATCGTCTGCACCCTCAAGCGCGGCATACGCGGCGGAAAGCGCCGCCGCAGTAGCCTGATAACCGCGCGCAATTTGAAGCTTTTTCTTTAAATCCTCATATTCGCCCAAGGTTATACCGGCTGTTTCAAGCTCGTTTATCTGATAATTTAAAAGGTCGGTTTTTTTCTGTTTTTCATCTTCGTCCGTCTCAAGGGCGGCAAGCTCTTTTCGTATGCGGTTCAGCTCTCTGAACTCCGCATAATATTTGCCCTTGATCGGGTCGTCGTCCGCTACGGCGTCTATATAATCAAGATGGCTGTCGGGATCTAAAAGCGCCTGATTATCGTGCTGACCGTGTATATTAACAAGATACCTGCCTATTCCCTTAAGCTCGGTTGCGGTTACAGGGCGGTTATTAAGCTTTATAAGCCCCTTGCCGCTTGCGGAAAGCCGCCTGTTTATAACTATGTTGCCGTCTTCGTCGGGCGTGACGCCGCTTTCGGAAAGCAGACAGAGCGTTTTTTTGTCAAGACAGCCGAAAACCACCGAAACCTCTGCCGTATCGCACCCCGCACGGATAAGCTCCTTAGACGTGCGCTCGCCCAAAACCGCGTTTATTGCGTCTATAACTATCGACTTACCTGCGCCCGTTTCACCCGTAAGCACGTTAAAGCCCTCGGTAAATTCTATATCGGAACGCTCGATAACCGCTATGTTCTCAATATGAAGAAATTTAAGCATTTCTTTTCCTCTGTTATTTTATAAGCTTTTTAAGCTCGCTTGTAAGCGCCGCAGACTGCGGCTCGCCGCCGGTAACTATTATTATTGTGTCTTCACCGGCAAGCGAACCTAACATCATATCCCCGAAAAGCTCGTCAAGCGCAACGCACGCGCTTGAAGCCATACCCGTATAGCACTTAATAACCACGTTATTAAGCGAAAATGCCGCGGTTTTAACCGCACGGGAAAATATTTCTCTGTAATGCTCTACCGAATGCTGGTTAGAACCGGAATTTTCGTTTGCAATATAACGGTAATTTCCGTCTTCGTCGTGTCCTTTTACAATTCTCAGCTCCTTAATATCACGCGATACGGTAGATTGCGTTACATTAAAGCCTGAGGCTATAAGTTCGCTTTGCAGATCCTCCTGCGTTATAAAAATCTTTTCTTTTATAAGCTCAAGTATTTTTTGCTGTCTTTTGCTTTTCATATCCGCTACATACTCCTGCCGTCTTTAAATTTGCCCGAAAGCGTTTTATAAAACGATCTGTCGTTAAGTCTTATAAGCTTAACGGTCTGCTTTGATTTTTTAATAAATATATCGGTATACGGCTTTACGCTTGCAACCTTTCTGCCGTCTACCGTAAGGTAAATATCGGTACGCTTTTTTGAATACGCCTTTAATTTTATCGTATTATCCGCCCCTAAAAGTATCGGCTTTGCCGAAAGCGAATGTGAACAGATAGGCGTTATACACATATTTTCGGTAAGCGGATCTATTATCGGTCCGCCGGCGGACATTGAATATGCGGTAGAGCCTGTGGGGGTTGAAATTATAAGCCCGTCTGCGCGGTAGCTTATTGAGTCGCGCCCCAAAAATACCGAAATATCAATTATTCTTGAAATAAATCCGCTTGTTATAACCGCGTCGTTAAGGGCGTTGTACTCCCCAATCGTTTTACCGTTTTCACAAACCGAAACGGAAAGCATCATACGTTTTTCAACAAAGTATTCGCCGCTTTTAAGCTTTGACAAAAGCGAAAGCTCGTTTTGCTCTATATTTGCAAGATAGCCTACCCTGCCCGCGTTTATACCGAGCACCGGCTTGTTATCGTATGCGGCGCGCTTTGCGTAGCGTATAATTGTACCATCGCCGCCTATTGTAATTATAAGGTCGGCGGTTTTGTAAAGCTCGTTTTCGGGCAGACGTTTAAAATCGCCAATGCTTATATTTTCGGGCAAAAACGCCTCTATGCCCTCGTTTTTAAAAATATCGCTCAGCTTTTCAACAACCTCTGCCGAGCCTCGCTTATCAAGATTAGGCAGTATTCCTACTCTCATACCGTCACCCCTTCAGTGCCTCGTGCGACTCGTCTGCAACCTGCCTTGCCGTTTTTTCACATAAATTTTCGGCGTCATCGCTTTTTTCTATATAGCACAAGTATTCTATATTGCCTTCGGGACCCTTAATCGGCGAATAATCAAGCCCCAAAAGCGAAAAGTTATTTTCTTTAATTAAGCCGATTATTTTTTCAATAACCGCAATATGCACGTTTTTATCCCTTACAACGCCTTTTTTACCCACGTTTTCCCTGCCTGCCTCAAACTGCGGCTTAATAAGGCATACCGCCCTGCCGCCGTTTTTCAAAAGAGTTCTTAAAGTCGGGAAAATATGATAAAGCGAAATAAACGAAACGTCTACCGAGGCAAAGTCGAGCGGATCGGGAATCTGCTCGCTTGTAACATACCTGAAATTCGTTCGTTCAAGGTTTATAACGCGGCTGTCAGTGCGCAGCTTCCATGCAAGCTGACCGTAGCCCACGTCTACCGAATAAACCTTAACGGCGCCGTTTTGCAGCATACAGTCGGTAAAGCCGCCGGTTGAAGCGCCTATATCGGCGCATACGGCTCCGTTAAGCGAAATATTAAAGCTTTTCATCGCCTTTTCAAGCTTTAAACCGCCGCGGCTTACATATTTTAAGCTTTCCCCGCGCACCTCAATAATATCATCGGGCTTTACGGTATTTCCGGCTTTATCTGATTTTTGGTTATTAACGTAAACTATGCCCGCCATTATAAGCGCCTTTGCCTTTTCGCGGCTTTCTGCATAGCCCTGCTCGAAAAGCGCGGCGTCAAGTCTCTTTTTTTTACTCATTTTTCACTCACCGCCGCAATCATACTTTCGGTATCAAGTCCGCATGCCTTTATAGCGCCCGTAACCGTAGCCGTGGGCACAAACCTGTTTTCCACCGCGTGAATTTTATAAATTCCGCCGTAGCCCTCTTCAAGCAGGCGCACCGCGCAAAGCTCCGCAATGCCGCCGCTTCGTATCCCCTCTTCAAAAAAGTGTATTTCGTTAAACTCTTTAAGCCGATCTGTCAGTTCCCGGCTTAACGGATATATTTTATTAAGCTTTACAATACTTATATCCTTACATACGGCTTTAGCCTCAAGCGCGTCCGAAAACAGCCTGCCGTATGTTACGATTGCTTTTTTGCCGCCGTTTATAACGGTAAAATCGCCCGAAAAGTCAAGGTCGGGCTCTTGCTTTTCGCAGCCGCGCGGATAGCGTACCGCGCAAAAGCGGTCTTCCTTTGCGGCGCGCTTAATATCGTTTTCAAGCTCGCTGTAATAGCAGGGAGAATAAACCGTCATATCGGGAACGGAAGCCAAAAACGAAACGTCAAAAAGCCCCTGATGGGTTTCGCCGTCCTCGCCTACTATTCCCGCGCGGTCTATAAGCAGTCTTACGGGAAAACCGCCTATTGCTATATCGTGTATGATCTGGTCAAAGCCGCGCTGTAAAAATGAAGAATACACCACAAAAAACGGCTTTAAGCCGCGGCTTGCAAGCCCTGCCGCAAAGGTCACGGCGTGCTGCTCGGCAATGCCTACGTCAAAAAATCTGTTTTTAAACCTGCCCGCAAATTGCGTAAGCCCCGTTCCGGCGGTCATTGCCGCGGTTACGGCGCAGATTTTATCGTCGTCCTCGGCAAGAGCGCAAAGCGTGCTTCCCGCAATATCGGAATATGTTGTTTTACCGCTTATCTCTGCGCCCTTATCAATATCGAAGGGCGAAACGCCGTGATAATCCTTGGGGGAAGACTCTGCATACGAATAACCCTTTCCCTTTGTTGTTACAACGTGTATAAGCGAAGGTCTTGTATAGGTTTTGGCAATCGAAAACAGCTGCTCCATCGCTTTAATATTATGCCCGTCGACAGGGCCTAAATAATTAAAGCCCATTGCAGTAAAAATATTATTCTTATATATAATTCCTTTAACCGTTTCTTTTATTTGAAAAACCGCATTATTAAGCGATTTACCTATAAACGGAACGGCGGCTAAAAAATGACTTAACGCAAATTTAAACTGATGGTAATGCGGCTTATTGCGCATTTTTGTAAGACTGCGCGCAAGCGCGCCCACATTTCTTGAAATAGACATTTTATTGTCGTTAAGCACAACAATAAAATTACTTCTGCCGCTGCCTGCGTTATTAAGCGCCTCATACGCCATACCGCCGGTCATAGCGCCGTCGCCTATAACCGCTATTGCGGTTCCGTTTTCGCCCTTTAAGCGCTTTGCGCGGTAAATGCCGTATGCCGCCGATATTGAATTACTGCTGTGCCCTGTTATAAACGGGTCGTGCTCGCTCTCGTCAGGGCGCATATAGCCCGAAATTCCGTTTTCGGTTCTAAGCCCCGAAAATGCTTCCGCTCGGCCTGTTAACAGCTTATGCGTATAGCACTGATGCCCTACGTCGAATATTATAGCGTCCTCAGGGGAAGAAAAGCTGCGGTGCAAAGCCACCGTAAGCTCCACCGCACCGAGGTTAGACGCTAAATGGCCGCCGTTTTTTGAAACGGTGGTTACTATTTTTTTTCTTATTTCCTCGCAAAGACGCGGCAGATCCTCTTCATTAAGCCGTTTTAAATCGTCTGGCGATTTAACAGTGCTTAAAAGCTTGTATTCCAATTATAATTACAGTCCTTTAATAATTTCTGTTAAGCAAATATTCGGTAAGTTCCTTTAAATAAGATGTATTGCCGGAAAAGCCGTTTAATATATCCTCAGCCTTTTTTGTAAGCAGCGCCGCCTTTTGCTTTGCGCCGTCAAGACATAAAAGGGTAACAAACGTGGTCTTGCCGTTCTTTTCGTCGCTGCCTATCGGCTTGCCGAGCGTCTTTTCGTCAGCGGTACAGTCAAGTATATCGTCTGTTATTTGAAAGGCAAGCCCTAAATTTTCGGCGTATTCCTCTGTTTTTTTAACGGTTTCCTCATCAGCTCCCGCAAGCACGGCGCCGCACATTGCCGCCGCCTCAAGCAGGCAGGAGGTTTTTTTAATATACATTGCGGTAAGCTCTTCGCCGTTTGCCCCGTTTTTTTCAAAATCAAGGTCCATAACCTGACCGCCCACCATACCGTATATACCCGCCTTTTGCGCTAAAACCGATATTGCGCGGCTTACCCTTTCGGGCGGTATATCAGCAGTACTTGCCGCCGCTAAAAAAGCGTGGGTTAAAAGCGCGTCCCCCGCAAGCAGCGCCGTATCATAACCGAACGCCTTGTGGCATGAGGGATTTCCGCGGCGCATATCGTCGTTATCCATACAGGGTAAATCGTCGTGAATAAGCGAATAGGTATGTATCATTTCGATAGCGGCGGCAAAATTAAGCGCGCCCTCCGCCCTGCCGCCGAAAAGGCTGTAAAATTCAAGCAATAATATCGGTCTTATGCGCTTTCCGCCCGATAACAGGCTGTATCGCATAGCGTTTACGGCTGAAGAATAGCGTTCGCCGCTTTCGGGCAGCAGTTCGTTAAGCTTATTTTCAATAACGGGTATATATCTTTCAAACGGTTTCATCAAGCTTTGCTTCCTTTTCCGCTTCCGTAAGCGTTATAATTTTTTGCTTTGCGGTTTCAAGCGCTTTTCTGCAATCGCCCGAAAGCTTCATACCGCGCTCAAACAGCGCCATTGATTCGTCAAGCGTAATATCTCCGCTCTCAAGCCTTGAAACAATTTCTTCAAGCTCTTTAAGCGATTTTTCAAAATCGGTGCCTTTGCTCAATTGAAACGCTCCCTTTCAGTTACTCTGCAAATGGCTTTACCATCTGCAAGGGTTATATCTATCGTATCGTTTTCATTCAATTCTTCAACGCTTTTAACCGCCCTGCCGTCCTTTAAAACCGCCGCGTATCCGCGAGCCAAAACCTTAAGCGGGCTCAGCGCGTCAAGCTTTGCCGCCTTTTCGCAAAGCGCGGCGTTTTTTTGCTCTATATAGGCATTAGTTAAGCTTAATATTTTCTCCGCCGCACGGTCTGCCCGTTCAAGCCGCGGAAAAACAAGCGTATTTAATGGATTTGCAAGATAAGGTGACGAAACGGCGGCAATAAGCCTTGCGTTGCGGCTTTCATATGCCGATTTAAGCGCCGTGCGCATATAAAGCCTAAATTTATTAAGCTTTGCTAAAACCTCTTCACTGTCCGGCACGGCAAGCTCCGCCGCCGCAGAAGGGGTAGGCGCGCGCATATCCGCAACAAAATCGCATATTGAAAAATCCGTTTCGTGCCCGACGGCGGAAATCACCGGCACGGGGGATTCGTATATCTTTCTTGCAAGCGTCTCGTCGTTAAATTCCCTAAGATCCTCTGCCGAGCCGCCGCCCCTGCCTATAATTATCACGTCGGCTGTGCCCAAGGCATAAACCCTTTCAAGCGCAGAAAGCATTTCCGGCACGGCGGACTTGCCCTGAACCGAAACGGGGCACATTATAATTCGCGCCATAGGCCAGCGCCTGCCCGTAATATTAAGTATATCCTGCACGGCGGCGCCGGTGCCCGATGTTATAACCGCAATATTTTTCGGGAATTTCGGCAGCGGTCTTTTATTTTGAGCGTCAAACAGCCCTTCATTTTGAAGCCTGTTTTTAATTTCTTCAAATTTCAGCGCTTCGGCGCCCTCTCCCGCAGGGAAAAGCTGCTCTGCATAAAGCTGATAACTGCCGTCCTTTTCGTAAATTGATACCCTGCCTACAGCTATTACCTGCATACCGTCCGACGGCGTAAACCTAACTCCCGCGGCATTAAAGCGAAACATTACGCAGCGTATGGCGGCGTCGCTGTCTTTAAGCGTAAAATACCAGTGACCGCTTGCATAATGATTTTTAAAATTTGAAATTTCGCCGATAACGGCGGCGTTTTGCAGTCTTACCTGACCGTCGAGCAAAGACTTAACATAAAGGTTAAGCTGCCTTACGGAAATTACGCTGTCGTTCATTTTGCTTTTTTGGCTGCCGTTGACAAAATGCCGTTTATGAAAGAGGCGTCTTCGTTTGTTGCATATTTTTTTGCAAGCTCCACCGCCTCGTTGATCGAAACCGAAACGGGAATTTCGTCTTCATAAAGCATTTCGTAAAGCGCAAGGCGAAGTATGCAAAGCGCGGTTTTTGAAATGCGGTTTATCGACCACCCGACAGAGTATTCGGATATAATGCCGTCAAGCTCCTCCCTATGCTCGTAAACGCCGGGAAAAACCTTTGTAATATACCCGTCCGGCTCAAGGTCGCGCGCTTCCGCCGCCGCCTCGAATATTTCTTCAACCGTGTTATCGTTAAATTCTTTTTCAAAAACAAGAATAAAAGCTTCTTCTCTTGCCTGCTTTCTTGTCATACCGCACCTGCTCCCATAATATATAAATAATATTATACACGATAATATGCAGTTTTTCAAGGCATAAATGCATATTTTTTAATGTATATTCTCAGGTGATGCCGCTATTGACTTTAAATTTATTTTATAGTAAAATTTTCTTGTTTTATAAAAATAACGGAGGAAAAGCTATGGGAAATTTTTTAATGTACTTTTTGTTTGTTCTCGGCATAATTTTTATTGTTAAGGGCGGAGACTGGTTTGTAGACGGCGCCGTTTGGGCAGCCGAGGTAACCGGAATACCGAAATTTATTGTTGGGGCTACCGTTGTAAGCATTGCCACAACGCTGCCAGAAATTATTGTTTCCACCATTGCCGCCGTTGACGGGCATAAAATACTCGTATCACGCGTCGGCGATTATATCGCGGCTTCGCAGGATAAGGTGGGTATGGCGATAGGCAACGGCATAGGCTCTGTTATATGCAACACCGCAATGATACTTGCCGTAAGCATTATCTTTTTACCAATACCGATAGAAAGAAAAAGCTTTGCCCCGAAGGCTATCCTGCTCTTAGCCGCCGTAACCGTGCTGTTTTTGTTTTCTTTAAGCGGCTCTTTATCGCTCATAGGCGCGTTTGCCTTAATTTTAGTGTTTGCGGTATATATTTACGAAAATATACGTTCGGCAAAAAGCGACGTTACCCAAAGCGACAGCGAACGGCCGGAGGTTAATAAAAAATCGGTTATCGATAATATTCTGCGTATTGTAGTGGGCGCCGCCGGAATTGTTGTAGGCTCGCAGCTGCTTGTAAACAACGGCAGCAGAATCGCCGCCTTCTTCGGTGTTTCGGAAGCGGTTATAGGCGTAACGATAGTTGCGGTAGGCACATCGCTGCCTGAGCTTGTTACGGCAATAACCGCAATTGTAAAAAAGCAGTCCTCAATGTCCGTAGGCAACGTTATCGGCGCAAATGTTATCGATACCACCCTTATTTTGGCGGTCTGTTCCTTTGTTTACGGCGGCAAGCTGCCTGTTTCGGCGCAAAATATTTATCTTGATTTTCCCGTTGCTATAATCGTTTCGCTTATAGCCGTTGTTCCGACCGTTATCCGCCGAAAATTCAGCCGCTTACAGGGCGTTGTAATGCTTGCGGTTTATATACTCTATCTTGTAATCGTTGTAGGCGGTCTCGGCAGTTATTTATCCTTCTTCGGCGTATCCGCATAAAAAACGTTAACCCCCGTTCGGCTGAACGGGGGTTGTTTTTTTGCAATAATTTAATTATATAAGCTGTTATTCATCGTCTTCGGTTTCGTTTTTTTCGACCTGTTCGTTTACCTTAACGGAAATTTCGTGAGTCATAAACTCGTCTGCCTTTGTAACGGTAACCGTAAGATTTTTATGCTCAAAGCAGTAGCCCTCTTCGGGTATCTTGCCGGCAATCTCGGTAAGCCAGCCGTTAACGGTTGAAGCCTCTGTCTCCTCGTCCTCAAGCGAGAAAAATTCAAAGAAATCCTCAACAGAGGCGGTGCATAAAACGCGGTAAGTGTTTTTACCGGTTTCCAAAAATTCCGAAACCTCTTCATCGCGTTCGTCCCAAATCTCGCCGACTATTTCTTCAAGTATATCCTCCATTGAAACTATACCCGAAGTTTCGCCGTACTCGTTTACCACGATTACAAGGTGATTGTGATCGGTCTGCATATCCTTAAACAGCATATCAAGATTAACGGTTTCGGGCACAAAGACCGGCTGGTGAAGTATCTTTTCAAGGCTGAAATCCTTTTCGCCGCGGTTCAAAAGATAATCCCTTGTGTGAAGTATACCTATTATGTGGTCCTCTTCCTCATCGTAAACAGGTATGCGGGAATAACCCTCCTGCTCGATTATATCTATAACCTCTTCGTCCGTTGAATTTACGGTAAGGCATATAACCGATTTCCACGGCGTCATAACGTCCTCGGCGGTCATTTTATCAAGCTTAAACACATTTTTTATGTATTCAATATCGTCCTGATCAAGCGATCCCTCGTCCGCACCGGCGTCAAGCATTAAAACGATATCCTCTTCCGAAACGGGGTCTTCCTTTTCGTGCGGATCTATGCCTATAAGCCTTAAAACCGCATTGGTAGATACGGTTAAAAACCAAATTATAGGGCTTAAAACTGCCGCTAAAAAGGATATTACGCCGCACACGGCGTTTGCAAGCTTTTCCTTGTGCTTCATAGCGATTCTTTTCGGCACAAGCTCGCCTAAAATAAGTGTGAAATAAGATAAAATTATTGTTACGGCGACAACCGCAACGGTGTTCATTGTACCGGAGTATTTTGCCGGAACGTTAAACGTTTTTATAAAAAAGCCCGAAACCTTTTCGGCAAAGTTATCAGCCGCAAAAGCGGAGCCTAAAAACCCTGCAAGAGTAATGCCTATTTGTATTGTTGATAAAAACCTTGTAGGCTCCTCAATAATCTTAAGCATTTTCTTTGCTTTTTTATCGCCCTCCTCCGCAAGGGAGTGGACTTTTTTTTCGTTAAGCGAAATTACCGCTATTTCGGTTGCGGCAAAAAACGCATTGAGTGCAATAAGCACAAGCTGCAACAGCAGTTGCTTTAACATAATGAAACTAAACCTCCAAAATAAAATAAGAATTTAATGCGACTTATGCCTATCACCTGCGGTAAACCGAAAAAATGCGGTAGCCGCAAACAGTCACATAAACACGGTATTTATTTTGGATTTCGGGGGAATTTATGTGCCTGCTACTTCGGGGTAGCGGATCCACAAAACCAACTCCTTTTCAAGATATTTCTTCTATTATATTGCATATTATACAATAAATCAAGTATTAAATTACGCTTTTATATTCTCTCGCTTAACTTTTTTATTTATAAGCCTGATTTTATCTGGCAGTATATACGCCGCAGGATACGAAACGGCGCAGACCGCAAGACCTGCTATAACGTCTATAATCGAATGCTGCTTTAAGAATACCGTTGATATGCTTATAAGCACCGTTAGCAGAATTATCCATATCTGGTCGCGCACATTTTTAAAGCGCCTGCACTGCCATGTTGTAAACAGCACCGCAAACGAGCCTATAACGTGGAGCGAGGGGCAAACGTTGGTATTAGTATCAAAGCCGTAAAGCATTTTAACTATATCAACAAAAATATTGTCCCGTGCAAACTCGGTGGGTCTCAGCTCTTGCTTATTCGGGTAAACAATATAAATAACAGTGGTTACGGTATAGGTTATGATTATAAAATACATCAGCTTTTTGAATGCAGGAACATCAAACAAAAGCGTGTAAATATGTATTCCCGCAAGAAAAACAAACCATAAATAATACGGAATTACAAAATATTCGCAAAACGGTATGCGGCTGTCGAACGACGACTCGATCGCGCGGTAATCAAGCGTTAAGCCGCGTTCCAAAAGCCAAAACGTAAGACCGTATATCGGCCAGTATATTAAAAGCAAAAGATGCCGAAATTCAGGCGTTCGTAAATTGTTCAACCGCAAATTTCTATAATCTACCATATAAACAGTCTACATCCTTACACACATAATTATATATATTTTCAGAAGCGCAGCCGCCGAATTCTTCCGCTATTTGCCGCGACATTTTCTTAAGCTTTTCGGGGTTTTCAAGATAATCGCATACCGCGTCGCACAGCTCAATATCGGTATCGCGCATATCCGCACAGCCGTTGTTTAAGAAAAATTCTATATTGCGCGTTTCGCACCCCGGAACTGCATTTATAAACAGCATAGGAAGCGCCTTGACCGCCGCCTCGGTAGTGCTTAATCCGCCCGGCTTTGTAAGAATCAGATCCGCGGCGTCCATATAAAGCGGCATTTTGCTTGTATAGCCTATTACGCGCGTATTTTCGGAAAGCTGTTTTTTGGTAATCGATTTAAAAAGCTTTACGTTACTGCCGCAAATAACAACAAGCAGCGCGTCCTGCGGCATTTGCTGCGGCAGATCCTCTGCAAGCGTTTTTATAGGTCCGCAGCCCATACTGCCGCACATAAGCAAAACTATTTTTTTGTTTTCGGGCAAGCCGAGCTCCTTTTTAGCACTTGCTTTATCGCATTCCTCATAAAACGCGTCTTTAACCGGTATACCCGAAGGCACAAGCTTTGAAACCGGTATTCCGTTTTGGACAAATTCGGGTATAAGCCTTTTATGCGGTATGAAATATGCGTTTAAAAGGGTTTGATTTACGCCCGGCGAACAGGTATAATCGGTTGCAACAAAGTATGAGGGTATGTTTATTTTAGAGCGTTTTTTAAGCTCGGTTATCATCATTGCCGAAAAAACGTGAGTACAGATAACGGCGTTGTAATCGCTTTGCCCCAAAAACTCGAAAAGCCCCTCGCAACCTTTGGTAACAAGGTCGTATATTAAAGAATCGTCCCCGTCCTTAGGGGGATGATTTTCTTCAAAACGGTAGCTTACGCCGAAAAGCTTCGGCATTTTACGGTATATAAAAACGTGACCTTTACTTATAAGCTTTGATTTTTCGGGCGACCAAAACGCCAGGGCGTCCTTAATATCGCATTGCCAGCCGCCGTTTACAAAGCGTTCCTTTATAGCCTTTGCGGCGGAGTTATGCCCCTCGCCCGTGTTACACGACAGTATCAGTAAGCGCACCGTTTATCACGGCCTCCCTTTTAAGTAATCTTTTTTTAAGCGCCGCTAAATGCGGCCTGTTATAACGCTGTATTAAAACAAACGGTGTGTTGCAGAATAAAAATACCAGTATAAGTATTATACCGATATAGTTTTTCCATATAAAATATATGCCTAACGATAAAACGCTAAGACTGTTATGAATAAATTCCGCCACGCAGGTTTCCTTAATAAGCGCGCCGACGCTTTCGCTCGTTGCGTCAAACGTAACCTTTTTAGGAAGCATATCCCGCATTATGCGGCTCATATCGGGCAGCTTTGCCTTCCATTTTCTTATGCCGAGGCGTTCGTATATTTTGCCGTTTTTTTCAAAAGAAAACGGCTTATAAGGAAAGCCCTCCTCGTTAAACCATGCGCGCGGCAGCGACTCGCCCACATAATGGGCAAGTATTCCTATAACCGCCACATAGATAACGCTTATCAGAAATCTCATCAACTTCACCTATTCGGATTCAATATCCATATGATAACATAAAACTTCGGCAGTATCAACTGTTTTCTTTTTCCGTTATTGAAGTCTGTAAATTATAGTGTATAATAATAACGGTGATTGTTAATTATGAACTACGAATTTTTATCTTCAACAAAGCTTTTTTGCGGTATGCCGCCGGAAAAAATAAAAAACGCCCTTTCCTGCCTTAACGCTTCGGAAAAGGAATTTAAAAAGGGCGGGATAATATACCGCGCAGGCAATACCGTTACCGAAATCGGTCTTGTAGAAGAGGGCAGCGTAAATATCACCGTAAATTTTTACTGCGGTACAAGCAATATATTCGGCCACATAGCAAAGGGAGAGATTTTTGCCGAAACCTACGCCGCCATACCTAACAAAAAGCTGATTTGCGACGTGGTTGCTGCCGAAAACTCGAAAATACTTTTTCTTGATATAAACAAGCTTATAAACGGTGCCTGCAGCTCATGCGGCTACCACGGAATTATAATCCATAATCTGCTGCAAATTTCCGCGGAAAAGAATTTAAAGCTTTCCTCGCGTATGATGCACACCGCGCCTAAAACGGTTCGCGGCAGGCTGCTGTCTTACCTTACGTGGCAAGCCGCAAAAAGCGAAAGCCGCGAATTTCACATACCGTTTACGCGACAGCAGCTTGCGGATTATTTGGGTGTAGACCGCAGCGTACTTTCCGCCGAGCTTTCCAAAATGCAAAGAGACGGGCTGATAAATTACCGAAAAAACGATATTAAATTAAACAATACGCTTAATTCGGAGGAGTGGCTTTAATATTATTTTATTTTATTTAAAAGCTTTTTTATATAAGGGTAAAGCTGAAGAATAATTCCCGCCGCCATAAACGCTATGCCGATATAGAAATAAGCATACCCTATATCGCTTGCTGATATTATAGCTCCCGCAATTAAAAGCGCCGAATTAAATACCGTTTTCATAGCTTAGCCTTCTTTATACAATTCTGTTCTTACTTTTGCCGTTTAAAAAAGAATCTATATTTTCACAGGTAATTGAAAGCAGTCTTCTCCGCGTACTCAGCGGTGCCCATGCCGTATGCGGCGTGATTATTATATTTGGTGCGTCCGCCAAAACGCAGTCTTCGCTCATAGGCTCTTCTTTTAAAACGTCTATTGCCGCACCCGAAAGCCTGCCGCTTTTAAGCGCGTTTAAAAGCGCAGTTTCGTCTACCGTGCCGCCGCGCGAGGTGTTTATAAAGAAAGCTCCCTTTTTGCATTTTGAAAAGGCTTCTTCATTCATCATATTTTCACTTTGCTTGTTTAACGGGCAGTGAAGCGTTATAATATCGCTGTTTTTAAGCAGCGTATCAAAATCGGTAAACCTTGTAACGCCGTTTTCACGCACGGTTCTTGTGTAAACAAGCACGTTCATATTAAGGCCTTCCGCCGCCTTTTCAACAGCTTTTCCTATATTGCCGTAGCCTATTATACCAAGCGTTTTGCCTGCAACCTCATCAGTAGGAAATACAAGCGGCGAAAAAACAGGCGAGCGTTTCCACCCGCCCTCCTTAACAAATTCGTTATACCGCGGTATATTTGTATAATGCAAAAGTATATAGGCTATAACCTGCTGCGCCACCGCGTTTGTTGAGTAGCTGCCCGCATTGCACACCGCAATGCCCCTTTGCTTTGCAAGCGTAATATCTATATTGTTATACCCCGTTGCAAAAACGCCGATATATTTAAGATTCGGCGCGGCGTTTATAACCTCGCTGTCAATAACAGTTTTATTGCAAAGCACAATATCCTTATCAGCAACCTCTTTTAAAAGCTCTGTGCGGCTTATGTTGCCGCATTCGGTTATTTCGCCGTATTTTTTTAAAGGCTCAAGCGACAGATCGCCGCCCGATGTTAATGATGCGCAGTCAGTTATCAGAATTCGCATGCTTTTGCGTTACCTTTCGTTTTGTGCCGTCCGGCTCTAAAATATAGGTGTTTTCAAGCTGAGAAATAAGACTTCTTTTATATGCGTCTATATATTCGCGGCGCAGCTTCTGCTGCTCCGCTTTTTCTTCTTCTGTAAGACCCTCTGCTTTTTGCTTTTTTGCAAGGGCGTTAATGCGTTTTATTTTTTCCTCGGTCATATTTCGTTTCTTCCCTCTAAGGCGCGCGCCAATGTAAATTCGTCTGCGTATTCAAGGTCTCCCCCAACGGGAATGCCGTAAGCCAGGCGCGTAACCTTTATACCCATAGGCTTTATAAGGCGCGAAATATAGCTTGAAGTAGCCTCGCCCTCGACCGTTGGGTTGGTTGCCATTATAATTTCCTTAACCTCGCCCGAAGCAAGCCGCGCCATAAGCTCTTTTATTCTCAGGCTGTCCGGTCCTATTCCGTCAAGGGGCGAAATAACCCCGTGCAAAACGTGGTAAAGCCCCGTAAATTCGCGTGTGCGCTCAAACGCCATAACGTCCTTAGGCTCCGCCACAACGCATATGACCGAGCGGTCCCGCTTTTCATCGGAGCATATACTGCATATCTCTTCGTCCGTAAAGGCTTGGCAGACCTTGCAAAAATGTATTTTTTTGCGTGCGTTAAGCAGTGCCGAAGCAAATTTTTCTGCGTATTCGGGCGGCTGCTCCAAAATATTAAAGGCAAGGCGCTGAGCGGTTTTTTTACCGATACCCGGCAGTCTTTCAAACTGAGCTATAAGCTCGGTAAGCGGAACTATTCCGTTAGCCATTCCGTTCTCCTATCCGCCGCGCGTTAAAAAAGCCCCGGCATATTAAGTCCGCCGGTGATGGCTCCCATTTCATCTTCGGAGGTTTTAACCGCGTTTGCAATAGCCTCGTTCACCGCAACGGTTATAAGGTCCTCAAGCATTTCAACATCGTCGGGGTCTACAATTTCGGGTTTTATTTTTATTTCCTTTACGGTGTGCTTTCCGTCTACCGTAACCGAAACGGCTCCTCCGCCCGATACTGCGGTAAATTCGCGCTGTTCTATATCCTCCTGCAAAGCTGCCATATCCTGCTGCATTTTCTGCGCCTGTTTTAACATCTGCTGCATATTTCCGGCACCGCCGGAACCGGGTAATCTTACTTTCATTTTTTTGCTCCTTAATTTATTTCAAAATTTTTAAGCTTATCCGCAAGCGCCGCCAGCGGATCGCTTTCTTCGTTTTTTTGCGCCGCTTTATACGGTCCCAATTTATAGGTAACGCCAAGTACCGTATGCGCGGCTTTTCTTATGCTGTCTTTATAATATCCGTTATTGCCGTTTATTAGCGAACGGAACTGGCTGTTCGGTGCGTCTATAAGCAAATACTGCCCCTTTATATACGCCCTTGAATTGTTTAAAACGCCGTGTATTAACGGGCAGGTGGTTTTTACAACGCGCATTATCTCGCTCCACTGAGCCTCCGGCACCGCAGAAACGCCTTCCGCCGTGTTCTGTGCGGCGGCGGTATTTTCCGAAACATCGGGCGGTTCGGGCAGCGGTATTTCATCGTCGTATTCCGGCTCTGCCGGCGTCTCAGGCTCCGTTTTTTCAGGCTCTGCCGCGGCAGCCTGCGGTCTTCTCACAGCGCCCTGTTCAAGCAATGTAACCCTTTTTTCAAGCGAAGCAATATCGCCCGAAAGCTGCGGCTCGCACAGCTTTAAAAGCGTAAGCTCCGCCTCGCACCGACGATTTCCGCTTTGCATACGCCCTGCCGCCGCCTGCAAAACCGAAATTGCGCGCATTATGTCCCTTATATCATAATCCTCCGCCTGCTCTTCAAGCTTTTTAAGCTTTGCGGCGGAGCAAACGATAGGTTTATTGCCGCTTTTTACGGTTTTAATTATCATAAGGTCGCGGTAATGCGAGGTAAGCTCGCCTATAAGGCGCTGCATATCAACCGAATTGTTATAAAGACGGTCGGCAAGCATAAGAGCGGCCTCGGTATCGTGTTTTTTAATACAGTCGGTAAGCTCGTTTAAATACTCGCCGCCCGCCATACCGCAAACCTTTTCAACCGTTTCCTCGGTTATATCGTTTCCTGCTGAGGCGCACAGATCCAAAACAGAAAGCGCGTCTCTCATTCCACCGTCTGCCGCGGCGGCTATAAGCGCCGCCGCACCGTCGGTAATGTTAAGCCCCTCGTTTGAAGCCACATATTTTATTCTGCCGCATATCTTATCGGGCTCAATACGCTTAAAATCAAACCGCTGACAGCGCGATAATATGGTTGCGGGGAGCTTGTGCACCTCGGTTGTGGCAAGTATGAATATAACATGTTCGGGCGGTTCCTCAAGCGTTTTTAAAAGCGCGTTGAAGGCGCTTATGGTAAGCATATGCACCTCGTCTATAATATAAACGCGGTATTTTGAAGAGGAAGGAGCAAACGCCACCCTGTCGCGCAACTCTCTGATACTGTCCACACTGTTGTTGGAGGCGGCGTCTATCTCAACTATATCGGTATTCTCGCCGTTTTCCACCGAAAGACAGCTTTCGCATTTAAGGCACGGATCGCCGTTTTCGGGAGAAAGGCAGTTTACAGCCTTTGCAAGTATTTTGGCACAGCTTGTTTTGCCGGTACCCCTTGTTCCCGTAAATAGATAGGCATGTACCGCCTTACCCTTGGAAAGCTCGTTTTTAAGCGTGTTTGTAATATGCTCCTGCCCCACAACATCGGAAAATGTTTTGGGCCTGTATTTTCTGTAAAGCGCCTGATAAGCCATATTGCACCTGCCTTTAAAATAAAATTACGTACTCAAGTGTACGAACGAACCGATTTACTGCGGCGCACGGAAACAACCGCTTAATGCTGCTCGGTTCCCCGCCTGACATGGTTCGCGGCGCTCCGTCGCACAGGACCCGCCCGTTCGCACGCTTGAATACGCAAATTCTTTTCAGTAAAGGTATTTTATCACATTTTTTTTAAATTTACAATACCTAACATATAAAATGTTGAAAAAAATTCATAATGCTGATATAATTAGGTGGTACAGTAATATTAAAGGGAGTGTTTTTTTGAAAGGAATTACCGTAAAAGAATTATTCGGCGAGAATAATACGTTGGCGTCCGAGCTGCTTAACAGCGTTATCTATCCGTTCGAGGCGCTTGCAAAAATAAGCGACTATATTAAAAGGATAGGTCCGACACTTAACCCCGATATATATGAGCAAAAGGGCGAAAACATCTGGATAGCGCGCTCGGCAAGGGTTGCTGCAAGCGCAAGCATAACAGGTCCCTGCATTATAGGCGAGCGCACCGAGGTGCGCCACTGCGCGTTCATACGCGGCAACGCGCTTGTGGGCGACGATTGCGTTGTGGGCAATTCAACAGAGCTTAAAAACGTTGTGCTTATAGGCACCGTTCAGGTACCGCATTACAATTATGTGGGCGATTCGATACTCGGCTTTCACTCGCATATGGGCGCGGGCTCAATAACCTCTAACGTTAAATCGGATAAAACGCTTGTAGTTATAAAATCGGGCGATGAAAAAATGCCTACGGGGCTTAAAAAAATGGGCGCGGTACTCGGCGATTATGTAGAGGTAGGCTGCGGCTCTGTGCTTAACCCCGGCACGATAATAGGCAAAAACACAAATATATATCCGCTTTCAATGGTTCGCGGCGTAATACCGGAAAACAGCATTTACAAAAAGTCCGGCGAAATTGCAGTAAAACGATGAGCGTTGAAGTTTGGGATATTATAGATGAAAACGGCGTTCCTACGGGAAGAACCACCCTGCGCGGCCGCTGCCTGCTTAAATCGGGCGAATATCACCTTGTGGTGCATATATGGATAGTATCGCAGGACGGCAGGTTTTTGATCCAGCGCCGCGCGGACGATAAAAAGCTTATGCCCGGCGAATGGGCTGCAACCGGCGGAGCCGCGGTATCGGGCGAGGATTCTTTTACCGCCGCCGCGCGCGAGCTTTACGAAGAGCTCGGCATACGCTCAGACAGGCAAAGCCTTAAAAAGCTGTTAAGAATAAAACGCCGCAGCTCGCTTTTGGATATATGGGTTATAACCGATAATACGCCCGAAAACCGCTTGACACTTCAAAAATCCGAAGTAGCCGAGGCCAAGTGGGTAAGCGAGGCACAGCTTCGCAGTATGATAGAAAATGGCGAATTTCACAATTACGGAAAAGAATATTTTGACAGCGTATTTGAAAAAATCACTAAACACAAAGGAGCCGTTATATGAGTCTTAAAACCGAAGGCGTAACCTGCGCGAGGTGTCACGCATACCTTTTTCCAGAAGACGATATTGTTTACTGTCCCGTTTGCGGCGCGCCGCACCACAGGGAATGCTATAACGAGCTTGGTCACTGCGCGCTTGAAGAGCTGCACGGCACCGATAAGCAATATGATAAAGCGGTTGCCGCCGAAGAGGAAAAACGCGCGGCTAATCCCGATGTTGATATAGACGCCGAAAACGCAAAGGGACAGATAACCTGCGGAATGTGCCATGAAAAATACGATTTTTCGCTTAACAGCTGCCCCAAATGCGGAGCGCCCAATATAGCAAAGGCGGGCGGCAGCTTTGTAAGCTTTGACTTTTTGGGCGGCGTTCCAGCCGATTATGATATAGGCGACGGAATTACCGCGGACGAGGCAAAGCGTTTTGTGGCAGCAAACACACCGCGTTATATACCTAAATTTGCAGCGCTTAACAACAAAAACCGTGTTTCCTGGAACTGGGCGGCATTCCTTTTCCCCTGCGGCTGGATGCTATCGCGCAAGATGTATAAAAACGGTATTATAGCAGGTCTTTTAACCGTAATATCAAGTATTTTATATCTTCCGCTCAATAACGCGATATATAAGTTTGGCTTTTCCGATACCAACACCACCGCAAGTATTGCCGGCAATGTTTTAAGCCATATTTCCGAAATAGGCACGGCTGTTATCGCCGCGGCAATGATTGGGTTTTTAATGAATATTGCAATAAGAGTGGTTTCATCGATCTTCGGCGATTATCTTTATAAAAAATATACTGTTGAATCAATCAAGAAGATCCGCCGCGAGAGCGAGGATATGGACGAGGATTACAGGCGGCTCGGCGGAGTTAATATTTTTCTTTTCCTTATAGGCGCGCTTGCTGTACAGTATCTTCCGGCAATTATAGCCGTTTTTATTTAGATTTAAAGGAGAAAAGGCAATGGATAAAAAAATCTGTCCCGATTGCGGAACCGAAAACGAAAAAGAATATATTTACTGTAAAAACTGCGGCACTCCGCTGAAAAACGAACCGTCGGCGGAAGAAAAACCGCAGGTTACGCAATTTGTTTCATCTGACGCCGAGAGCGGTGAACAGCCCAAAGCCGAAAGGCAGGCTCCCCCGCCCTACGGTGCGCCGTATATGCCTTACGGCTATGCCGATTACACGGTAGACGGCATACCCGCAGACGAGGTAATGACCTTTGTAGGCAAAAAGGCAGCCGATATCTGCCCTAAGTTTATGCGTATGGAGCTTACAAAATCAAAGGTATCGTGGTGCTGGCCGGCGGCTGTTTTGGGCTTTTTGTTCGGTCCCATGGGCGCGGCGCTTTGGTTTCTTTACAGAAAAATGTATAAAATAGGCGGCATACTGTTAGGCATAGGCGCGGCATTTACCGCAATTTTTGCCGTTATAAATTACGGCGATAATTCCCAAAGCCTTAAAAACTTATTTGAGGCTATTACAAACGGTGCCGTTTCATTAAACGGTATTTTAGATGACGCGGCCTCGGAAACCACAGTTTTAAGCGTAATAACAAGCGCCGCCGAAAATTTAATAAGCCTTGTAACGGGTATACTTTCGGGCATTTTCGGCTTTTACGCCTATAAGGAGCACTGCATAAAAACAATTTCCGCTTTCAGAAATACCTGCGCCGATATGCGTTATTACCGCATAGGGCTGCACTCGATAGGCGGCGTTTCAGGCGGAGCTCTTGCAGCCGGTATAGTTTCAATTATTATCTTAAATAACGCAGTTTCGATAATCACAACAATTCTTGCACTTACTTAAATAACAAAAACGGAGAGAAAAACTTATGAAAATCAGAAAAGCTATTATTCCCGCGGCAGGACTCGGCACACGCGTATTGCCTGCCTCTAAGGCGTTACCCAAAGAAATGCTGCCGATAGTTGATAAGCCTGCAATACAGTATATTGTCGAAGAGGCCGTAAGGGCGGGCATTACGGATATACTTATAATTACAAACCGCGGCAAGGGCGTTATTGAAGACCATTTCGATCATTCGGTAGAGCTTGAGCAAATGCTTAAAAAACGCGGCAACACCGCAATGCTCGAAACGCTTGACAAGGTGGCCAACCTTGCAAATATTTATTATATCCGCCAAAAAGAAACGCGCGGTCTCGGCGACGCGGTGCTTCGCGCAAAGGAATTTGTAGGCAGCGAGCCCTTTGCCGTGCTTTACGGCGACGACGTTATTATAGGCGAACCGCCCGCAATCGGCGAGCTTTGCGAAGCATACGAAAAATACGGAAAAAGCGTTGTGGGAATTAAAGAGGTTTCCGATGAGCTTATTGTAAAATACAGCTCGCTTAAAGCCGAAAAGCTTGACAGTAAAAATTATTCCGTAACCGATATGATCGAAAAACCGAGCCTTGAAACAAAGTTTTCAAACTATTCAATACTCGGCAGGTGCGTGCTTGACAACGAGATCTTCAGCATTTTAGAGCGCACCCCCTTAGGCGTGGGCGGCGAATTGCAGCTTACCGACGCTATGCGCACGCTTGCGGTAAAATACGGTATGATAGGCGTTGATTTCAGCGGCACGCGCTATGATATGGGCAATAAGTTCGGCATTTTAAAAGCAAATATAGAGGTTGGTCTTGCCCACCCCGAAATTGCCGACGAGCTTAAAAAATATATAAAGGAATTGGCAGAAACTCTTTAATGTATACTTCACTTTTTCTCGATCTTGATAACACCCTGCTTGATTTCAACAAGGCTGAGGCATATGCCGTAAGCAAGGTTTTAAAGGAAAACGGGCTTCCTTTTGACGAACCGACAGTAAAGCTTTATTCCGAAATAAACCGCAGCTTTTGGGAAAGCTTTGAACGCGGTGAAATACCTAAAAGCGCGATTTATATCGGACGCTTTGAAAAGCTGCTTTCAGTTCTTGAAAGAAACGGCGACTCTCAATCTCTTTCAAAGCAGTACGGCGAAGCGCTTTCATACGGCTTTTTTACGGTTGAGAGCGCTTTTGCGCTGCTTGATTATCTAAAGAATAAGGCATACGGGATATATGCCACAACAAACGGGCTTTCCACTACCCAGTACCGCCGCATAGAGGGTTCGGGGCTTGGCAAATACTTTGATAAGGTATTTGTTTCGGAGGACGCGGGGCATCAAAAGCCCGAAAAAGCGTATTTTGATTATGTTATTTCAAACATACCCGAAAACGATAAATCCAAAATGCTTATTGTGGGCGACAGTCAAAGCTCGGATATTTTAGGCGGTGTAAACGCCGGTATAGATACCTGTTGGTATAATCCCAAAGGTCTTAAAGCAAAATACCCCTCAAAATACACAATAGTCTCGCTTGAAGAGCTTATGAGCATACTGTAAAAAAACATCGGAGCCTTTTAAAGGCTCCGATGTTTTTTATCCCTGCAGCCCGCGGGATTGCCTGTCCATATCCTCTACCACTATATCGAATATCTCGCCCAAGGTTGAGCAATATTCAAGCACCTTCCACGGCTCGTTTGTATGAAAATGTATTTTTATAAGCTCCTCATCGCCTACCGCAAGCAGGCAATCGCCCTTAAAATTTTCGGTAAAATAATCGTTTATCGCGTCCTCGTCAAGTCCCTTGCCCTCAATAAGCAATTGTGTGTCATACTTAAATTCCATCATAATTCGCTCCTTTTATAATATACTATATAATAACCTTTAAACGGGGCATTGTCAACTAAACAAAATTAACAATTTGTCTGTTGACTCAAAGTATTTACAATGTTAAAATTAGGAAAAAGGAGTTGATATTATGGCACTCAGTTGTAATAACGTTAAGGATTATGTGATTTTGTGCGAGGACGGCGCCTTAAGCGCACAAACAGTATCGGACATTAAGGAGCATTTAAACAGCTGCGAGGATTGCCGCGCATATTATGAGGAATGCGGCGTTACTTCCCTGCCCGAAGAACCGAAATGCCGCATTTTAGGTAAAGCGATCACCAAAAAAACCGGTATTGCCGTAGCCGCGGCGGCAGGCGTTGTTTCGCTTATTGCGGGAGTAGCTTATATTGTAACAAAAATGTTTTCCGATAAAGATTAAACAATACTCGCATTAGCGGCTTTTCAAAAAGCAAATACCTCGGCATTAAAGCCGAGGTATTTTTGTTAAGCATTATGAATTTTATTTGATAAAACATATTTAACGCTCGGATCATATTTTTTGCCTATAATATGTATTATAAGCTCCTCGCCCGATGAAATAACCGCCAAAGCCGCAACCGCACAGGAATAAGCCGCGCCTATATCCGTATAGAAAAAATAAGGCACCGCAAAAACAGCTAAGCCGGTAAGCTTGTTTAAATATGTATGAAGCGAGGCAAACCTGCGGTATTTAACAGCCGCAACAGTATAAGAAATAATACGCAAAATTAAAGCCAAACCCACTGCAAGCCATATTCTTTTAGGCAAAGCCGAAATTAAAGACGGCAGAAGCTTTAAAAGCATAACCGTATAAAATATTATATCCGATACCGAATCAAGCCTTGCGCCGAATTCGCTTGCCGTTCCTGTTTTTCTGGCAAAATAGCCGTCAAGCACATCGGTTATTCCCGTAAGGGTGTATATTAAGTAAAATACCGCCGAAGGCACTTTTAAAAATACAAGCACTATTGTACCTAAAATCCTTAAGGCGGTTATCTTATTCGCACTTATCTTTAACCTGCTCATAATCTTTCCTAATCCGTTTATTTTTAACTGTAAATATTTTACTCTAATAAATCGTGAAAATCAAGGAAAAAATCTTTTCGGTACGGTATATAATTCGTTTTGATTATTTTAAAATAAAATTTTTTAAAAAAACTCTTGACATTATTAAAAAATCGGTTATAATAAAATAGTAATCATTACTGATTTAGGTGGTCCGATGAAAAACTATTCAAGGCAGCGCGAAGCTATATTGCAGGTTTTGCGCTCAACCGACACACACCCCACAGCCTCCGCGGTTTATAACGAAGTGCGCAAGCTTATACCCAATATAAGCCTCGGAACGGTTTACCGTAATTTAGCGGCTTTGGCTGAAGACGGTTCTGTGCTTTCCCTTTCGGTGGGAGACGGATATGAGCATTTCGACGGGAACGCTTCCCCGCACGCTCATTTGCACTGCAAGCAATGCGGAAAAATTTTCGATGCACCGCTTGAACGCGATTTTCTTGCCGATACCGCAAAGCAAAACGGCTTTAAAAGCGAAACTACGGTATATATAGCTTACGGTGTGTGTAAGGCCTGCAGTTTAAAATCGGAAAACCGAAATAATAAAAAATCGGAGGAATAAAAAATGAAAAAATTTGTATGTCTTGTATGCGGTTATGTTTACGAGGGCGAAAGCGCTCCTGAGGAATGTCCTATCTGCCACGCTCCGGCTTCAAAATTTGCCGAGCAGTCGGCTGAGAAAACATGGGCTGCCGAGCACGTTGTAGGCATAGCCAAGGGTGCGGATCAGAGAATAATCGACGGTCTTCGCGAAAACTTCAACGGCGAATGCACAGAGGTCGGTATGTACCTTGCAATGGCGCGCGTAGCCCACAGAGAGGGTTACCCCGAAATCGGTCTTTACTGGGAAAAGGCGGCATTTGAAGAGGCTGAACACGCAGCAAAATTTGCCGAGCTTTTGGGCGAGGTTGTTACCGACAGCACCAAGAAAAACCTTGAAATGCGTGCCGACGCCGAAAACGGCGCCACAATGGGCAAATTTGAGCTTGCAAAGCTTGCAAAGGAGCTTAATCTTGACGCTATACACGACACCGTACACGAAATGGCAAAAGACGAAGCCCGACACGGCAGAGCGTTTGAAGGCTTGCTCAAGCGTTATTTCAATAAGTAATAAAGCCGCATAAATAAAGGCTTTGCGACAATTAAAGCTACAGGCACGGAGTAAAATCCGTGCCTGTTTTTTTATATAACGGTGTGACTTTGGGTGTGAATTTCGGTTATTGCAGGATGTGAAAATATGCCTTGTGGGATTACAAGTGTGATTTTAGACAAAAGCAAAGATACGTACAGTTATGCCAGCTCATATATCATTGCACATATTAAAAAGAATATCGGCAAAGTAACCGCAATTGTTAAAATATCTATAAGGATACCTCTGCCCGATATATTCGTTTTTCTTATCTTTATGTAAAAAACGACCGATATTATAAAGCACAAAAGAGCAACTGCTCCGCCCGCTATGCTGAACGGGTATGAAACGGGGTTTTTGGATACTTCATGAAAGGAAACAATGCTAAGCCATATAAAAAAGCAAGCCATTCCCGCCGCGCCGAAAAAGGAAATTGCCAAAGCAAGCGCGGTGGTTTTTGAAATTTTAAACGCTGCCGTTTTGTCTTTTTTACCGTTCATCTTATTATTACTCCTCGTATAATAGTAATT
>DJET01000026.1:11004-11865 GCA_002431945.1 Ruminococcaceae bacterium UBA5891 | reverse complement strand
CGGATTGCCACAGCCGTTACACGGCTTCGCAATGACAAAACGACGTGTCATTCTGAGCGCTTGGCGCGAAAGAATCCGTAATACCCTAAAAGAGAACGGATTGCCGCGGGCTACGCCCTCGCAATGACAAGGGGAGCGGAACGGGTTTCAATGCGGCGCGAGCGCAAAAATATTATCTTTTCGGAAATGGCAAATTTTCCGGCAGACCTAAAATATAATCGGCGGATACGTTATAAAAAACGCACAGAGTTTTAAGGTGGCATAGCGGTAATTCCCGCGCACCTCTTTCATAGTTTGAATACTGCTGTTGGGCCATTTCCAGAATATCAGCAATATCCTTTTGAGTTAAATCTTTATCTACTCTTAGTTCCTTTAAAATTTCGTTGCATTTTTTCATAGCTTTAAACATTTCCTTTTTTGTAATCACTGTAATTATACTATACAATCAAAAGTTTGTGTTGACTTTACATACACTCGTATGTATAATATTTTTGTACAAATAAAAGGTTGTGAGGATTAAAATGAATTTTACGGAAATTATAAAACGCTGCAGTCTTTCAGAAATCAGTGATTATATTTTAGGAAACGGCGAGATTATAAGCAAAAATAAAGAAACCGATTTTGAAAGCGAAATGCGTGAGATTGAAAATGATACAACAAAAATATTAAACAAATACTTTCCCGATAAGAAAATGCAGGATAAGTTTTTCGGCGAGATAGCATATAGGGAAACGCGCCTTGAAAGTATTTATTTTCAGCTTGGGATTATTGCGGGAATAAATATAATTAAGGATTTTTATAAAAAGCTTTAATAACGGCTGTTTAAAGGGGAGGCGGATTGCCACAGCCGTTACACGGCTT
>DJET01000026.1:0-10973 GCA_002431945.1 Ruminococcaceae bacterium UBA5891 | reverse complement strand
AATGACAATTCGTTTATTTTGAACGTATGCCATACAAACGGAAAAGCTGAATTTATTATGTAAGCCCAAACATTATAATAAGGTTTGTACTAAGCTTACGAAATAAAAAAGCTTTAATACCCGTAAAGCATTACGGAGATATTAAAGCTTTTGGTTTTTATTAAGCTATATGTGCCATATAGCTTAATACACTGTAAAACTATACGAACGGGGATTCACAAGGGGAATCCCCTTGTGCCACCCAGCAAGCAGTTGGGTGTGCTGTTGCTTTTGGCTTTTGTTTTCCCTGCTTGCCGTAGGGGGGTTATAGAGGACCCAACCCTGCGGGTCCCCTGTGTGTTCTTTCCACCCTTTCTGTCACGACAGAAAGGGTGTGCCCGCGCGGCACGAGCGCAAGAGGGTTTTATTATTTTAAAGGAAAAAAACGGATTGCCACGCACCTAACGGTGCTCGCAATGACAGGCAAACGAAAGTATAACCGCACGCCATAAGTATTCACAATAACTAAACGGTTTGTCATTCTGAGCGCATAGCGCGAAAGAATCCGTAATCCCCTTAAAAGGAAAACGGCTACGCAATGACGAAAAGACCTGTCATTCTGAGTGACGTCACTCGCAATGACAGCGGCGTTTACAGCATACGAAAAGGCTTTAACTCTTCGGTAAATAAAAACGGAAGAGTTAAAGCCTTTATTTTTTATTTCCGCAAGGCGGTAAGCCGCTTTACGGTTTTTAATACTTCCTCGTTAAGCGCGTTTTGCGCAATGCGCCATTCCCAGTTGCCCGAAGGCACGCCCGGAGTATTCAGCCTGTCGCACGAATCAAGCTGCAAATAGTCCTGCATAGGTATAATCACCGTTTCGGCTTTGGATCTCATAGCGTATGCTATAAGGCTTAAAACCGCAGAGCCGCTTTCGTCTGCCGGAACAAGGCGGGAAAACATAAGCCGTTCCCTTTCGCTTAGCTTTTCAAACCAACCGCGCGTTGTGTCGTTATCGTGGGTGCCGGTGTAGCAAACGCAGTTTCTGCCGTAGTTTTTGGGCAGGAAGGGGTTGGAAAGATCGCTGTCGAACGCAAATTGCAGTACCTTCATATTAGGAAAGCCTGTTTCGGCAATAAGTCTTTCAACCTCCGGCGTGTCACCGCCTAAATCCTCCGCTATAATTTCGGCGGTTACGGCTTTATCCATAATGCGCCAAAACGGCATACCCACGCCCTTTTCCCACTTGCCGCATTTTGCGGTTTCGGCGCCGTAGGGTATTGTATAATAATCGGCGAACGCCCTGAAATGGTCTATTCTTATAACGTCGTAAAGCCTTGCGTTATGCGAAAGGCGCATACGCCACCATGCGTAATCGTTTGTTTTTTGATAATCCCAGTCGTATATCGGGTTGCCCCAAAGCTGACCGTCGCTTGAAAAAATATCGGGCGGAACGCCTGCCACAAGCACGGGCGTCATATCGCGGCCTAAACGGAAAATATCGGGATTGCTCCAAACGTCCGCGCTTTCAAGCTGAACATAAAACGGTATATCGCCTATTATTTTTATGCCGTTTTCGTTTGCATAAGCCTTAAGGCGAAAATACTGCGTGAAAAAGAAAAACTGGGTTATTTCGTAAAACAGAATTTCCTCGGCGTGGGTTTTCTTAAACCTTTCTATCGCCGCGGGAAAGCGGTATTTAAGCTCATCGTTAAGCTCGGTAAAGCTTTTTTTGCGGTATACCGCCTTAAGCGCGGTAAACAGGGCGTAATCCTCTAACCAGTAGGCGTTTTCGCGCAGAAAGCTTTTAAAATCGCGGTTTTTAATATCAAAATTATCCGCCGCGCGCTTTATCAGCGGCAGCTTAAATTCACGCGCCGCCTTATAATCGGTGTTTTTGCCGAAATCGGGCTGCGTTATGTCGTCGGGATTCAAATAGCCGTCGCGCGCCAGCATATCAAGGCTTATAAAAAGTATTTCGCCCGCAAAGGCGCTTGAGGAACTGTAAGGCGAGTTGCCCCTGCCTACGGGGCAAAGGGGCAGTATCTGCCAGTATTTCTGCCCGCTTTTTTTAAGAAAATCCACAAAGCCGTAAGCCTCTGCCCCGAAATCGCCTATTCCGCCCTGCGACGGCAAAGACGCAATATGCATAAGCACACCCGAAGCGCGCTCGCGTTTTATATCCCTATCCCTTAACAGCACCGGCTGCAACCCCTTTAATGATATATTTTTGACTTGAAAGATAAAAGGCTATTACCGGTATGACCGAAAGCACGAGCATTGCCATCATAGCGCCCATATCGACCGAGCCGTAGCCTCCCTTTAAATACTGTATGGCAACGGGCACGGTTTTATAATCCCTGCCTATTACAAGATAGGGCAGAAGATAGTCGTTCCATATCCACATAGCGTTTAAAATTGCCACGGTAACGGCGGTGGGCTTTAATATCGGCAAAACAATAAGCATAAAGGTTTGTATAGGGGAGCAGCCGTCTATTGTGGCGGCCTCCTCAATGCCGAGCGGCACGGTTTTTATAAACCCCGTAAACATAAATACCGAAAGCCCCGCGCCGAAGCCCAAATATATCAGTATTATACCAAAAGGATTGTCAAGATGCAACACGTTTGCGGTTTTTGACATTGTAAACATTACCATTTGAAACGGCACTATCATTGAAAAGACAAGCGAATAGTAAAGTATTTCGCAAAACGCGTTTTTAACGCGCACTATATACCACGCGCACATAGAGGTGCAGAGTATTATTATCGCAACCGAAAACACGGTTATAAAAAGCGACCAGCCGAGGGCTGTCGGGAAACCCGTGCTCTTAACGCCCGTTACGTAGTTTGAAAAGCCTACAAATTCATCGCCGAGCGGCAGTGTGAACGGCGATGAATTTATTGAAAACTTTGCTTTAAAGGAATTTATAAGCACGACCGCGACGGGGAAAACAAAGGCGGCGGCAAAGCCGACAAGCAATATAAAGCTTATAATATTGAATATTTTTCTGCCCATCAGCTTTCAACCTCTTTTCTTCTTGTAAGATACAGCTGCAAAAGCGATATTACCGCAACTATTATAAAGAATATTACCGCCTTTGCCTGCCCCACGCCCTCGTAGCCGGTTCTTGAATAAAAGGTGTTGTAAATATCAAGAGCCACCATTTGGGTGCGGTCGGACGGGGCGCCCGCTGTAAGCGCCAGGTTTTGGTCGAACAGCTTAAACGAGTTTGTTATGGTTAAAAACAGGCATATTGTTACAGAGGGCATAACGGACGGTATCGTTATTCTTGTAAGCACGGTAAAGGGGCCTGCGCCGTCTACCCTTGCCGCCTCTAAAATATCGTCCGGTATATTTTGTATGCCGGCTATATAAATGATCATCATATAGCCTATAAGCTGCCAGTGCATAAGAATTACCAGTCCCCAAAAGCCGTAAACGGGGCTTGAGGTTATAGAGTATCCGTATTTGTAAAGCACGCCGTTTATAATAACCTGCCAGATATAGCCGAGCACTATTCCGCCTATAAGGTTAGGCATAAAGAACACCGTGCGGAAAAAGTTTGTGCCGGGCAGATCCCTTGTAAACAGCAGCGCCAAAATAAAGGCTATAACGTTTATACCTATTACCGCAACCACCGCGAACCTTACCGTAAACCAAAGCGAGTTTAAAAACAGGCGGTCGTCCGTAAAGGCTCTTATATAGTTTTTAAAGCCTACAAAGGTGGCGTCGGTTACAGTGCGGAATTCCGTAAACGAAAGCACAACGCCCATAACAAACGGTATTGCAAAGGCGATCAAAAACGCCGCTAAGGTGGGCAGTACGAATACGGGGAACCAGCGTTTTACCGTTTTGTTCATTTACTTGCGTTCACTCTTCCATTTATCGGTTATTACTTTGTTTACGTCTTCCCATTTTTTGCTGCCCTGAACATAGTCAAGCAGCGCGTTGCCTACGTCCTTTTTATAAGCCTCGCTTGGGAATGAGGTGAATATCCACGGAATGTTTTTGTAGGAATTATCGTTTAAATAGCGCGAGATCTCTCTTGCAAGCGGATCGTCGGGCTGTTCGTTTTCGGAAAATGTGTTGAACGGGGTTATAAAGTTAAGCTTTTCGGTAACGTATTTTTTGCCGGTTTCGCTTGAAAACAGCCAGTAAAGAAAATCAAGCGAGTTTTTCTGCTGTTCCTCGGTTGCCTTTTTGTTTATTGCAAGGTAGTTTTCGGTACCTACGCATATTCCCTGACCTTTTTCACCCTCAATACCGGTATAAAGCGGCAGCATTTTAATGTCGTCCGACTTAACGGTGTTGCCCTTAACGCCCGATATTTGGGACCACGCCCAGTTTCCGTTCTGCACCATAGCGGCCTTGCCGAGCGCAAACTCTGACATTGAGTCCGCTACCGATTTAGAGCCTAAAAGGGTGGGCTTTGTTACGGAATTGTTTATATAAAGGTCAAAAAGCTTATCGAAGTTCTCGGCGTATTTAAAGCTTATTTCCTTTGCGTCAAGCCCGAACAGAGTGGGATCGCCGTTTTCCTTTACCGATTCGCTGAATTCGTAATAAAGCGGAACGTTTAAAAGGTGAGTCTGCCAGCGCCAGTCCTCGCCCGACGCTAAGGAGGTAGAGGCGAAAACTCCCTCTATTCCGAGCGCCGAAAGATTGGCTGTCATATCCTCGACTACGGCTTTAAGCTTATCAAAGCTGTCTATTTCGCCTGCCGATTTAAGATCGGTCTTTTTATTGGGCAGCGCAAAGTATTTTTCCATTACGGCGTTGTTATATATTATGCCGTAGCCCTCTACAACATAGGGTACCGCGTACACGCCGTCGCCCTCTTTAATTGCAAGGGATTTATCCGAAAGAATGTCGTACAGCTTGCTGTCCTTAATATCAAGGCAATAATCCTTCCAGCTGTTATAGCCGATAGGTCCGTTTACCTGAAATATGGTGGGCGCGCTTGATTTCGCAATTTCGGATTTCAGAGTTTGCTCGTAATTGTTTGCGGCGGCGGTAACCACCTTAACCTTTACGCCCTTTTCGTCCTCGTATTTTTTTGCAAGCTCTTCATATACGCTTGCGGATTCGGGCTTGAAGTTTAAAAAGTAAACCTCTGCCGTTTTCTTTTTGCCGCAGCCCGCCAAAGAGGAACAGGCGGCAACGCAAAGCAATGATAAAAATAAAGAAATATACCTTTTCATAATTTACCTCCGGTTTTTATATTTCTTTTAATACCTTTCCACATTTTTTTAAAAAAATACAAAGACGGTAATATTAAGGACAACCTTTTCATATTATTTAGCGAGGTGAAAAAAATGGAAGACATACAAAAAATAAAAAAATTTGAAAGCGCACTGTACGGCGTTTGCGAAAATATAAGGGGCGTGCTTTTAAGGCTGCCCGACATTGTAAAGCAAAACGCAGAGGAAATAAGGCTTCGCTGCGGACTGCCCGTGGCGCTTACCGTTGCGGGCGAAACGGTTTTTGTTTTAAGGAACGGACAAACCTCTTTTTGCATTACGCGCGAGCTTTTAAAGGCGGAAAAAAGCGATCTTGAGGAAAGCTTTAAGCTTTTGTGCCAAAGCTCGGTTTACGCCCACGGCGAAGAACTTAAAAACGGCTTTGTTATTATGAAGCACGGTCACCGCGCCGGAATTTGCGGAACCCTTACCGAGAGCGGCGCGCTTTTGGACGTATCCTCTGTTAATATAAGAATAGCGCGTGAAATTTTAGGCGCGGCAAACGATATTGCAAGGTGCTATAACGGCGGCGGGCTTTTAATAGCGGGACCGCCCGGCAGCGGAAAAACCACCGTTTTGCGCGATCTTATAAGGCAGCTGTCGGGCGGTATGTGCAAAAAAAATTACCGCGTTGCGGTAATAGACAGCCGCGGCGAAATTTCGGGCAGTGCGGGCGGTACGGCGCAAAACGATTTAGGCGCCTGCAGCGACGTGCTGCTGTGCGCGGATAAGGCGCTCGGTATTGAAATAGCGCTGCGCACCCTTTATCCCGATATTATCGCGTTTGACGAAATAGGCAGGCAGGAAGAATTAAAGCAGGTAAGCGAAAGCTTAAACGCAGGCGTTGATATTATTACCACGGCGCATATAGGAAGCCGCGACGATATAATGCGAAGAAGCGTGACGGCAGAGCTGATACAAAGCGGCGCGGTAAAGTGGGTTGCGGTTTTGCCGAAAATTCACGGCGGAACGATTAAGCTTTTGGGCGCGGCGGAGCTTTTAAATGGCGTGGCTGTTTAAGGCGGCGGGGCTTACCGTTTTGTTTTGCGCCTGCTCGGCTTACGGCGTTTTAAAATCCTACAGCCTTAAAAAGCGGAAAAAAGCGCTTACGGAAATAATTTTTTCAATGACGGAGCTGAGGGACAGAATAAGAACGGGCGCGGGCGAGCTTGAAAAAATAATTGCTTTAAGCTTTGGCGATAAGGCGGTTTTTGAAAACGGTGCCGCAAAAATCAGCTGCGACGATATATCCTTGCGCGACAGGGAGCTGATAAACGAGCTTTTTTCCGGTATGGGTATGTCGGACGCCGAAACCGAATGCGGGCGGATAACGCTTTACATAACGCTTACGGAAAAGCAGTGCGCCGAGGCGGAAAAAAACTGCGCCGAGCTTTGCCGCCTTTATACCGCAGTGGGAGTGCTGTGCGGCGCGTTTCTTTGTATCTTCTTTTTGTAGGTGAAATAAATGGACGTTGATTTTATTTTCAGAATAGCCGCTATCGGCATAATAGTTACGGTGTTAAACTTAGTGCTTGTGCGGTCGGGCAGGGAGGATCAGGCGCTGCTTACCACGCTTGCGGGGCTTGTGGTGGTGCTGCTTATGGTTGTAAACGCAATAGCCGACCTGTTTTCCGCCGTTAAGGGGCTTTTCGGGTTATAGCTATGGAAATTTTCAAAATACTTGCGGTTTGCGTTATTACCGCCGTTTTATCGCTTACGCTGAAACGCCAAAACGGCGAATACGCGCTTTTAATATCGCTTGCCGGGGGAATAACGGTAACGGTTTGCATTCTTAAAAGCATAGCCGCTCCGATAGGGTATTTAAAATCGCAGTTAAGCCTGTATTCGCTTTCGGCTGAATATTTTAAAATTGCCTTTAAGGCGCTCGGCATAGGCTATATAACCGGATTTATTGCCGACGCCTGCCGCGACAGCGGACAGTCCTCGCTTGCGGGAAAGGCGGAGCTTGCGGGGAAATGCGCGGTGTTTATTATATCCCTGCCCTTAATAACGGGAATACTTAAAACGGCACTGGGGTTTTTGCAATGAAACA
This sequence comes from Ruminococcaceae bacterium UBA5891, assembly GCA_002431945.1. Lineage (GTDB taxonomy): Bacteria > Bacillota > Clostridia > Oscillospirales > Acutalibacteraceae > UBA737. Next base: position 3,700 of record DJET01000026.1, on the reverse strand, counting down.
TATAAAGCTTATTTCGGCAATAATGCTTTTTATTGCGGTTTTTACAGGCTTGGTATCTGCCGAGGGGGAAAAGGACAGCCTTTATAAAGAGCAGTATGAAACGGCGGGAGCCGACAGCCTGAGTGAAGCCCTGCCCGATGACACAAGACGCTATTTTGAAGAAAACGGCATTGACCCCGCCGATTACAGCTGGGTAAGCGTTATTACCGCGGATAACGTATTTTCCCACATATGGGGATTTTTAAAAAGCGGAGCCAAGGCGCCCTTAAAGGCTGGCGCCGAGGTGACGGCTCTTATACTTATTGCCGCGGCGTTAAGCGCGGCGCAGCTTAAGGGCGGCAGTATAAACGCGGCGCTTTATGTTGCTGCTGCTGCCGCCGGGGTTATAGCCGTGCCGGTGCTTTCCTCTGTTTCGGCGGCGGCAAACGCGCTTAAGGGCATTTCAACCTTTATGTTATCCTTTATACCCGTGTTTGCGGTAATAACCGCCGCGTCTGGAGCGGCGGCAACCTCTGCCTCAATGAGCGCGCTGCTGCTTACGGCGGCTCAGGGCGTTTCTTATATATCAAGCTTTGTAATAATGCCGCTTATGGGCGGATATATGGCGGTAAGCATAAGCGGCTCGGTTTCTCCGCTGCTTAAAAAATCCGGCATAGCCGCAATGATAAAACGGCTTGCTCTTTGGATAACGGCGTTTGTCTCGGCGGTGTTTGTGGGGATATTAAGTATACAAACGGCGGTTAACGCCTCTGCCGACACCTTAACCGCAAAGGCGGCAAAATTTATAATAGGCTCTTCGGTGCCGGTGGCGGGGGGCGTGCTGTCTGAGGCGCTCGGAACGGTTACGGCGTCGATGGGGCTTTTGAAATCGTCGGTGGGTATTTACGGCGCGGTGGCGTGCGCGGGTGTGATATTACCGCTTATAGCCGAGCTGCTTGTGTGGCGCGCGGTGCTTTTTGTAACCGCCGCGGTTTCCGAGCTGTTTTCGCTTAACGTTATAGCCGAGATACTCCGCGCGGCGGATTCGGTTATTTCCACGCTTATAGGAATAATGCTTATTGCGGGCGCTATGTTTATTATATCGCTTGCAATAGTGGTAACGGCAGGTAAAACGCAATGAACGCATTAAACTCATTTATAACCGCTGTTTGCGCCGCCTGCGTAATAATAGGCGCGGCTTACCTTATCTGCCCCGACGGCAATATGCAAAAGCCGGTAAAATATGTTTTAAGTCTTGTTTTTATTGCGGTTATAATTTCCGCCGTTCCGATAGCGCGCGTAAAATTCGATCTTAATTTTAACGCATATGAATACAGCGAAAAAACGGAAGACGAGCTTTTAATATCCGGCGCGGAATACGTTTACGGCTCGGTTTTAAAAAAAGCGGGCGTTAATTTTAATAAAATTACGGTTTGTACGGATAAAACCGAAAGCGGCGGCATAAGTATTATTAAGATAGCAGTTTCAACAAACGAACCAGAGTATAAGGTAAAGGAAGCGCTTAATGCCGCCGGTGTAAATTACGAGGTGACGGTGCAAAATGAATGAAACGTTTAAAAAAGCGGCAAACAAAATCAAAAACCCAAAATTTCTTTTAATAGCGGGACTTGCGGGGATATTGCTTATCGCCCTTTCTTCGTTCACGGGGAATAAGGAAAAGACGGCAAAAAAGCAGGCTTCAAGCGGTATTTCGGCAGAGGAATACAAGGCGGAGCTTGAAAGCGGCGTAAGGGAAATTGTAAAAGGAATTACGGGGGATAAAAGCGCCACGGTGGTGGTTACGCTTGAAAGCGGAATAAAATATTCCTACGCCGATACAAACGAAGGCTCAAGCGCGGATAAAACCGAAAGCAATTCAAAAAGCACAAGCAGCGAAAACAAGCAAAGCTATATAACCGTTAAAACCGCAGACGGCGGCGAGCAGGCGCTGCTTGTTACCGCCGAAATGCCCGAAGTGCGCGGCGTGGCGGTGGTATGCAGGGGAGGGGACGACGAGCTGATAAACGAAAAAATCAAAAACGCCGTTACGGCGGCGCTTAACATCACTTCAAAAAGAGTATACATAGCAGGAGGAACCGACAATGAAAAAAGGTAAGGTATTCGGCAAAACACAAATTGCAGTAACGGTTATGGTGTTTGCGCTTGCAGGCGCTATCTGGCTTAATATGAAGTATACGCCGTCTTCGGGCAAATATTTGGGCGAGGCTTCGTATGTAAGCAATTCAAGCAAATCGGACGGAACGCTGCAAACCTCGGCAAAAACCGACGAAAAGGCAGACGACTATTTTACCGAAACCAAAAAGGCGCGCGAAAAAGCGCGCAAGGAGGCTTCGGACAGCGTGACCGAAACGCTTAAAAATTCAAAGCTTACCGATGAGGATAAAAAATCCGCCCTTGCAAAGGTAGAGGAAATGGCGGGCAGAGCCGAAAGCGAAAGCAATATCGAGGCGCTGTTAAAGGCAAAGGGCTTTGAAAACGTGCTGGCGGTGCAAAGCGATACCGAAATAAGTATCGTTGTAAAATCAGAGGGGCTTACCTCGGCGCAGACGCTTCAGATACAGGACGTTGTAACCTCGCAGACGAACATACCGCTTTCGGGTATAAAAATAATTCCCGTAAAATAAAACTGTTGAGTTATTTTAAAAATGTGTTATAATAAGGATAAAGAGAAGATACAGGAGGTATATTCTATGGCAAATAATAAAACCGAGCTTTCGGTAAGCACCGACGTGCTTGAAAAAATGGCGGAGCTTGCCGCAAAAGAGGTTGAGGGCGTAGCCGGTCTTTCAAGAAGATCCATTGACCTTAAGGGAATTATAAAAAATAAAAATGCTTTTAAGGGCGTTAAGGTAGAAAATATTAACGGCGCAATCGAAATAAGCGCATATATATGCGTTAAGCAGGACGCAAAGGTAAAAGAGGTTGCCGAAAAGGTTCAGAAGAACATAAAGGATAAGCTGCAAACTATGACCGGCAACGCGGTAACGCGCGTTAACGTAAGTATTGCGGATATTGAAATTGAAGAAAACGAACCCGAAGAGCAATGAACCTTAAGCGGTCTGTATAATACAGGCCGCTTTTTGCAAGAATAAAAAACGAGGTGTTATTAAAATGGCTGTTGTTAATTTAACAAGCGAAAGCTTTGACGAGGAGGTACTGCTTTCGGGTAAGACCGTTTTGGTGGATTTTTACGCCGATTGGTGCGGCCCGTGCCGTATGGTATCCCCGATAGTAGAGGAAATATCCGAAGAAAGGGAAGACATAAAGGTCTGCAAGGTTAACGTAGACTCAGAGCCGACGCTTGCGGCAAGGTTTTCCGTTTCGTCAATTCCCGCGCTTATGGTATTTAAAGAAGGCAAGGCGGTACGCAGCGAGGTAGGCGCCGCGCCGAAGACGGCAATTCTTTCTATGCTTGAATAAAATAAGGCTGTTAAAATAAATCCGCCGGATAAAAAGGGGAGGCGGATTGCCGCGGGGCTAAAGCCCCTCGCAATGACAAGGGTGTGGGGAAAAACGGATTGCCGCGCACCTTGCGGTGGTCTCGCCTGCCGGCTCGGTCGGTGCTTCTGCTTCGCAGAGGTGTCCACCGGACACCCGCACCGCAATGACAAGGGGCAATGGCGGGGAATGTATTTGCCGGCATAACAAAAACGGGGGCTGTCTTAATAAGACAGCCCCCGCAGTCTGTCGAAAAAGTCCA
>DJET01000063.1 GCA_002431945.1 Ruminococcaceae bacterium UBA5891 | reverse complement strand
GGAAGCGTGACGGCGCTATGAAATGATGCGATAAAGCAGACAAGGGACGAGAGATTCTCAACCTTCGTTTAAGTTTACAATATGAAAAACTGTTAAAGGCGGTGATAAAATGAATTTGACCGATCGGCGGACCGCAATTAAAGAGGGCAAAACCGCACTCGGCATTGAGTTCGGCTCCACCAGAATTAAGGGGGTTCTTATATCATACGACGGTACTCCGCTGGCGTCGGGTGAATTTGAATGGGAAAGCACACTTTTCGAAGGATTATGGACATATCCCTTGGAGCTGGTGCATAAGGGTATGCGTGAATGCTATAAGTCGCTTGCGGATAATGCGTATAAAAAATACGGAGCATATATTACCGAAATCGGATCGATCGGTATTTCCGCTATGATGCATGGCTATTTACCGTTTGACGGTAATGGCAATTTACTCGTTCCGTTCAGAACATGGAAAAATACGAATACCAAACAGGCGGCAAGCGAGCTTACAGAGCTATTTAATTTCAATATTCCTCAAAGATGGAGCATTGCGCATCTGTATCAGGCTATATTAAACTGCGAAGATCACGTTAAAGATATTTCTTTTTTAACTACGCTTGCCGGATATGTTCATAGGAGGCTTACCGGCCGCAGGGTGCTTGGCGTAGGCGACGCTTCGGGAATGTTCCCGATCGACAGCTCAGGCAGCAGCTATAATGCGGCTATGCTTGATAAATTTAACGCTTTAATTGAAAAAAAGGGATATTCGTGGAATATAAAAGATATATTGCCTGAAATTCTTTCGGCGGGCGAGGATGCCGGCCGGCTTACGGAGGAAGGGGCGCTAATGCTTGATCCGTCAGGCAAGCTTAAGCCCGGCTCTTTATTATGCCCGCCGGAGGGCGACGCAGGCACGGGTATGGTAGCAACCAACAGCGTTTTGCCGAATACCGGAAATATCTCCGCAGGAACATCAGTATTTACAATGACGGTTCTTAATAAGGAATTATCGGGCATATACAAGGAAATTGACGCGGTAACCACGCCTTCGGGGCTGCCGGTAGCTATGGTACACTGCAATAACTGTACGTCTGATATAAATGCTTGGGCTGATATGCTTTGCGAAGCCATAGGCTGCTTCGGCGTTAAATGCAGCAGAAACGATGTGCTTGATAAAATATTTAAAACAGCCGATACAAAGTCTGCCGATACGGAAAGCATTATAACCCACAATTACTATTCGGGCGAGCCGATAATCGGGCTTGAAAACGGAGTACCGCTCATGATCAGAAGACCGGACAGTAATTTTCACTTTTCCGATTTGGCGGTTTCTCTTTTGTATACCGCAATTGCTACAATAAAAATGGGAATGGATATTCTGTTTGAAAAGGAAAATATTGTTATTGAGAGACTTACGGGACACGGAGGCTATTTTAAAACGTCGCATACGGGGCAGAAAATTGCGGCTTCCGCCTTTAATACTCCGGTTGCGGTTACGGAAACTGCCGGCGAGGGCGGAGCGTGGGGCATAGCCCTGCTTGCTGCTTTTTCAAAGAACCGTGATAAAGAAACTCTTGCCGAATATCTTAATTCAAAGATATTCGGCAAGAGCAGGATAAGCATTATAGATCCCGATCCTAAAATATCAGAAAAATTTAACAGCTATTGCAGCAGATTTAAAAACACGCTTCTGATTCAAAGGTATATCTCGTGGTAAAAGTCGGCTGAGTCCGCTTTTTCGTAAGCTGATTTATTCGGCGGGAGCATAGGCGCGCGCAGGCACAAAAAATCACGCCGATAATATAAGTCGGAGCTTTTTAAGAAATATGGTGAAATTATGCTTGAAGAATTAAAAAAAGAGGTTTTAGAAGCAAACCTTTTACTTCCTAAACACAATTTAATTACATTTACATGGGGCAATGCGTCGGGTATTGACCGTGAACGCGGCATTATGGCGATCAAGCCGTCCGGGGTTGAATATGACAAGCTTACAATTGACGACATTGTACTTATTGAAATTGAAACCGGCAAAAAAATCGAAGGCAGGTTAAACCCGTCGTCCGACACGGATACACATATTGTATTATACCGTAAATTCAGCGGTATTGCGGGAATAGTGCATACGCACAGCTGTTGGGCAACAATTTACGCTCAGTCGGGACGTTGTATTCCGGCTCTCGGTACTACGCACGGGGATTATTTTTACGGCTCGGTTCCGTGCACGCGTAAAATGACTGCCGAAGAAATAGCGGGCGAATATACTGCGGAAACCGGAAATGTAATAGTTGAAGCTTTTAAGGACAGAAATCCTTATGATACTCCGGCTGTACTTGTTAATTCGCACGGTCCGTTTACTTGGGGTGAGGACGCTGTTAAGGCAGTTCAAAATGCCGTTGTTTTAGAGGAATGTGCGTTTATGGCATGGCATACCGAGGTTATAACGCCCTCTGTTGTGCCGATGCAACGGGAATTACTGGACAGGCACTATTTGCGAAAGCACGGTGCGAGCGCATATTACGGACAGGAGCATTGATAAGACAATTATATTTTATAAAAAAATTATAGTAAACGAGTGTGATTACAGTGAAAACGTTAAAAGAAAAAGTAAAAGCCTGCGAAAAAATTTGCGGAACACATGTCTCTATGGCAGATCCGTCATCTTGTGAAATAATAGGCAATCTGGGTTATGATTTTATTTGGGTGGATATGGAGCACAGCTTTCTTTCCGAAAAGGATGTGTTTATACATGCAAATGCCGCACGTGCAACCGGAACGCCTATTATTGTGCGTGTTCCACAGCATGACCTTACGGTGACAAAGCGAATGATGGAAATCGGCGTAGACGGTATAATTTTTCCTATGATACATAATGCCGCCGAAATGGAGGAAATGCTAAGCTATACCCTTTATCCTCCGTACGGTCAGCGAGGCTTCGGACCGCAGCGAGCCATTCGTTACGGGCTTGACGATGTGGAAACATACATAGGTGAAGGACACATCAATAAGGTATGCAGATTTGTTCAAATTGAGCATATCAGTGCCGTTAAGGAAATCGAGCAAATAGCTTCGCATCCGTATTTAGACGGTATAATTTTCGGTCCGTACGACCTTTCCGGTTCAATAAATCAGCTTGGCAGGCCTTACGATACCGATACCACCGATATGATAAAGCATGTTATAAAGGTGTTAAAGAAACACGGAAAATCCGTAGGTGTTTCCACCGGCTCTTCAAGTCCGGATATTATTAAACACTGGAACAATCTCGGTATCAATATGATATCTGCGGGAGCGGATTATGATTATGTTCTCAGCGGAGCCCAAAAAACATTGTCGGTGCTGCACAGTGTGCAGGAAAATGATTAGTATAAATGTGTTTCGGTAAAATACCGAACGCAGCTTTGTATAATTTCAGGAGGATTGCAAAATGGCTATAACATTAGAACGTAAACGATTTTTCCCCGGATTTGACGGTAAGATTTGTAAGGTTAATCCGCATATGATGACCGACGGTAAGCGGTGTGTGCTTTCGTGGACTATGCTTGTGCTTGCGGGCAGCGATGTGTTTTATGATGATTATGTATCATACAGCAATGATTGCGCAAGGACCTTTTCAGAGCCTGTAAAGCTTCCCGATCACGACATATTCAATGACGGGGTGCGAAATCATTTTACTCCTTCCATATCATATTACAGTAAATATTACAACAAATGGCTTAAATTCTATTCATGCGAACAGTATGCAAACGATATGCACAGAAAATGCTTCGGACGCGAGGTAACATATTCAACCCCCTATGTGGCGCTCTTCGATCCCGAAAAGGGGGATATTACAGGCGGATTTAAAAAAATTCCGCTTCCGTTTGATTGTCCTTCCGCTTGTCCCTTCGGTCAGATTATTGAGTATGATAACGGGGAAATGCTGCTTTCATTTTACACAGTTAAGGAAAATCAGACGCACCCTTACCGTTCAACGGTTACGGCGCGGTATATTCTTGAAGACGGCGGTTTAAAGCTCGTCAGTTCGGGAATTCCCATATCAGGCGAAAGTGTTCCCGATTCGCCTCAGCCCGGATTTCTTGAACCGTCGGTAGCACAGCTGAACGGTAAATATTATATTACGCTCAGAAATGAATTTAAGGGCTATTTTGCCGAAAGCGAAGACGGATTATCGTTTTCAGAGCCAAAACCGTGGGTATGGGAAAACGGCGAGCCGATAGGAAGCTACCGAACGATGCAAAGGTGGGTTCGGTTCGGTGACGCGCTTTATTTGATATACACCAGACCGAACGGACTTAACGATCATGTGTTCCGCAATCGCGCGCCGCTTTATATGACTCGCTTTGATGATAAACGCGGGTGTCTTGTTCGAAATGAGGAAATTATTCTTGTGCCGGAGTTAGGCGCAAGGCTCGGAAACTTTTCGGTTACCGATATTTCTCCTAATGAGGCAGTGCTTACCGTTGCAGAGTGGATGCAGCCCGCAGGATGCGATAAATACGGCAGTGATAACTCTATTTGGGTAGTGCGCATTAAAAAAGACTGATTGCAGTTTTATAATGCTGACGGCTTAGGCTGACGGGAGTTGAGCTCATCAGCCTAAGCCGTAAAAGCAACAAAAGAATTTAACACCGAAAGCAGAAGTGTTGAATTAAGGCCCGCTAAAGCACGGGTTTTAGAATATAGGGTATGGTTTTTATGTTATTGAAAGAACTGAAAAGTTATTTAACAGTTACGTTCGGAGTATTATTGATTTCAATTGAAACGTATTTTTTTTGCTTTCCGAACGGATTTGCGTTTGAGGGAAGCAGCGGGGTATCGGTATTGATAAACGCGGTATTTCCGATAATATCACAGTCGACAGCGGCATTTATATTTAATACAATATGTTTAATTATCGGTTTTTTGTTTCTCGGCAGAAGCTTTGCAATAAAAACTGTTTATTCAAGTGTTCTTATGAATGTTTTTTTATTTATTTTTGAGTATTTTAAACCGCTTAAAAAACCTCTGACAGATATGAAGCTGATGGAATTATTATATGCGGTTTTACTTGTAGGAGTAGGAACCTCCCTGTTGTTCAATGAAGACGCAAGTTCGGGCGGAATGGATGTTGTTGCGCTGATTATTAAAAAGTACACAAATATAAAGCCCGGCGCTGCGGTTTTCATTTGCTGTATATTTATCGTATTGTTTTCATTTGCAATTTTCGGCGTAAAAACAGGTCTATGCTCATTGTTCGGATTATTATTGAAAACACTGATAATTGATTCTGTTTTGGAAAATATGAAAATGAAAAAATGCTTGCATATATTTACAGACCATGAGGAAGAAATCACAAAATATATCAATAATATTCTCGGCTGCGGCGCAACAATAGTTGACTGCAAGGGAGCTTACAGCAGGGAAGATAAAAAGCTTATAATTACAATAATGAATTATAAAGAGGTTAAAAAGGTAGAAGAATATATTAAAAAGGAATTTCCGGATTGCTTTTTTGTAATATATAAATCAAGTGAAGTATTCAGCCGTACAGCACAAAACTGATTTTGCTTACAGGCCTTCGGCAAAAGCGTAACAGCCCAAAGAACGGAAAGGGAAAAAGATGATCTTAGGTATAGATATAGGCGGCACAAAGTGCGCGGTAATAAAAGCGAAAGCAGACGGCGAAAATATAAAGCTGCTTGATAAAAGGAAAATACCCACACGGCTGGATATCACACCCGAAGAAATGATTGAAAGCCTTATTTTGCTTGCCGACGAAATGTTGGACGGTGAAACGGCGGAAAAAATAGGAATATCCTGCGGCGGACCGCTTAATTCCGTTACAGGAACAATTGAAAGCCCGCCGAACCTTCCCGGCTGGGATAATGTAAGGATTACGGATATTTTAGAAAAGCATTATAAAGCGCCCGCAAAACTTATGAACGACGCGGACGCCTGCGCCGCCGCGGAATGGAAATTCGGCGCTGGTAAGGGAACAAAAAATATGATTTTTCTTACCTTCGGCACGGGGCTTGGCGCAGGGCTGATATTAAACGGCAGGCTGTATTCCGGAACAAATGGAAACGCAGGCGAAATAGGGCATATCCGCCTTGAAAATTTCGGACCTGTAGGCTACGGAAAGGCAGGCTCGTTTGAAGGGTTTTGCAGCGGCGGCGGTTTGGCTCAGCTGGGCTACATAAAGGCGCTCGAAAAAGCGCAGACGGGCGTATATCCGCTGTATTTTAAAAAGGGTATGACCGCAGCGGACGTTACGGCAAAAACGGTTGCCGACGCCGCATATAAGGGCGACGAGACCGCAAAAGAGGTATACCGCATATGCGGTGAGCAGCTAGGAAAGGGGCTTTCTGTGCTTATAGATATACTAAACCCCGAAAGAATAGTTATAGGCAGTATATTCGCACGCTCCGAAGACTTATTGCGCGAGGGTATGGAAGGGGTAATAAACAAAGAGGCGCTGCCGCAGTCTTCTAAGTGCTGTAAGATAGTACCTGCCGCTTTAGGCGAGAGAATAGGCGACTATGCGGCAATAGCTGCCGCATTGCTGTAGGTGGAACGCAAATGATAAGAAAAAACAATTCGGGCAATGACGGCAACGGCTTAAACAATATAGTCTATATACCTGAAAACGGGAATGCTTCTGAGCTGCCGCTCCTTATCTATCTTCACGGCGCGGGGGAACGCGGAAACAACCTTGACCACCTTAGCCGGCACGCAATACCGAGACTTATAGAAAACGGCAGAGAGTATAATGCGGTTGTTTTGTGTCCGCAATGTCCGGCAAACGCCGTTTGGGATAATGTTGTTGAAAGGCTTAAAAATACGATAGACGCAGCTGTGTCGGAATACGGCATAAAAAGGGACAGAATAGTATTGACAGGCTCAAGTATGGGCGGCTTCGGCGCCGTTATGACGGGAATGACATACAGAAACTGTTTTGCCGGAATAGCCGCGGTTTCGGGCGGAGGAATGTCATGGAGAAGCAGTAATCTTTCAGATACGCCCGTAATGCTGTATCACGGGGATAATGACAATATCGTGCCGATAGAAAACTCGTTGATGCTGTATAATTCCTTAAAGAGCAAAGGCTGTAATGCTGAGCTTAACATTCTTTACGGATACGGACACAATGACGCTATCGAAAAGGTATACGAGGAGGGTAATATAACAAATTGGCTGTTAAGCCAAAGAAGAGAACGCTTTGATTATATTCCGGAATTTTTAGAAGAACTGTTTTAGGGAGTACATAATGTTAAACGAATTATTAAAAAGATACCCTTGCCTTGAAAGCACGAGGGAGGATATTTTGAAAGCCGAAAAGGCGCTTATAACAGCCTTTAAAAACGGGAATAAGCTGCTTATGTGCGGCAACGGCGGCAGCTGTGCGGACTGCGAGCATATAGCAGGCGAGCTTATGAAGGGCTTTTTAAGCAAAAGACCGCTAAGCGAAGAACAAAAGGCAGAAATGAAAGCAAACTGCCCCGAAATAGAGGAAAAGTATCTTTCGCTTTTGCAAAGGGCGGTTCCTGCAATAGCTCTACCCTCATTTACTGCGCTTAACACCGCGTTTTGCAACGACGTTGAACCGGAGCTTGTTTTCGCACAGTGCTTAATGGGGCTTGGAAAAAAGGACGATGTATTACTTTGCATAAGCACATCGGGTAATTCAAAGAATGTAGTCGCCGCGGCGCTTACCGCTAAGGCACTTGGTATTAAAACAATAGGACTTACAGGCAAAGCGGGCGGAAAACTTAAAAGTATATGCGATATATGCGTATGCGTACCCGAAACCGAGACCTTTAAGTTGCAGGAATTACACCTGCCCGTATACCATTACCTTTGCGCAAGGGTGGAAGAGGAGATTTTTTATACCCGTTGTGCGGCTGATAGCTTGAAGCATTAAACTCTATAAATAAAGGCGTAAGCACGGTTTAATACCGTGCCGCAGTCTGTCGAAAAACCC
>DJET01000048.1 GCA_002431945.1 Ruminococcaceae bacterium UBA5891 | reverse complement strand
GGACACCCGCACCGCAATGACAACAGCTTTTAAACACCGCTAAACCGCCGCAAAACGGCGGTCTTTTTGCTTTTAATTGTTAAAAAAGGTTACAAACTGCGTAAATGCTTGACAATGGCAGGTGTTTTTTGATAAAATAATATGAAATATTATTTTTTGGAAGTGAAAAACCGATGGTCAGAAGTATGACCGGCTTCGGCAGGGCAAAGCTTACAATTGACGGGCTTGACGTTACGGTTGAAATAAAATCGGTAAATCATAGGTATTTTGAATTTACCTCGCGCTTACCGCGTGGCTGTAATTTTCTTGAAGAAAAATTAAAAAGCTTTTGCGCGCAGTATATAACGCGCGGCAAGGTTGAGATTTCGGTAATGATAGACGATTGCGGCGAGGATAATACCGAGGTAGAGGTAAATTCCGCCTATGCCGCGGCGCTTGTTTCAAAGCTTAATAAAACGGCGGAGGAGCTTCATATCGAAAACGACGTTAAAATGTCTTCGCTTATTTTGCTGCCGGATTTTTTAAATGTTAAAAAGCGCACGCTGCCTGATGAAACGGTAACTGCGGCGGTTTTGAAAACAGCCGAAGAAGCTGTTTGCGGCTTTGTTGAAATGCGCGAAACCGAGGGCGCAAGGCTTAAAGGCGATATTAACGGCAGAACCGATTTTATACTGAAACAGGTTGAATTTATAGACGAGCGTTCGCCTAAAACCGTTGCGGCATACCGCGAAAGGCTTGAAAAAAAGATAAAAGAGCTTTTGGGCGATAAAACGGTTGACGAACAGCGCCTGCTTACCGAAACGGCAATATTTGCGGATAAGGTTGCCGTTGCAGAGGAAACCGTAAGGCTTAAAAGCCATATTACACAGCTTAACGATCTGCTTAACGCCGGCGGCGCGGTTGGCAGAAAGCTTGATTTTATCGTTCAGGAAATGAACAGGGAAACAAACACAATAGGCTCTAAGGCGCAGGACGCCGAGATCACGCGGTCGGTTGTGGATATGAAATCCGAAATTGAAAAAATAAGAGAGCAAATACAAAATATAGAGTAATTAAAGGGTGATTTTTTTGAAGCTGGTAAACATCGGTTTCGGCAATATGGTTTCGGCTAACCGTATGATAGCGATCGTAAGCCCCGAATCCGCCCCCATAAAGCGCATTATTCAAGACGCAAAGGAGCGCGGAACGCTTATAGACGCAACCCACGGCAGGCGTACAAGAGCCGTTATTATTACCGACAGCGACCATATAATCCTCACCTATTTACAGTCGGAAACGGTTGCAAACCGTATGAGCGAGGACGAGGAGATCATTGAGGACGAGGAGGAAGAAGATGAATAAGGGCGGAGTTTTTATTATTTCGGGTCCCTCCGGTTCGGGAAAGGATACGGTTTTAGCGGAGCTTTTCAGAAATAAGCCGGATCTGAAATTTTCAATCTCATCTATAACGCGCGATATGCGAACGGGCGAGCGCGAGGGCGAGAAATATCACTTTATCACAAGAGAAGAATTTGAGGAAATGATAGAAAACGACCGCTTGCTTGAGCATAACGAGTTTGTGGGCAATTATTACGGTACTCCGCGCGAGCCGGTTGAAAAAGCCGTTGCGGCGGGCGACGATATAATAATAGAGGTAGACGTTAACGGCGCGGCGCAGATAAGAAAAAAGCTGCCCGACGCAGTAAGCATATTTATAATGCCCCCTTCATTTGCAGAGCTTAAAAGAAGGCTTGTGGGCAGGGGAACCGACTCTGCCGCGGCAATTGAAAAACGCCTTAACAGTGCGCTTGGCGAAATAAAGCGCGCAAGCGAATACGATTATATAATCGTTAACGATAGTATTACGGCGGCAGCCGATGATATAATGTCTGTTATTTTAAGCAGCCGCTTTAAAACCGACAGGCAAAAAGAAATAATTAACGAGGTGCTTAAAGAATGTTAAACCCGAATATAGGAAAGCTTATAATGAACTCACCCAACAGATACCGTCTTGTTATCGACGTAGCCCATACCGCGCGCCAGATAGCGCACGAAATGGAGGAAAACGGCGAAATTTCAACCGAAAAGCCGGTAAGCATTGCAATAGATAAGCTGGCGGCACAGTTAGACGCTAAAAACTGATTTAACGTGAAATCGGGAGGAAAGGGTTATGGTAGGTCTTGCGGCACAGATCGCGCTTGACGGCGCGGCTTTTGCCTTTGATAAGCTTTATACCTATGCCGTTCCGCCCGAAATGCATAAAAGCCTTAAGACCGGCTGCCGCGTTACGGTGCCGTTCGGCGGCGGCAACACAAAAAAGCAGGGAATGGTTTTTTGCGTTTTAAACGCCGAACTTAAGGGGCTTAAGGCGGTAATTTCCGTTATCGATAAAGAGCCGGTTTTAAACCCCGAAATGCTTAAAATGTGCGAATTTATGCACGAAAGCTGCTTTTGCACGTATTACGACGCGGTACACGCGGTATTACCCGCAGGACTAAATTACCGCCTTGTGAACTTTTATTCCGCCAACCCCGAATTTACGGTTTTTTCATTGCTTGACGAGCGTGAAAAGGCCGTGTACGATTTTTTAAACGCAAAGGGCGAAAAGGACGAAGCGGCGCTTAAAAAGCAGTTAGACGCAGATGTGACGCTGTTAGAGCAGATGTGCGAAAAGCAGGCGCTTTTGAAAAACCGCGATACAAAGCGTAAAATAGGCGACGCTACCGAAAAATGGGTGCGCGTTACCGTATCTGCGGACGAGCTTGACTGCATAAAGCTGACGCCCCGCCAAAAGGAAACGGCGCGCTTTGTGTGCGATGCAGGCGATATTTCGGTAAAGGAGCTTATGTATTATACTGGGGTTACCGCCCCCGTTATAGAAAAGCTTATAGCAAAGGGCGTGCTTGTAAGCTTTACACAAAAGCTTTACAGAACGGCGCTTAAGGCGCCAAAGTCCGCTGCCGAAAGGGAAATTGCGTTAACCGATGAACAGCAGGCGGCTTACAACGGGCTTGAAAAAGAATATTTAAAAAACGGCGGCGCGGTGTCGCTGCTTTACGGTATCACGGGTTCGGGCAAAACGCAGGTCTTTTTAAAGCTTGCGGATAAGGTTATTTCCCAAAACAGGGGCGTAATAGTAATGGTGCCCGAAATTGCCCTTACGCCGCAGATGCTTGAAATTTTCACTTCGCGCTACGGCGATAAGGTGGCGGTATTTCACAGCGCTATGTCTATGGGCAAGCGTACGGACGAATGGCAAAGGGTAAAGGACGGCAAGGCGCTTATCGCAATAGGCACACGCAGCGCGGTTTTCGCCCCTTTTTCCGATTTGGGACTTATTATTATGGACGAGGAGCATGAGCATACCTATAAGTCCGAGCAGTCGCCGCGTTTTCACGCAAGAGATATCGCGCGGTTCCGCACGGCTTACCATGGGGGGCTTTTGCTGTTGGCTTCGGCTACGCCGTCGGTAGAAAGCTTTACCGCCGCTAAAAGCGGTAAATACAGCCTGTTTGTGCTTAAAAACCGTTACGGCAGCGCGGTTTTGCCGCAGGTTCGCACCGTTGATATGAAGAAAGAAATATTAAGCGGTAACACGCTTGATATAAGCCGCGAGCTGTGCGGCGCGATAAGCGATACGCTCTCAAGCAAAAAGCAGGCTATAATACTGCTTAACAGGCGCGGCAAAAATACATATATATCCTGTCCGCAGTGCGGATATGTGCTTTCCTGCCCTAACTGCAGTATCTCGCTTACATATCATTCCGCCAATAACAGAATGATGTGCCACTATTGCGGTTATTCGGCGCCTTCGGGCGGCAAATGCCCAAACTGCGGCGGCGAGCATTTAAAGTTTTTGGGCGCAGGCACGCAAAAGGTTGAAGAGGAGCTTAATGCCCTTTTCCCGAAAGCACGCGTTCTGCGGCTGGACGCAGACAGCACCGCAGCAAGAGATTCATATGCCAAACGGCTTGACGAATTTGCAAACGGCGAATACGATATACTTTTGGGCACCCAGATGGTGGCTAAGGGGCTTGATTTTCCCAATGTTACGCTTGTAGGCGTTTTAGGGGCGGACAGCGCCACCTACAGCGACGATTTCAGGGGCTTTGAACGCACCTTTTCACTGCTTACTCAGGTTATAGGCAGGGCGGGCAGGGGCGACAGCGCGGGCACTGCCGTTATACAGTCGCTTAATCCCGACAGCGAGTTAATAGAGCTTGCGGCACGGCAGGATTACGAGGGCTTTTATAACGATGAAATTATGACAAGAAAGCTTATGATATATCCGCCGTACTGCGATATATGCACCGTAAGCACGCGTTCGTTTGTCAAGAGCGAGGCGCAAAACGCCGTTAACGAGGTATTTGCCAATATTAAAAGCCTTTTGCAGGGGGAATACAGCGATATCAAAACAATTATTTTAGGTCCTGCGCCCGCCGCAGTGCCGAGGGTTAACAATAAATACCGTTTCAGAATGATTATTAAATGCAAAAACGGAAAAAGATTCAGGGAAATGCTTAAAAAAGCAACAGAGATAAAACAAAAGGGCGATGTAACGGTTACGGTTGATATAAACCCCGAAACCGTTATATAGAAGGGTTATTTATGGCAATAAGAAACATTGTAAAATTAGGCGACGATATTTTAAGAAAGGTGTGCCGCACGCAGCTTACCTTTGACGACAGGCTTGCAACCGTGCTTGACGATATGGCGGATACTATGTATAAGGCCGAGGGCGTGGGGCTTGCCGCGCCGCAGGTGGGTATTCTGCGCCGTTACTGCATTGTAGATGTGGGCGACGGAATTATAGAGCTTGTAAACCCCGTTATAGAAAAGCAAAGCGGCTCGCAGATCGGGGAAGAGGGCTGCCTTTCGATACCCGACCGTTACGAGACCGTTGAACGCCCTATGAAGGTTACCGTTCACGCGCAGGACAGAAACGGCAAAAGCTTTAAAATTACGGCGGAGGGCTTTAAGGCGCGCGCTCTCTGCCACGAAATAGATCATCTTGACGGCATACTTTATATTGATAAAATCAAGAAAGAGCAGTAATATATGAAGATTGTTTTTATGGGTACGCCCGATTATTCGGTAAAAACGCTTGAAAGCCTTATAAACGCAGGTCATAACGTTGCGGCGGTGTTTGCACAGCCCGATAAGCCCGTTGGCAGAAAGCACGTTTTAACGGCTCCGCCCGTTAAGGTGTGCGCCGAGAGCCGCGGTATACCGGTCTATCAGCCGGCTACGCTTAAAACAGGGGAAGCGGCTGAAATTATACGCGGTATTGCGCCCGATATTATTGTTGTGGTGGCATACGGCAAAATTTTACCGTCCGAAATACTTGATATACCAAGGTACGGCTGTATAAACGGTCACGCCTCGCTTTTGCCTAAATACCGCGGCGCCTCGCCCATACAGTGGTGCATAGTCTGCGGCGAAAGGGTAACCGGCGTTACGGTTATGCAAATGGACGCGGGAATGGACACGGGCGATATTCTTGAAACAGCCGAAACAAAAATAGGCGATGAAGAAACAGCCGAGGAGCTGTTTGAAAGGCTTTCCCATATCAGCGCCGAGCTTACCGTAAAAACACTTGAAAAAATTGAAAACGGCACTGTAACCCCGAAAAAGCAGGACGAAGAAAAAGCTACCTATGCCCCGATAATTAAAAAGGAAATGGCGCTGCTTGATTTTGAAAATATGACTGCTGAAGAAATACACAACGCCGTAAGGGGCTACTATTCATGGCCGTGCGCATATTTCTTTTTTGAAAATAAGCGCATTAAGGTTATAAAATCGCTTTTGGGCGGCAATACCTCGGCTAAGGCCGGCACTGTAACCGAAAGTGAAAACGAGCTTATAATAGCCTGCAAAAACGGCACGCTTATACGCCTTACCGAGGTTCAGCCCGAAGGTTCAAAGCCTATGAGCGCAAAGCAGATGCTGTGCGGCAGACCTATAAAGGCAGGCACTGTCTTGGGTAAAAGCAATGGCTGACGCAAGAAAGCTTGTCGCCGCGGCGCTTTTACGGGTTGAGGCGGACGGCGGATATTCAAATATAGTGCTTAACTCGGCTTTAAATTCTTCGGAAATTTCACACGCCGACAGGGCGCTTGCCTCAGCTTTATTTTACGGCGTGCTTGACAGAAGGATTACTATTGACTGGCTTTTATCAAAGCATATTAAAACCCCGCTTAAAAAGGTTGCGCCGTATACTCTTACGGTTTTAAGGTGCGCGGTTTACCAAATAGCGTTTATGGAAAAAATACCCGAAAGCGCCGCCGTTAACGAGGCGGTAAAGCTTATAAAGGCTTCGGGCGAAAGGCGAAACGCCGCCTTTGTAAACGCAGTTTTGCGTAACATAATACGTACGGGAACGGATCTGCCTTACGGTAATGATGTAAGAACGCTGTCTGTCAGATATTCCTGTCCCGAATGGATAGTAAAATCCTTTATAAACGATTACGGCGAGGAAAACGCCGTGGAATTGCTTTCACAGTCGCTTAAAACGCCGCCCGTAACCGTTAGGGTAAACACCGTAAGAACCACGCCGGAGAGGCTTATAAAAATACTTGAAGAAAATAATGTTAAAGCCGCCGGCACCGAAACGGAAAATGCGCTTACAATAAGTATAACAGGCGATATCACCGCTTTACCGCCTTACAAAGAGGGGCTTTTTCATATACAGGATACGGCCTCGCAAACAGCGGCGGCGGTGTTAGCTCCGAAAAGCGGCGACCGTGTGCTTGATATGTGCGCCGCCCCCGGCGGAAAAAGCTTTACATTAGCCGAGATTATGGAAAACAAGGGCGAAATTACAGCCTGCGATCTATACGAACAGCGCGTTGGGCTTATTAAAAAGGGAGCCGAGCGGTTGGGGCTTGATATAATAAAGCCCGTATGTGCGGACGCTTCTGTTTTTAATCCCAAATTCGGGCAGTTTGACTGCATACTGTGCGACGTGCCGTGTTCGGGGCTGGGCGTTTTAAGGCGAAAGCCCGATATTAAATACCGCAAGCCCGAAGACTTAAGCGCCCTTGCCGAGTTACAGAAAAAAATACTTAAAAACGCGCTTTTATATCTTAAAAAAGGCGGCAGGCTTTTATACTCAACCTGCACTTTAAGGCGCGGGGAAAATGAAAAACTTGTAAATTCCGTAATTATGGAGTATAATGATGTTCATAAAGCGTATGAACACACCTATATGCCGCATATTGATAAAACAGACGGGTTTTATTGCGCGCTGCTTATAAAGGAGGATAATACCGCGATTGGATAAAACCGATATAAGATCGATGTATTTGCCTGAGCTTAAGGAAATGCTTAAATCGCTCGGTCAGCCGAGCTTCAGGGCAGACCAATTATTCCGTTGGCTGCAATCGGGCGTTACGGATTTTTCGGATATGACGAATATACCGAAGTCACTTCGCGATAAGCTAAGCGAAACGGCATATATAGCCGACGTAAAAATTGTAAAGCGCTATGCCTCGCAGCTTGACGAAACCGTAAAATACGTGTACGAGCTTTTCGACGGCGAATATATAGAATCGGTGCTGATGAAGTACGAGCACGGCTATACGGTGTGCGTTTCAACTCAGGTAGGGTGCAGAATGGGGTGCAGCTTTTGCGCTTCGGGTATAAACGGGCTTACAAGAAATCTTACAGCTTCCGAAATTTTGGCGCAGATAACCGCCGCCGAGCGTGATAACGGCATAAGAGTGTCAAACATTGTTATGATGGGTATGGGCGAGCCGCTTGATAATTTTGAAAATTCGGTAAGGTTTTTAAAGCTTGCGTCCGATGAAAACGGGCTTAATATAGGTCTTCGCCATATTTCGCTTTCAACGTCGGGCGTGGTAAGCGGCATAAAAAAGCTTAAGGAATATAATTTACCCATAACCCTGTCAATTTCACTTCACGCGCCGAACGATGAAATACGCTCTTCGATAATGCGTGTGAATAAAAAATGGAATATTAAAGAGCTGCTTTCCGCCTGCCGCGAGTACCAAAGGGTAACAACAAGGCGAATTTCGTTCGAATACGCCCTGATAGACGGCGTGAACGACAGCGACAGCTGCGCTGAGCAATTGGCGCGCATTTTAAAGGGCATAATGTGCCACGTTAATTTAATACCTGCAAATCCGGTTAAGGAAAACACATTTAAAAAGCCGGACAGAAATAAAATAATTCACTTTAAGGAATTACTTACGGGTTACGGCATAAACGCCACAGTGCGAAGAACCCTCGGAGCGGATATAGAGGCTTCGTGCGGTCAGCTTCGTAAAAAAGTAAGGGAGGGAGAAAGCCCGTGAAAATTTACAGCAAAACCGATATCGGCAAGGTAAGAAGCGCAAATCAGGACGCGTATTTTGCCGGCATAATAGGCGATAACGCCGTATTCGCGGTTGTGTGCGACGGAATGGGGGGCGCGAACGCAGGCAATATTGCAAGCGAAAACGCTGTCAGAAGTATTTCGGAATTTGTAATACGCTCTTACAGGGACGGTATGACAAGCGAAGAAATAGAAAAAACGGTTAAAAACGCCGTTATAAGCGCAAATATTGAGCTTTACGATATGTCTGTAAGCGATAAGGCGCTTAACGGTATGGGAACTACGGCGGTTTTAGCATTTGTTTACGGCAATACGGCGGTTATAGCCCACGTGGGAGACAGCCGCATATACCTTGTAAACAGCGGTATAAAGCAGCTCACCCGCGACCATTCGGTAGTGCAGTCGCTTATTGAAAGCGGAAAAATAACGCCGGAGGACGCAAAGGTCCACCCACGCAAAAACGTAATAACAAGAGCGGTGGGAGCAGAGGAAAACGTGGCTGTGGATACGGCTGTGCTTAATATTGCAGAAGGCGATACCCTGCTGCTTTGCACAGACGGGCTTACAAACTACCTTGACGACGGCGAGATTTTAAACACAGTAAGGCAAACCGCGCCCGCCGAAATACCCGAAAGCCTTGTGAACAAGGCTAACGGAAACGGCGGCGGCGATAACATAACGGTTGTAATGATTACCGGGTAGAAAGGAAAACATTTATGGATAAATTTGTTGGTAAAAGACTTGACGGCAGATACGAGATTAAAGAGATAATCGGCGTAGGCGGTATGGCGGTTGTTTATAAGGCCTACGACAATCAGGAAAACCGCACTGTTGCGGTTAAGATCTTAAAGGAAGAATTTATTTCTAACGAAGAGTTTGTGCGCCGCTTTAAAAACGAATCCAAGGCGATCGCAATGCTTTCGCACCCGAATATCGTAAAGGTTTACGACGTAAGCTTCGGCGATCTGATTCAGTATATCGTTATGGAATATATCGACGGTATAACCCTTAAAGAATATATTGAGCACGAGGGCAGTCTCAGGTGGAAGGACGCGGTGCATTTTACAATTCAGATACTTAAAGGTCTTCAGCACGCGCACGATAAGGGCATTGTACACAGGGACGTTAAGCCGCAGAATATTATGGTTCTGCCGGACGGCACCATAAAGGTTACCGATTTCGGCATAGCCCGCTTTGCAAGAAGCGAGCAGCGCACCATTACAGATAAGGCGATAGGCTCGGTTCATTATATAAGCCCCGAACAGGCAAGAGGCGAGCGCACCGATGAAAAAACCGATATTTATTCGGTTGGCGTTATTCTTTACGAAATGCTTACCGGTCAGCTGCCGTTCCAGGCGGAAAACGCGGTTTCGGTTGCTATTATGCAGCTTCAGCGCGAGCCGCAGCTTCCTACCGAGATAAACGGTTCGATACCGCTGGGTCTTGAGCAGATAACAATGCACGCTATGCAAAAAAATCCCGAACGCCGCTATCAGTCCGCTTCGGAAATGCTGTGCGATTTAGGCGCTTTCAGGAAGGATCCGTCTCTCACGTTCGACTATTCCTATTTTGTAGACGATTCGCCCACAAAATTTGTTCCCAATTCCTTTGATTACGACAGCGTTCAGATTCCCGACCGCGAGGAAACCGAAGAGGTTAAGGAAAAGAATAATATGATACCGATACTTGCCGGTATTGCGGTTACGCTTGTGGTAGCCATTGTAATTCTTGCCGCAATCTTCGTGCCTAAGTTGTTTTCAAAGTCCAATTCCGAAATCGAGTGCCCGAAGTTTATAGGTCAGGCATACGACGATATAAAGGCAAATACGGAATATACCGATAACTTTAAGTTCGAGACCGAGTGGCAGTCTAACAACGATTACGAATACGGCTATGTTTACGAGCAGTCCAAGGCTGAGGGACAGAAGGTTAAAAAGGGCGCTACCATAACCCTTTATATAAGTAAGGGCCTTTCTACCAAAAAGGTGCCGGACGTTTACGGTCAAACCGAATCCGCCGCCGTTTCAAAGCTTAAGGCAGAGGGCTTTAAGCCCACCGTTGAGGAAATGCCCAGCGACGACGTTGAGGCGGGCAAGGTTATTAAGACCGATCCCCAGCGCACCGAGGTTGTGGGCGATAACCTTGATATTAAGGTGTATGTAAGCAGCGGTAAATCGCTTAAAAACGTAAGCGTTCCCTCGGTTGTGGGTATGAAACAGGCAGACGCCGAAAAAGAGCTTAAGGATAAAAACCTTGTTGCTTCTGTTAAGGAAAAGCTTATAACCGCAGACGATAAGTATTATCCCGTTGGTTATGTTGTAAAGCAGGAGCCCGATACAGGCTCAGCCCAAATACCCGAAGGCTCAACGGTTACTATTTATGTAAGTTCGGGTGTTTCACTTGACGTTACGGTTGATCTGCCGAGCGACTGCCAGGTTTCAAATTATTATGTATCGCTTTGGGAAAATAACGCCAATATGACTGCTGAAAGCCCAAAGATAAATGCAAGCAACAGCGACTTTACACATACATTCCGTGGTATCTCTTCCAAGCAGGAATCCGCAACCTATACGGTTAAAATCTCTACCGACCAAAAGGATTATTACAGCGTTGCGCAAATCACCGTTAACTTTAAAACGGGCAGAGTATCAAATGTGCGTAAAATTGACGATTATAAAGCGCTTAACGATAAGGATACAAGCAGTGATTCAAGCGGTTCTTCTGGTACGACCGGCGGAAACAACACAAATAAGAGTAACACAAATAACAGATGAACGGAATAATTGTTAAGGCGCTTTCGGGTTTTTATTACCTGAACGGCGGCGGCAATATCTATGAATGCAGAGCAAGGGGGAGCTTTCGCAAAAGCGGAATCTCCCCCTTGGTGGGCGATAAGGCTGAGTTTGAGCTGTCGGGCGGCACATCTGGCGTTGTAACCGAAATTTTGCCGCGCAAAAACGCGCTTTCAAGACCGCCCGTTGCAAATATAGATAAGCTTTTTATAGTTTCGGCATATGAAAATCCGGAGCCTAACGCCTATGTTATAGATAAAATAACTGCGATAGCTGAGTATGCCGATATCGAGCCGATTATAGTTTTTAATAAATGCGATACCGGTGATTTCGGCTCTTGGGAGCGTATTTACAGGCACGCAGGCTTTAAGGTGTATACCGTTTCAGCCGAAACAGGTGAGGGGTTAGCCGCACTTAAGGAAGAGCTTAAAAACAGCGTGAGCGCGTTCACTGGCAATTCCGGCGTGGGTAAATCAAGCATATTAAACGCGCTGTTCGGCGGCCATATTTTAAAAACGGGCGATGTAAGCGAAAAATTGGGCAGGGGAAAGCACACTACAAGGCATACCGAGCTTTTTTACGTGGGAGACGGCGGCTTTGTTGCCGATACGCCGGGCTTTTCCTCGTTTGATTACGATTCCTCAGATTATGCTTTTAAAGAAAGCCTTATATATTGCTTCAGGGATTTAAAGCTGTATGCGGATAATTGCCGCTTTACCTCCTGTACGCATACCGGCGACGGCGGCTGCGAAGTAATTAAGGCGCTGCAAAACGGTGAAATTGAAAAAAGCCGTTTTGACTCATACAAGGCGCTTTTTAACGAATTAAAGGATTTAAAGCCCTGGAATACGGCAAAACGCAAATAAAAGTAACATTTTTAAAATTCCCTTATATACTGTTAATGTAAGCCGAATATAAGGGGGAACGAAAATGCGAAGACGGTGCCGCCCGAATAGGGGTTTAACTGCTGTTACCTTTGCCTGCGGATTGCTTATAAGCTGTTTTTGTCCTCCGCGGTGTCTGGTTGCGGTGCTTGCAATCTGGGTCATCATTTTAGGCTTTTCTTCAAGGTGTTAACTATTATTTCAGGGGGAACGTTTATGAAGGTTGTATTATTTAAAAGTCCTAAATTTTTAAGCGGAATTTTAAGAGTGATTTTCGGAATTAAAAAGCAGAACATACAGTAAAACACTAAGCCGGAGACAAAAGTCTCCGGCTTAGTGTTTTAAGGTAACAAAATTACAAAATCGTTTCCATTCCGATTTTTTGTATGCGCATACCTATTTTTTCGTAGAACTTAACAGCTGCGGTATTATCCGCCCATACGTTCAGCGTTACGTTATAATATCCGTTTTGCTTTGCGTAGCTTATTACAAAGTCGTAAAGCTGTTTTCCGATATGCTCGCCCCTTAAATTTTCTTCAACGCACAAATCGTCTATATAAAGTGTCTTAACGTCGGTCATATTATTGTTGTTTAAAAACTGCTTATGTATGCAAAACGCATAGCCTGCAACGGCGTTGTTTTTTACGGCGACAAATACCGGCGTATTTTTATCGGCTAATATTTTTTCAAGCTCGCCGTCGGTGTACTTTTTAGCGCCCGCCTTAAAAAGATCCGGTCTTGCGTCGCTGTGTACCTTGTGCACTTCGTATAAAAGCTTATCTATTGCGGGTATGTCGTTTTTTTCAGCGGATCTTATAAATATTTCGTTCATATCTGTTCTCCTAACTGTTTTGTTATTTTCGTCAGCCTGATTTTGAAGGCGGGGTACCGAATTTTTTTACATAGGCGCGGTAAAATGTTGAATAATCGTTAAAGCCGCATTCTCCGCACGCCTTTGTGGGCTTTATGCCCGAACCTATAAGCATTTTTGCGTTTAAAAGGCGCTTTACGGTTATATAATCCCACACGGTAGAGCCGGTTATTTCTTTAAATACACGGCACAGGTGGGGCTTGCTTATGTAAAATTCGCGGCATATCTCGTCAAGCGTAATATTTTCGGACAGGCGGTTGTTTATATAGTTTACTATTTTGTAATCAAGCGTTTCGCTTGCGGTTTCGTTTACGCCCGCTGAAAACGCGGCGGAAATTTCATTAAGCAGCGGCAAAATATTGCTGAGTATCTGTAATCTTCGGTTTTCGGTTTCGCGCACGGCGTTTTTTAAATAGGATTTATATATTTCCGATTTAAAGCTGCTTGCCCTGTAAAGATTTTTTTTGCCTGCCTCTCTGTCGTAAAACGGGCGCATAAGGTATCCGTCAGGGTCAAGCTCCTTTAGGATCGCGGGGTCGAAATGCGCCGAAAAACGCGTATATCGGTGCGAGGGGTCAATGTCTATATAATGCGATTCAAGCGGCCGCATTAAAAGAATGTCCCCGCTTTCAAGGGGGTAGCTGCTGCCCTCTATTTTAAAGATTCCCTTTCCCTCTGAAAAATAGTATACCTCGCACCATTCATGCGTGTGCATTTTAAAATTTTCGGGGCGCGGCACGGGACTGCTGCTGTAATGCGACATCATATCCGGCTGATTAAAAATAAAATAATCCTGCATACGGTATCACCTGCCTTTTTAAATGATAACACAATTAGCTTTTGTTGGCAATAGCTTTATTTTAATACGGAAAAAATGCGCATAATAGTTTTGTTAATATATAATGCTTTAACAGCGGAACGGAGTATAATATGTGTACGGCAGTAACCTATAAAACAGATGATTTCTATTTCGGGCGCAATCTTGATTACGATTGCTCATTCGGCGAAAGCGTTGTTATTACGCCGCGTAATTATGAGTTTAAAATACACTGCGCCGATATGCCTAAAAAGCACTATGCCATAATCGGTATGGCGCACGTGCATAGCGGCTATCCGCTTTATTACGACGCGGCAAACGAAACGGGCTTGTGTATGGCAGGGCTTAATTTTGTGGGTAACGCCGTTTATAATAAGCCGTGCCGCGATAAGGAAAACGTTGCGCAATATGAGTTTATTCCGTGGCTGCTTGCGCGCTGTTCCTCGGTTCGCGAAGTGAAAGATCTGCTTGAAAACACCAATATAACCGATACACCCTTCGGCAGTTTTCCCGTTGCAAGCCTTCATTGGCTTATTGCGGATAAATATGAATGTATCGCGGCTGAGCCGTTGAGCGGCGGAATAAAAATATACGAAAACCCTGCGGGCGTGCTTACAAACAATCCGCCGTTTCCTTATCATATGTCATCGCTTAACAGCTATATGCAGCTGTCGCCTAAACCGCCCGTAAATAATTTTTCCGATAAGTTAGAGCTTAAAGCGATAAGCCGCGGTATGGGGGCTATCGGTCTTCCGGGCGACCTTTCCTCGCAGTCGCGGTTTATACGCGCGGCGTTTGTAAGGGCTAATTCGGTATCCGACAGCGACGAGACGGGCAGCGTAAGTCAGTTTTTTCATATACTTTCATCGGTAGAGCAGCAGCGCGGCTGCTGCGAGCTTGACGGCGGAAAATATGAAATAACAATTTATTCGTCGTGCATAAATGCCGATAAGGGTATTTATTATTATAAAACCTACAACGGCTTTAATGTAAACGCGGTTGATATGTATAAGGAAAACCTTAACGGCGACCGTATTATATTTTAATTTTTCCCTTTATAATTTGTAAAAATGTTTAATTTCGGCATTAAAGTTAAAAATATAAAAGGGAGGAATAAAATTGAAAAACTATAAGGATATTGAGAACACCAGATATATTATAAGCAGAGTTTTTGCAAACGGCAGCACAACCGAGTCGCTTATAGAACGGCGGATATTGGAAGAAAAAGGCAAGCTGCCGCCGTTGACGGGCGGGGGTAATATAATATATAATAGTAACGGCGGTTCGATTCGGTCTGAGGAGGTATTATGAGAATCGAACAAAATAAAATTGCTTTTGCATATTTCCGGCTTTCAAGGGAGGAAGCGCAGAAAAGCGAGTCCTCAAGTATTACCAATCAGCGAATGATAGTAACTAAGTATTGCGGGCAAAACGGCATAAGGCTTGTGCGCGAATTTGTTGACGACGGTTATTCCGGCGGAAATTTCGACCGCCCCGGCTTTCGGCAAATGATGAATGAGCTTGAGCGCGGTATGGCAAACACGGTAATTACAAAGGATCTGTCCCGACTGGGGCGCGATATGCGCGAATCAAGCTATTACGCTGAGCAATTCTTTCCCGAACACGGCATAAGGTATATCGCCATTTCCGATAATTTCGACAGCGAAAGCGAAAACGTTATGGCGCCATTTCAGTTTGCAATGAACGAGGTATATCTGCGCGACGGTTCAAGAAAGGTTAAGGACGTGCTTAAAACCAAACGGAACGAGGGGCTTTACTGCGCCTGCCCACCGTATGGGTATAAAAAAGCTCCGAGAAATAAAAATCAGCTTGTACCCGACGAAGCTACGGCGCCCGTTGTGCAGAGGATATTTGAAGCCGCCGCAAACGGGGATTCCTCGCGTAAGATTGCGGAAAGCCTTAACCGTGACGGGATTATTCCGCCGCTTAAATACAGGGTGCTTTACCGTGATGAGTTCAGCGAGGAGGGAGCGGCAAGGGCTTCTGATTTTTGGAATTATACCACCGTTAAGCGTATTCTTAAAAACGAGGTATATTTGGGGCATACCGTTCTCGGAAAAACAAAAAAGGTAAGCGTTAAATCAAAAAAGAAGGTGCCTGTTCCGATTTCCGAATGGGCGGTAACCGAGAATACGCACGAGGCGCTGGTAAGCAAAGAGGTTTTTAACGCCGCGCGCGATAATTTAGGCAAGGGCACGCGTGATTTCAGGCAGTACGACCACGTGCGTAAAAGCATTTTTTCCGGTATTGCCTATTGTGCGCTGTGCGGCCATGCTCTATGCTCCTGCGGCACGGTTTACAAGGGCGAAAGAAACAAATACTGGTATCTTTCCTGCATAAACAAGCGTAAGGATATAAGCCGCCCCTGCACCGGCACAAGAATAAGGTACGCCGACCTTGTAAGCCTTGTAACCGATGATCTTAATTCGCTGATATCGCTTACGGACGAACAGATAGACGGTATCGTAAAGCGCGTAATGCGTGAGGAAGGCTCTCAAAGTGCGGCTTCGGCTTATAAATTGCGCCGCGAAAGGCTTAAAGACAGGCTTGCCGTTATAGATAAAATAATTCCCAAGCTGTATGCAGATAATGCCGAGGGCAGGCTTGAAGACGATAGGCTAAGCCGAATGGTCGCCGATCTGCAAAAGGAAACGCAGGTCTTAAAGGCGGAGCTTACGGATATCGGCAGCGAGACCTTAAAAACAAACAAAAGCGATAATTACAAAATGTTTTTTGAGCTTATAAAGCGGTACAGCCATATTGAGGAATTAGACCGCAATACGCTTGCAACCTTTGTTGAAAGAATAGAGGTGGGGCCGAAGATTCTTCCGGCGGGCAAGAAACGGGCAACCCACAAAACCTCGGCGTTTGAACAGCCGATTCGTATATTTTACAAATTTGTAGGCGAAATGAGCGAAATACGTGAAGAACGGTAAATTAAAACCGTTTTAAGAGCAGCGGGGAACACCAAGCTCATTGGCAGCCTCCATCTTAAAACGGTTGAGGGCTTCCTTAGCCTCAGGTACTACACTCTTGTTAGCCATGATTTTTTCTCTCCTATAAAAAATTTTCTCTTTGCGTTTGCATTACTATTGTGCGCGGTGAAAAAAATATTATTATAGGTAAATTATGCGTAATTTGTAATTTATTGTTTTTAAGACAAAAAAGCGTATCGGCAGTTTTATTTTGCCGATACGCTTTTAAAATATTTATTTTGCTTTTGCACGTTTTATAAAATGAATTATAAGCCCGATAACAAGCCCCGCAAACGCCGGCAGCAGCCAGCCGAGGTTTTTATCAAACAGCGGCAGGTAATCGGCGGCAAAGCTTATGGGAACGTTAAGGTGTAGCGCCGACTGAACGCCCTTCGGCAGCGTTTTCATACAGTCGAATATCGCCGCCGCCCAGGTGCCTACCATAACCGAGATATATACCGCCCTATCGTGACCGAAAAGCTTGCCGGTAAACGCAAGGATTATAAGCGCTATGGCGGGCGGATATATAAGCATAAGCATAGGAATTGAATATTCTATTATAGCGCTTAAGCCTATGTTTGACACCGCAAACGAAAATACGGTAAATATAATCGCCCAGGTTTTGTAGGAAATTTTGCCGTTTGTCATTTTAACAAAGGTTTCCGAGCAAGAGGTTACAAGACCTATTGAGGTTTTAAGGCAGGCAAAGGTTATTGTTACTGCAAGAATTATGTTGCCTGCGCCGCCTAAGTAATGACCTGCGATCTGGGTAAGGGCAATACCGCCGTTTTCGGATATTTCAAAGTGTCCTCTTGACTGCGCGCCCATAAGTATTGTAAGCACGTATATAATCGCCATAAGCAGTCCCGTAAGCACGCCGGAGCTTAATACGTCGCGCGCAACGGCGTTATCGTCATCAACGCCCATACGGCGTATAACGTCTATTACCACAATTCCGAATGCAAGACCTGCTATTGCGTCCATAGTGCCGTAGCCCTCTATAAAGGAAGAGAAGAAGGCGCTGTTTTTATAATCGGCGGCAGGCTCTATATCCGAAAATGAAGCGCCCGGCGATAAAAGCGCCGTTATAACAAGAACCGCCAGAAATACAAGGAATACGGGGTTTATGATTTTACCTATCCAAACGGTTATTTTGCCCGGACGGAGCGAAAAAAACAAAACAAAGCCAAAAAACACAGCCGAAAAAATAAGCAGAGCTAACCATTCGCGCGAATTTTTGCCGAGCATCGGCGTAACGCCGGTGGTAAAGGAAACGGTAGCGCATCTCGGAATAGCGAAAAGCGGACCTATCGTAAGGTAAAGTATGCAGGTGAAGAAAATTCCGTAGCCCTTGCCAACCTTGCTTGCAAGTGTCTGAAGCCCGTCCGAATGGGTAATGCCTATCGCGGCAACGCCGAGTATCGGTATACCTACCGCCGTTATAACAAAGCCTATAATGGCATAAATAACGTTGCTGCCCGCCATTTGTCCCAAATGCACGGGGAATATAAGGTTGCCCGCGCCGAAAAACATACCGAACAGGGTTCCGGCAACAAGTATTTTTTGCTTTAGTGTAAGCTTATTTGCATTCATTTATGTAAAACAACTCCTTTAACGGTAAATATTGTACTTTATAGCTTGCAAAAAATAAAGCACAGGATTATAATAGTTATATGACATTTTGTAATACCTATGTATAGGGAGTAAAATTATGGACAGTAAAAAGCTTGAAATACTGATGACGGCAGTCGATCTCGGAAGCTTTTCAAAGGCGTCCGAGGTAGTCGGCTACACCCAATCCGGACTTACGCATTTGGTAGACAGCCTTGAACGCGATATAGGGCTTACCCTTATAACGCGCGACCACAACGGCATTTCGCTTACCAAAGAGGGAAAGGAGCTTATGCCCTGCATAAGGGAGTTTTTAAGGGCTAATGCAAGCCTTGAAAACCGAATATCCGCAATATCCGAAAAAAGGAGCGAGACCATACGCGTAGCCGCATATGCAAGCATTGCAATGCATTGGCTGCCCGAAATACTGTATAGGTTCAGACGTGTTTGCCCCGAAATAAACGTTGACCTTAGAATGGTGGATAACGCCTTAGAGCCGTTTAAGCTGCTTGAGAGCGGCCGTACCGACGTTATTTTTGCGGCAAGGCAAAGTAGGATAAGCTGCGACTGGACGCCGCTTTACAGCGACATTATGTATGCCATACTGCCGCCGGATTACAAAACGCTTTCCAAGGAAAGCTTTTCAATTGCCGAATACGAGGGCAGGGAGTTTTTAATGCCTTACGGCAAATTTGATATCGACGTTAACGCGGCGCTTGAAAAAAACGGCGTAAAGCCCAATATCAGGCAGGCGCACGTGGACGACGAAACGGTTATACGAATGGTGGGAAAGGGCCTTGGCATTTCAATGATGAGCGAAATGATGATAAAGGGCAGAACAAACGGCGTTAAGGTATTGCCGATAAGCCCTGTTACCGCAAGAGAGCTTGGAATGGGCACAGATATAAACGCACGTATGACGGAAGGGCTGGCACAGCTTAAAAGCTGTGTGCTTGATTTTACGGGCGGTCTGCAAACCGATTTATAGGCAAACGCTGTGGAACGGTTTATTGTGATTGATTTTATATAGGATATATGCTATAATAAGTTTAATTTCGGAAAAAATATTTACAGCAAATGCCGTTTTTCGGCGGAGGTGTTAAATGGACGACAGAGATTTGTTCAGCTATGATAATTCCGGTAATCTTGAAGAAACCGGAGAGACAAGCTTTGATCTTAACAGCTTTTCTTCCCATACTGAAAATAAAACGGGCGGTAAAAAAACCAAACGTAAGGGAAAGCGCAAGGAAAGGATATTAAGGGCGGTGCTTACCGTATTTCTTGTGGGCATCATTACGGTAAGTATTGTAATATCCGCATTCCTGCTTTATGCGTTTACTATGGTTGACGGCTCGATGGATGAAAATCTTGACGATTTAAAGCTTAATTTTACCACTACGATATATGCGGACGACGGTAACGGAAATTATTCCGAGTATCAGCGCCTGCACGGTCAGTTTAACCGCATTTGGGTTAATTATGATAAGGATAAAGCAAAATCGGGCGATATTACCTACGACGGCATACCGCAAAACCTTGTAAACGCCTTTGTTGCTATTGAGGACAAGCGTTTTATGGATCATAACGGCGTTGACTGGAAGCGTACGTTTGCGGCGTTTGCAAATATGTTTTTGCATTTTTATTCTTCAAATCAGGGCGGTTCTACAATAACCCAGCAGCTTGTAAAAAACCTTACCGGCGATACCTCGCAGCGCCCAAGCCGTAAAATACGCGAAATAATGCGCGCAAGGTATATTGAAAACCATTATGTTAAGGAAACCATAATAGAGTGCTATTTAAACACAATAGCAATGGGCCACGGCACCTACGGCGTAGAGGTTGCGGCAAACTATTATTTCGGCAAAAATGTAAAGGATCTTACCCTTACCGAGTGCGCCTGCCTTGCCGCTATTACAAAAAGTCCTACCTATTATGCGCCTGACGATCATCCGGAGGAAAATAAAAAACGCCGCAACACCGTTTTATGGGAAATGTACGATCAGGGCTATATAACAAAGGAACAGTATGAAAAGGCCAAGGAAGAGGACATTAACTTAGTGGCTTCTAAGGAAGCGCTTAAGGAAAATGAGAATAATACTTATTTTGTTGACGCGCTTATAGATCAGGTTATAGCCGATCTTATGGATAAATACGGCTACGAAAAAAACCACGCGACCAATATTTTTTATTCGGGCGGTTATAAAATTTACGCAACCGTCGATAATAAAATTCAGGGCATTATGGAAGAGGTCTTTTCAGACAGCAAGACCTACGGCTTAAAGGGAGCGGACGGTACGACGCTTCAGGGCTCTATGACGCTTATGGACTATAACGGTCACGTTAGGGGTATTGTGGGCGGAATAGGCGAAAAGGTAGGCAAGCGCAGTCTTAACCGCGCTACAAGCGCAAAGCGCCAGCCGGGCTCTACCATGAAGCCGATAGCGGCATATGCGCCTGCAATAGAAGACGATATTATTCATTATTCAAGCATTGTAAACGATACCAAGACCAACTATAACGGGTGGACCCCCGTAAACTGGTATAATTCATACTGGGGTAATATTACCGTGCAGTATGCGCTTGAACGTTCGGTAAATACAATTCCGGTTTATCTTGTAAACAAATTAACGCCGCAGAAATCGTATGATTTTATTACGCAAAAGCTCGGAATTACCACCCTTAACAGCGAGGATATAAATCTTTCGCCGCTCGGAATGGGCGGAACCAACGGCGGTATAACCACGCTTGAATCGGCGGGAGCCTTTGCCGTATTCGGCAATTTAGGGCAGTTCCATAAGCCTACGCTTTATACCAAGGTTACCGACCAGCACGGCGAAACGGTGCTTGAGTATAATTCCGAGCCGCAAATGGCAATAAGCGAGGATACGGCTACGGTAATGAACAAGCTTTTGCAAACGGTAGTTTACGGTTCGCACGGAACGGGCGCAGGTGCCAAGGGTTATATTAAAAATATGAAAATATATGCAAAAACGGGAACCTCAAACAACTCTAACGATTTGTGGTTTGTCGGCGGCAGCCCTTACTATGTGGCTTCCTGCTGGTGCGGCTACGATAAACAGCAAAAGATTTCCAACGCCGGAATAGCCCACAAGATGTGGGGCGCCGTAATGTCTAAGGTACACGCCGACCTTGAACCGAAGGAATTTGAGGTGAGCAACTATGCGGTTGAAAAGTATTACTGCACCTCAACCGGAAACATTGCTACAACCGCCTGCCCGTCAAAGGCGATAGGTTGGTACAAAAAAAGCAACGTACCGCCGCTTTGCACCGCGCACAGCGGAGACGCTGCGGCAACGCCGGCAGACGTAAGAAAGGCAGAAGCGGAGGCGGCTTCAAAGGCGGCTGCAAGCTCGTCGGACGCTGCCGCTGCGTCTTCTGCGGCGTCGTCAAACCAATAAATATACGGGGATATTATGCTCAGCTTTAAACCGATAGAGTTATCAGATATAAACACATTTAAGCATTATATAGGCAGCAATGAAGAGTTTTCCTGCGAAAGCGCGTTTATAAATCTGCTTGTATGGCAGGAGGCATACGCCAATATGTGGGCGGAAAGCGACGGTCAGCTTGTAATAAGCTCCGGAACGGAAAAAAATCAGGTTTTCCGCCTGCCGTTCGGCAACGATTTTCATAAGGGAATAAGCCTGATACGCGAGTACAGCAAAGAGGAATACCCGCGCTTTTGGGTGCAGGACGGCAAAAGACTTGACGAGTTAGAGGAATACCTCGGCAGGGATTATATACTGAAGGAAGAGCGCGACGCATTCGATTATATATATTTAAGAGAAAATTTAGCGGAGCTTAAGGGCAAAAAATACCATTCAAAGCGCAACCATATAAGCTCCTTTTCAAAAAAGTACGACTGGCGCTATAAACCGATAACTGAGGAAAATAAGGAAGACATACTTCTTTGCGCGGAACAGTGGTATTTTGAAAATAAGGACCGCGAGGACAGACATTTGCAGTGCGAAAAGCGCGGGCTAGAAACAGTGCTTGAAAATATGGAGCTTTTGGGTGCAAGGGGCGGCGCAATATATGTGCAGGATAAGGCGGTTGCCTTTACGGTAGGCTCGCCCATAAACGAAAAGGTTTACGATATACACTTTGAAAAGGCTCTTGGCGATTACGGCGAGGCTTACACCGTAATAAACCGCGAGTTTGCCGAAAACGAGCTTGCGGATTATATGTATATAAACCGCGAGGACGATATGGGACTTGAAGGGTTAAGAAAGGCAAAGCTTTCCTATAAGCCGGATATACTGTTGAAAAAATATACCTGTTTACCGAGGAATATGATATGAGTGAGCTTGATTGCCGTATGTTATACAGGCAGGCGTTCTGCGATCCCGATACGGAATTTGAGGATAAGCTTTTTAAAAACTGTTTTTCTTACTGTAAAACGCACGAAGAAAACGGGCATACGGTTTCTATGCTTTTTGCGCTGCCGTGCGAAATATGCGGCGAAAACGGTAAAAAAAGCGCCGTATATATATATGCCGCGGCAACACACAGCGATTACCGCGGAAAAGGGATTATGACAGGGCTTATCGAATCGGTTAAAAGCAGTGCGGATACGGTTTTTCTGGTTCCCGAAAAAGCGGAGCTTATACCGTTTTACAAAAAACTCGGCTTTTGCGAATTTGATATTGCAGGTTACAGGAAAAACGATAAATACGTTAATTTAACAGGCGGGTTTATACCTCTTTCCCGCGGCGAGAGGGAAGACGGCGGATATGAACGCCGCGCTATGTATTATTCAAGGGTTAAACAAAACCTTGACGGTATGTATTTTCCTTATTCAATGCTGGTTTAAGAATATGGGGCAGCTGCGCCGAGCGTGTCGAAAAAGTCGACACGCCCCCCTACGGGAATGCCGCTCGCTCGAAAATCAAAGATTTTCGGACTGCACTCTATCCCCGTGGGTACCCACCCCAGTGCCCTTGAAAAACCGCTTGTTTAGCGGTTTTTCGCTTATAAGGTGTTTTTCCGCCGCACATGTCAGCGGAAAAACAGAAATGCGGCTTGAACGCCGCAAAAATAAAATTTGTAGCTTATCGAACAAACTGGGGCAGCTGCCCCATATGAATTTAGGTTTATAATTCCGCAATTATGCCGCAGGCGATTTTTTCACCGGAATTACCTGAGGGCTGCGTCATAAAATCATCGGGATTCTTATGAATTATTACCGCTTTGCCTATTATTTCGGGAATTGTAAATCTATCGGTAATAAAAATCATAAGCGCCCTGCCGTTAACGCCGAACAGCGGCGGCATATCGCCCGCATGGTACGGGTGAGGGCAACTGTTAGGGTTATAATGCGAGCCGGCGCCCGAAAACGTGTCTTCGGCATTTCCTGTGCAGCTGCCGCCCGCGTGTATATGGAACGCAAAAACGGGGCTTTTGCATTTACCACTGCTTTGCGGCAGTCCCATTATCTCGGCGCGCACCAAAACCGCGTTACCGAAAGAATAAAACGCCGCCCTGCCGCAAATATCGGGATAGCTGTCGCTGCCGTGTATTTTTGCAGCCGCTTTCGGGCTGCCGCTTAAAATTTCGCATAATGTATCTTTGTTGTTCATAAAGCACCTCCGCTACGCAATTATATGCGTAAGATTTTAAATATGTTACAGTTTACTTGACAAAATTTGAAAATTTTTGTATACTGAAAAAGGTTTTTAATATTATATAATGTTAAGGGGTTTAAAAATGGAGAGAGAATCATTCAAATCACGGCTTGGCTTTTTGCTTGTCAGCGCCGGCTGCGCCATAGGAATAGGAAACGTTTGGAGATTTCCCTATGTTGTGGGACAAAACGGCGGCGGCATATTCGTACTTATTTATCTTATAATGCTTGTTATAATGGGTTTGCCCGTTTTATCTATGGAGCTGGCAGTGGGCAGAGCAAGCCGAAAAAGCGCGGTTTTAGCCTATAAGGCGCTTGAAAAACCGAAATCGAAATGGCATATTCACGGTTGGTTTGCAATAATCGGCTGTTACATACTTATGATGTATTACACAAACGTTTCCGGTTGGATGTTAAACTATTTCTTTAAGTTTGCAAGCGGTACGTTTAAACCCGGAATGGACGCGGCGGCCGGTGCAAATGTGTTTTCGGATATGCTTGCAAGCCCTGCCGAAATGGGGCTTTGGATGGCAATTACGGTTGTTGCGGGAATACTTATTTGCAGTATAGGCGTGCAAAAGGGTCTTGAAAGGGTAAGCAAGGTTATGATGAGCGCGCTTTTTGTGCTTATACTTATTCTTGCAATACACAGTTTTACGCTATCGGGCGCGGGTGAAGGTCTTAAGTTTTACCTTGTACCGAATATGGAAAATGTAAAAACGGTAGGGTTGGGCAGTGTTGTTGCGGCGGCAATGAACCAATCGTTTTTTACCTTGAGTCTCGGTATAGCGGCAATGGAAATTTTCGGCAGCTATATGGGTAAGGAGCATACTCTCCTCGGCGAGGGCGCGCGTATATGCGCTCTTGATACCTTTGTTGCCGTTTCCGCAGGTTTGATAATTTTCCCCGCCTGCTTCAGCTATAATGTTGAGGTTACGCAGGGCCCCGGTCTTATATTTGTAACGCTGCCAAATGTGTTTGTTAATATGTCGGGCGGCCGTATTTGGGGCAGTCTTTTCTTCCTGTTTATGACCTTTGCCTCATTTTCAACGGTTATAGCGGTATTTGAGAATATAATGTCCTCGTGTATGGATAATTTCGGTTGGAGCAGAAAAAAAGCCGCTCTTATAAACGGCATTATAATTCTTGTTGCAAGTATTCCGTGCGTTTTGGGCTATAATGTCTGGAGCAATATTCACCCGATAGGCGGCAGGGATATTCTCGACAGCGAGGATTTCATAGTAAGTAATATTCTTTTACCGCTCGGCTCGCTTGTGTATTTGCTTTTCTGCGTTACGCGTTACGGCTGGGGCTTTGAAAAATACAGGGAAGAAGCGAATATCGGCAAGGGGCTAAAGGTTGCCGCATGGATGAAGTGGTATTTCCTTTTGGTGCTGCCCGTGCTTATTCTTGCAATATTTATTATAGGTATTATAGGTTAGCCTAATAAAAAAGCGGCAGCCGAACGTTTTTACGATTCGGCTGCCGCTTTTTGTTAATCGCTTACCGTGGCGGTTGCTTTTTCTCTGAACAGCAGGGAAATACACCATATGCCTGCAAGAGCAATAACGGTGTAAATAATTCTGCTGATGATTGCCGTTGCTCCGCCGAAAGCCCAAGCTACAAGGTCAAACTCAAAAAGACCTACAAGGCCCCAGTTAAGAGCGCCGATAATAACAAGTATAAGGCAAATTTTATCAAACATTATTTATCACTCCTTTATAAATATTTTTAACTGAGAAAACGGTTTTATTCAAAAAAAGGGAGCCCGCTGCCGGGCCCCCTTTATCGACACGAAGTCTTATTTCATGCTGTTTTCGTAAGACTCGATCATCTTTTTAAACGTATGTCCCGTACGACCTGCAAGTCGATGTTCCGACTTTTCAAAGACCTTAGCGAACGTATCGCCTGTGAAAAGCTTTACCGAAATATCAATAACGCCGTCGTCAACGGGGGTTACATATATCTTATCTATATACTTGTTTACAAAGGCAGAGTCTATCATTTCCTTTGACGCGTCTTTTTCCGCTTTTTGAAGAACGGTTTTAATTTCTTCAATTTTTTCTTTAAATCCCGCTTGCGAGTTTATTTCGTTTTCCGTTTCTTCAATTGCGGAGTAAACCTCGGAGGACTCTTTGGTAATTTGCCTGTTCATTTCAATAAAATCCCTGTCGCTTATCTGCCCCGCAATATTATATTCAAGCAGCTTTGACTTTTTTCTTGATAACAAATCAAGTCTGTCTTTCAGCCTTTTAAAGTCGGCGGCAGAGGCGTCCTTTTCGGTCATTTCGGCGTATAGGCTTGTATATTCCTCAATTATTCGCTTTGAGTCCTCGGCGGTGTCCTTAAACACCTCGTACAAAACCTCTTTGATCTCTTCCTCGTAAATTGTAAACGAAGGGCAGGAGGCCGCGCCGTTTGCAATCTTTCCCGAACATATCCAGCGTGACAGCATGTTTCCCTTTCTGTCCTTGCTGTCCTTACGGTAATAAAGCCTTCCACAGTGGGTGCAGTACATTTTGCCTGTTAATAAATTTGCGTGGTTGCACTGATTTTGCCTGTTTTTAACATCACGGCTGCGCCTTTTCAAAACGGCGTTTGCCTGCTCCCACAGCTCTTCGCTTACAATTGCCGGAACGATCTCTCCCGTTTCGTCCTTAAACATTACCCATTCCTCCGGCGGCAGGAACTTTTGCTTTTTAGTAAACATATCAACGATTTTTACCTTATTGCCGACATAATAGCCCTTGTATTTAGGGTTTGAAATGGTGTTTGACATTGTGCTGTGACAAATTTTTTTGCCGTTATTGTTGCGGTAGCCCTTGCTCCAAAAAATATCCTCAAGCTGCTTCATACTGTATTTATCGGTAGCGTAAAGGGTAAATAATTCTCTTACCATTTCCGCCTCTTTTTCATCGATAACAAGCCTTTTGTTATCCTTGCGGTAGCCGAATATGCGGCTGTTGCCTAAAACAACGCTTTTCTTTATTGCTTCCTGATGCCCGAATTTAATACGGCTTGAAAGCTTGCGCAGCTCGTCCTGCGCTATGCCCGACATAATGGTTAAGCGCAGCTCGCTGTCCTCATCGAGCGTGTTTATATTATCGTTTTGAAAAAACACGCCCACACCGCAGCTTAAAAGCTCACGGGTGTACTGAATACTGTCAAGCGTGTTACGGGCAAAACGGGTGATCTCCTTTGTGATAACAAGGTCGAAGAGTCCGGCTTTGGCGTCGTTCACCATATTGTGAAAATTCTCGCGCTTTTTGGTGCTCATTCCCGAAAGACCTTCGTCTATATACCCGTCAACAAACTCCCAGTTAGCATTTTTCTTTATGAAATTGCGGTAATAGGATATTTGGTTGTCAAGCGAGTTTAGCTGCTCGTCCTTTTCGGAGGATACGCGTGCGTAAAAAGTGACTCTGAGCGGTATATCGTAAATGCTCTTAGTCCGCATTTGCCGGCGGACGGTATGCACATCCATATTCATTCTCCTTGTTGTTCATTGTCAAATTACAATATAATTTTACCATAAACAAAAAAGAAAATCAATATACAAAATTAACCGCAGACAAGCAAAGAGCCGCCCGCTGTTGATAAACACAAAGCGGACGGCATTTTTTATTGTAATCGGGGGATTTACTGAAACACCTGTTACTTAAAAATCAGAGTCACAAAAGTTAATTCTGTTTTTGCCGCAGTTTTTAGACATATACAGTGCCTTATCGGCATTCTTGAAAAGGCAATCGCTTGTGATATTTTTATTTTCAAATGCAACGCCTGCACTGATTGTAATAGGAGAATGAATAACGGTAGGGGAGGCAAGAGCTGTTTTTAGTTTGTTAAATTTGTTTTCGATAATTTGCTTTGAATTTTCAAAAGCATTATCTATAATTACAGCAAATTCATCGCCGCCTACGCGGAATACAAAACAATTATCGTTGAAAATTTCCTGCAATTTTTTTGCGACATATTTAATTACTTCATCGCCGATATCATGACCGTTCACATCGTTAATAGATTTAAACTCATCAATATCTGCAACCATAAGCGCAAATTCTTTTTTATCCTCAATCTTCTTGTTTAGAATTTTGTTAAATGTGCCTTTATTAAGTAAATCGGTAAGTGAATCGTGCTCTGCCTCATACCTTATGCGTTTTTGCGATTCGTGATTTTCTTTAAGTATCTTATTGTATGTTTTGGCTAACGATTGAAGCTCTGCCGCGCCTGCGATAGGGATTATCTCATCACTTTCGATCTTTTCATTGTAACTGACAATCGGCTCAATTATCATTTTTTGCATAATAATGCTATCTGACGTAATATATATTGCCAATGCAATTATCAGCACCGCCTGAACCGCATATATGCATTTAAGTATTGATAATGCGGCTTGCTGGCGATTTTCGGTCTTTTCAATCAATCCCTTTAAGCAGTCGTCTACATGGCTTGTAATGCTGTTTTTAAATTCCTGATAAATGTCGCTGAAAACCATATTGCATGCTTTTTGTCGCATTTCAAGGGCAGACAAAACCATATCGTCTTCGGAAATCTGTACATTTGCAATTTCATTCGGCAAATCATCTGTATTTGTTCCTAAAGCCTCGGCGGTTAAACGCATGGCGTAATATTCTTTTTGCATTAACTGGCGTGAATAAGCGAGTGCGTCTTCCAAATCGTGATAAATTTCCGTTTCATTAAAATTTTCTTTCAGTTCTTCCACAGCAGATTCGCGGCTTTTGGTTACATTGACTTCTTTAAAATAGTTTTGTAAATATTCCGCATTGCCTGTTACTGTATAAAGCCGAACCTGTTCAGTGAGAATATCAGAACCCCTTTGTAATTTGTGTGCGGCATTTTCGCAAAGTATGTACTGCTTTGAGCTTTTGCGTATAGCATAGAAATCATTTAAACCGTATAATGAACTTGCAATAATAAGGAGCAGCATTATTGAAACAAATATAAAGCTGAATTTGCTGAACTTTCGCATATTTACTTTTTGCATAATTTTGCCTTCCTTCTGAAATCAAACAGGTGCCGTAAAGTGAAAAAACAAAAATAAATATCAAAATCTGTCGGTAAACATACTGTTACGCGACGACTGCTCCATAAAAGCAATAAAGTCGCTTAGCGGCAGGGGCTTTGAATAGTAATATCCCTGAACAACATCGCAGCCGAAGCTTTTAATTCTTTCAAGTTGTTCGGGGGTCTGCACACCCTCTTGAGTCACCTTCATATTAAGCGATTTGCCAAGCTTGATAACGTTTTCAAGAATAATATCGTCGCGCTTTTCGGAAATGCCGCGATGAATAAAAAACTGATCAAGCTTTATTTCGTCCATAGGAATTTCTTTAATAAGATTATAAGAGGAGTATCCTGTTCCGAAATCGTCTATTGAGCATTTAAAACCGTTTTCGTGAAGCACCGCAACTGTTTCGCGCAGCAATTCGTAGTTTTCAAATGCAAAGCTTTCGGTAAATTCCAGAGTTAAAAAACCGTCTGCAATGTTATACTTGTTTTTAATTTCAACATAATCCCTTACAAAGTTTTTTTGGGTTGCGGTAATTCGCGAAACGTTTACCGAAACGGGATAAACCGTGTTTCCCCTTGCAACGGATTCACTTATATACATACAAACGTTTTCATAAACGTATTTATCAAGCTTTATAACAAAGCGGTTTGCCTCAAATAAGGGCATAAATATTCCGGGCTTCATATATTCGTCCGTATTCGGATTATACCAGCGCACAAGCGCCTCTGACCCGTCGGGTCGGTCGTTTGATATGTTATATTTCGGCTGATAAAATACCATAAAATGCTTTTGCTCAAGGGCGCTGTTCATATGAACCTCTATATACTCCCGCTGCTCGTGGAGCTTATCCATATTTTTATCGTATACCCTGAATGAAGCAAAATTATACGGAAGGGTAGAAGCGTCCTTTGCTTCGTTGGCACGGTCTATCATTTTGCGGACTTCCATTGCTTTATCCTTGGGAACCTCGAATATACCGCCGAAAAATTCAATGTGATAGCCGCCCGGCAAACGGTCCTTATAGGTGCCGGCAACGCTTGAAAGCATCTGTACCCGCGCGGACAGACTTTCCATATTTTTATAATGGTACAAAAGAACGAATTTACCGTCGTCAAGATACGCATAGGTCTCATCAATACGCAGAGACTTGCTGAAAAGCATTTTTAAATACAGTAAGATCTGTGTTACCGAATCGCGGTCAAGCTGCTCGGAAAGATAGCGGTAATGCTTAAGATCGATAGTAACAACGGCAAAATTAGAACCCCTGTTTCGTGTGATGATCTCCTGCGCCACACGCTGAAATTTAACCTTCGAGGGGCAATTAAGCCTTGTGTTTTTATCGTTGATTGTTAAAATGCGGTTGTTGGTGGAGCGGCGGCTTATAATAAAGTAAAGCGCCAAGAAAACAAGGATTATAAAAAAGATGATTAAAGCGCCTAATATGGTGTTTATGGTTGTATATCCCGTGCTGTAAATTGCCGCAGAGCGGTAAAGACCTATAATTGAAAAGCTTGTGCCGCTTTTGCCCACACTTCCGATAGATATTATATGGCTTGCGCCGTCTACGGTTACCGAAAACGAACCGGTTGAGCCTGCGTTTACAAGCTCTCTTATTTTATCGATAACCTCTTTGCTGTTGGTTTTCGATTCAAGCGCTTCGTAAATGTTGTTATGAACCGTAAGCCCGTAATTGTTATTTGATAATATTTCAAGTATTTCACCCTCGTTAGAGCAAACGGCGGTTATCTCCGAAACACCTACATATTCTTCCTTTACCTCGTTTTTATAGCCTGTAACGATTGAAGGCGGGTAAAATGCTACTATTGAATCCGCAAACGCGCAGTTATATATAGGCGCGCAAAAGGCAACGGCGGAAATATTTTTGTATTTATCGTTTACAAGACCTGCGCACACCGCTTCTGCCGAGCTTGAATACCGCACAACGGTTTCGGCTTCAAGCGTTTTATTATAAACGTCGCCGACAATGCTGTATTCTACGCCGTTTTTAAAATAACGGATATCCATAACGTCGCTGAATTGCTTATCCTCGCCGCTTGCTTCCATACGGTTGAGCACGTTTGAAAAATCGGCGCTGTCGCTTGCGTTCGCGGCAATTTTTTCAGCCAGCAATTCTGTTTTGTTATTGTAGCTTTGCACGGTCTTGGAAAGCAGCGAGGAAATATCCGTAGCATACAAAAGGCCCTTTAAGGCCGCCTGATCTTCAAGCTCCTTTGTGTACTCTTTAAGCATTACAATGCTGCAGCCCATAAGTACAAACGACAAAACGGTTGCAAACACCAAAGCTATTTCGGGAGCATGTTTTCTGAAAATTTTTCTCATAACCCTCACCTTAGGCCGACTCCCGTAAGCCTATGAAATCAGCCTGAATCTGTCTGCGGTTTATTTTTTCTCAAGCTCTTCCAATTCCTTCATAGCAACGTGCATTTTGTCGCGCTCGGCATTTATAAGACCTGTAAAGTGATTGAAATAGTCAACGTCGTCGTCATTCGGTGTGGTGTGCGTAAGGATAGCCTCAACCAAAGCCGCCTGCGAACGCGAGCGCTTTTGCTCAAGCTCTGCAATATTCTTTTTATATTTGGCAATTTTTCTTTTAAGCCCCAGTTTTTCAAACATATTCGGCACGTTTCCTTTCATATTTGCATAGGCGGGTAGGTTTACGAGAGTCAAA
This sequence comes from Ruminococcaceae bacterium UBA5891, assembly GCA_002431945.1. Lineage (GTDB taxonomy): Bacteria > Bacillota > Clostridia > Oscillospirales > Acutalibacteraceae > UBA737. The sequence continues at coordinate 50,734 of DJET01000048.1, read as the reverse complement.
CCCTATCGTCCTTTTCGGCATTTTCCGCCTTAAGCTTTTCAATTTCTTCTTTAAAAATACGGTCCATTTCCTTTTTCCGTTCTTCCTCTTGAACGGTCTGTTTAAGCCTTAACCCTTTATACATATCGGGAAGATACAAAAGAACCATAAGTCCGAGCATAAGCATTGTTACAGACATAATGCCAATTTCGGAGGATAAAAACTTACCTGTTCCCGATAAAAACGGCAAAACCCTTATATACCTTGCAACAATATTATCAGCCTTTGCGGTATATTTATCCTCGCCGAAGTTATTATCGCCTTTAGTGACAAATTCTTCGTTGTTTCCCTTTATTTCAATAACCCTGTGGGTGTTATAATAACCTTTTATCAAAGGGTCGTCGGAAATAAAGGTTATAATATCGTTTTCTTTTATTTCCTGCGCCTTGGCTCTTTTTATCAAAATATAGCTTTGCCGCGGTATTTCCGGCTCCATACTTTCGGTTTTTACCCACATAACGCTGTAGCCGAAAAAAAACGGCGGATTCCCGTTCTTTTTTGATATGATTATAAACAGGCAAAGGGCGGCAAGCACTATTATAACAATGTAAAAAACCGCGTTTTTTAAGGCTTTAAGTAATTTACATTTTACCATTTTTTGTACCCTTGACCTTCACTTTGTATATGCCGTACTGCCTTTTTGCGCGCCTTACGCGGTTTGCCTTGCTTATTTTAACAACTGTGCTTACAGTCTTATCGGCGCCGTTCGTTTCTATCGGCGTATTCGGGGCTTCGCCGGTTATACCGTCCGGTTCCGGTATAACGGCATTGGGTTCTGGCTCAGGAATGTCCGCCGGATGCAGTTCGGGGTGATACTCGTCCGCTTTTAACAGTTCATCGGCTTTAAGGGCTATTTCAATTGATTGCAACATCAGGCGGTCCTCCGGCGTAAGCGTGCCGTACCTGCCCTTAGAGGGTATGGGTATACGCTTTTCATCAAGAATAATATCGTATTCGCCTTTATCCGTCTTGCCGAGCTCGTTTATTATCTTAGGATTAATAACATCGTCTGTTATTTTGGAATCAAGCGTGCTGTCGGCTTCAAATTCGTTGTTTATATTGTACCTGAAAATAAGGTACTGCAGGGCTAAGGTTGAATAAAGCTCCTTAACATAGGTTTCGTCCACCTTTTCAAGATCCTCCTGCACAAGCATACTGTAACCGGCATTATCATAGCTTTCAATAAACTGCCAAAGCGCTAAGCACTTACGCAGATTTTTGTTTTTAAGTATTGCGTTTGTGCGCATAACAGGGGGGCGGATATAGCTTTTTCCCATAGCCGCGGCAAATTCCGAGGTTATATAATCCGAGCAAATGCTGTTAAGCCGTTTAACTCTGCGCCAAATATCGGTAGTGTATGTGTAATTTCGGTCGGCTTTATCCTCATCATCTGCTCCCGACGGCTCTGATATTTCAATTTTAAACTGCATTTTGCCCTTTATTTTTCCGTGCTCAAAATCTTCGTTAAAATTTATGCTTGTGGTTTTTTCGTCCTGACCTTGTGCCAGCGCGATTTCATAACGGCGGTTTACAAAGGCAAAAAGCCTGTTTATAAGCGTGTTAACAAACTTATTTTCATAGGTTTTAATGGTTTCGTCTTTAAAAACATTAAGAATTTTCGAGGGGATTATCGTATCTCCCTCTATTCTTGAAATAAGGTTGGTATGCTGGGAAAGATGCTGAAGCGAGCGGCTTGTAATATTGTGCGATAATTCTATGGGCAATATTTCCTCCCGTTCCTCAATGTGCTTTGCGGGGTTTCTTATAACCGCGTCTATTGAGGGCAGGGTGTCTTCAATAATATTTACCCACGTTTCGTCTATTGCGCGCAAAAGATATTTCTTTTTAAGCTCAATAGAGGCTTTGCCGTCCTTCATCATTTTTAAAATAGAAGGGAAAACATCATAGCTGTTTACAATGCTGTCTACAAAATAAACGGTATCGTCATAAACCTGCTTAAACGCTGTGCTTTTGTCATTTTCGATCGCCGTAATAATCCCTCCTTATTATAAATCAGTACATACTCTTCTGCAATCTTTCAAGGAAGGCGATACATTCTTTCATAGTGCCTTTTCCGAAAAGGGTGTCCATATAAAGTATCAGCCCTCTTATTTCGTCACGGATAAGCGACATATTAAGTCCCTCAAACTTGCGGAACACCTTGGTGGCAAGAATATAGTCTATGCCGTCAAGCTCGCTGCCGCCGCAGGCAACGTAAACCGGAACGAATATTTTAAGCTGCTTCATAATACGGTTACCGAACGCAATACGGAACCTTTCGATAACATAAAGATCAAGGTTTGCAATCTTTTCGATAAGCTCGTCGCTTACGGGATTTTCGCTTATAGCCTTACTGTAAAGCGATTCAACGTAAGAGTAGCAAATGTGCTTTGGCTCTGTATCGGGCGCCTCAAACGGAACGCCCTTGCTGTCAAGGTTTATTACAAGCGCACGGTCGTAAACCTTGTCTGAAACCGCAAAGGTGGAATCGTCGTTATTTGCAGTGCCTATATACCATACGTTTTGCGGGATCTGAAGCTTTCCGTCAACCAAATGCTTAGGGTCGCTCGATAGGGTAGAGGGCACAAGCTCTATTTTCCATTCGTCGGAATTGGGCATTTCAAGAATTGAAAGCATTTCCGCAAAATAGTACTCAACGCGCGCAATATTCATTTCGTCGAGTATTATAACGTTTATATCGTCGTTATAAGAGGATTCGTAAATTCTTTTAAGAACCTCGGTTTCGTTGAATTTTTTGGTAAACTCGTTAAAATAACCGAAAAGCTCGGTGCGGTCGCGCCATGAGGGCTGAACCGAAGCTATTGTGGCGTCGTTCATAAAGTATTTGCCCATCATATACGGCAGGGAGGTTTTACCCGTACCCGAAATACCCTGTAGTAAAATAAGCTTTGTAGAGGCAAGACCTGCTATCATAAGGCGGATAGTGCGTATTTCATAGTAAAGCTTTGAACGTGTGCAGGCAAAATTGCGTATATCGTCGCACAGCTCGGAAAGCGACATACTGCGGTCGTATTCGGGCGGTAAATAATATTTGTATTTGTCGTCCACCGCGGAAAGCCTGAAAAAGCGCTTGCTTTCGTTTTCGGCAAAAGCGCCGCTTGTATCGCCGCTTTCGGGGGCTATTTCCTTTGCCTGCGGCAAAACGGCGGCGTTCTTTTCCTTTTCGTCTTCAAATATAGTTTTTAAATCCTCATAGGATAAGCCCGAAGGCTCAAACTTCATAGCAAGGATTTTTTCCTTTTCGTTTGTAAGGCGCAAAACGTCGCGGTGCAGATCCGCGATTTCTTCAAGCAGATCCTCGTTGCCTACAATGCTTTTGCGGAAACGAAGGTACTTTCTTATGAATATGATTATAATAAATATAATTGCAAACCAAATCGCATATGCAATAATAAAGGTGAGAATGGCAAGAACCCACCCCATAAAATTAAAATCGCCCTTGAAACGGTTTATCTGCTCAAAATAAAGCGGAAAGTTGAATATTTGAATTATTCCGCCGAAAAAGCCGGAAATACTGCCCCAAACAGCCCTTAGCATTGTTGTCATAAAGGCAAAAAACCAATTCATAAAACCGTCCATAACGATTTCTCCCTATGCAATAAAAATAATCATATAAAAACCGCTCTGCCGCCTTAGCAGGCGCAGAGCGACAGCCAATAAAACTATTTATCAATGTCGGTAGCGTCAGAGGAATTTTCCCCGTTACTGTCTGCCGCCGCCTTTTGCTGGCGCAGATATTCTTCAACAGCCTGTTTGCGAATGAGCGCCTCGTCCTCGGCGGTAATCTGCTTTTTATCGCCGTTTTTAACCTGAATAAACGTTTTAATAAAGTTTGCAAGCTCAAACACAAAGAAAAGAATTAACGGAATAACAACAACTACCAAAAAGCCCTTAGGCTTCTGAAGAAAATCAAGAAAGCCGCCGAGTCCCTTAATGCGCGTGCCGTTGTATTTGCCTATAACATCGGCGGCGGCAACCTCTCCGGTATCCTCGCCGAGTGTGTTATCACCCATTGTTTTATAAGAAATTTCGCCGTTTTCGCCTTTTATAACCTCGGTAATGCGGTGGGAGTTTATTTCCTTTACGCCGTCGCCGTTAAGGTCGGTTTTAAAGCTGATAATATCCTTTACCGCAAGCTCGCTTTTTTCTTTATCGCTAAGCTTTTCTGCAATGATAATATCGCCCTTGTTAAAAACGCCCTTCATTGAATCGGACTGAACGGTTAAAATGCACTTGCCACCGATAGCCGGAACCCCGTCCGGATCGGACTGGGCGGCGAAAGCCAAAACCGTTATAACGATTGCAAAAACAACGAAAAGCCAAACCAAAGTATTTACAACAATTTTAATTGCCTTTTCAGCACTTTTTTTTCCTGCCATTTATTTACTTCCTTTCAAATTGATAATATCCAAAAAAATTATAAAATGCCAGATTAAATTATAGCAGTTTAAGCGAAAGCTGTCAATAATTTGTTAAAAAATGCCGAAAAGAAAATTAACAAGGCTCTGTGCGGTCCGCGTCCTACCGCTTAATAACCTAATTTTAATTTAAAGTGAAAATAACCGTGACCACGCACGGGAAAGAAATCCCCGTGCGTGCATTTCCGGCAATTGTTGCGGTTGCAGCAATTTTATCGGCCGGTTATTCCAAAAAAATCAGTCTGCAATTGCAAAGTGAATGTTTGCTGATGCACTAGTGAGTGCTGTGATGTTATCGGTGTAAACATCAGCGTTTTCACCGTCGAAATACATATATATATTAACAGTGATAACTTCACTATCGCTCATTCCGCCGTCGGCTACGAGTTCCTGTGCAGTTGCGGCATTATTTCCGTCAAAGTAGAGAGCCTTAGTCGCAGTTGCAACCACAAGCTTTGTAGCATTGGCGGAACCAATACTGTCTGTAAAATCAGTAGCCTTAACCGTTAACTTGCCTTTATTTACAGAGCCTTTTGCAAGAGTTAGATAAACGGTCTTTTTAAGTACGCGCTCAGTGAATGTTGTGGCGTCTTCTTTAGCTTCTGCATCGGTAGGCTTTTTAGATTTTGCCTCGCCAAAGGTTACTACTGTTTCATCGTCCTTTGTAGATTTGTCGCTTGTGCTTGCCGAAGCATACCACCAGTTGTCGTCTGCGTCCGTGAACGGATTGGTGTTGGTTTTAAGTGCAGCAGGGTAAAGATTTTTATTTTCACCTAAACTTACTTCAATCTTTTTATCTTCTTGAATTCCTGCGGCAGTGTTTTTATCGGCACTAATCAACAGATAAGTTGTGTCTGCTTTTGCGGTGATTTGCATATTGTTTGCATGCACGTTCTTGTTCATCGAGAACCAAGCGTAGGTGGAGGTGCCCAGAAGTGTTGCCGAAACCAGCAGCAGGCAAAGGGCAGGAAAGAGTTTTTTCATTTTTTTCATTATGGTTTTCCCCTTTATAAAATTTTTATTTCATTGCCGCCGGAAGTCGCCACAACCGACGGCAATTAAAGACAAACAAAAAAGCTGCAACAAATAACAGAAGAACTGTTATCGGTTGCAGCTGGCAATCCATTTTATGGACCCTATAGCTTTGTGTCGCCGCTTTACAACGGTTTTACCAAACTTATTTTGCTAATTTATTATACAAATTGCTTTTTCACTTGTCAAGTATTTTTTGAATTTTTCGGCTGATTTTTTTAAATAAGCTCTTTTGCCTTGGCCTGTTCCTTTTCTTCCTCGTCCTTTATAACGGTAAGCGCCATATCAACCTTGAATTTTCCGCCTATAATTTTATCCACGCAGTCGGGGTCGTTGCCCTCAAGCCAAATTACAACCGTATATTTGGTAACGTCGCCGGGCTTGAAATGAGCTATTTCCTTTTTTACTATCGTATTGCCGGTTTGAAACTGCGTTGTTCCGGGTTCGGGCCCCTTAACGCCGTCTGTTCTGGCATAGGCGTAGTCGGTAGCCTCGCCGTCTACATAAAGCCTTACCCTGACCGCCTTTTCAATTTCATAGGTCATATTGGCGATGTACAGATCGTAGGTATAAGTTATTCTGTGCTTGCCCTCGTTACGGCAGTAAAAGGTATATGCAACATAATTTTCGCCGTTGTGCTCGCCGTCTACGTTATCAAGATAGTTGGGCAGGGTTTTTCCGTCTATATTGGTTATTTCCTTATCGATCTCTGCATTAAGGCGCGAGGTTTTGGTGTTGAAATCCGAGCTTGGGGAGAGGGTAAGCGCGTAATCAAGGTTATCGAACTTGTTTACCATTACGGTAAATGCGCCGAACTTCATATAAAGCACGGAAATAACGTAGCCTATTATCAGTATGAGCGAAAGAACGGCGGCGCCTATCGGAATTATCCGCATATAAAGGCGGTAACGCTTTACCTCGTTTGCGGTTCTTTCCACAACCGATTCAACTATATGTTGCCTTGCCATCAGTCGGTTTCCTCCTTTTGGGAAATTGCTTCTTCGCCGGTCATACGCAGTCTGCCGTGAACGGCTGCTCCCGTATACCCTGAGGAGGGCGCATATCCCGAACAGTCAAGCCGTAAAAGCGAGGTTATCTGGTCGTCGTTATTAACTCCGTCGGCGTAGACCTTAATATCCATATCCTTTATAAATGAGATAAAAGAGGATATATGCGACGATCTGCCGCGCGAATCGGTAAGCGCCGTAATTTCGGGCGATAAAAGCACGCTGTCTACGGGAATATCCATTAAGGGGGTTATCGGGCAGTCGTCCGCACCGCAGCCGGACATCATAGTCATAACCTTAAGCAGCTTCATATTAAGAATACCTATACGCACCTTTTCTTTTTCCCCGTAAAGCAAGGATTGCGGAAATTCAAGACAAAGCTTTTCGGGCTCGTGAAAATCGCACTGCTTCATAAGCGACTGCACAAATTCATATAAACCGTCCCTTTCGGCTAGCAGGGCAGGGCAGCGCGCCGTTACAAATCTGATATGCCTGCCGGCGTCTTCAAGACGCTTTATCATATTTATTGCATTTATAATATTATATTTTGCAAGCCTTATGCCGGTATCTGTGCTGTCTGCGGCGAAGCAATATTTTTCTGGCGGTATAACCCCTTCAAGCACGCTGTTTATATAGGTAAAGCTTCTGTAAGCAACGGGGGATTTTGAATAGCAGTCGTATATTCCGCAATAACGCGTCTCAAGCGGCGCCACGCCCGAATGAACCGCCATATCAACATAGTCGACAGGGGATTTGTTTTCCGCCGCCTCTTCATTTACCGTATTTTTTTCATCAGTCATATTATCACCCCAAAACCCGAATATAAAAAAACTGCAATAAACAACGTTAGACCCGTTGAAAATTGCAGCTGGCAATCCACTTGATGGACCCTATAGCTTTGTGTCATCGGATTGCTCCGATTTTACCCAAAATAATCATCTTTTACATTATATACACTGTTTTTTTTCGTGTCAAGTTATTTTTAAGTTTTTTGAAAATCTGGGCGGTTTTTTTTCGTAAAAAAAAGTTGACTTTTACAATATAGGGCTATATAATATATAAGAAAAAAAGAAAAAGCAAAGCCGGAGCAATCCGGTGACGCAAAGCTATAGGGACTTTAGTTTAAGTCAGCCAGTTGCCGTGCCGCATTCGTTATGCGGCACGGCTTTTATATTACGGAAAGGAGCGGGGCGCCGTGGCACAGAGGATAATGGGCTTTCTGCAAACCAGAAAACAGTATATGCAGTTTGCTTCTCTTATTGCAATTTCGGTGATTCTGCTCCTTGCGATTATTGTTTTTTTAAACAATTCTCTCGGTTGGTTTGCAAACGGTAATGCCGTAACCGCAAGCAATATGACGATCACCGCGGCTGACGATTCGGATTTTTCCGTTTTAGGCTTTACCGTTTATAAAAATGAATATGACCGCGATAAGTTTAAATATAGCTTTTATACCGGTACCGACGCAACGCTTAATGAATACGATACCGTGTTTACAAGCCGAAATGAAGAAAATGCGGTTATAATAAAAATAGAGGTAAAGGGGCTTAGCGGCGGCGATAAATTCCGTCTTAAATTCAATTGCACCGACGCTGATGCCAAGCTTAACTATATTTCGGATATGGTAAAATTCCGCGCCGCTTCGCTTAATTTAACGGGAACAGAAGAGGAAATTTATAAAAGCGCCGTAACAGAGCTTGAAAACGATGATAAATATACGGATTACTTATTTATCACCGAACAAGACGGAAGCATTACCGAAAAGCGGACCGCTTTTGAAACAGACAGTCTTACTATGGACGAGGGCGGGGCAATATATATTTTGGTTGATTATTACTCGAATGTAATTCAAAGTAAGGATATAGCGTTTGACGGTGAAAACGAAACCACGCAGTACAAAGGCGACATTTCTTCGATTGAAGTAATTAAGGAGTGAGGGCTATGAGCAAAAGAAACAGAATTATCGCTTTATTTACGGCGGCGGTTATGCTTTTAACAAGCGTTTCGGTGTCCTTTGCGTGGTTTGCCAAGCTTAATTCCGCCGATTTAGATGAAAACGGCGGCTCGGTGGTGACGCGTTATTTTCATAAAGGCGACGGCACGGCGGAAAATCCTTACGAAATTACAAGACCTGTTCATTTTTATAATTTGGTAATGCTTTATCAGGCGAATCCGGCTGTTAAGGGATCGGATTTTATTACGGCGTCTACCCATTTCCGCATAGGTACTAAGGATTTGGACCTTGACGGAATAGATGAATTGAAGGAATTTTCGGTTTTTGAATATGACGACAGCGGCGTAACAAACAATAATACTTCACAAACCCTTAACCTTGCAAGCTACACGGACGGACTGTTTCCGATAGGCTCTGCCGAAAAGCCATTTCAGGCAACGCTTGACGGCGAAAACATTACCCTTAAAAACTTAAAAATTGTAGGCAGCACAAGCCTTAACGGAACAACCTATACAACGCCGGATATAGGCTTATTCGGTTATGTAAGCAATAAAGGCGGCAACACCGAGCAAACGCCCACAATTAAAAACCTGTATATCGACAGTATGACGATTGATCTTACAAATGTTGATATATCTGGCGAGCATTTAAACACTTCAACCACAGTAACGCACGACCCGACCAAGCACACCGACCACGCCGCATACGTAGGCTATATTGCCGGACATATAATAACCGGCGCGCAGGTGAACGACGTATATGTTAATAACTGCACCGTTACCGGAGGAAACGAAGCGTATTCCGGTTTCGGCTTTTTCGGCTGCGTGGAGGATAAGGACGGAAACATTGTTACAACCTTGGGTCAGGAAATTATAACCCAACGCACAAAGGGCGATAACGCAGGCTTCGGCGGCAGTGTGGATATGAAGCAAATGCATGACAGGTTAACAAGCATAGCTGCTTTGTATGATTCGTACAACCCGACTAATTCTCCGACAATTAAGCCTACGCAGTATTATTCCATTGAAAATATAGTGATTGATGAAAATAACAACACCCGTGTTGTAAGCCGCGACGGACTTACAAATGTTAATCCGCGCGATAACGTTCAATACCTATATTATACAACCGCAAATAAGTATGCAGGTGAGTATTATTATATAAATGATTCGAACGGTCAGTATATGTGTATGTACGGCGACAGCTCAAGAATGCCGAAAACCGTAAACACTTACACAATATCCACCGAGGATCTCAACGCTTTTTATATAAGCGACGGCGGCGTATATCTGAAAGCGGTTAAGGGCGGTATTACAAGCTCCGATAAAAGCGGCGCTTCAAAATGGAGCTTTGACGAAAGCGGTTATCTTTTCACTTATATAAATAATGAAACCTATTATTTAAACCGTAACGGTCTGTCCGGCGTTACGGTATCGCAGTCTGCAAGCACGGTTTGGATTCGCAATGAACAAGACGCGCTTTATACAACCGTGAACGGAATCGACTATTATCTTAACTGCTCCGCCGAATGGGGAATATCGTCCTTTACGCAATACTGCTATATTTCAGACGGCAACGGTAATTTCCTTTCGGCAACAAACGGTACGGGCGGTGCCGAGATTGCAAACGCGCGCTCCGAAAGCAGTTCGGTTAAATGGCAGGTGACCGTTTCGGGTGATAAGTATAAATTTCGCACCGAAATCGGTGATAAGAGCTGTTATCTTACCGTAAACGGCAGTCTTGCGCTGACCGAGTCGACAAAAGACGAAGATATTTTATGGACGCTTGAAAGCGACGGATATTTTACAAGAACCCTCACATTCGGCAATGTGAGCGTTAAATACAGGCTGGTTTACGATAACGGCTGGAAAGCCGCCTGTATCGGTAAGCTGATTACCGACGGCAATAACAATTACCTTTCTGCCGATACAAAAAGCATTAAAAATGCCGCAGAGAACACCGCTCTTGTTTGGCAGACCGAAGAGGACGCAAACGGCATAAGGTTTTATACATTTATAAATTCCGTACCGTATTATATAAGCTTTAACTCCGGACTTACCGTAAGCGAAACCCCGTTTAACTGGAAAAAAGACGGCAATTCATACTATTATACCAATAACGGCAGGGATTATTATATCCGTTATAATAACGGTTGGGAAGCGGTTACACTTGAATATAAGCTTATAACCGACGGCAACGGAAATTACCTTAAGGCCGACGGCAACAACAGCTTTTCAAATGCCACGGCAGATAATGCAACCCGTTTTTATTTTTCAAACTCCGATTCCGGTAACATCACTTATAATTTTAACAATTCTCAGTATTATTTAGGGGTGAGCAACGGCTCTTTTGCTGACACCGCAACAAATTGGTCCTTTACCGCCGACGGATGTTTAAGAGCGGACAATACCGATTATTATCTTGTTTATGACGGCGGTTGGAAGATTTCACTCCCCAAGTATACAATTTCTTCCGGTAACAATTATTTGAGTATCGATTCGAGCGGCAACATAATAAATGAAACAAATCAAGCAAATGCCGCAAAATGGACGTTTTCAAATCCAAGCACCTATTCCGGGACTATCTCAACCGTAATAAACGGAACCACAAAATACCTTAGCGTCAGCCGAAGCAGGAATTGGTATGGCAGCTATTCTTATACATTAAATACCAGTAATAATTCAGGTGAAAACTGGTTAAATAACGGCAATAAACTTTACGTTAATAAAAATAGTGGCTGGGGTCAGAACGCTAATTTTTATATCACAACAAACAATTCGTGGAAGGATTTAAACACAACGGGGACTACGCTTACTTTTACACCGATTTTTGAACACGTTGCGGCAGAAGCCCGTTCGGATAATCTTCCGGAAATTGCAGTGCAGGAAAAGGTCGTTCCTTCACCGAATGTTAATATTTCAAATCCCATTACGGTTGATTACAGCCTTGATTTTGAAAAGACCACTCAAAAAAGAATTACAAAAGAAACAAAGACAAATGTTATCGGCGGATATCAGTCTTACTTCCCGCTTAGAATTGCAGACGAAAATGAAAACGGTTGGTACGACGCTGCGGATCCTTTTAAGGTTTCGCAAAAAAACACGGGATATATTATAAGCGGCGCACGCTTGGAGGATTCAACAGCCACAGATGATGGTCAGAAAGCATACGGAGATATACGTATTTCATACTTCTCGATAAGCTCTGTAAGCGGTTCTTATGATACTGAAGATCCCGAAGCTTTCAAAACTATTTATACGGTTGACGGAAACGGAAAACATTCATACACCGCAAATTCTCCGGCTTACCAAACGGCGTCAAAACAGCTGCTTGATACGCTTGATGGTTCCACTTCTGTTTACGGGCTGCACTTTATGGACGCTAAAATTTCCAAGGATTATCTTGTAACTGCCGAAAAAGCGGTTGTTTTAGGCAAGGAATACGATAATTACGAAATGCCGATGGACAGCATTGACTTTAATGTTATTGAAAGAGGCTCAATTAACTTTTTTGCGGGCGATTATTTTACAGGCAACAACTCATTCTTCTCACTTCATCAGGTTTTCAGAGATGAAAACAATAAAATAACCGACATTAAGGAAATTGAAGAAATATATGAGCATAAGGAAAAGGGCTCAGCAGTCTCTTATGTATACAAGTTTAAAGACAACACATATTCTGCCGATGTCGATATTTCGGATTATAAATCTGTCTTTAAAACCGAATGGATAAAAAATCCCGGATTCAACCGCAAAGGTAATAACATATATTATTTTGAAATACCCTGCAACAAGGGCGAATACTGCCTCGGCTCGGTAAGCGGTAAAACCGGCGCATACCTTATTTATCTTGACATTGCCGCAAACGGCGGTGAAGCGATAAAAAAGGTTATCAGCTCTGAGGGCAATGCCGTAACCAACGCCTTTAAAACCGAGTACCGCACCGCTCCGGCAAGGCTTGGGGAAAACAATTATTCGGTTTTGCTTTTCTCAACAACGGCGCCGCAGGGAACAAATCAGAACAATTTTTCGGTCAATCTGTCCTTTAAGAAAATGGATTCGAATGACCCCGATTACAGCTCCGATTATGCAAACGGCGTGTATATTATTACCGTCACGAATAAATCAAACTCTGATATTCAGCTCGATGTTTTTTTGTGCGACGACGACAGGGATATAACCAATGATTTCCTTTACGCCTACAAGGTGGTGTATAATAACTCCGACCATACCGGCACCGCTGTTCCTACCGTATTAAACAGCAATTATTGGCAGGCTATGGCAAGCTTTAAAATACCTCCGACCGGCGAAGCAGGCGAAATATCCTACAAAAGCTGACAGTAATTAAAAATCCGAATCAGGTAAGGCTTAAATGTACTTAAAATCAGCCTTAACCCGATTCGGATTTTTTAGTTATGTATACGCAGTAAATTATTTCTTGTTTTTCGCTGCCAAGGTCGGAATATCGCCGACGCCGTTCAGGACAATGCTCGGACGGAAGGCATAGGTTTTAAGCGTTTCGCGGGTAGATACTCCGGAGAGTACCAAAACCGTAGACATACCGCTTTCCATACCTGAAATAACATCGGTATCCATACGGTCGCCTACCATCACAGCCTCAGCCGAGTGGCAGTTGAGCATTCGCAGACCGGTGCGCATCATCAGCGGATTAGGCTTTCCGCAAAAATACGCCTGCTTTCCGGTTGCCATTTCTATCGGGGCAATCAGCGCGCGGCAGGCAGGGGCAATACCGTTTTCAATAGGTCCCGAAACATCGGAGTTGGCTCCTATAAGCTTTGCTCCCGCCATAACCAGATTGGTTGCCTTTGTAAGCGTATCAAGGGAATAGGACCGACCTTCGCCCACAACGACGTAATCCGGATTTACGTCGTTCATCGTGATACCTGCGTCGTAAAGTGCATTTAAAAGTCCGGCTTCGCCGATTGCGAAAACAGAGCAGCCGGGCGCCTGCTCCTTTAAAAACGCCGCCGTTGCCAAAGCGCTTGTGTAAAAATGCTCTTCGGGTACGTCCAGTCCCATTCGGGCAAGCTTTTGATTCAGTTCTCTCGGAGTATATCCGCTGTTATTTGTTAAAAACAGGTATTCCTTATTTTCATCGTGCAGCCACTGAATAAACTCCGCCACGCCCGGCAGGATCTTATTTCCGTGGTATATCACGCCGTCCATATCGCAAATAAAGCCCTTTTTTGTGTTGAAATCAATTTTATTGGATGTAATATTCATATGCAGTCATCCTTTTTTGAAAATTTGTAATTTAATTATATCATTGTTCGGCGTAAATTTCCACCGGTAATTTACAAATTCTGCATAAAAAGCCTTTATAAGCTTTAGGTGCTTAAAAGCCGGTAAGGAAAATTTTAACGGAAATGTTATAGTATTGTCCATAATATGCGATTATTTCATATTTACAATAAAAATCGAATGTTATAATATTAGTAATGTGATATTTCCCGTTTTGCGCTGCTTTAATTTGATATTACGGATAAGAAAATCGGTTTTTATGTAAAATGGGTAATAACATAATTTACAAGGTCGGCGTCCGGCAGTTTTGTAAGTAAATACGGAGGGGAAAATGAAGGCTACCGAATTACATATTATTGCACATACCCATTGGGACAGAGAATGGTATATGAGCTTTGAGGAGCATCGCTTTTATTTGGTGCGTTTTATGGATCAGCTTATTGAAACGCTTGAAAACAAGCCGGATTTTCTGCACTTTCATTTAGACGGTCAATATATAATAATTGACGACTATCTTGAAATAAGACCGCAAATGAGGGAGCGGCTTTTAAGGCTGATAAAATCAGACCGAATACAAATAGGTCCGTTTTACGTTTTGCAGGACGAATTTTTAACAAGCGGCGAAGCCAATGTCAGAAATTTGCTTTACGGGCTGAAAATGTGCTGCGGCATAGGGGCGGAGCCATTATTGCTCGGCTACTTTCCGGACGCGTTCGGAAATATAGGTCAGATGCCGCAAATTCTTTCGGGCTTCGGAATAAGATATGCCGCATTCGGGCGCGGAATAAATGAAGTTCAGTACAATAACACCGTAAATCCGGAGCGAATCAACCCGTCTGAGATTATATGGAGCTCTCCGGACGGCAGCAGCGTTATAGGAGTTATGTTTTCTCATTGGTACAACAATGCAATGCAGCTTCCCGAAAATACGGAATTGCTTTCAAAAAAAATCGATGATTTAATAGCGGCTGCGGAAAGCTCTTCGTCTACGCCGTTTATTCTCGGTATGAACGGCTGCGATCATCAGCCCGTACAGACCGATCTGCCGGAAATCCTTAAAAAGGCGCAGGCTATGAGGTCTGATATCAGATTCATAATAAGTGATTTTAAGGATTACCTGCCTAAGCTTGACGATTATAAAAATAATTTTCAAACCGTGATAGGAGAGCTATGCTCGCAAAATACCAAAGGGAATTGTCGGCTGGTGGGCACTGCGTCTTCACATATTCCTCTAAAGCAGCTGAACCATAAGGCGCAGTATATACTTGAAAGAATTGCGGAACCGCTTAATGCGCTGTGGGTACTCTGCGGAGGTAAGGGCTACGGCGATCAGCTATACTATTCATGGAAAAAGCTTATGCAGAATCATCCGCATGATTCGATATGCGCATGCAGTGACGACGCAGTTGCGGAGGAAATGAAAATTCGTTTTAAAAAGTCTGTTCAGGTATCCTCGGCTGTTGCGGCAGACGCGGCAAAAAGCATTGTGAAAAATATTAAATTTGCCGGCAGGCACGGCTTGGCAATATTTTGTTTTTCGCCGTTTGAAACGGCGGAAAGGATAGAAACCTTTATTGATTTTGAGGGTGAAAAGCCCGACAATGTTTTTATTACCGACGCAGACGGCGTTGTTGTTTCGGCGGATATAGAATATATAGGAAAAGAATTTACATATGAATTGCCGGAAAACAGCTTTCGCGTACCTAAATACGTTCATAGATTTAAAGCCGAATTTGTTGTGAAAGCGCACGGAATAGGTTGGAAATGCTTTGAAATTCATACAGAGGCATATATGCCGAGGTCACAAGCATATGCCTCCGGCTCGGAAAACAGGCTGACAGTAAGAGAAAACGGTGCAGAAAATGAAATTATAGCCTTCCGAATATGCCGCGACGGCTCTGTTACACTAACCGATAAGCGAACTGGCAGGCAGTATTACGGGCTGAATACATTTGAAAATGCAGAGGATAACGGGGATCTGTATGATTTCAGAGAAAAAAGTAATTCAACCCGAACATATTCAAGGGATAATCCGGCACGGTGGTCGCTTATAAAGAAAAACAGCTTTTCCGCAGTCTTTAAAATCAACTCACAAATTGAAATTGAAGGTACGCTTTATCCGATTGAAAGTCTGATTACGATTACAGACGGGGTAGACAGACTGGATATTACCGCGAACTTTGATAATAAATGTAAAAATCATCGTTTGCGTGTGTTGTTTCCGTCGCAGATCAATACGGATTTTTCTCTTTCAAGCGGTCAGTTTGATATAACAAAGCGCAGCCTATTACCGGGTAAGCTTTGGGAAAATCCCGAAAATACTCAGCGTATGCATGAATTTTTTGCTGCCGAAAACGGAGAATACGGTCTTCTTGTTGCGGCGCGCGGTCTTTGTGAATATGAAATTATGCGTGATGAAAGCCGCACAATGGCGCTGACGCTTCTTCGCTCTATCGGTCAAATAGGCGATTGGGGAAGCTTTCCCACCCCCGGCGGGCAGTGCATAGGCAGCCATACGTTTGAATACGCCGCAGTGCCGTATTCGGGTAAAACAAAATACGCGGCTTACCGAAGCGGCAGGAATTTTTCAATGCCGCCGCTTTACGCAGAACAGCTTAAGATACAGCGCGGAAGCTTAGCGCCGGAATTTACTGCTGTTAAAATTGAATCGGACAGATGCGAAATATCGGCCTATAAATCTGCGGAAGACGGCAACGGTGCAATACTGCGTATATATAACCCCACCGAAGCTGATGAACGCATTACCGTTTCTTTTAACAAAAATGTAAGCTCGGTGCGTCTGACGCGCATTGACGAGAAGGAAATATCCGATAATTTATTAGTAAACGGAGCTGTAAGCTATACGGTTTCGGCAAAAAAGATAGTTACATTCAGGCTTTGTCTGATTAAAAAATATAAAACGGAGAATAAATATGAAGCATTTACTTGATTGGAAGGTCGGATTTTGCAGCAGGTACGGCGAGGAACCGGAAAAATTCTTTAACGCCGCCGTTCCCGGAGCGGTTCAATTGGATTATGCAAGGGAGTACGGACTGCCTGATTATAACAGGGGTCTGAATTTTAAAAAATACAGACCGTTAGAGGATCTGTACTGGGTATATACTACGGAATACGACGCCGCTTGTTCGCAAGGTAATAAGCTGTTTTTGGTTGTAAACGGAATTGATTACAGCTATGAAATATATGCTAACGGTGAAAGGCTTTGCAAATACGAGGGAATGTATAAAATTCAAAGGCTTGATCTGACACGCTTTTCCGGCGGGAGGATCAAACTGAAAATAATTATTATGCCGGTTCCGAAAAGTACGCTTCCGGGTGTTCATAAGGATACCCGCGACGAAGCAAATCAATGCTGCAAGCCGGCGGTAAGCTACGGCTGGGATTTTCACCCTCGGCTTGTTCCGCTTGGTATTTGGGAAGACATTTTTATTTTGGAAACAACCTGTAACAGCGTTCCGGAGCCTAAATGCGACTATGAGCTTTCAAAGGATCTGAAAATTGCCGAAATCAGGCTTGCTTCGGCAGGTCAACCCGATACGTTATGGGAATTCAGAGCGCCCGACGGAGAGATTTTATTCAGCGGCTGCGGTGAGAAATGCGGCTTTACGCTTAAGAACCCGCTGCTTTGGTGGTGTAACGGCTACGGAGATCAGCCGCTGTATTCTTATACGGCTGTATCGGGCGATATTTCGGTAACACGCAGGGTGGGAATAAAACGCATTGAGCTTGTTAAGGCGGCGGGCTCGTGGGGAGAGGGATTAAATTACCCTATGACGCGTAACACGCCGCCTATAACCGTAAGGCTTAATAATACGGTGATTTTTGCCAAAGGCTCGAACTGGGTGTGTCCGGAAATTTTTTACGGCAGGCTGAATTACGACCGTTACCGCAAACAGCTTTTGCTTGTTAAAAAAGCACATTTGAATTTTTTGCGCTGCTGGGGCGGAGCTGTTATAAATAAGGACAGCTTTTTTGAAATCTGCGATGAGCTGGGAATTCTGGTATGGCAGGAATTTCCGCTTGCCTGTAACCGTTACGAGGGCACCGAGGCTTATATTTCGGTTTTGAAAAAAGAGGCGGAAGCCATTATTGAGCGTATTAAGGAACACGTTTGCCTTATGCTTTGGTGCGGCGGAAACGAGCTGTTTAATAACTGGTCGTGTATGACCGATCAGGATAAGGCCATCAGACTTATGGATAAGCTGACGTTTGAAAAAACGCCCGAAATACCGTTTTTGCCTACCTCTCCGGTAATGGGAATGGCGCACGGACCGTACAATTTTAATATGTCTGACGGCGGGGAGGTTATAGAGGCGCTGCAGAAGAGCCGCAATACGGGTTATACCGAATTCGGCGGCGGAGGCTTTTCAACAAAAGAAACACTTTTGCAAATAGCGGATATTTCAGAGCTGAAGCCTTTAAATCTTGAAAATGAAATTGCCGTTGCACACGGAACTCACGCTTTAAGCCTTGAAACAGAGCGGTATTTCGGGAAAATCACCGATTTTGATAAGCTTATAGAATGCGGTCAGTTAATGCAGAATGTAGTTCAGCAGTTTATTTTTGAAGAGGCAAGAAGACAAAAACCGTATTGCTCAATAGTTTCGAACTGGTGCTTCAACGAACCATGGCCGAATACCGGAAATAACAGCCTTATATGCTATCCCGATAATACAAAACCGGCGTATTATGCTGTTGCAAGGGCTTGCAGAAGCGTACTTGCCAGCGCACGGTACAGAAAATTTGTTTACTATGCGGGGGAAACAATTGATTTCGATGTTTACCTGCTTAACGATTCTCTTGACAAGCTTCCCGACGGAATTGTTGATATTTATATACAAATAGGTGATGATGAAAAAATCAAGCTTTTGCGGTGGGAATATTCAAATGTGCCCGTTTGCAAAAACGCAGTCGGTCCTACCGTAAGGTTTGAGCTGCCGTTTGTTAATGACGCGGATACGCTTCATATAATTCTGGAGGCAGGCGATTATTCTTCAAAATATGTATTGCTGTACCGCCTTCCCGAAAAACCGGCTGACGCTCCTAAAAAAATGAATGCCGTTTTAGATGAAAACTGTTGACGGCAGCTTTGAAATCTGGTAAAGCCGCTTGATATGCCGGCAGGTACTTGGCTTTTTGTCCATATAATGGTTTTATTTCATATTGAATATTTTTTTGCAGGGAATTAAAATTGACATATAAACAAAAGCAATATTGGTCAAATGCTTTTCGTAAATAAATATTCGGAGATAAATATGTCGAAGGTACATCTGATAGGAAATGCTCATTTGGATATTGTTTGGCTTTGGCGTTGGCAGGAGGGACTTTCCGAAATCCTTTCAACCTTTCGCAGCGCGCTTGACCGAATGAAGGAGTTTCCGAATTATAAATTTACATGTGCGGGAGCGGTCTACTATCAGTGGATTGAAAAAATCGATCCGGATATGCTTGCGGAAATCAGGCATTATGCAGACCAGGGCAGATGGTGTATTGCGGGCGGTTGGTTTTTACAGCCCGACTGCAATATCCCTTGCGGTGAAAGCTATGCAAGGCACGCACTGATCTCGCAAAGATATTTTAAAGAAAAATTCGGTGTTGCCGTTACGGCGGGCTACAATGTGGATTCATTCGGGCATAACGCCGCATTACCTCAAATTTTAAAAAAGAGCGGCATTAACAGCTATACGTTTATGCGCCCGTTTCCGAAGGAACAGGGCAGAAACGAAAACGTTTTTCTTTGGGAAAGCGCAGACGGCACGCAGATACCCGCCTATCGAATACCTATGTATTATAATATTGACGCGGAAAAAATTGATAAGCTTTATGAAATAAAAGATATCTCCTGCCGCGACAATATTGATATGATGGCGTTTTACGGCGTGGGAAATCACGGGGGAGGTCCTACCGTAAAGCTTTTATCAGAGATTGAAAAGCTGATATCGGATGATTTTATATATTCAACGCCCGATGAATATTTTAAATGTATAGATAAATCCAAGCTGCCGGTAATTGCAGGCGAGCTTCAGCATCATGCCCGCGGGTGTTACAGCGCTATGACCTTTGTAAAATCTCAAAACTGCAAATGCGAAAACAATTTGCTTGCCGCCGAAAAGCTATGCTCGATGGCGGGCTATCTGACCGGTTATAAATATCCCCGACAGAAATTAAATAAGGGCTGGAAAAACCTGCTGTTTAACCAGTTTCATGATATTTTGGCGGGCTGCGCCGTTAAAAAGGCCTATGATGACGCCGGTTATCTTTTCGGTGAAACCATGAGTGTTACCGAGCAGGAAATTACCGGAGCTATTATGAGTATCGCTCATAATATAGATACTCTTAATGGTAAAAGGCTTACAACATATAAAGACGGTACGATCAAGCATTGGCATATTTGGGAAGCCGAGGGGATCGGTATGCCTTTTGTGGTGTTTAATCCGCATACGTGGCGTGTGAAAATGCCGATCGATATCAGCTTTAAAGCTACCGGAATTAAGGATTACAAGGGCAATGCAATACCATTCCAAGCCGTTCGCGGAGATCAGACAAACGATTGGATGGATAAGTGGCATACTGTTTTTATGGCTGATATAGAGCCGCTGGGTTATGCGGTTTACCGTATTTTTGTTGAAGAGGAAGGGAAAAATAATTTTGCGCCCGATACTTCGGTTGGCATAAATTTTCTTGAAAACAGCATTATACGCGTGGAATTCAGCGAAAAAACAGGCGACATATGCAGTATATACGATAAGAAAAACGGCAGATTTATCCTAAAAGGCGAAAGCAAGGCGGTTTTGCTTGATGAAACCGAATGCGACACATGGGCGCATTGGAAGGATAGCCTTGGGGCAGTCGCAGGTATGTTTGAAAAGCCTGAATTTACCGTAATTGAAAACGGTAACGTCCGCTCGGTTCTGCGTGTTACGGCAGCCTTTAACAGCTCGGTACTGCGGCGCGATTATTGTTTGGAAAGCGGAAGCGACGCAGTTAAGGTAACTGCCCGTGTGGATTTTCACGAAAAGCACAAATCGTTTAAGCTTTCATTCCCGACTGACGGCGATTCGGTAATTTCCGAAATACCTTATTCAACTGTTATCAGAAATAAAAATTCGGGAGAGGAGCCTTGCGGGGCATGGATATCAAACGGTATATTCTGTGTTGCCAATGACGGTAAATACGGATATGACGCTGTTGACGGTGAAATGCGTTTAACTGTGCTGCGCGGGGCGGTTTATGCGGACCATGTAGGCGTGCGCGATGAATTCTGTGAATATATGGATCAGGGCGAACACGATTTTACCTATTGGATATACCCCTTTACCGACAATAGATCCGCTGAGGAAAGGGCACAGGAGCTTGATTTCGGGCTCAGGGGTGTTTTGGGCGGCTTTCATGGCGGGAAATTGCCGGAACACGGCAGCTGTTTCAGCAAAAAAGAGGACAGTGTAATAATTACGGCAATAAAAAAAGCAGAGGATAACGATGAAACCGTTATACGCTTTTACGAGGCTGACGGGATCGATTCCTCGGTTTCATTTACCGTTTTCGGGAAAACGGTTGAAACCGATATCGGGCATAATGAAATTAAAACCTTTAATACCGCGGGTAAGGAATTGAATTTGATCGAGTGGTAGGCATATATCCTTGCTGTATCTTTATCGGCTCAAAGAGCCGTTTAAGTATAAAAATAAATTTATTAAAGAAAGTAGGGCTTTGTAATGGTTAACATTTTGCATGAGGGTTATGGCTTCGGCGCTCCCTGGATCTATGACGATTTAAAGGAGTATATTAAGCCGGAGCATAAGGTTGCGGTAGTTGCGTTTTCATTTCGTGACGCGCAGGTAAAAAACGCAGAGGATTGGGAATTGATATTCGGTAAAGAAAAAAGCACCGCTTATCCGAGTATTGTAGACAGCTTTGCCGTGTACGGTATTCCCGAAGAAAACATAAGCTTTATCAATTATTTTACGGATACAAAGGAAACGGCTGTTGAAAAAATCACAAATTCCGATATTATTTTCTTCACGGCCGGATTGCCGGACAGAATGAAGGACAGAATAGTTGAATTCGGTATTTATGAAGCGCTGCTTAATCATAAGGGCATTGCAATGGGGTCAAGTGCGGGCGCTGTAATTCAATTGGCGGATTACCATATGTCCCCCGATAAGGATTACGCCGAATTTAACTATTACAAGGGTATACCTTATCTTAAGGATTTTTATTTGGAGGTTCATTACAGAAACAGCGATATACAAAACGCGTCAATTAAGAGAATAATCAAAGAACGCGGTAAAAGGGTTTATGCAACGGCGGAGGGAGCCGGCGCCGTTCTTGTGGATAACGGAAATATCAAATTGATCGGCGACGTTAAGATTTTTGAATAATATATTCATTTTATATCTATAAAAGCGGAGGCTGTGACAGCAAAGTCACAGCCTCCGCTTTTTTACGGGTATCAACTGTTTGATGAGCCTTTTATGCTTTTAAGTAACGCGTTTTTACGATATTCCGAAGGGGATACAGAATTGATTTTTTTAAAAATGCGGCTGAAATACAGCTTGTCGGTAAAGCCTACGATCTGCGCTATTTGAGAAATTGAGTAATCTGACGCAACAAGCAGGTTTTCAGCCATTTGAATACGAAGGGTAAGCTTATAATGCAGCGGCGTGGTGCCGGTGCTTTTTTTAAACAGTCTTAAAAAATTTGAAACCGACATATTGTACTTATCCGCATATTCGCTGTTTGAAATATCTAAAAAATAATTATCCTCAATATCGCGGCATATATGCTGTATAGCGTCTGTTTGATTAGTCTTGTTTTTCTTTGAGGCGCTTTCCCTGTTTATAAGAACCAGCAGCTTTGTAAGCTCCGCTACGCACACGGTGTTATAATGCGCGCGCTGAAAGCGCATTTCATTTGTTATTTTGTTAACGGTGCTTACAAAGGAATAGCTGTCGGAAAACGGCAGCTGCTTTACCTTATCCAAATTAAGGCTTTTTAAAAATGCTTCCGCTTCGGTTCCGCTGAAATGTATCCAATACGATTCGGTGTTATCCTGCGGATAATATGTATATATCTGGGGCTGATGAGGTTTGTAAAACACAATGTTGTTCTGAGGAACCGCAATGACCTGCCCTTCACCGAACTGGAAATGGCCTACGCCTCTTTTTATATATATGATTTGGTAATCGTTTCTGCCGCCCGGACGGTTAGTTACGGATTTATAATTATCAATTAACGTATACCCTACATTGTTAACGGAAAACGGCAGAGGAGAGCAGATATCGTCGTCTGAATATATTGCGCGTTTAAAAATGGACATATGGTAATTTTATCCTCCTTTTTTAATAAAAAAGCATATTGACGGTTTTTTGCGGTGTATCTTAATGTTTAGTATATAATAGATAAAATCAAATGTCAACAAATGATTTTAATATTAAATTTCTTAATACATTTTTTTGAATTTAATTAAAATTTTATAATATTAAAAATCTGTTTAAAAAGGCAAAAACAGCAAAACTTAAAAAAGTTGATTGTTTTATCCATAAATAATACTTATCGCATATTGTTTTTTAAAGCTGTAAGATTTACAATTAAAATACAGACGGTGCGGAAATTCTTAATGCTCCGTTAAGGCTCCGACTTAACGGCGATACCGTGGAGATATGTAATTGCAGTCTTTTTTTAACCGTCATAATTAAGGACAGGATAACGTGCGTATTCTCAAACGGTATAATACGGTTCTTGAAGAGGAACTTAAAAAACTACTATCATATAAATGGGAGGAATAAAAATGAAAACCGCATTACAGAAAATTACGGCAATTTTAATGGTGCTTTTAATGGTGACGGCAGTATTTTCGGGCTGTTCCAAATCAAGCACCGAATCGGTTGATTCGACAGGCGACGACCTGATTCAGAACGCTGTGGATTCTGACGACGAGGATGTTATTGCCGACGGCAGTTCAGGCGGCGGCAGCGGCGGTAATGGAGGCAAAAGCAACGGAATTTTAAATTCGGGCAGCGGCTCCGGCGGCGGAAAGTCTACATCGGGAGACTCTGTTTATAAGCCTGAGGACAATCACGAAATAGATGAAGAGGCAACCAAGAGCTTCCTTGAGTCTGTTCCGAAATCGTTAAAGGGCACAACCGTTAAGCATCTTATTTGGTGGAACCCCGGTACAACCGAAAAACGCAAGGCGGAAATTTTCAAAAAAGAAACCGGAATTGAAATTAAGTGGATCGTAAGCGGCGTTGATAAGCATACAACCAAGCTTGCCTCTATGATAGGTCAGGGCAATTCGCCCGATTTGGCGCCTATGGCAATGACCGATTTCCCCACCAGTATTACAAACGATTATTTCCAGACCTTAGACGCAGGTAAGCTTAACCTTGATGATAAGATATACGACCTTAATACTATGAATCAGTATAAATGGAACGGCAAGTATTACGGTGCAATGATCAAGTCTTCCACAATGGTAACCTTTTATCCCGTGTTTTTTAATAAGGATCTGTTTAAAAAGTTAGGCGTTAAGGATCCGTATCAGCTTTGGCAGGAGGGCAACTGGAATTGGGAAACACTTGTTCAAACCTGTCTTACGCTCAAACAGGATAAAGGCATTAAAACTCCCTTATCGGGTGACTACGGTTTGAATTTCCTTTCAAATTCAGCCGGAGCAGACGCCATTGAATATGACGGCAACGGCGGAATTATAAATAATGCAGATCCGAAAAACAGTACGGCATATAATAAGGTTTTAAAGGGCTGGCAGTTCCTTAATACGCTTAAATTCGAGCATAAGGTTTTAGGCAGCGAAAGCTACGGCGGCTTCTATTCGGGCGATGTGCCGATGCTTCTTACAGGAAATTACGTAGCCCAGCGCGGCGATGTTTTTGATAAAAACGTTAAATTTAATTGGGGCTTTGCGCCCACTCCTTCGCCTAAGGGCAGTAACGTGGTTCTTCCGGGCGAGGCAAAGCTTTGGGGCTTCCCCAAGGGAGCAAAGAACGCCGAGGCGGCAGGCTACTGGCTGCGTTATTGGCTTGATTCTGCATATGATCCCACAGACGCTCCTCTTTGGTCGGACAAAGCAGACGGCCTGCTTAGCTTCACCAGCTGGATGTGGGAGCAGGAAAAATCATTTATGAATTACAAGGGTATTGTCGCTTACGGCGGCAACTATACCGCAGGTCAAATGTTCAATGAGCTCAGCGAGTGCGGCTCAAACAACGTTAAGACCGTTCTTGAAAAATGGTCGGGCGTACTTGATAAGAATATTTCTAAGATAAAAAAATGGGGATAGGCGTTTACAGTCAGAAAAAAACTATTAAAGGAGAAGAGCGATGAAAGCAGTCAGATCAAAAATTACTGCAATCGTAACAGCAGTGGCATTGCTTGTGGGTTCAGTGACAGCAACTTCCGTTATAAACAAGACGTCGGCATTGCAATGGGACTTTGAGAAAGCGGGCTTTAAAAACTCTTGGGAATATCTTTTAGACCGCGACGGCTTTGTTTACGGCTGCGACTATAATTATGTAGGCATGGTGGATTTTGACGAGCACAGCTTAGGACCGAATTTTATTTCAAATAAATCGGCTACATATAACCATTATATGGCATATATTGATATTTACAATATTAAGGCCTTGGGCTTTAACGCCATAAATTATTGGCTGTTGACCGATATGCAGGGTATTCATTTTGATGAAAACGGATATTGCGTAAAATTAGACGACCAGTTTAAAACAAATTTAAGAGATCTGCTTGAATTATGCCGCGATCTGGGAATGTATCTTGTTCCGTCTATTCAGCCCCACGGTATACCGGAATGCGCCTCGGAGCCGAGATCGGTTTCTTGGGAAAAATATACGAGCTACCTCTGGAACGATACGGCAAGGGAAATGTATTTTGATAATGTTATTGATCCGATAGCGGATATTATAGCGGAATATCAGGACGTTGTAATCTGCTGCGGATTAACGGTTGAAAATTCCACAACCTATGTTAACGACCCTGAGCGCGGAGATATGCAGGGCGATTGCTTTGGTACTACATGGGAGCATTATTCCGAATGGTTAAATGCTTTCCACGACAGAATAAAGGCAAAGATGCCTAATATGCTGACCTCTACCGAGGAGGGCGGCGGAACCGAAAAGGAATACCGCTTAAACGATACCAAGGTTGATTTGATCGGCAATAATATTTATCATTCGGGCGGTTCTACCGGCAATATCGCAGAGCATTACAAGGGCAGACCGGGATATATCGGCGAATATAATATCGGCGAGGATTCCGACGGAACGGATTTTTCCACACCCTATTGGGGCAGAATTAAGCAAAAGTTTATCGTTACAGCCAAAGAAGGCGGCTGGCTCGGAGCATTTTACTTCAAATACGGCGGCGCTTACGACGGCGGTAAAAACTTTGTTATGTTTACGGGTAACACAACCGATTATGAAACCATGCATATTTGGGCGCCGGAATTCCGCTATGTTATCAATGACGGCATAAATGAATACAGGGGCCTTACCGATGTGCTTGACGCGCCGGTGCTGCTGGCAAATAAGGGAAGCAACGAGGTATTCTGGATACCCGGAAGAAACATAGAAAAATTCAAATTAGAGCGCTCGGATGACGGCGGCGCCACATGGAAAACAGTTGCAGATGATTTGGGTATCAATGAATACAGTATAGATAACGGTCTTATTAAATATACCGATACTACCGTACCTACCGGAATACCCTACTGCTATCGTGTTACCGGCTACGACGCAAACGGAAGAAGCAGCGTGGGCACTGCGAACAACGCCGCAGAGCTGTTTATACCCCAAAACCTTGTTAAAAACAGCAGCTTTGAGGACGGCGCAGAAAATTGGACCTTTGAGGTCGGCGGAGTTACTGACGAACAGGCCGCAACCGGAAATAAGTCTGCAAAAATAGATACTATCAACGGTAACGACGCGTCAAATTACGGCGCTTTCTATCAGGTGGTAGACGTTGAACCTAACAAGAATTACCGAATTAGCTACAAGATCAAGTTTGACAGCTATACCTACAACGGCGAGGGCGATAATTCCTTTATACGCTGCAGCCGCTTAAACAGCGAGAATAAGTGGCAGAATTTAACCGTGCAGTATTCGGGACAAAATCTTGTCGGCGAGGGCTGGGTAGAACGAACCTTTACCATTGTTACGGATTCGGAGGACTCAAAGGTAAGATTGCAGGCTTGCACAGGTAATAAAAATTCAATGACAGCATACTACGACGATTTCTCAATCACAGAATTACGTTAAATTGAGGTGATAAAATGAAAATCAAAAGAATTGCCGGTATTTTTTGCGCTCTTTCTGTTTTAATCAGTTCGGTTTGCTCCGGAGCTGTTTCGGGCGGCAGATTTAATGCCTTTGCGGCCTCAAATGATGTGCAGGTAGAAGATTTTGAGGGAAATAACCCCGTACATTATGTTCTTGACGGAATATCCGTTACAAGCACGGAAGAGGACAGCGCCCTTAAATACACGGGCGGAATGTATGCTCAGTTTCCGGTTCGCCTTAATAACATAGAGCTAAAGCCCAACACAAAGTATGCCGTTTCCTTTAAGTATAAATTAAACGGCAGACCGAATAAGCCCTATTTGATGGCGGGGAACAACGCTTCAAACTGGAATTTTTACGGCGGCGAAAATCCTGCCGCAAAAAGCCTTAACGGTTCGACACCGCTTACGGGAATTACCGGCAACAGCGAGTGGACGACATACAGCACGGTAATCGATACCGGCACCGTTGTAAACGACAGCTATAAATACCTTTGCTTCTACATACAGTCTGCCGGCAGCAGCTTTGAAATGTATTTAGACGATTTTACTGTTTATGAAACCGCAAACGATACCGACGGAGTTGTTATATATAAGAGCAGCAACGGCGATTATGCGGCAATAGCAGGTGCGGTAGGGGCAGACGCTAACGTACCGAACGGTCCCGATTCCGCCGACGGCAAGCAGTTCTTAAAGTGGTATACCGATAAGGGCTTAACGCAGGAATTCGGCGGAAAGTTCACCGAGGGCACAACGCTGCTTTACGCAGAGTACGGCGCTAAACGTGACGAGATTTTTGTTGAGGACTTTGAGGGAAATAACCCCGTACATTATGTTCTTGACGGAATATCCGTTACAGACTCGGAAGAGGGCAATGTTCTTAAATATACGGGCGGAATGTATGCCCAGTTTCCGGTTCGCCTTAATAACATAGAGCTAAAGCCCAACACCAAGTATGCCGTTTCTTTTAAATATAAATTAAGCGGTAAACCGAATAAGCCCTATTTGATGGCGGGAAACAACGCTTCAAACTGGAATTTTTACGGCGGCGAAAATCCTGCCGCAAAGAGCCTTAACGGTTCGACACCGCTTACGGGAATTACCGGCAACAGCGAGTGGACGACATACAGCACGGTAATCGACACGGGCACTGTTGTAAACGACAGCTATAAATACCTTTGCTTCTACATACAGTCTGCCGGAAGCAGCTTTGAAATGTATTTGGACGATTTCACGGTTTGCCGTGTGGAAAACGAAGCGGACGGAGTTGTGATATATAAGAACAGCGAGGGTAATTATGCTGCGGTAACCGGCGCGGTAGGTACCGACGCGAACGTACCGAACGGACCTGATTCCGCAGATGGCAAGCAGTTCTTAAAGTGGTATACCGATAAAGGCTTAACGCAGGAATTCGGCGGAAAGTTCACCGAAGGCACAACGTTGCTTTATGCAAAATACGGCGTTAAGCAAAACGACCTTTTTGTAGAGGACTTCGGGGGAGAGAACCCCGTACACTATGCTCTTGACGGAATATCCGTTACAAGCACTGAAGAGGACAGCGCCCTTAAATACACGGGCGGAATGTATGCTCAGTTTCCGGTTCGCCTTAATAACATAGAGCTAAAGCCTAACACAAAGTATGCCGTTTCCTTTAAGTATAAATTAAGCGGCAGACCGAATAAGCCCTATTTAATGGCGGGGAACAACGCTTCAAACTGGAATTTTTACGGCGGCGAAAATCCTGCCGCAAAAAGCCTTAACGGTTCCACGCCGCTTACGGGAATTACCGGCAACAGCGAGTGGACGACATACAGCACGGTAATCGATACCGGCACTGTTGTAAACGACAGCTATAAATACCTTTGCTTTTACGTGCAGTCGGGCAGTAACAGCTTTGAAATGTATTTAGACGATTTTACTGTTTATGAAACCGCAAACGATACCGACGGAGTTGTTATATATAAGAACAGCGACGGCGATTACGAGGCGATAGCGGGCGCGGTAGGCACCGACGCGAACGTACCGAACGGTCCCGATTCCGCCGACGGCAAGCAGTTCTTAAAGTGGTATGCCGATAAAGGCTTAACGCAGGAATTCGGCGGAAAGTTCACCGAAGGCACAACGCTGCTTTACGCAGAATACGGCGCTAAACAAAACGAGCTTTTTGTAGAGGATTTTGAAAATGATAACGATCCTATACATTATGCTCTTGACGGTATATCTGTTGCAAACGGATACAAAAACAAGAGTGTTAAATTTTCAGGAAGTACGGCATATGCTCAGTTCCCGATACGCTTTAATAATATTGTGTTAAGACCTGAAACAAAGTATACCGTTACATTTAAATATAAATTAAACGGCAGACCGAACAAGCCCTATTTGATGGCTGGGAACAACGCTTCAAACTGGAATTTTTACGGCGGTGAAAATCCTGCCAAAAAGAGTCTTAACGGTTCCGCACCGCTTACGGGAATTACCGGCAATACCGAGTGGACGACGTACAGCACGGTAATCGATACCGGCACGGTAGTTGACAACAGCTATAAATATCTTTGCTTCTACGTACAGTCTGCAGGCAACAGCTTTGAAATGTATATAGACGATTTAACCGTTAATGAGGTTATAAATGAAAACGACGGTTTTATAATATACAAGAACAACGACGGAAAGTACACGGGAATATCGGGCGCTGTAGGAGCCGAAGCAAATATTCCGAACGCTTCTGACCTGCCTGACGACGAGTTTGTTGAGTGGACTATCGACAAAAAGCTTTCTCAAAGATTCGGCGGCGCTATTCTGAGCGGTACTACGTTGTTATACCCGAAATATAAATCCGATACGGAATTTAACGGAGATTATGTAGCTCCGTATATGATAAGTGGTTACAGACGTTTTGAAGACAGAGGCACCGCCTGGAGTATAGCTTATATCTGCGATGATGCGGATAACCTGATTACCAACGGCGGCTTTGAGGAAGACGGCAACTGGAATCAAAGCACACTTATGGGTTCGGGGGATATTACTGTTACCACCGATAAGGCGCATACGGGCAAAAAGGCTTTACATTTCAAAACGCAGAATGTTGCCAAGCCCACAATGAACATAATGTATATTGACGTTAAACCGAATACGGATTATTACTTTACCGTTTTTGCCAGAGCCGAACAAAGAGACTCGGTAAATAAAAACGATATCCGCTTTGGCATTGTCGATCCGTATAACAGCGAGTTCATTAAAACTTCAAATCGCAACTATGAGGTTCACGGCTTATTTGTAAGCAGCGACGACGCATACCATATTGTAAGGTTTAACTTTAACAGCGGAAACGCCAAAAGGATCGGTATCGGCTTTAAGGGTGCAAGCTCGTCTTTGTTTGTAGACGATATGTACCTGTTTGAGAGCACCGACGCAAAGCTTTACAATCCTCCTTTAAGAGATATGAAAAGCGTTACCGTTACATCAAGCGCTCCTGAAAAGCTTGACTGTGACGATAACAAGAATCTTATTGAAAACGGTGATTTCTCAGACGATGATATTTCCTTCTGGGAGTCTGCAGGTTCATACGGTTATACCGCGCAAATCGAAAATACCGGCACCACAAGAGGAAAAGCGATGCATTATACCGCAAACCTTAAATATACCGGTAATCCGAAGAAAACATACTTAATTAAGTGGATCGAGGTTGAGCCTAATACCGAATATACATTTACTGCCGAATACAGTATTCTTAAGGCAGGAAACGGCGGTTTCGGTATGATCAACGGTAATTACTGGCATCCGGATAAGATTTTAATGTATGAGTTCAGCGATGAAGATATTGCTGAAGATTCAAAATGGACCAGAGCGTCATTCAGCTTTAATACAAGCGATTATAAGCGCGTCGGCTTCTTCGTATATGACGGCGGAGGAGAGGCATATGTTGACAACATCAAGCTCTTCAAAACCTCCGACGGTAAGACGCTTAACGAAATTGATGATTTCCCCGACAGAATTACATCGGATACATTTACCGTCAGCGGTGATGTTATGATCGGTTATACCTTGGGCCAAACGGTTAAGTCCGTTCTTGAAAAGCTGGATCACAACGAATATATCCGTGTATTTAAGGGCAATACCGAGATTACGGATTACAGCGTACCGCTTACTATTGATATGCAGTTTGCGCTTATGAACGGTTTTGAAACCAAGCACAGAGTATCGCTGTATATGTTGGGCGATACGGACGGCAATCTGGCTGTGAATACGGAAGACGTACAAAGACTTGCAAATTACCTTTGCACAAAAGCAGGGCTTGACGTTTACGGCGAGTATGCGGCAAATGTTAACGGAAAAACCGGTATTGACGTTGATGACCTTGCGGTATTGCTTTTGGCGGTAAACGGCAAGGTAAAGCTAAAATAATGAGGTGAGAATATGAAAAGAATTCGTAATGCGATTTTAATTTTATTTGCTTGTCTCGGAGTATTTTCGACCTTCCCCGCTAATGCTGCTTCTTCATTATCGGTAAAGCTCGGCGGACCCTCTGCGGTCCGTTCGGGCGATGAAATAGAGATCACGCTTTCAATAGAAAATCCTGACAGGGAAGATATTATTGCCGTTAACGGAACCTTGAAATATGACGGGGCAATGCTCACCCTAAAGGAAATAAGCTCGGATATTGCGGGCGGCTGGAAATTAACCGACAATAAATCGGACGGTTCTGTAAAATTCGTAATGTGCGATATGACAACGGAAAATCCCGTTAAGGTAAAAGCGGATATGCTGACCGCTACGTTCAGGGTTGAAAAGGCAGGCGAATTTAACGTTACCGCAACAGACGTTTCAGCTTCCGCAGGCACAGGCGTTTTAAGCATAGCCGACGCAGCGTTCGCTCAAACCGCGGCAGCTCAAACAGTAAATGAGGAAAAAAACAACAGCTCCGGCAATCAAAAGGACAACAGCTATACATCTTCGCGAAATAACGGACAAAACAGCGAAACGGACAAAAACAATGTTTACGATTCTATCAGTCTTAAAACGCTTAAGGTTGCCAACGCCGAGATAACGCCGGAATTTTCTTCTGATGTTAAGATTTATAAGGCGGTAGTTCCTTATAATGTTAAGAAATTAAAAATTACGGCTGAGGCGGTTGACCCTACCTCTAAGGTTACGATAACAGGAGACGATCTTCCCTACATAGGCGAAAATATTACCCGTATTGTGGTAGAGGCACAGGACGGCTCTAAACGAACATATAAAATTTATACTACCCGTCAGCCAAAGGAAGGCGCCGCACAGGCGGACGAAAAACAGGAATTTCCGTGGCTTTGGATCATAATCGGAATTTGTGTTTTGGTTGTTTTGGGATTTGTTATTTTATTCCTTGCCGCAAAAAAAGCAAGAAATAAGAAATAAAACTTAAGATTTTCCGTAAAAACGAAAAGGGGACTTAGCAGTGAAAAAGATAATGGCAATATTAGCCGTGTTGGTATTAACAGCGGCGGTTATACCGCTTAATGTATTTTCGGTTTCCGATAGTGCCGAAAATATTAAAAATGATAATAATACCGACGCGGATTATATGGACTATGACGCTTATATTCACGGTAAGTCCCCTGTGTCCGATGCGGAAAATATAAAAATAAACGGCTGCGATTTTATCGGAGCCGACGGTGCAGTCAATACTGCTGAAAATAAGGCCGTCAGCATTTCGGGCGGTACGTCGGTTACATATAAAGTAAACGTGCCGAAGAGCGGTCTTTATAATATAAATCTTAACTATAAAATATCAGCCGACGCCGCCAAGGAAGCGGGATTATCACTTTTTGTAAACGGTGTAATTCCGTTTGAGGGCGCGCAGAATATGCGGCTTTTCTGTTATTGGGAAAATGACGGAGATATCCGCAGCGATTCTATGGGCAATCAAATTGCCCCGCAGCAAAAGCCGTATGACGGCTTTGTGACAGTTTCACTTTTTGATGTTTCGGGCGTGGTTACAGATCCCTATGCCTTCTGTTTTACAGAGGGTGAAAATACTGTAACGTTAAAAGTAAACAGCAGCGAGCTGGTGCTGTCTGAAATAAATATTTCAGGCATTGAAAATGTTAAAAGCTATAATGAAGTTGAAAATGAATACAGAGAAAAGGGCTATAAGTCAGCCGACGCTCAGGGTATAGTTATAGAAGCCGAAAATGCAGTTCTTAAAAATTCCAGATCAATTATCTCCAAGTCCGATAATTCGGCATGGCTTTCTCCCAACGATCCTATGAAGCGTGTTATAAACTACATAGGAAATACAAACTGGCAAAACACAAACGAAGAAATTACATGGAAATTCCATGTGGAAAAACCGGGACTTTACAATTTCGGTTTTATATATAATCAGGATCAAATTCAAAACGGATTTGCTTACCGTTCTTTGAAGATAGACGGGGTTACTCCGTTTAAGGAAGCCGAAAACCTCAGATTTTCACATTGCAATTCATGGAAGCTTTATGAATTTGCAGACAGTGAACGGGCATATGATATTTATCTTTCCGAAGGCGACCATATATTATCGTTAAAGGTCACCTTGGGGGAAACGGCGAATGTATATAAGGATATAAGGGAAATTCTTTCGGGACTCAGAGAGCTTTATTTAAGCGTAATAATGATTACCGGAGAATCGCCGGATCCCAACCGCGACTATAATCTTTATGAACAGATCGACGGCTTTGAAGAAAAGCTTAAATATTATAACAGCAGGCTTGATAAAGCGGCTGACGAGCTTAAGAAAATTTCGGGTCAAAAAACCAATTCCCAAATTTCGGTGCTTGTAAATACAAACCGTGTTGTGGCTAATATGATTAAAAACATTTATAAGGCAGAGGATTATATTTCGGATTTTTATTCGAATTATTCATCGCTTTCCTCCTCGCTCAGTAATATGAATGTAATGCCTTTAAGCCTTGACCGAATTTTAATTACGCCCGCAGGCGCTAAGGCGGAATACGCCAAGCCCGCTTTCTTTACAAGGCTTAGTTATAATTTTAAGCGCTTTTTTGCGTCGTTTGTTGACGGTTACGACAAGACCGATTCGGAAAAAGATGAAGGCGAGAGCATTGTTCTTTGGGTGAACTGGGGCAGAGACCAGGCCATGGCGCTTAATTCTCTTATAAATACCTCGTTTGTTCCAAAAACGGGAATAAACGTTCATGTAGAGCTTACAAGCGCCTCTATAATCAACGGTATGCTGACAGGCAATGCGCCCGATGTTGCGCTGAACCTTTCAAGAACCGAGCCTGTTAACTTTGCGCTCAGAGGAGCCGTAAGAAATTTAGAGGAATTTGAGGATTTTCAATCGGTAAAGGAACGATTTGCCTCAACGGCTACCGTTCCTTACGAATATAAAAACGGCACCTATGCCTTACCTGAAACGCAGTCGTTTTATATTATGTTTTACCGAAGAGATATTTTTGAAAGACTGGGACTGAGCGTTCCTGAAACGTGGGACGAATTTTTAGCGACGTCGACAGTGCTTAGAATGAGCAATATGGAAACGTGGGTGCCGTATGTTCAGATAACCTCGTCAACAACGGTCAATACCGGTATCGGCGGGTTGAATATGTTTGCCTCTGTTTATCAGCAGAACGGCGGTTCATTTTACAATGAGGATAAAAACAAATGCCTGTTAGACGATCCTATTGCTCTTTCATCGTTTTCGTTCTGGTCTTCTTTTTATACTAAGTATAAGCTGCCTGTTTCGGTTTCGTTTTATAACCGTTTCAGAATAGGTATTACGCCTTTGGGAATTTCCGATTATACGGTTTATACACAGCTTAAGGATATGGCGCCCGAAATAGACGGAAAGTGGGGCATTGCCCTTATTCCCGGAACCCGTGATGAAAACGGCAATATAGATCACACTGTTTCGGGAAGCGGCGCGGGCTGCGCCATATTAAATACTTCAAAAAATGTAAAAAGCGCATGGGAATTCCTTAAATGGTGGACAGACGCCGATACGCAGCTTTTATATAATAATGAAGTCGAGTCGATTTTAGGTACGATCTCAAGAATTGCTACCGCCAATACCGAGGCGTTTGAAAATATGGGCTGGGATTATAATGACCTTGAAATTCTTAATCTTCAGCGTAAATATATTAAAGAAATTCCCGAGGTTCCGGGAAGCTACTTTGTTGCCCGTGCAGTAGACCAAGCCTTTTGGAAGGTCTACAACAAGGGTGAAAATGTAAAAGACGCACTTATAAAGGCCGCAGATTATGCCAATGAGGAAATTGAGCGTAAGATAAATGCCTATTCATAAAGAGAAGGAAGAAACTATGGGTAGTAAAACTAAGCTTGCAAAGAAAACCAATAAAATGCTTTACTATTATGCGATGCTGATTCCTTTTTTAGTGTGCTTTTTGGTTTTCCTTGTAATACCGATTATTGCATCTGTTGTGTTAAGCTTTTT
Organism: Ruminococcaceae bacterium UBA5891; assembly: GCA_002431945.1. GTDB lineage: Bacteria > Bacillota > Clostridia > Oscillospirales > Acutalibacteraceae > UBA737. The sequence continues at coordinate 15,238 of DJET01000048.1, read as the reverse complement.
TGATTTTGATATGATCAATGCCCCTAAATTTGTGGGAATAGATAATTATATCAGAATGCTTATCGACGACGAGGTTTTTGTAAAAACTCTTTCCAATACTATAACCTTTGCCGTAATAACAGGACCTGCGGGATTTTTGCTTTCATTTGTTCTGGCGTGGTTTATAAACGAATTTAATCCTATGTTCAGGAATATTCTGTCGTTTATGATATACTGTCCCGCACTGGCAGGGAGCGCGTATTTTATATGGCAGATCGCCTTCAGTAGTGACAGCTACGGCTACATTAACAGCATTTTACTTTCTGCAAATTTGATAACCGAACCGATTTCATGGCTTAAAAACGCAAGCTACACTATGCCGATTATTATAATAGTACAGCTTTGGCAGAGTATGGGCGTTTCATTTCTTGCCAATATTTCTGGTTTGCAAAACGTTAACGGTGAATTATTTGAAGCCGGCGCAATAGACGGCATCAGAAACCGCTGGCAGGAGCTTTGGTACATAACCCTGCCCGTTATGAAGCATATATTGCTTTTCAGTGCGGTAATGCAAATAGCGTCGGCGTTTTCTGTCGGCACGGTTGCTACGGAGCTTGCGGGCTATCCCAGCGTTGACAATTCGGTGGATATGTTGGTACCGTATTTATCCGACGCAGGTATGGTGCGTTACGAAATGGGATATGCTTCGGCAATCTCGGTGTTCCTGTTTTTGCTTATGGCAATATCCCGTGAGATAATTGCCCGTTTACTCAACAGAACGGGAAAGTAGGTGGGGAATTATGAAAACCAAATTATCAGGAAACCGTAAAATTAAATTGAAACCGAGGAAAGAAAGCTCCTCTTACAGCCGAAAATATACCCGCTCGAATTTCGGGAGCGGCATATATCTTATTATTGTATTCGCCTTCGGGTTGTTTTCAATGCTGCCCTTGGTTTATTCGGTGGTAACATCGTTTAAGCCGTTGGATGAACTGCTTGTTTTCCCGCCGAGGTTTTTTGTTTACAATCCGACTCTTCAAAACTATTCGGCATTGCCAAGGCTTCTTTCAAACCTTAGCGTACCGCTTTCAAAATACATTTTTAACAGCGTATTTCTTTCTGTTGCAAGTACGGCAATTTATATTTTTATTGCAACCTTAGCGGCGTTTGCTCTTGCAAAGGCAGATTTTAAAGGAAAAAAATTCTTATTTTTACTTATACAGTATGCGCTGCTTTTTAACAGCTTTACTTTGGCGATACCGCAGTATATTATTTCGGCAAATATCGGGATAATAGATACCTATTGGGCGTATATTCTTCCCGGTCTTGCGTCTACAATGGGTGTGTTCCTTATGAAGCAGTATATGGAGGGCGCCATACCGAACGCTTTGCTTGAGGCTGCTGAAATTGACGGCGCCGACCCGTTTAAGATTTTTTTCAGAATTGTTGTTCCGATGGTTAAGTCGTGTATTATGACCCTTATGCTGTTTCAGTTCAGCTCGACATGGTCGCAGGCCCCGAACGGAATGATATTCAGAGAGACCATTAAAACCCTTCCGGCTGTAATGTCCCAAATTTCCGCAGGCGGAATTGCGCGCTCCGGAAGCGCTATGTCGGTTACGGTTATTATGATGATACCGCCGATAATTGTGTATTTCATTTCGCAGAGCAATGTGCTTGAATCTATGAACAGTGCGGGAATTAAGGAATAGGAGGCAATTTTAATGTTGAAACGGCATTTTTCGTTTTTTAAAACCGTTGGGGCGCTGATAGCGGCGGTAATGCTTTTTTTCTGCCTTAGCGTCGGTGCAGCAACGGTTGAAAATGACCGTGTGCCTTACACTAATTACACCTACTGGACCGGTTTTACCAATAAAAAGCCTGTGGAGACAAAGGCGCTTTTTAATCCTTACAGGGTTATCGATCTTTCGTTTGTAAAGCAGGAAAATAGCTCTTTTGAATATGTATGCAGTGATAAAGAGAACAACACGTATTTGCTTGACGGCAAGCAGGGTATAATTTATATTTTCAATTCCGAATATAAGCTTGTAAAAAGCATTAAATCCCTGAGCGGAGGCGGCAATGAATATACATTTTCGGGCGCAAAGGGAATATATGTGGACAGCGAGGGGCTTCTGTACGTTGCGGATACCGAAAACGAACGCGTGCTTTGCTGTAAGGACGAAGAGGTTAAGGATATTATATTAAAGCCTGATTCTTCGATAATTCCCGCCGATTTTTCTTATACGCCGATCAGAGTTGAAAAGGATAAGAACGGCTATCTTTACGTTTTGTGTGAAGGCTCGTATTACGGGTTAATGGTATTTTCCAAAAACGGCGACTTTTTAGGATTCTTCGGTGCCAATAAGGTGGCGACGACTGTTTTCGGCGCTCTTAAGGATTGGCTGACATCTGCTTTTGAAACAAAGGAGAAGCACGACGGCACTGCGAAAAAGCTGCCTTATCAGTTATCCGATATATCTATGAGCTATGACGGATTTATTTGCGGCGTAATAGGGGAGGACGTCGGTCAAATAAAGATGTTTGCCCCCACGGGAGCTAATATTTTGCGGGCAGCCGAGCAGTTTGACGTTGTGGAGGGCGATCAATACAACTTCGGCGATTTCCCGAATTCATATGTTGAAAAAACCTCGGCTTACGGCGTTCCCGTCAGTCAGAAAATAAACGCCGTAACAACCGATAATGAGGGTTATATCTATGCTTTGGACTCTACCCAAGGCAGGATATATATGTATGACAGCAACTGTAATCTTTTGACTGTTTTCGGTGGCGGTACGGGCTTAGGCAATCAGGTAGGCACGTTTGTTACGCCGGGTTCGGTTACCTGCCGCGGTGAAGATTTGGTTGTATTGGATTTAGTGAACGGCAATTTAACGATATTCCGTATAAATGAGTTCGGCAAGTGCTTTAAAACGGCGCAAACCTTAACCAATCAGGGCGAATACGCTAAAGCAAAGCCCTATTGGGAGGCTGTTAACGCACAGGATAAAAACTGCCAGTTGGCATATATCGGTCTTGCGAAGGCAAGCCTTTCGGAAGAAAAATACGACGAATCAATGGCATATGCAAAGAGCGGTCTGGATCAGGCTACATATTCGCAGGCATATAAGGCGGTTCGTAACCGATTTGTGCGCGAAAATCTTTGGTGGGTGCTTATAATTGTCGTTACGGTTATTACAGCTGCCGTAATTGCGCTTAGAAAATGCAGAAAAAAAGGCATAACGCTTATCAAAAATGAAAAGCTTAAGGCAGCGCTGAAGACCTTAAGCCATCCGATAGAGGTCTTTTCTGCGGTGCGAAACGAAAATAAGGGTTCTATGGTGATTGCAACCGTACATTTAATACTGTTCTATGTAGCAACGGTAAGCTCCGCACTTTTCGGCGGATTTATGTATAATATAGTGAACATTTCTGATTTTAATGCAATTTATACCCTGTTCGGAACGGTCGGCTTAGTGTTGCTTTATGTAATAATAAACTGGCTGGCATGCGTTTTGTTTGAGGGCAAGGGTAATCTCAGAAGCATTTACTGTACGGGCTGTTATTGCCTGCAGCCTTTAATTCTGTATTCGGTTTTTTATTTAATAGCCTCTTATATAATAATACCCACGTCTAACGCCGGATTTACACTGATTAAAACGGCATTTACGGCGGTATTTATTGTGTGGATTTTACTTTCTATAACAGTGGTACACGATTTCAGCTTTACAAAGGCGCTGGGTCTTGGCATTGTAATTGTTATAGGAATGGGAATAGTGCTGTTTATAGCGTTTATTATGCTGACGTTAGGACAGGATCTTTTGGGCTTTGTTATGGGAATAATTAAGGAAGCAATGCTGAGGTAAGGGTGATATGGCAATGAATTTTAAAAAAGCATTTGTTTTGTTTACGGCTGTTGTAATGTCACTTGCCCTATCGGGTTGCTTCGGCGCCAAAGCAAATACAAACAAGCCCTTTTCGGTGCCCGATGAAATAAAGGTTTTGGAAACGGGAGCTGTGGCTGAAAATGAAAATTACAGCCTTTTATGGGACGGCGATGCAGGCGCGGTTTTACTGTATGACAACGCCGACGGCGAGGTATGGTCCTCTGTGCCTTATGATTACTACCGTTCGGGTGACCGCAGCAACGAATATCAGGAATTGAATCTATGCTCCTCATTTGTGATTACCTACAGCAATAAAACCACAATGGACAGCGCTGCGGAAAATTCATTTGACGCCGTTAGAAACGGTGATGTATACAGCCTGAAGATCAAAAACGGCGTAAGGGTAATTTACTATTTCCGCGACGCTGAAATTTCCCTTCCGGTAGATTACATTCTTTGTGACGACGGCTTGGAAACACGAATACTTGCGGATAAAATAACCGAGGGCGATAACATTCTCCTTGAGGTAGCCGTAATGCCGTATTTTGCTTCGGCAAAAAACAATACCGATTCTTATTTGTTTGTACCATCGGGCTGCGGCGCCTTAATGTATGTTGACGATACAACCCGCAATATAAGGAATTATTCCGAGTCTGTTTACGGCGACGACGCTGCGTCGCAGCCGATGCAGCAGTTAACCGAAACCGAAACAGTAAGACTGCCGGTTTTTTCGGTTAAGGATAGAAACAGATCGCTTATGGGTATTATCGAAAACGGTGCGGAGCTTGCAAAAATAAACGCTGTTGCGGGCGATAGCCAAATCGGATATTCTGCGGTTTACCCGTCGTTTCGAATAAGAAGCACGGCGGAATCGGTTATTAAGGGCGCGGATAAGAAAACGGCTACCGTTAAAAAGGTTACGCTGAGTAAGGCTAAGGCAAAATACCTGTCGGTAAGGTATTGCCCGATAAAGGGATATGAAAACAGCTATAACGGTGTTGCGGCGGCATACCGCGATTATTTAGGGCTTACGGGAGAGGAAAGCAGCATAGGCATAATGCTTAATGTTATCGGCGGAATTAACGTAAGCAAAAGCTTTTTGGGTATTCCTTATAATTCGGTTTCTGCAGCAACAAGGCTTGACGAGATACCCCAAATGCTGAATGAATTGACCGACAGGACCGACGCGGATATAGCGGTAAAGCTCAGCGGCTTCGGTAAGGGCGGACTTGACGGTAAAAAGCTTGCCGGCGGATTTAAAATAGATCCTGCATTGGGCAGCATAAAAAAATTGAATAAATTGTACCAAAGCTGCGAAAAGCAAGGCATACCGTTGATTATGGATTTTGATCTGATTTATTTCCGCAGCTCAACCTCCGGCTTTTCAAAGAATTACGACAGTGCCAAAACAGCCGATCTTATTGCGGCTCAAAAGAAAAGCTACTCTATGGTTACTCACCAAATAGAGGACGGCGGAGATTTAATGCTCAGCAGGGATAAGCTTATAGCGGCAGGGGAAAAATTAAAGGATAAAATTTCCGATTGGAAGCTTTCCGGAGTTTCGTTTTCAAGCCTCGGTACAGACGCTTACGGTGATTGCAACGATACTGAATATTATGCTAAAAACCGTATGTCGCAGGACGCGGCAAAAATATTGTCCGGATTTAAAAACGGCGTTGTTGCTACCGCCGGCGCCAATTTATACGCCGCAATGCAGTCTGACATTATTACCGATACGCCCGAAAAAAGCTCAGGCTATAATTTTATAGACGCCGAAATACCTTTTTATCAAATGATATTTAAGGGCAGTAAGCTTTTGACAAGCCAGTCTGTTAATCTTTCGTCTGATAAGGTTCAAAGCTTTCTTAAGGCGGTTTCTACCGGTCAGGCATTGGAATTTACGGTTATTCGGAATTTTGAGAATTCGTATATTTTCACGGCAAACAGCGGTCTTTCATCGGGAGTTTTCCGCGATGTTAAAAATGATATCATTGATTTTTCAAATCGCTATAACACAGCCTTAAGATCGGTGAAGGGCGCGCAAATTCTTAAATACGAAAAACAGGGCGAGCTTGCTCATACCGTATTTTCCAACGGTACGGAAATATATGTAAATTTCGGCGCCGAGACCGCCGTAACACCCTTCGGCAGTGTTAAGGGATTTGATTTTATAAGCAAAGAAGGGAATAGTAAATGAAAAAGCTATATAAAACAAGCTATGAACAAAAAAAGAAAATATACGGTTTTTTGTTTATGGTTCCGTGGATAATCGGTTTTTTACTATTCTTTGCAAAGCCCTTGCTTCAATCGTTTCTGTTTTCGTTTTCAAGGGTGAGTATGACCGAAACAGGTTTGAAAATGGAATTTCTCGGACTTGAGGAATACCGATATATATTGTTTGAATCCGCAATGTATGTAGACAATATAGGAGATTCCGTAACCGCATTCCTTTATCAGATCCCGATAATATTTATACTAAGTTATATTGTTGCCGTTGTGCTTAACGGAAAATTCAGGGGGAGAGCCTTTTTCCGTTCGATATTTTTTGTTCCCGTTATTATTACAACCGGCGTTGTTATGCAGTACATTAAGGGCGATCCTGTTATGGAGGCTATGCGCGGCGCGGAAAGCAGCAGCATTTATTTAAGCGGTCTTATAGATTTTAATGAGGTATTTAACGACCTTGGAATTCCGCAAAATATCGGCAACATTATTTTCGGATATGTTGAAGATATTTTCAACCTTGTTTGGAACAGCGGTATTCAGATCGTGCTGTTTATTTCCGGTCTTCAGTCTATTCCGGAGCAGCTGTATGAGGTTTCAAAGGTGGAGGGCGCAACTAAATGGGAAGAATTTTGGTATATAACCACACCGATGATGAGTACAACAATAAATCTGGTTCTCTGCTTTACGGCCATTGACTTTTGTATGGGCGAATCCAACAAGGTTATGAAGCAGGCATATACGGTTTTGACCGATGATCAGAATTACGGACAAAGCTCCGCTATGATGTGGCTGTTTTTTGCCGGTATAGGTATACTTTTCGGCATTGTGCTGCTGCTTATCAATAAAAAGATATTTAAGAAATGGGAGTGAGGAAGGAATAATGGATAATTTATCCCGAATTAAAAAAAGAAAAAAGCTTGCGGCTTTATCTGCAAATGTTTTCCGTTATTTCTTTCTTATTACCGTAAGCTATATTGTAATGTTTCAGCTGTTTTATATTTTTACATATGCCTTTCGCGATACGGTCGACTTAACCGATCCCGGCGTTGTTTGGCTTTCTAAAAATTATACATTACAGCATATTAAAGACGCGGCTAAGGTATTGCAATACGGCAAATCGGTCTTCAACACGGTTTCCATTCAGCTGATAAGCGGCATATTGGAGGTGCTTTCCTGCGCAATAGCGGCTTACGGCCTGGCAAGATATAATTTTTTCGGTAAAAAGCTGCTGTTTGCGATGGTGCTTCTGACCATTGCCGTTCCCGCTCAGATGATAGCGGTTCCTATGTATTTAAACTATGCAAGGTTTGATATATTCGGTATTTTAGGCCTTATCGGAAAGCTTACCGGTAAAATGCTTAAGCCCAATCTGCTTGACAGCGGTTTGGTATTTTATCTGCCTTCTGTTTTTGGGGTAGGGCTGAATTCGGGCTTGTTTATATTTATTTACCGCCAGTTTTTTAAGGGGCTGCCGAAGGAATTTGAAGAAGCCGCCGCAATTGACGGCGCAGGACCGCTGCAAACCTTTTTACGGGTTATACTTCCGTCAAGCAAGGTTGCCATACTGACAGTGTTTATATTTTCGGTTGTGTGGCATTGGAACGAGTATTATTATTCGGTGCTGTATTTTGAAGATAACTACCCGTTGTCGGTTCAATTGTCGCTTCTTAATACATCGGCTGCAAGCGGGGGATTAGATGATAACCGCGGTCTTACCATGGCGGCATGCTTGATTTTTATATTGCCGGTGCTTATATTGTATGCCGTTTTGCAAAAGCAGTTTATTAAAAGTATTGACCGCGTAGGAATTGTAGGATAGGGGAAATATTTTATGTTGGAAATAATTCAGTTATCTTCCCTTGAAAAGGTATTGCCGAAGAGTGAATGCAGCGCAGTGCCTATCGGAGAAATTGAAGTATTGGGCGGCGAGCGCTTTACCTTTCAGATAGCCTATAAGGCAAGCTATACCGAAAAGTACAGCTTTACAATAGAATCGGATATAACCGAGCATTTAAAAATTTACGACGTGGGGAATATGGCTGTGCAGCTTACAACCTCGCCTGAGGGAATGAACGACGCAAATTACATTTGTCACGAGGCGGCGGTTCTGCCTGACAGACTGATTCCCAATAAAAGCGGTATTTTAACGGCAAATATTTATTACAAGTCTTTATGGATCGAATCCGATCTGGCAGTGCCTGCGGGTAAACACAAAATAAAGGTGAAATTTAAGGAATTTAAAGATAACGGCAGTAAAGCCTTACCGGATCCGACGGTACTTACGTCTGTAATGGAAGTAAATGTTATGAATGCGGTTCTGCCGCATCAGGAGCTGCTTTGCACTCAATGGCTTTATGCCGATTGCATTAAGGGCTATTACGGCTTTGAGGATGACAGCGAAGAGCTTTGGTCTATGATTGAAAAATACATTAAAACCGCTGTGGACTACGGCATCAATATGATCCTGACTCCGTTGTTTAATTTGCCGCTTGATACGAATATAGGCGGCAGGCGTCCCGTAAGCTTTCAGCTTATAGACGTATACTGCGAAAACGGCGGATACACATTCGGCTTTGAAAAGCTGCGCCGTTGGATAAGAATGTGCCTGTCGTGCGGCATAGAATATTTTGAAATGTGCCATATGTTCTCGCAGTGGGGCGCAAAATACGCTCCGCATATAGAAAACACGGTTAACGGCAAAAAACAAACAATGTTCGGCTGGAAGGTTGCCGCAACAGACGATTCATACAAGCTGTTTTTGAAAAAAATGATTCCCTGTCTTTTAAGCGTTTTAAAGGAGGAGGGCGTTTTTGAAAAAACCTTTTTCCATATTTCCGATGAACCGAATGATGAACAGCTTGAGGGTTATCTTGCGGCAAAGAAAATTATAGAACCCTTAATAGAAGGCAGACCTATTATCGACGCTCTTTCCCATTACGAATACTATGAAAAGGGAATAACCGAATTCCCGATCGTATCTATCAGCGCTATGAAAAGCTTTGTTGAGCGGGGCGTTAAGCAATGCGGCGTTTATTATTGCAGCGGCGACGTTCTCGGCGTGAGTAACCGTTTGATCAGTATGCCGTCTTGCAGAAACCGATTTATCGGATTTCAGATTTTCAAATTCGGCGTAAAGCTGTTTTTGCATTGGGGATATAACTTTTATTATTCTCAGCTTTCAAAAAGACTTATAAATCCGTTTTGTGAAAACGACGCGGACGGAGCCTTTCCTGCCGGAGACGCATTTTCCGTTTACCCCGAAAGCTACGGACCGGAGCATTCGCTGAGAATGACCGTATTTGCCGAAGCGCTGCAGGATCTGCGCGCCGCAAAGCTGCTTGAGAGCAAAATAGGCCACGACGCCGTTGTAAAGCTTTTGGAGGAGGAGTACGGCAGGGAAATCACCTGCAATATATGTGTTGACGATCCGCAGGTTTTAATTAATATGCGTAAGCGTATCAACGAAAGGCTGAGCGTGGTGATATAGCCTGTCGGAAGCGCTTTATTGTATAAATCAAATTATGAAATTAAGAGGATTTTTCTATGTATAGTTTCAAAATAGATGACTTGGAAATAAAAAAATATGAAAGCAGAGACGATATGGGCCGTGCTGCTGCTTCCGATATTGCTGAATGTATTAAAGCGCTGCTTGAAAAGCAGCCCGTTGTAAATATGATATTTGCAGCGGCGCCTTCTCAGAATGAAATGTTAAAATACCTGTGCGACGAAAAAGGGATAGATTGGAAACGCATAAATGCATTTCATATGGATGAGTATGTGGGCTTAAAAAGCGACGCGCCGCAGTGCTTCAGCAACTATTTAAGGGCACATATATTTGATATTAAACCGTTTAAGTCGGTTAACTGCCTGAACGCAGATGTAATTGACAGCGAAGCTGAATGCAGGCGCTATTCAAAGCTGCTTTACAATAATCCCTGCGATATAGTTTGTATGGGCATAGGCGAAAACGGACATATAGCGTTTAATGACCCTCATGTTGCGGATTTTAACGATAAGGCTGCGGTCAAGGTGGTGGATCTGGACGCGGTGTGCCGTATGCAGCAGGTAAATGACGGCTGCTTTGCAAGCATAGATGATGTACCGAAGTACGCAATGACCTTAACAATACCGGTTATGATGGCTGCCAAATACCGCTTTTGCGTGGTGCCCGGACCGACAAAGGCAAAGGCGGTTTATGAAACCTTATATTCAAATATTTCGGAAAAATGCCCCGCCGGCATTTTAAGAACAAAGAAAAATTCGGTTTTATACTGTGATAATGACAGCAGTTCTTTGTTAAACAATAAATAATTACTGCGTAATTAAAGGTTAGGAGAGGTTTTTAATGGTTGTAAGAATAGGCGTAATAGGAATAGGAAGTATGGGTACGGGGCATGCCAATTATTTGCTTAACGGTGAAATTAAAAACGCCGAATTGACTTGCGTTTGTGATATAGAACAAAACAAGGTAAATACGTTTTGTAAAAATCACCCCGAAATAAAGGGCTATCTGAATTATGAGGATCTGATCGGGTCAGGTGAAGCAGACGCCGTTATAATAGCGGTTCCTCATTATTTGCATCCGATCATAGCTACATACGCCTTAAGGCATAATATGCATGTAATTGTGGAAAAGCCGGTAGGAATTTACGCAGAAAATGTTGCTGAAATGAATAAAGCCGCCGAAGAGAGCGGCAAGGTGTTTTCATCAATGTTCTGCGTCAGGACCGATCCCTACTTCCGCAAGATCAAAAAGCTTGTTCAAAGCGGAGAGTTGGGCGGCATTAAGCGGGTAAATTGGATAGCAACCGATTGGTACCGCCCGCAGGCTTATCATAATTCTTCGGCATGGCGCTCTTCCTGGAAGGGCGAGGGAGGAGGGGTTTTGGTTAACCAAAGTCCCCATAATTTAGATTTGATTCAATGGATTTTCGGTCTTCCGGAAAGCGTTACGGCAACTGCCGAATTCGGTAAATATTATGACATTGAGGTTGATGACGAAGCTACCGCAATATTGAAATATCCTACGTTTTCCTGCGTTTATATTGCGTCAACGGGCGAAACCCCCGGAACAAACAGGCTTGAAATATCTGCCGATATGGGTAAGCTTGTTCTTGAAGGCGGACAAATCAGGTTTTTCAGAAACGTTCAGTCCGAACGCGAATATAACAGGAATAATAAAGATGTAATGGATAAGCCTGAATTTTGGGAGTGTACGGTACCCCCGTTGAAGGGACAAATGAAGCACCAAAATATAACGCAAAACTTTGTTAATGCAATACTGTTCGGCGAGCCATTGATAGCTCCGGGAGCCGACGGAATACACGAGGTTGAATTGGCAAATGCAATTTATGTGTCTGCATGGACCGAGCAAAAGGTTACGTTACCTCTTGATCCGGCAAGGTTTTCGGAATTATTAAACGAAAAAATTAAAGCTTCAAAAAAAGGGTAAGGTTATGAAAAAAATTCGTATAGGATTTGCAGGGCTAAGGCACGGCCATATCTTCGGTTTGTATAATTTGGCTCGGCAAAATGAATATTTAGACGTTGCGGGTGTGTTTGAGGATTCTCCCGAAGGAATGGCAGAGGCCGAGAAAAACAATGTGGCTGTTACACATACCGACTATAAATCTTTATTGGCAGAGGTTGACGCGGTAGCCGTGGGAACATTTTATGCCGATAGGGGCAGACTATGCATTGAGGCGCTTGAGGCCGGCAAACACGTAATAGCCGATAAGCCCTTATGCACTAGGTTAGACGAGCTTGCGAAAATAAGGGAATTGGCTGAGAAAAAATCGCTCACCGTTGGAATGATGCTGGATTTAAGGGATAACAAAAATGTTGTTGCCGCAAAGGAGCTGACAGACAGCGGCGAAATAGGCAAAATCAATAACATATGCTTTCAGGGGTATCATCCGTTGATGTACGGCGTTCGTCCCGATTGGTATTTTGAAAAAGGTAAGCACGGCGGCGTTATAAACGATATTGCCATACACGGCGTTGATTTGGTACGCCGCTTTACGGGCAGTGATTTAGATACGGTTATCGGCGCCCGCTGCTGGAATTTCTATGCAAAGCAATGCAGGCATTTCCGCGACAGCGCACAGTTTATGCTGAAAATGAGTAACGGCGCGGGCGTAATTGCAGATGTTTCTTATGCAACGCCGGATAATCACGGATACAATATACCCTTATATTGGAATTTTGCAATCAGCGGAGAAAAGGGTATGATCACATTTAATGCCGCAAGCGAAGGCGTTTCCTTATATAAACTCGGCAGCGAGCCTGTTATTGTTAAAGGTAAGCAGCCCGACAGAATTTATTTGGACGATATAGTAGACGAGATAATGAATCCCGCCGAACGTACCGTTACAACCGAAACCCTGCGCTCGGCGGAGCAGACATTGCTGATTCAAAAATCAGCCGATAGGAATGATGGCTAATGCTGACAAGAATTATTAACGGTATTTTGGTTTCCGATTCACAGTGCAAATACGGCGATTTGGTTTTCCGCGACGGGAAAATCACAACCTCCGCAGCTGCCGATGAAAAGGCCGATTGCATAATAGACGCGAAAAACTGTTATGTTTGCCCCGGATTTATTGATATACATACGCACGGAGCCGGAGGATATGATTATCTTGACAATACGCCCGAAGCCTTTTTGGGCGCGGCAAAAATGCAGGCAAGCGGAGGGGCGACTACCGTTGTACCTACCGTTACCTCCAGTGATACCGAAAATATGCGTAAGGCAATAAAAACCTTTGAAAAAGTAAAAAAGGAATATGATACTATCATAAATATGCCCGGATTACACTTTGAAGGACCGTATTTTGCTCTTTCGCAGAGGGGCGCTCAGGATGAAAAATATGTTCGCCCGTTCAATGAAAAGGAGTACAAAGGTATTTTAGACGGTACAGATTCCGTAATACGCTGGAGCGCGGCGCCCGAATTGGAGGGTGCGGAAAAATTTGCAGCGTATATGAAGGAAAAGAATATACTTGCCAGTATAGGCCACAGCGACGCGGAGTGCACGTGTGCGTTAAAGGCCTTCGGCGATGGATTTTCCCATATTACTCATTTATATTCAGGTATGAGCAGCGTACACAGGAAAAACGGATATCGCTATGCGGGTATTGTAGAAGCGGCTTATTTAGATGACGACGTAAGCGTTGAAATTATTGCGGACGGCGCGCATCTCCCGCCGGAGCTGTTAAAGCTTATTGTGAAGATTAAGGGCCCCGCAAAGGTTGCCTTGATAACAGACTCAATGCGCGCTGCGGGTATGCCTGAGGGAAAAAGTATACTCGGCGGCTTGAAAAACGGATTGGAGGTTCTTGTAGAGGACGGCGTGGCAAAGCTTTTAGACCGCTCTGCCTTTGCAGGAAGCGTTGCTCTTTGCAACAGATTGGTTCGTAATATGGTACAGTCGGCAGGGGTGAGCGTGGCAGACGCAGTGCGAATGATGACGCAAACGCCTGCGGAAATAATGAATTTCAGCAGTAAGGGAAGTCTGCGGCACGGATATGACGCCGATATAACAATACTGGATAAAAATTTCAATGTGGTGACTGTTATGGTTTCCGGCAAGCAGGTATACTCAAACGCCGATTTGTGTTAATGACAGCGGGGATATATTATAAACGGTTATTCAAAAGGCAGGGATATGTATGTCTGAATTAAAGGTTGCCGTAATAGGATGCGGTTCTATTTCTTGTATGCATTTAGATTCTGCGGCGGCGCTTCCTCAATCCGAAATTGTTGCCGTATGCGATATTAAAAAGGACAGAGCAGAGGCAAAAGCGTCGCTGTACGGCTGCAGGGCTTACTGTGATTACAGGGATATGCTGTTAAACGAGAAATTAGACGCGGTTCATTTATGCTTACCCCATTACTTACATATACCGGCAGCACGGTATTTTATAAATAACGGCGTAAACGTGATTTCCGAAAAGCCTATGAGTATCGGCTATAAAGAGGCCGAGGCGACCGTTCAATCGGCAGAAAGCCTGAATATTAAATACAGCGTGGTTTTTCAGTGCAGATATAATACGCCGTCGGTTTTTGTTAAGCAACGGATCGATAACGGAAGGCTGGGAAGGGTAAAATGCGCGCGCGTAATTCTTACGTGGTGCCGTCAGGACAATTACTATGCCGATTCCGACTGGAAGGGCACATGGGATAAGGAGGGCGGCGGCGTTGTAATAAATCAGGCAATTCACTCTCTTGATTTGGCAAACTGGTTTATCGGAAGCGATCCGATCTGTGTTCAGGCTTCTTTGCATAACCGTAATCACAAAAGTATTGCTGTTGAGGATACTGCCGAGGGCCTGATAAAATATGAAAACGGCGCATTGCTTTCTTTTTATACTACGAATAACTATCTTATTGACGAGCAGGTAGAAATAATGCTTTTGTGTGAAAACGGCAATGCAAGGCTTTCTTATAATGAAGCCGAGATCAAATACACAAACGGGGAAACCGAAAGAAGCGGCAATCACCCGCAAATGCTCGCAAAATATTCTTCGGGTAAGGAGTATTGGGGAACCGGGCATGCCATGCAGATCAATAATTTCTACAACAGCATATTGGGCAGGGAAAGGCTTGAAATTTCAGGCAGGGACGCCTTGAAGATTCAAAGACTTATTTGCGATATTTATAAAAGCGGAAATTTTGAAGGCAAATCAATATAACCCATTATACCAAAAGAGATGAGAGGCTCTCAACCTTCATTTGAGTTTACAATACAAGAAAATGCGAAAGGAGTTTTCATAATGAAAATAACGGGAGTGCTGCCCGCGCTTATAACGCCTGTAAAAAGCGACGGCAGTATAAACGAAACGGCGGCAAGAAGGCTGATAAGACGGCTTTCGGAATGCGGCGCAGACGGGTTTTATATCCTCGGCAGTACGGGCGAGGGCATACTTATGGAAGAAAAAAGACGAATGGAGATGTGCGAGATCGCAGTGGACGAGACAGCGGGTAAAATGCCGGTTATATGCCATACCGCCGCTATGAATTTCGACTCGGCGTTAAGGCTTACAAAGCACGCCGCCGCCGCAGGAGCAGACGCGGTTTCCGCCATACCGCCGCTTTTCTTCCGTTATGACAGAAAGGATCTGCTGCTTTATTATAAAAGGTTAGCC
>DJET01000051.1 GCA_002431945.1 Ruminococcaceae bacterium UBA5891 | reverse complement strand
GGAATACTTGACAGCACGGGCGCACAGGTGGTAGAATACAGCTACAACGAGTGGGGCGGGCTGCTTTCGGTAACGGGCAGTCTTTCCGCCACGGTAGGTCAAAAGAATCCCCTGCGCTACCGCGGTTATTATTATGATGGCGAGACAGGATTTTATTACCTGCAATCCCGTTATTACGATCCGGAAACCGGTAGGTTTATAAATGCGGATGGGATATTGGGCGCAAACGAGGATATTCTTGGCTACAACCTATTTGCTTACTGTTCAAATAATCCAATTAACTTTTCAGATCCAAGCGGCAATTGGAAGATATGGAACAAAATCAAGGAAAAAGTTAAAGGATTTTTAAAAGGCTTCACTTCTGACTACATTTTTAAAAGCAGTAAAGTATCAACAGCTGTTTCCACTGCTATTATTACCGGTAAAAACATAAATGTAGGAAAGGGATGGACAGTACGTATAGACAGGTCCAACGATAACACTAAAACACAAAAGCATGTACATGTAGAAAAGGGTAAACTTCGGTATTCGCAAAACGAAGATGGTTCAAAACATGATGGAAACAGTTCGAATGGCAGCCCTCCCAGTAGCGTGAAAAAAACATTAAAAGAAAAACTCGGATGGGATTGGGACGGAAATATCGAAAAATTTGAATTAGAACACGGCAAAGATTTCACTCAAGATCCTATGAATTCAATATTTTTTTATCCTATTAATCCAAATGGTTTTTTGGTTCCATCTTTTGCGCCTTCGTCGTATCATACGATACCAATATTTGCTTATTAATAATTAATGAGGGGTATTAATGAAATATTTAGATTTAAACACAGACGATGACTTTACTTGGCAAAAGAATTTGAATCTTTACTATTCATATTTAGAATCAATAAAATCAAGATTTTCTAAAAAATTTTTTTGTTTTTATACTAAAGCGGGTATGCATGACAGTATATTATTAGATTTACAAATAGTAAAAAGAGCTTTAACTAACGGTACTGTCATAGATGTGAATACTCTCTGGGAAAAAAGCGGAAAACAATTTTCTTTGATATTTAAAGATGTGAAAAGTATAAATATGAATATCAATCTACTTGACGGTTATTGCGAATTTGGTGATTATATAGCCGGTGAATTTTCAGCAGTAAATGAACAACTTTTAAGTTTTGAGTTTTTATTCTATGATTGTGAAAACACCGTTAAACTAATATTTAAAAAAATACATTTCAAAACTTAGGGGAAATACAGGCAAAAATTCTACATCCTAAATAAAAATCATATGGGAAAACACATAATAAAATTTTATAGGAGATTGAATATGATTAATTTACTGAAAAACATATGCAACCGCAAAATTCCATCGTGCATATATACCGACTTTAACAATACCGATAAATTCCACTTTGGATATGTACTCGCAGTAAATGACCAAAATATTGCCATTCATATGATTTCACCTGACGGTGAAGATGATGGAATAATTGTAATGAATACCGAAAAGGTCATACGCGTTGACAATGAAAATCTTTATTCAAGAAAAATGATAAAATTATCTTCAGACAAAAATATTCTTTCATTTGACATTCATTTTGAAAACGATGAAATATTATATTCCGTGTTATGCTATGCCTTTCAAAAAAAGTATGTTGTAACAATTGAACTTTGCAACAGCGGATACAATGATATAACAGGACTTATTGAAAATATTGAAGATAAAACCGTAAAAATAAAGCTTTTTGACGAATATGGTTCTTTTGACGGATATTCTTATGTTTCTTCAAACGACATAAGCATACTTTCGTTATTATCTCAAGATGAAAAACGATTAACAAGATTAATTAGCTAAAGAGGTCGGATTAGCAAAGACAAGGGGTGATTATATATTTCTCCATCCCCTTTCTTATTGACCTATTCACCATTCAATCAGAGTTATAACCAAACCTATTCGAGCGGCAATATAACTGAGGTTAAGTAGGATGGTACAGCCATTAAAAGCTATGATACTATAAAAATATTGACAAAATCCAAAAATGCGTGTATAATTGTATACAATGATACAAACAGGGGTGACATTTATGCTTGAGATATCAAATAAAACAAATTTGCTTGAGCAGGATAATTACAAATATTCGTTGCAAGATGTTAAAGAGCCCAATCTTTACAGGGACTTTTATACATACGAGGACGTGCCGCGCGTTGCGTTTAACCACCGCAGGGTGCCTATGGGTATGCCCAAGGATATTTGGATAACCGATACTTCGCTGCGCGACGGTCAGCAATCGGTTGAGCCGTACACGGTAGAGCAAATCGTTAATCTTTACAAGCTGATGTCAAAGCTGGGCGGTCCTTACGGGATAATCCGCCAGACAGAGTTTTTTGTTTACAGCAAAAAGGACAGGGAAGCAATTGAAAAATGTCAGGCGTTAGGGCTTAAATTCCCTGAAATTACCACCTGGATACGCGCCAGCAAGGAAGATTTTAAGCTTGTGCGCGACCTTGGTATCAGGGAAACGGGAATATTGGTTTCGTGCAGCGATTACCATATTTTCAAAAAGCTTAAAAAAACCCGCGGCGAGGCTATGAAAATGTACCTTGAGGCGGTTTCTGAAGCGTTTGAGGCGGGCGTTATGCCGCGCTGTCACCTTGAAGATATTACAAGAGCGGATTTTTACGGCTTTGTGGTGCCCTTTGTAAACGAGCTTATGAAAATGTCGGCGCAGGCTAAAATTCCTGTAAGAATAAGGGCGTGCGATACTATGGGCTACGGCGTGCCGTACCCTGAGGTTGCGTTGCCGCGCAGCGTGCCGGGCATAATTTACGGCTTGCAGCATTACTCCGACGTGCCGAGTGAAATGCTTGAATGGCACGGGCATAATGATTTTTACAAGGCGGTTGCAAACGCCTCTACCGCATGGCTTTACGGCGCTTCGGCGGTTAACTGCTCACTGCTTGGTATCGGTGAGAGAACGGGCAATATTCCGCTTGAGGCAATGGTAATGGAATATGCGTCGCTTCGCGGCTCGCTTGACGGTATGGACACAACGGCTATAACCGAGATAGCTGAATACTTCAAAAAGGAAATGGGCTATAAAATACCGCCTATGACGCCGTTTGTAGGCAAAAACTTTAATGTTACAAAGGCAGGCATACATGCCGACGGACTTTTAAAGGACGAGGAAATTTACAATATTTTCGATACCGAGAAAATACTCAACCGTCCGGCTTCCGTTTCGGTAGGTAAAACAAGCGGGCTTGCGGGCATAGCTTATTGGATAAACCACAATTACGGCTTAAAGGGTGAAAACGAGGTTGATAAAAAAGACCCTGCGGTTATCGCTCTTAAAGAATGGGTAGATACCGAATATCAAAACGGCAGACAGACCGCAATATCAGACAGTGAGCTTGAAAAGCATTTAAAAGAGCTGTCCGGCGGAAGATTTTAAGAAGGTGCAGTTATGATTGAACATAAGACAATATCACTTGCGGATCAGGTTTTTGAGCATCTTGAAAACGATATTTTAAGCGGAAAATATAAGCGCGGCGAAATACTTACCGAAAGCAAGTTAAGCGCGGAATTAGGCGTTAGCCGCACCCCGATACGCGAGGCGCTGCGCCGCCTTGAGCAGGAGCATATTATTGAAGAATCGGGGAAAGGCTCGGTAGTAATAGGTATAAGCGAGAAGGATCTTGAAGATATATTTATGATACGCAAGAGCCTTGAGTGCCAAGCGGCGGCGCTTGCGGCGCAAAACCGTACTGAGGAACAGCTTAAAAGCCTTAAAGAAACGCTTGAATTTCAGGAATTTTATTTAAGCAAGAACGACCCCGACCAAATTAAGCTTATGGACAGCCGCTTTCACGAGGCGCTTTATAAATTAAGCGGCAGCACAGCATTTTACGATACCTTAGTGCCGTTACATAAAAAAATTCAAAAATACCGCCGCGCTTCGCTTGAAAGCTCAAGCCGTGCAACGGCGTCGGTTGCGGAGCACCGCAAAATATACGAGGCTATTGAAGCTAAGAACACCGCTCTTGCCGCTAAATATGCGTCGGAGCATGTTGAAAACGCTTATAAGCATATTATGAGAAAGGATTGATTGATATGGGTTACACCATTGCACAAAAAATTATTAAGGCGCATATGCTTTCGGGCGATATGACCGTCGGCAGTGAGGTTGCGCTTAAAATTGACCAAACCTTAACGCAGGACGCCACAGGCACTATGGCATATCTTGAATTTGAAACTATGGGGCTTGACCGCGTTAAAACCGAGCGCAGCGTGGCTTATATAGACCATAATACACTGCAATCCGGCTTTGAAAACGCCGACGACCACCGTTACATACAATCGGTTGCCAAAAAGCACGGCATTTATTTTTCGCGCCCCGGAAACGGCATTTGCCATCAGGTGCATTTAGAGCGTTTCGGCAAACCCGGCAAAACCCTTATCGGGTCAGACAGTCACACCCCGACAGGCGGCGGCATAGGTATGCTTGCAATGGGTGCGGGCGGTCTTGACGTTGCGGTTGCAATGGGCGGAGGCGCTTATTACATTACAATGCCTAAAATGTATAAGGTTAATTTAAAGGGTAAATTAAAGCCCTTTGTTACCGCTAAGGATATAAGCCTTGAAATTTTGCGTATACTCTCGGTAAAGGGCGGCGTCGGCGCTGTTATCGAGTGGGGCGGCGAGGGTATTAAATACCTTTCCGTGCCGGAGCGCGCCACAATTACCAATATGGGTACTGAGCTTGGCGCTACCACATCGATTTTCCCGTCCGACGAGGTTACAAAGAAATTCCTTGAAGCCGAGGGCAGAGGAGAGGATTATGTAGAGCTTTCAAGCGACGCAGACGCGGTTTACGACAGAATAATAGATATTGACCTTGATAATTTAAAACCGCTTATTGCATGTCCCCACAGCCCCGATAACATTGTTACGGTTGAATCGTTAAAGGGTACAAAGGTTGATCAGGTATGCATAGGCTCCTGTACTAACTCTTCGCTTTTTGATATGCTAAAGGTTGCGGCGCTTTTAAAGGGTAAAACCATTTCGCCCAATGTCAGCCTTTCCATTTCGCCCGGCTCTAAGCAGGTGCTTTCAATGCTTGCGGATTGCGGCGCGCTTTCCGATATATTAGCAAGCGGCGCAAGACTGCTTGAATGTGCCTGCGGACCCTGCATAGGTATGGGCTTTTCGCCTAATTCCGCGGGCGTATCCTTACGCACCTTTAACCGTAATTTCTTAGGCCGCAGCGGAACTAAAGACGCAAGCGTATACTTAGTTTCACCCGAAACCGCGGTTGCCGCGGCGCTTACGGGCGAAATTACCGATCCGAGACTTTTAGGCGAAGAGCCGCACGTTACAATGCCGGCTGCCTTCAAGATTGACGACAGCGCGGTTATACCCCCCGCAACACCCGAAGAGGCTAAGGATTTAGAGGTTCTGCGCGGACCGAACATTAAGCCGTTCCCGAAATCCGAACCGCAGGAAGACACGCTTTCAGCCGAGCTTGTGCTAAAAGTCGGCGATAACATCACCACAGACCACATTATGCCGGCAGGCGCTAAAATTCTGCCTTACCGCTCAAATATTCCGCACCTTTCGCAGTTCTGCTTCGGCGTATGCGACGAAACCTTCCCCGAACGTGCAAAGGCGCTCGGCAAAAGCATAATCGTGGGCGGCAGCAACTACGGTCAGGGCTCATCACGCGAGCACGCGGCGCTTGTGCCTATGTATTTGGGCGTTCGCGCGGTTATTACAAAAAGCTTTGCACGTATTCACGTTGCCAACCTTATAAACGCGGGCATTATGCCGCTTACCTTTAAAAACTCCGATGATTACGATAAGCTTAATCAATCGGATAAATTAACCCTTACAAATGTGTTTGCCGGAATGGACAGCGGCGAAATAATGTTAAAGGACGAAACCACAGGCGATGAAATACCGCTTGTATGCTCCTTTACCGAGCGCCAGAAAGCAATTCTCAAAGCAGGCGGACTGCTTGAATATACTAAAAAGGAAGGCTGATATAAAATGGAAAAATACATTGACGCGGCGGTTGAACAGTTCCGCACACTTTTAAACGAGCAGATTGCGCGCGAGCGCAAAATGGAGCAGGATAAGCGCTACACCGATTATAAAAAGCTTGACAAAATTATAATCGGCATTTGCGGCGGCGACGGCATTGGACCGATAATTTCCGCCGAATCAGAGCGCCTTTTGCAGTTTATTTTAAAGGACGAAATTGCCGCCGGCAAAATTGAGCTGCGCACCATTGAGGGGCTTACCATTGAAAACAGAATTGCGCACAATCAGGCTATACCCGACGACGTTTTAGCCGAGATCAAGGCTTGCAACGTTATTCTTAAAGCGCCCACTACCACGCTTAAGGGCGGCACGCTTGAAAGCGCAAACGTGGCAATGCGCCGCGAGCTTGACCTGTATGCAAACGTTCGTCCCGTAGCCGTGCCTGAGCTCGGAATCGACTGGACGTTTTTCCGCGAGAATACCGAGGGTGAGTATGTTCTCGGCAGCCGCGGCGTGGAAATTCCCGATACCTTGGCTTTTGACTTTAAGGTTACCACCAACGAGGGCACAAAGCGCATTGCGCGCGCCGCTTTTGAGTATGCTAAGAACAACGGCAAAACCAACGTTGCAATAGTTACAAAGGCTAATATTATGAAGAAGACCGACGGTAAGTTCTCAGAGCTTTGCCACGAGGTTGCAAAGGATTATCCCGGAATTACCGCCGAGGATTGGTACATTGATATTATGACAGCCAACCTTGTAAACGAGCGCGTAAGGAGCAACTTCCAGGTAATACTTCTGCCGAATCTTTACGGCGATATTATTACCGACGAAGCAGCCCAAATACAGGGCGGCGTAGGCACTGCGGGCAGCGCCAATATAGGTGATGTTTACGCTATGTTCGAGGCTATTCACGGCTCTGCACCGCGTATGATCGAAACGGGCAGGGGAGCTTTTGCTAACCCCACCAGTATGTTTAAGGCTACCGAAATGCTGCTGCGCCATATCGGCTTTACCGAAAAGGCCGATAAGCTTAATAAAGCTCTTCACATCTGCACCGAGGTTGATAAGAAGTATGTTATCACAGGTCGCGATGACGGCGCTACCTGCTCGCAGTTCGGCGATTATCTTATGAAAACCATAGAAAGCATTTAATTGTATATTTAAAAAGCACCTATACGGTCGATTTGACTGTATAGGTGCTTTTTTATTTTTTTCTGTTAAATAATATAACCGCCGTTAATACCTAATACCTGCCCTGTGATATAATCGGCGGCAGGGGAGGCAAGGAAGTATGCCGCCGCCGCTATCTCGTCGGCGCTGCCCATTCTGCCGAGCGGTATTTCGTTTACAAAATCGTTAAGCTCTTCTACCGTAAGATTTGAATTCATACCCGTTTCTATAAGACCGGGGGCTATGCAGTTGACGGTAATTCCGCTTGGAGCTAACTCCTTTGCAAGCGCCTTTGTAAGACCGATAACGCCCGCCTTTGCTGCGGAATAGGCAACCTCGCACGAAGCGCCGACCTGACCCCACATAGACGAAATATTTATAATAGTACCGGATTTTTGATTTACCATAGTCTGCGTTACCGATTTACAGCAATTGAAAACACCTTTAAGATCAATATCTATAATGCGATCAAAATCAATTTCGTCGGTATCGGTTATAAGCCCCTGATATGCTACGCCGGCATTGTTTATAAGAACGTCGATACTGCCGAATTTATATAAGGTTTCTTTTACCATAAGGTCAACCTCCATTTTATTGGCAACGTTAGCCTTTTGTGTAATTACGGAATAACCGTTGCTTACAAGCGAGCTGCAAAGCAGGCTTGCCGATTCATATGATTCGTTGTAATTTATAACAACGTTAAATCCCTTTTGCGCAAACATAATTGCCGCCGCCGCGCCTATACCTTTTGATGAACCTGTAACTATAACTGTTCTTTTCATACTTAACCCCGTCCTTGATTTGTTAATACAAGTATAACACAGGTTTAAAAAAAATTAAAGTGGAAATTACAATAAATTGGGTTTACATAAAGCAACGGTGCGTAGATGTTGTGTGGTTTACATAATAAGTTTACATAATATTTTATAAAGATTAAATTGGTGGTTGACATAATTTTGAAAATGTAGTATTATAGTCGTACAGGCTTTTTAAGCCGTATTTTTTTCGGCATATCGGCATTGATTTTTGTTTGTTATTTGTGCATTTTTTTGTTTTGGTTTACATAACATCTTGTCGATTACTATATTTTGTGGCTTTAAAGACAATTAAAACTAAATATTGTTTTTTGAAAAATACCGTATATCTTGTCCGCGTTTTGCATAGTATTCTTTAGAAACGGAGGAACAGATATGCGAAAGGGAACTGTTTTAAGTCTTAAAAATTTAAAGCTTACCGAGTTTATTTTTAAGAACAACATTTTGGTTTTAATGGCTTTGCTTTTTATTTTGGGCATTGCCGCGGGTACATTTTCGTTTTCCGCATTAAAGCCGCTTCAAAATTATTCCGCCGCGTTTATTGAACGCTTTGTTTCAGACAGGGAAGGCTCTGCTTTTTTTAAAATTTTACTTGACTCCTTTATGCATTCAATGCTTATGCTGATGATAATTTTCACATTAGGCACCTCAATGCTGGGGGTTGTTTTGGCGCCGCTTTCTCTTACGGTTCGCGGCGTGCTTTACGGCGGCGTAACGGCTATGCTTTATTCCGAATACGGCGTTAAGGGGATTGCGTTTAACGCGGTGCTTGTGCTGCCGTCGGCAATTATATTTATAATCGCCCTGCTTTTGGCGGCGCGCGAATCGTTAAGATTTTCGCTTGTGATAGCTAAAATGTCCTTGCCGTCAACACCGTCGGCTAATCTTTCGTTTGATTTTAAAAACTATTGCGGCAGGTATCTTTTCATTTCGCTTGTAGTTTTGGTTTCATCGGTAACCGACGCACTGCTTTCACATTCCTTTATGTCCGGTTTAAAATTATTCTGAGGAGGTGCAATATGAAGGAATACGATAAATTCAAGCAATATCTTATAAACGTTAAGAAATCGTCTTCCAATACGGTTGAATCGTATATGCGCGATATAGCTCAGTATTCCGATTATTGCGCTGCCGAAAAAACAGATATTTTATCGGCGGATAACGGCGTACTGCGCGGCTATCTTGAATATCTTACCGCTATCGGCAAATCGGACGCAACAAAAACCCGCGTTACCGCCTCTGTTCGCTGTTTTTATAGGTTTTTAATTGCAGAGGGAACGCTTAAGAGCAATCCGGCAGACGGCATTAAGCTTCAAAGGACCGAGAAAAAGCTGCCGGGCATACTTGATTCCAACGAGATCGTTTTACTGCTTTCACAGCCCGACGGCACCGATTATAAAAGCATAAGAGATAAAGCAATGCTTGAGCTTTTATATGCTACCGGCATTAAGGTATCCGAGCTTACTGAGCTTACCGTAAGCAATGTTAATCTTCAAATAGGCATACTTCATTTACATAACGGCGAGCGTGAGAGAATAGTGCCTATGTACCCTGCGGCGGTGAAAACCGTAGCTGCTTATCTTGTGAATGTAAGACCTGCCATTGTAATCGACGAAAACGAGGACAGGCTTTTTACCAATATGAACGGCAAGCCGCTGTCACGCCAAGGCTTTTGGAAAATTATAAAGCATTACGCCGAAAAGGCCGGTATAAAAAAGGATATTACTCCGCACACGCTTCGTCATTCATTTGCCGCGCATCTGCTCGAAAACGGCGCGCAGCTTAAGGATATTAAAGAAATGCTCGGTCATTCTGATATTTCGTCAACACAGATATACGCGCAGCTTATAAAAAGCAAATATACGGCTGCTTATGCAAAATTTCATCCTATGGCAAAATAAAAAATCTTCATTTTTTGAAGGTTTTTTATTTTTTTAAAATTGGTTAGATAATATAATATCACGAATTTTTTGCTTATAAAGTCATTGTCTATTTTTGTAATTGTTAATATAAATAAAAATGAGCAAAATAATCACGGGATGTGATTGTTTTGAAACTGTTAAGGATTCTTTCAAAGGTATTTTTCTTTATATTTTTAATTCTTGATATAGCGGTATTTTCGGCTGTTTTTTACCTTAACGGTACTGTTGGTGAGGAGTACAAAATAAGACGCGGCGATATTTTAAGCTTTGATACAAAGCTTCCGATAACTGCGGAGTATAAAGGCGCAAGGCTTTCCGAAAGCACTGTTACGCAAAATATAGGCGAAGAATTTACCGTTGGTCTTAAGGCGTTCGGTATAATACCCTTTTCAACGGTAAGCGTTGAGGTTGTAGATGAAATGCACGTGGCGGTACTCGGCACGCCGTTCGGTATGAAGCTTTATACCGAGGGCGTTTTGGTGATTGATATAACAGATGTTGAAAGCGAAAACGGAAAGACTTCGCCGGGCGAGGCGGCAGGCATAAAAAAGGGCGACTATATAATCTCGGCAGAGGGTAAAAATATTCATACAAACGAGGAATTAAGCGCCGCGGTAGAGGCTTCGGGCGGAAACAGAATAAAGCTGTTGATTAAACGAAACGGGAAAAAGAAAACCGTATATATTACGCCTGTAACGTCTAAGGAAACGGGCAGTCTTAAAATAGGACTATGGGTGAGAGACAGCTCGGCGGGAATAGGCACCATGACGTTTTACAGCCCGTATACAGGCGTTGTGTGCGGCTTGGGACACGGCGTATGCGATGAAGATACGGGCGAGCTTTTGTCTCTTGAAACGGGCGAGCTTGTAACGGCGGAAATTATTTCCCTGGAAAAGGGCGCTTCGGGAGCGCCCGGTCAGCTTAAGGGTAAATTTACCGGTAACAGCATAGGCGCAATAGATAAAAATTGCGAAAACGGCGTATACAGTATTTTAAAGGGTAAGATCAATCCTTCAAACTTAACCGAAATCGCCCTTAAGCAGGAAATAAAGGACGGCGCCGCACAAATTCTTTGCACGTTAGAGGGTAGTACCCCAAAGCTTTACGAATGCAAAATTAAAAAAAGAAGCTCGGCTTATTTATCCTCTTCACAAAATTTAACCGTAACCGTAACGGATAAAGAGCTGCTTGAAAAAACAGGCGGTATTGTTCAGGGTATGAGCGGCAGTCCCATAATACAAAACGGAAAGCTTGTAGGCGCGGTAACACACGTTCTTATCGACGACCCTACATCGGGATACGGTATTTTTGCCGAAAATATGCTTAAAGAGGCGCAAACGGCTGCCGAGGCAAATAAGCTTAAAAATGCGTCATAAAATCGTCGGGTGAATTATTTTCACCCTTTACATACAAAAAATATAGTTTTCTACCGTCAAATTCGGCTTTGATTTTTTTTAAATTTTATGCTATCATAATTATAAAATTTATCTGATACAGAGGTTTTGAATTTGATATACACCTTAACGCTCAATCCCGCGCTTGACTATACCGTTTTTGCCGAAGGGCTTACCGTCGGCGCCGTTAACCGTGCAGGCGGATTTTCGGTAAGCTACGGCGGAAAAGGAATTAACGTGTCGGCAATGCTTAAAAATCTTAACGTGCCCTCGGTTGCTTTGGGATTTATTGCCGGATTTACGGGAGACGAGCTTGAAAAGCTGTTGTTAAACGTGGGTATAAATTCCGATTTTATTAAGCTTAAAAGCGGAATTACGCGAATTAACGTAAAAATAAGAGAAAAAAGTGAAACGGATATTAACGCGCAGGGTCCCTGCGCTTCGGCTGATGAATTAAATCTGCTTTATAAAAAGCTTAATAAGCTAGAACACGGAGATTGGCTTGTGCTTTCCGGTAGTATACCAAGCGGTATGCCGAGCGATATTTATGCCCGCCTTTCGGAATTTGCCGAAAAAAGGGGGGCGCGCGTTATAATTGACGCCGCAGGGCGCGCTTTAACCGACGCGCTTTATACAAAACCGTTTTTAATAAAACCGAACCGCGAAGAATTGGGCGATATTTTCGGCGAAGAAATAAGCGGTATATCTGACGCCTTTTTTTATGCCGAAAGGCTTAAAGCGGAAGGTGCGCAAAATGTTATGGTAACCTTGGGCGGCGAAGGCTCGGCGCTTATTTGCAAAAACGGAGAAAGGCTTTACTGCAGCGCCGCCGACGGAGCGGTGCTGAACACCGTCGCTGCAGGCGATTCCGCCGTTGCGGGGTTTATTGCCGGTTACTCTGAAAGCGGCTGCTATAAAAACGCACTTAAGCTTTCGGCGGCGGCAGGCGGGGCTACCGCGTTTTCAAACGGTATAGGAAATTCCGAGCTTGTGAACAGACTTATAAGCAGTATTTCCGTAAAGGAATATGAGCAGTAACTTTTGTGTCCGCGTATGAAAAACACATTATTGTGTACCGTGTACAAAAGACATACATTTAAACGTATTAAAGCCTAAAAAAAGTTAGAATATCGGAAGCTTTATTGACACATTTGATTAAAAAGAGTATAATAACTATTAAATAAATATGAATTTGCAGGAGGAAAGAACTATGAAAAAAGTATTTGCGGCAATTTTAAGCGCCGTACTTATTTGCGGTTGCTTTGCAGGCTGCGGAAACAGCGGCAGCAGCAATTCAGACACAATTAAAATCGGTATTTTCGAACCGGCTTCAGGCGCTAACGGCGCAGGCGGCAAGCAGGAGACATTGGGTGTTAAATACGCTCATTCCACCCAGCCTACGGTTGAAATAAACGGCAAAACCTATAAAATAGAATTGGTTGAGGTTGATAACCAGTCGGCAGACGATAAAGCCGTAACCGCGGCAGCAGAGCTTGTTAATAAAAAGGTATCTGTAGTTTTGGGCTCTTACGGCTCAAGCGTTTCAATAGCCGCTTCGCCTACATTTAAAGAGGCGAATATACCCGCTATCGGAATTACATGCACAAACCCGCAGGTAACCGAGGGTAATAAGCACTACTTCCGTATTTGCTTCCTCGATCCTTTCCAGGGCTCGGTGCTTGCAAAATACGCATGGGATAACGGCGTTAAAACCGCCTATACATTAGCCGAGCTCGGCAACGCCTATGATTTAGGTCTTGCAAGCAGCTTTAAAACCGCTTTCGAAAAGCTTGGCGGTAAGGTTATAGCCGAAAACTTCCCCACAAACCAGGCTGACTTCACCTCATACATCACCAACGCCAAAAGCAACGGTGCTCAGGCAATATTTGCGCCTACCTCTATTTCCTATGCACAGCTTATAATTGAGGCGGCGGCAACTCAGGGCTTAAAAATACCGCTTTATGCCGGCGATACTTGGGACAGCAACGTTATACTTGCAGCTGCAAAGGGTAAAGACGTTCAGGTTAATGTTACCACATTCTATCAGGAGGGCGGTAACAAGGAATTTGACGAAGGCTTTAAAAAGTGGCTCAACGCAGATTCCTCAAGGCTCACAAATAACGGCGGTAACGATATAGTATCCGCTGTTTCGGCAATGGGTTACGATTCTTACTTTACCGCGCTTGAGGCTATAAAGGCGGCAGGCAGCGGCGATTCCCAGAAAATTATGGAAGCTCTTTGGAACGTTAATTACAGCGGCGTTACAGGCGAAATTAAATTCGATTCCAAAAACGGCGACGCAGAACGTACCGTAGCATATATAAAGGCTGCCGACAATACTACCGGCGAATGGAAGTTCGTTAAGGAGCAGGGCGTAAATTAGTAATTAAACTACGGTGGACCGGATGGGCTTCATCCGGTCCTGTTTTTGATTATTCGGAGGAATTTTAATGGATTACTTATTGGCAGGTATCTCCGTAGGCGGTCAGTATGCCCTTATAGCCATAGGTTATACTATGGTTTACGGTATACTGCGTTTAATCAACTTCGCTCACGGTGATATATTTATGGTTGCAGGCCTTATAATGGTATACGCAACCACGGCGATGCCGCTTTATTTGTCAATACCGTTTGTACTGCTTGTGACGGTTTTGATCGGCGTTACGGTCGAACGCGTTGCGTATAAGCCGCTTCGTTCGGCGCCGCGTATGTCGGTTATGATATCCGCAATCGGCGTTTCGTATACTCTTCAGAACATAGCGCTTTACGCTACGGGCGGTCTTGCAAAGGTTTACCCCACAATACCGGTTTTGTCAAACACGGTAAAAATTTTCGGCGCCACAACAAAGTGGGTTACCGTTATTACGCCTGTGCTTACCATACTGCTTGTGTTAGCGCTTGTTGCAATTATTAAATTTACCAAAATCGGTATAGCAATGCGCGCCGTTTCAAAGGATTTTGAAACAAGCCAGTTAATGGGAGTTAAAATAAACCGCGTTATCAGTATGACCTTTGTTATCGGTTCATTTTTGGCGGCGGTAGGCTCCATACTGTATTTTTCAAATTATCCGTCCGTTGTGCCCACATCGGGCTCAATGCCGGGCCTTAAATCGTTTGTGGCAGCGGTATTCGGCGGTATAGGATCTATTCCCGGCGCTGTTGTAGGTGCTTTTATAATCGGTATTTGCGAAAATCTTATCCGTGCGGTAAGCATCGGGGGAGTAAGCCTTACGCCGTTTTCAGACGCATTTACATTCGCGCTGCTAATTGTTATACTTTGCGTTAAACCGTCGGGTCTCTTCGGTGAAAAGGTCACCGATAAGGTATAAGGGGGAAAAGTGTTATGAAAATCTTAAGTCCTGCGGACAAAAAGAAAAATACAATATGCAACCTTATACTTTTTGCGGCTCTTGTTGCCGTGCTTATATACATAGACGCAACCTCGCTTTCGGTTGATATGATAGTAAAGGTGCTTCAAAAGGGCTGTGTTTACGCAATAGTTGCGGTTTCTATGAACCTACTCAACGGCTTTACCGGTCTTTTTTCGCTCGGTCAGGCAGGCTTTATGCTTATAGGCGCTTATATGTATTCGGTGTTTTCGGTTGATAATGCAAGCCGTGAAATGGTATACAGCTTTTCAGGCAAGCCGATCATAAACTTTCAATTGCCTATAATAGTTGCAATAATTTTAGCAGGCCTTGCCGCGGCGCTGTTTTCGTTTCTTATCGGTCTTCCCGTATTAAAGCTTAAAAGCGATTATCTCGCCATTGCAACGCTTGGCTTTGCCGAAATTCTGCGCACGATAATACAGTGGGATAAATTCGGAAGAGTTACAAACGGATCCTTCCCGATAAGTCAGCTGAATACGTTTAAGGCGCGTCTGGCAGATACCGTTTTTGCTAAAATGTCTTTTGTAATTCCTTTCTTTATTGTTGCCGTTATTTGTATAGGCATTATAGCCTTGCTTATACATTCTACCTATGGCAGAGCGTTTAAGGCAATTAGAGACGACGAGGTTGCCGCCGAAGCAATGGGAATTAACCTTGCGAAGCATAAAATGATAAGCTTTGTTATAAGCTCGTTTTTTGCAGGCATAGGCGGCGCTATGTACGCCGTTTTTGTAGGCTCAACAAATGCGGCGCCGTTCACTTCGGCTCTTACATATGAAATATTGCTTATTGTTGTAATCGGCGGTATCGGTTCGATTACCGGCTCTATACTTGCAAGCTTTTTGTATATTGCTTCGCAGGAGTGGTGGCTCAGAGGGCTTGACAGCGGTACGTTTATGGGTATTACTTCGCCTATATTCCGCAACGGATTCCGTTTGGTTGTATTTTCGGTTATTATTATGATATTTGTGCTTTTCTTCCGTAACGGTATTATGGGGGATAGGGAATTCAGCGCGATAGGCATTTACAAGGCAATTAGAAATCTGCCGTCAAAAGCGGCCGATAAATTCAAAAAACAGAAAGCGGAGGTACAAAAATAATGGAAAGCGTACTTCGCTTGTGCGATATTACAATGCAGTTCGGCGGCGTTGTTGCCGTTAATAATCTTTCAATGGAGGTTAATAAGGGCGAAATTGTCGCTCTTATAGGTCCTAACGGCGCAGGAAAAACCACTGCCTTTAACGCCATAACCGGCGTTTACGAGCCTACAAACGGCGCCATTTATTACAAGGATAAGCTTGTAATTTCAAATAAACCGCACGGTAAAATGAAAAAGCTTTATGCGGGTGAAAATAACGGTAAATATCATACCGTTATATCCAAAACACCGGATAAGCTTACCAAGCTCGGTATGGCGCGTACATTTCAAAATATACGCCTTTTCAAGTCAATGACGGTTTTTGAAAACGTTCTTACGGCAAAGCATTTAAGAAGAAGCTCAAATCTTTTTACGGCTGTGTTCCATTTGAATTTTAAAGAGGAAGCTAAAATGCGCGCCGAAACGCTTGAGCTTTTAGAGCTTGTAGGGCTTTCGGACGTTAAAGACGAGCTTGCAACAAGCCTGCCTTACGGAAAACAGCGTAAGCTTGAAATAGCGCGCGCACTTGCAACAAATCCTGAGCTTTTGCTGCTTGACGAGCCTGCCGCGGGTATGAATCCGCAGGAAACCGAGGAGCTTACCGAATTTATACGTGAAATACGCGAAAAATTCGATATAACCGTTTTGCTTATCGAGCACCATATGAACCTTGTTATGGATATATCGGACCGTATATACGTAATAGATTTCGGTAAAAAAATTGCCGAGGGTACTCCGGCGGAAATTCAGTCCGATCAAAAGGTTATAGACGCGTATTTGGGGGTTGCTGAAGACGATGAGTAATATACTTGAAATTAAAAATCTGTCGGTGCATTTCGGCGGAATTAAGGCTGTTGACGGCATTTCCATGGATATACCTGAGGGTAAGATCATAACCCTTATAGGCGCTAACGGAGCAGGCAAATCCACTATACTTCGGTCGGTATCGGGTATAGTAAAACCGCAGGGCGGCGAAATACTGTTCGGCGGAGAAAGCCTTATCGGCAAAACGCCGGACGCAATAGTAAACCGCGGCATAACGCTTGTACCGGAGGGGAGACGCGTTTTCCCAAACCTTACGGTGCTTGAAAATCTTAAGATCGGCGCATATTTACGCAAGGATAAGCTTGATAACGACATTGAATATATATATTCGCTTTTTCCGCGTCTTAAAGAGCGGTATTGGCAGCTTGCGGGTACGCTTTCGGGCGGTGAACAGCAAATGCTTGCTGTCGGCCGTGCCCTTATGAGCAAGCCGCGCCTTATTATGATGGACGAACCGTCCTTGGGCTTAGCGCCGCTTGTTGTTAAAGATATTTTTGAAATTATAAAAACAATAAACAAAAGCGGTATTACGGTTTTGCTTAATGAGCAAAACGCTAATATGGCGCTTAAAATCGCGGATCTCGGTTATGTTATAGAAACGGGAAGAATTACGCTTACAGGCACAGGCACGGAATTGCTGTCAAACGAATCGGTTAAAGAAGCGTATCTCGGAAAAAGTAAATAATTCCTTAAAACGCATAAGCCTTTCTTTTCGGCAAATAATAGCTGAAAGGGAAGGCTTAAACTTTTTATAACAGGAGTATCGCTATGAAAAGAATCGGAAAAAGAACAATAGTTTTTGAAAATAACCCGTGTATTACGGGATATGGCTCGGTGGTAGGAAAAAAGGAACATGAAGGACCGCTCTCAAACGAATTTGACGCATATACCACAGACAGCTTTTTCGGCGAAAAAAGCTTTGAAAAAGCAGAAAGTAAGCTCCAAAAAACAGCACTAAGCTATGCGCTTAACCGTGCGGGCGTAGAACCTAAGGATGTTGATAATATTTTTGCGGGCGATCTGCTTAATCAATGCATAGGCAGCTCCTTCGGCTTGCGTGAATTCGGAATACCGTTTATAGGGCTGTACGGTGCCTGCTCAACAATGGCGCTGTCTTCCGGTCTTGCGGCAATATTTGTGGATTCCGGTGCTGCAAAACGCGCGGCGGCAGTTACGTCTTCACACTTTTGCTCGGCTGAAAGGCAATACAGATATCCGCTTAATTACGGTTCGCAGCGTACTCAGACGGCTCAGTGGACTGTAACAGGCTCAGGTGCGCTGATTTTGGAAAAAGCCGAAAAGGGGATATGTATAAGCTCTGTAACATTCGGAGAAATTGAAGACTTCAAAATAAAAGACGCAAATAATATGGGAGCCGCAATGGCGCCCGCCGCTGCAAGTACACTCTTACACTATTTTGAAGATTCAAATAGCTCTCCGGAGGATTATGACATAATTTATACAGGCGATTTGGGATATGTGGGAACGAATTTATTTTATCAGCTCTTAGAGCGTGAAGGCGTTAATATTAAATGCCGTCACAGTGATTGCGGACTCATAATTTTCGACCGTGACAGCCAAGACGTACATTCCGGCGGATCCGGTTGCGGCTGCAGTGCGAGCGTATTGTCTTCGTTTATTATGCACCGCTTTGAGAAAAATGATTTTAGCAATATTCTATTTATGTCAACAGGCGCGCTTATGTCACCGACATCATCATTTCAAGGTGAAAGCATACCGGGCATTGCGCATCTTTTAAATATTAAAAAAGTATGATTTATAAAAATAGGTTAATTATAAATAAAGCCTTACAGAATATTTGTAAGGCTTTATTTATATCTAATAATATAATGATTTAGAAAAGGTACACGGTGAAGAAAATGACACTTAAAGATAAGCTTATGATATACGTATACAGAAAAGGCAACCAAATAGAGCAGGAAGAAAGAGACCTTAAAACAAGTCTTCGGCTGTCGGCTTTAGATAACTTAGACCATTATGAAATACTGCTGCACCGAATAAAACTGCAGGCTTGGAACGAATTTATAAAGGATCTATATAACATTGTTATAAATTGTAAATAAAGGCTTAAAATAGGAGTTTTTAGTAATGAAAAATAAAAAAGAATTTACTTTACGCAATATGTATTGTAATCGAAAGGCAAAACGGCAGATTAAGCGGATTATGAGCCATTTTTTAATATTTCCCCCAATTATACTAAATATTCATTTAGTATAATTGCCAGTGTGGAAAACGCGTACCGCAATAATCATTTTCCCCACTTGCGGCAATTACAAGCGGCGCGCCGTACTAAATGCAGATTTAACCCCGTTTGAAGTTTTGTACTCCTTTCGGCGGTTTGTTCGACCTCGTGAGTATCATTTTACAGCAAGCGTTTTAATTTGTCAAGCCCGCTTTTTCGAAGTCGGCTTACGGCTTGTCGGCTGCAACCGTCCATTTGCGCAACCTCGGCAGCGCTGAACCCGTAAAGTTCGCACAACTCCACGGCGCGCCGCTGCCTGTACGTCAACCGCTGCAAGAGGTCTTCAACAAACACGGTCGGCTCAAAATTCTGCCATTCGTCGGCGTTTTCCCACCATTCGAGCGGCTGTTCGGCTATGCTGCGGCGCTGCAAAAGCCGCACGTAATCGGTGAATTTGTTGCGTATCGCAACGGCTACATATCGGCGGTTTATCGCCTGTCTTTTTGCCACTAATTGCCATAAAAACGCCCACAATTCCGCGCGCATTTCCTCGCCGCCGCACTTTCGGGCGTAATGCTTGATAAGCGGCTCAAAATCGGCGGTGATTCGGCTTATTTCGTGCGGCTCATACACGCTTAAAACCTCGCCTTTTTGTTCAAAACGTTTGCCATTGCGTAAAGCGCCGTTACAGCCTCGCTGCTATGACACAAAAGCCGCTGCACGCGCTTTAAATCGCCGCCGCAGCGCTCGAATTCTTCCACGGCGTATTCCTTTCGCGCTGAGTGCGGCGTTATGTTTTTCCGCACGTTAAAGCGTTCCGCGGTCTTTTTAAGGTCTTTCCACACCGCTTGTCGTGTTCGGTGATACCGCCCGTTTAAGCGGTGCTGAAAAACGTAATGTTGTCCGCTGCACGCAAGGCAGCGCTCCACAAGGTCGGCAGGCAGCCGCACGCGGCGTGCCTTGCCTGTCTTCTGCTCATACACCGTAAAACGCTGTTTTCGCACCTTGTCGGGCGTAAGCGCCAAAACGTCGTTTATCCTAAGCCCCGTCGCAAGGCTCACTTCACAGGCGAGCCTGTTTTCGGGCGTAAGCGCCGCCAGTATCATCTCAAAATCACCCTTTGGTATCCATTCACTGCGCATTATCGCGCCCCCTTTTTACTTTCCAAAAAATGTAAACTCAATCTGAAATCACCCCCGTTTCGGGGTTGATTTGCAATTCTTTTACCTTAACGTAATCGTTCTCAAAGTCCCATTTTTCAAACGGGCATTTTTCGAACGACTGCCACTTAAGCACCTCGCGACTTTTCAAGCCTTGGCTTGCAAAGAAAAGGTGCATACCGCTTTCGGCGGTGGTGGTCTTAAGGTCTTTTGTAATGTACTTTGTAACGTACTTTGAAACCGCTATCGCGCTTTCAATTTCGGTACACGTAAAATACCCAAAAGCTCGCCGATAGCGCGTCCAATCGTATATTTTCACGCCCTCTTTAAGTTGCTTGCGCAACTTCTGCGGCAGCTTTTCATCGAGGGTGAACGGGCGCAGGTCTTCGGGGGTTAAACCCTTAAGCAAGCCGTGCATATGCCACGCGCCGTCCTTGTGCTTTTCGGGTATCAGCAGGTATTGTATTTTTGCCCCCTCTGCCCTGTCCCTGTTCATATTTCGCACAAGCTGTGCGAAATCGGTACGGAACGCGTTAAGGTCAAAGCGGTCGCGCTTTTCTTCGTCCTGCGTAAACGTGCAAAAGTACGTAAACTCGTTACAAGCCGCAAGCTCAAATATGCGTGCTTTTGTCCTGCTTAAGGACTGCGAAAACCGCTGCTGCTTTTCCTTTTCGGCACTCTTTTCCGATTTTTTAAACTTATCGGGAATGAAGCTATCGGGTATTTTTGGTGTGCTTTCGTCAGTGGCGTTACCGCTGACGTTCGTTTTTTTGCCCCTCTCGCGCGTTTTATGGCGTGATAAGGTCTTGATATACACCACCTTTAAAACGTTGCCGTAGCGGTACAAATTCCACACGTCATCGGTGGCGTGTTCACGGACGGCGTGGTCTATGAGGTTATCCGCGCCGATTTTCCGCGCGGCTTTGTTTCCCTCGGTGGTGAGAAGATACGAGGTGTATTCTCTGAATTCTTTTTCCGAAAGGTCGGAAAGCTTATCGAATTTTGGCATTTGAAAACATCAAACTACCGCTTTATGTTACTTAGTCAAGTATATATAGAGATATATTCTCTGCTAAACAGAAGACAGGACTGCGCACGGCGCAGGGATTGCCACGGGCAAGAACCACCCACGGGGTGGGGACTGCCACGGGCAGGGATTGCACACGGTGCAAGGACGTGCACGGCACGGGACTCTCTTTCATACGGGGCGCGGTGCGAGCACGCCGCGCCGCAGTCGCGCCCCTGTCACTGCTGCGCGTTCGGTCTGTGCTTTTCCGCAAAGCCTCTGCTATCCTTGTCCCCGTAAAGCCCGTGCGTGTCCTCCACGCTAATTACGCAGCCCTGTCGGGTACTAAATTTGTGTTTAGCGCAATTGGGCGGTTCGCTCGCAAACCAGCCCAATTCTTGCGCCCTACGGGGCGCTAAACAAAAATTTAGTATAATTATCGTGGTCTTATTGCGGTGCACTGCCACCTTAACGTTGCACGTTCGGCGGCGCGCACCTAACTCCCCATCGGCTTGTGGGCACTCCGTGGGGGTTCGGTAGCGCTGCGGCGCTCCCCTGCCAGCAGTCTTTTCCGCAAAGGCGGCGTGTCGCACTTCGCGTAAAAGCCAGCAGGCGCAAATAAAAGCTTTCGGCAGGCGGTAAAGCCACTGCTATTCGTTAAGCAGGCAAGGCGCAACGGGTAAAACCGTTGCACCGCTGCGCATTGTGTCTTTTTGCTGCTCTGTCAAGTGTCAAGATGAACGGCTGCGCCGCACTTGACAGGTTCTTTTTCCGCTGCGTTAGGTTCGGTCTTCGTGCTGCGGCACGGGGCAGCCCCCTCCCGTCCCCCGTGGGGGAGCGCGTGACTCCCGTGTAATTCACCTGCTGCCGTTTATTCTCAGCGTGCCGAAAAGGTTATCCACAAACATACGTTGGAAATGTTGACAGGTCGGGCAGCCGTACCCCTCTGCTGCCGTGAAAAGCTTGTCCTTTTTCCATATGCACTTGTAGGTGTTTTTGCAGCGGAAACGTTCCGTTTTCTCGGCGTTGCACTGTGCGCAAAAGGCTCGTCCTGCTGCGGCTAAAATTTCGGTGTTTAACTCTTTTTCGTGCATTTTTTCACTTCCTCCGCTGTTATAACAGCCTTAAAATCTTTTGTCATTGCAAAAGCGTCGAGGTTGTGCAAAATCCAATTTTCAGCCTCGCAAAATTCAATGTCCGTATTTTCGGACATTGCCTCTGCAAGCTCGTCTATTATCGTAACGAAATCTATTATTTTTGTCATTTTTTTACACCTCACTTTCTTCGAGAGTTTTGTCCCTCACAAAATCTTCGCACAGGTCGTAGGGGCTTATTTCCTGCCTTTTCTTTTCGCAAATCCATATTGTCGGGTTTGGGTTTGCCATATTACGGTTGGGTATCGGAAAGCTGTAAATGCAATCAGAGCAGCTGCTCATTTTCTTTACCCCCTCCGCCGTCGTTCGGCTCGTACTTCGGGCAAAGCCCCTCAACGTCGGTAAGATAGCTTGTAAGGGTGCATATGTATGGATCAGGGTTGGATATGCTAAAGTCACCCTTGCAGTACTTACAGGTCGCGCATTCGGTTATCATTGCCTTTTTCCTCCTGTTCTCAAAAACGTGTACTCCTTAAGAAGTACACGACGTTGTGTACTAAAGCACATATTTTTTAACGGGCAAGCTTTTTATTTGTTCGAGCTTATACTGTCGGGCAACGGTCTCATTTTGAGGGTTAATACAGCGCAAATAAATAATATCACGGTAACGACCGATTGAAACGTTTTCAAAGCCTGCCCTTATAAGCCGCTGCCTAAACGCCCTTACGCTTTTTTCTTCCATTCGCAACACCTCACTTCTTTTTTTGAAAATATACTTGACTTTTACGGTCTGCCGCGCTATAATCTTAAATGCGTGGCAAACCGTGTGGTTTGGGGCTATGGTCTTACGTCCGAGGTCGCAAAGCTGACTACTTGCTGACTACCATAGCTTGTCACAACAAAAAAACGTCCTCTTGCGAGGGCGTTTTTTTGTTGCCTGTAAAAGCGGTCTTCAAACAAAGTTAAATCATTATTCATTTAGTATAATTGGATATGTACCATAAGCAGCAGTTACCTGCTTATGATCCTAATTACAGTGTTATAAAATTTTGATAATATATAATACAATTCCGTATAATACGCTTGCGGCAGTTCCGTAAACTATTACAGGGCCCGCTATTGTAAACATTTTAGCACCTAAGCCCAAAATCCATCCTTCGCTTTTAAATTCTATTGCCGGCGAAACCATAGCGTTTGCGAAGCCCGTTATAGGCACAAGAGTGCCCGCGCCCGCACGTTTTGCAATCTTATCAAATATTTTTAAGCCTGTAAGTATTGCCGCGGCAAAAACAAGTGTGGACGGAACAGCCATTTTCACAACCTTTTCAGGCAGATCAAGCATTGTATACCATTCGTTTAAAAGCTGACCGATTACGCATATAAGACCGCCGATAACAAATGAAAAAACGAAATCCTTTATTTTCGGCGACGGCGGGGAAAGCTTTTTGGTCATTTCTCCGTATTCTTTATCAGTAGGTCGCATAAAACCCCTCCCTTTTGCTTTATTTTAAGCAAAAAGAAGGGGTTTATTCAATAAATTCAATAATGTTTTTTCGGGTTGTCGGTAAGACCTAAAATATAATCCGTTGATGTATTATAAAGCTTTGCCAAACGTATTAAAACATCGCTCGGAATATCTCTCAGCCCTCTTTCATAGCGGCTGTATTGCGGTTGTTTCATTTGCAGATATTCGGAAACGTAATATTGCGAATAATCGGAATCTTCTCTTAAATCCTTTATTCTCGGATAATAATTATCCATAATACGCCTCCTTATAACCATACGGTATTGACATTTTAACACTTTTGCGTTATAATTCTTAATATATATAACCGTTTGGTTATAAAACTGAGGTGACTGTTTATGCCGTTTTCGTTGCAGGACAGCGATATTTTTACAGACCTGAAAAAGCTTATGAGCTGCAATTATATATCGGATATAAGAATCGGAAAAAACCGTAGAAAAGCGAGCAAAATTTTAAAAACCTTAAATCTTGAAAACTATACCCTTTTACAGCTTTCGGATTTGTATAATTATCTATATAATAAAGAAGCTGCGTTCACAGATTATGTTGCGGCAAAAAAAGCTTTTAATTCAGGTAATATTCATTTTTAATAAAAACAACAAAAAGCAACCCGAACAGTCGTACTGACCGTTTAGGTTGCTTTTGCTGTTTGCAGGTTATTTTTTAAAACAAATTATTCTGCCGCTCTGTTTGAATTATCGGAAAAGATGCAGCCGCAGTATTTTTGGCGGTATATATCATATTCGCGGCACAATACGATCGAACGCTGATATCCGCCGCGCTTTTTAAAATCGGACGGGAGATATAAAACACCGTTTTTTTCGGCGCAGCTCTCCCCTATTTTATTTATAAGCGCGGCATTTTTATGCGGACTTACCGTAAGTGTTGTTGCATATATGGGAAAACCGTTTTTCGCGGCAAATTCCGCCGTGCGCGAAATGCGCATTTTAAAGCACAGATCACACCTTTTACCGCCCTCCGGCTCTGTTTCAAGGCCTTTAACAAATTTATAGTATTCTTCTGTATTGTATTCGTCTTCAATTATTTTGACGCCACTGCAAAACGAAGCGGTTTTACAGAACCCATAAAGCTCACTAAGCCTTTTTTCATATTCGCTTTTATCTGTAATGTTGGAATTGCTGAAAAATACGGTTATATCGAAATATTTTGTTAAATACTCAAGTACGTATGTTGCGCAAGGCGCGCAGCAGGCGTGCAAAAGCAACCTTTCGCGTTTGGTTTTGCAGCGCTCTTCTATAATTTTATCGGTTATAAGCTGATAGTTTATTTTTTCCAAATTCGTTCACTCTTTCCTGCATTATTATACTATTATATTTTTCTGTTGTCAAATTATCTTAGATTTGGTATAATTATATTTAAAGGTTGGGATTGAAATGAATAGTGTAAATACAATTAAAAACGAGCTTGACCGAAACAGCGCTTTGCTGGTTTCAGGAGGTCCGAACAGATTTTATTTAACAGGTTTTAATTCAAGCGCGGGCTATGTGCTTGTAACAAAGAATTATGCCTATTTTCTTATAGATTTCAGATATTATGAAAAAGCGTGTAAAACCGTTAAGGACTGCAAGGTAATACTTTCAAAAAATCCGTTTGATGAAATTAAGCGGTTGTGTGAAGAAAACGGCGTCGGTAATATATATACGGAAACCGAAAGCTTGTCGCTTGCTGATTTTAAGCGGTTAACCGCCCGATTAAAGCCGCTTACCGTATCTGAAAGCGACAGTTTTGATAATTTGCTTAAAAATATGCGCGCTGTTAAAAGTGAAAGCGAGCTTGAATATATAAAACAGGCCCAGCGCTTAACAGATAAAACCTTTTCATATATATTAAGCCGCATAAACACCGAAAGAACCGAACGAGAGATTATGCTTGATATGGAATTTTATATGCGAAAGCTCGGTTCCGACGGCGTATCGTTTGATTTTATTGTTGTTTCGGGTAAAAATTCTTCTCTGCCGCACGGCGTTCCTACGGATAAAAGGATAGAACGCGGAGATTTTGTAACTATGGATTTCGGAGCGGTTGTAAACGGTTACCGCTCTGATATGACGCGAACCGTGGCGGTGGGATATATAACCGATGAACAGCGGCTTGTTTACAATACGGTGCTTAACGCTAAGGCGGCTGCTGTAAGCGCGGTTAAAAGCGGTGCCGTTTGCAGTGATATTGATAAAATTGCACGCGATATTATAAATAATGCGGGATTTGAGGGTTGCTTCGGTCATGCGCTCGGTCACAGCGTGGGTATAGAAATACACGAAAGTCCCGTTTTCAGCCCGAAATGCAATGAGACCTTAAAAAGCGGAAACGTTATAACGGTAGAGCCGGGAATTTATATTGAAAACAAGTTCGGCGTAAGAATAGAGGATATGGTATTTGTAACCGAAGACGGCTGCAGGGATATAACCGAAAGTCCCGATGAGCTTTTAATAGTGTAATTTTAACGGAGGGTCTTATGGAGAATATTATTGAAATTGAGCATTTGTGTAAATCATTCGGCAGTATTAAGGCTGTTAACGATTTATCGTTCAGTGTGAAAAAGGGCGAGCTATTTGCATTTTTAGGTGTGAACGGCGCAGGAAAATCAACCACTATTTCAATTATTTGCGGTCAGCTTAAAAAAGACGGCGGCAGCGTTACGGTATGCGGTGAAAATACAGATAACGCCGCCGAAAGGATTTTAAGTAAAATAGGAGTTGTTTTTCAAGGCTCGGTGCTTGACAAGGCGCTTACCGTTAAGGAAAATCTTAAAAGCCGGGCGGCGCTTTACGGTATAAACGGAGACAGTTTTAAAAAAAGACTTGCCGAGCTTTCTGAAACGCTTGATTTTAAGGACCTTTTAAACCGTTCGGTAGGTAAGCTGTCAGGCGGTCAGCGCCGCAGGATAGATGTGGCGCGCGCGCTTTTACATAAGCCTGAAATACTTATTTTAGACGAACCTACTACCGGTCTTGATCCTCAGACCAGAGTTACGCTTTGGCGTGCGATTGAAAATTTAAGAAAGACCGAAAATATGACTGTTTTCCTTACAACGCATTATATGGAGGAAGCGGCTGACGCCGATTACGTTGTGATTTTGGACAGCGGTAAAATTTCCGCCTGCGGCACCCCGATAGAGCTTAAGAATAAATATACGGGCGATTTTATAACACTGTACGGCGCAAACGAAAACGAGATAAAGGAGCTTTCCTATCCTTACGAAAAAATCGGCGACGCCTATCGCGTTGCGGTCCCGGATACCGCAGCGGCAACCGCGCTTATAGTAAAAAAACCCGAAATTTTCCGCGATTATGAGATAACCAA
The DNA here is from genome assembly GCA_002431945.1 of Ruminococcaceae bacterium UBA5891. Classification (GTDB taxonomy): domain Bacteria; phylum Bacillota; class Clostridia; order Oscillospirales; family Acutalibacteraceae; genus UBA737. Next base: position 25,560 of record DJET01000051.1, on the reverse strand, counting down.
AGGCAAGATGGACGACGTATTTCTTACGGTTACCGGTAAAAAGCTTACGGGAGGCGAAAATAAATGACAGGACTTTACAATCTTACCAAAAGAAACTGCAAGCTGTTTTTCAAGGATAAGGGTATGTTCTTTACATCACTTATAACACCTATAATACTTCTTGTGCTGTATGCCACGTTTTTGGCAAAGGTATACCGTGACAGCTTCTCTTCAGCGCTGCCGGCGGGCTTTAGCATAAAGCAAAAGCTGATAGACGCCACGGTGGGCGGCGAGCTGTTCTCTTCCCTGCTTGCAGTAAGCTGTGTTACGGTCTCGTTTTGCTGCAATATGCTTATGGTACAGGATAAGGTTTCGGGCGCAAGGCATGACCTTACCGTCTCTCCCGTTAAAAGCAGCGTGCTGTCGTTAAGCTATTATATTTCAACGCTTATTTCCACCCTGCTTGTTTGCCTTGCCGCAACGGCGGCTTGCTTTATCTACCTTAGCACGATAGGCTGGTATATGTCTTTAAAGGACGTTATGTTTATAATACTTGATGTATTTCTGCTGACTCTGTTCGGTACGGCACTTTCCTCGGTAATAAATGTTTTTCTGTCGTCACAGGGGCAGATTTCAGCCGTGGGAACGGTTGTAAGCGCGGGTTACGGGTTTATTTGCGGCGCATATATGCCTATTTCTCAGTTCGGTAAGGGGTTACAGCGTTTTATAATGTTTTTACCGGGTACATACGGCACAAGCCTGCTTAGAAACCATGCTATGAACGGCGTATTTAATGAAATGAAAAATACGGGATTTCCGAACGAGGTTTTAAGCGCAATAAAGGATTCTGTTGACTGTAATCTTTATTTCTTTGACAATAAAGTTTCGCTCGGCGCTATGTACGCGGTGCTTATAGGCAGCACGTTATTACTTATTTTGTTATACGTGCTTATAAGTGCGCTTACGGTAAGAAAAAACAGATAGAAAAATACGGCGTGATTGCTTAACTTATATAATACCTGCAATCTCACCGTATTTTTATTTGTGTGTATTTTAAAAACAGACTAAGCGTTTTACCGCTTAGCCTGTTTTTAAATTTATCAATACATTCCGCCGGCCTGTGCCGCAGCTGCCGCTGCTGCATTAGCTGCCGCCGCGTCTTCCTTTTTATCTGCCACAAGGCTCTCGGTTGTGAGAACCATTGCCGCAACGGAAGCCGCGTTTTCAAGAGCAGAACGCGTAACCTTTGTCGGGTCAACTATACCTGCGTCTATCATATCGGTATAGGTTTCGTTATAAGCGTCAAAGCCGTAATTTACCTTGCCGCTGTTAACGATCTTATCAATAATTACAGAGCCTTCAAGACCTGCGTTAAACGCAATTTGTTTAATGGGAGCCTCAAGCGCCTTAAGAACAATATTAACGCCTGTTTTTTCATCGCCCGAAACGGTATCAAGCAAAGCCTTAACCGCAGGAATGGCGTTAATAAGCGCTACGCCGCCGCCTGCAACAATGCCCTCTTCAACTGCCGCCTTGGTAGCTGAAAGAGCGTCTTCAATGCGAAGCTTTTTATCCTTCATTTCAATTTCGGTAGCAGCGCCTACTTTAATAACGGCTACGCCGCCTGCAAGCTTTGCAAGCCTTTCCTGAAGCTTTTCTTTATCAAAGTCGGAGGTTGTAGCAGCAAGCTCGTTTCTGATCTGGGCTACCCTGTCCTTGATAGCGGCGGAATCGCCCGCACCGTCAACAATAATTGTGTTTTCCTTTGTAACCTTAACCTGACGCGCCTTGCCGAGCTGTTCCATTGTGGTATCCTTAAGCTCAAGACCTAATTCCTCGGAAATAACCTCGCCACCGGTTAAAATGGCTATATCGCGGAGCATTTCTTTACGTCTGTCGCCAAAGCCCGGCGCCTTAACCGCAACGCAGGTGAATGTGCCGCGCAGCTTGTTAACAATAAGGGTTGAGAGAGCCTCGCCCTCAATATCCTCTGCAATTATAAGCAGCTTTTTGCCTGCCTGAACTATTTGCTCAAGTAACGGAAGAATTTCCTGAATGTTGGATATCTTCTTATCGGTTATAAGAATAAGCGCGTCGTCAAGCACGGCTTCCATCTTATCCGAATCGGTTACCATATAAGGAGTAATATAACCGCGGTCAAACTGCATACCCTCAACAACCTCTGAGTATGTTTCGGCGGTTTTTGATTCTTCAACGGTAATAACGCCGTCTGCCGTTACCTTGCTCATAGCCTCGGCGATAAGCTTGCCTATAACCTCGTCGCCCGAAGAAACGGTTGCAACACGCGCGATATCGTCGCTGCCGCTTACCTTCTTGGAGTTCTTTACTACCGTATCAATAGCGGTATCAACTGCGTTTTTAATGCCTTTCTTTACAACCATCGGGTTAGCGCCCGCGGCAACGTTTTTCATACCCTCTTTAATAAGCGCCTGAGCCAAAACGGTAGCCGTTGTGGTGCCGTCGCCTGCGGCGTCGTTTGTTTTAACCGATACTTCCTTTACAAGCTGAGCGCCCATATTTTCAAACGGATCTTCAAGCTCGATCTCCTTTGCTATGGTTACACCGTCGTTAGTAATAAGGGGTGAACCGTACTTTTTATCAAGAACAACGTTTCTGCCCTTGGGGCCTAACGTTACCTTTACGGCGTCTGCTAATTTATCAACGCCTGCCTGAAGTGATTTTCTGGCTTCTTCGCCGAAAATAATATTTTTAGCCATAATAACTTACCTCCGATTATTCTACTATTGCCAAAATGTCTGACTGGTGAAGAACGGTAAATTCCTCGCCGTCGATTTTTATATCGGTGCCCGAATACTTAGCGGCGATTACCTTGTCGCCCTCTTTAACGGACATTTTAACTTCCTTACCGTCCACAATACCGCCGGGACCTACCGCAACTACAACCGCAACCTGCGGCTTTTCCTTAGCGGCCGAGGTTAAAACGATACCGCTTTTAGTGGTTTCCTCTGCTTCTGTTGCTTTAATAACAACATTATCTGCCAAAGGTTTAAGTTTCATAACAAGTTCCTCCAAACTTATGTTTTAAAGACGGCGTATACCGTCTTTTTTTAACTGCAATATACATTATAATCGAAAATCAGGGAAAGTCAATACCGCATTTTAAAATTTAAACTATTGTTAATATTTTACTCTTAAAAATGCAATATTATCCTAATTATTCTCAATGTTTTTATACATTTTTTCAAGCACCGATTCTACAATAAACTGTTCTTCTGGCGATATTCCGTCTAACATATGCGAAAAAAACCTTTCAACCGACATTGAAACCGATTTTGCCGCAATTCCCCCTTTGCCCGTAAGAGAGATTTCATCGCCGTTTATTGCCGCCATGGTATCGGCAGTAAGTGCCTCGGCGGTTTTTTGAACCTCGGACAGACGAATATCGTTTAATTTTCCCTTATGTTCCGGTTTTTCGTAAAGATATATAAGAGCCTCCGCCTCGTCGACGGATATTCCCGAACGCCTTGCCGCCGCTTCAGCCGCTTTTTCGTATGTTTTTAAAATAACCTTTTGCAGCTTTATAAATCTTGTAACGTTAATACTGTTCATAAAAAAAGTAACACCCTCCGTAATTAAATACTTATATATTTTAATACGGAAGATGTTATTTGTAAATGTTTTATTTTAAAGTATCTGCAATTTTATAAATAAGCTTTTCGGATTTTTCCCAGCCAAGGCACGGGTCGGTTATGGATTTACCGTAAATATGCTCGCCTATCTTCTGTGCGCCGTCCTCAATATAGCTTTCAATCATAAGCCCCTTTACCATTGAGCGAATGTCTTTATTGTGGTTACAGCTGTAAACCACGTCCTTTGCAATTCTTATCTGCTCTAAATACTGCTTGCCCGAATTTGCATGGTTGGTATCAACTATTACGGCGGGATTAGCAAGCTTTGTTTCCGAATACAGCTCGTGCAGCTTTACAAGGTCTTCGTAATGATAATTAGAGACGTTTTTGCCCGCAAAATCAATATATCCGCGCAAAATGGAATGTGCGTAGGGGTTGCCATCGCTTACAACCTCCCACCCGCGGTATATAAAGGTATGGCTGTGCTGCGCGGCGGTTATAGAGTTCATCATAATGCTTAAATCTCCGCTTGTGGGGTTTTTCATACCCACGGGTATATCGAGTCCGCTGGCCGTTAGCCTGTGCTGTTGGTTTTCAACCGAGCGCGCGCCTATCGCAACGTAGGAAAGCAGGTCGGATAAATAACGGTGATTATCAGGGTAGAGCATTTCGTCCGCGCAGGAAAAGCCGTAATCGTGCAGCGCCGCCATATGCAGATCTCTTATTGCAACAATGCCTTTTAGCATATCGGGCGTTTCGTCGGGATTAGGCTGGTGAAGCATTCCCTTATATCCGTCGCCCGTGGTGCGCGGCTTGTTGGTGTAAATGCGCGGTACTATAAGTATTTTGTCCTTTACGTCCTCCTGTACCTTTTTAAGCCTTGAAATATAGTCGAGCACAGGCTCGCGGCTGTCTGCCGAACAGGGACCGATCACCAAAATAAATTTATCCGATTTGCCCGAAAAAATGTTTTTAAGCTCCTCGTCGCGCGCAGCTTTTACCGCCGCGTCCTGCTCTGATACAGGGTAGCGCGCCTTTATCTGCTGCGGTATGGGCAGTTTTCTTAAAAATTTCATATTCATAGTCTTTTTCCCCTTAGGTCGTTAATCTTATAGGTGCTTGTTAAAGCGTTTTCTGCGCTCGGTGGAAAGCCGCATCATTTCGCGTATTCCCTCGCGGTCGCCCGTTTCGATTTTTTCGTAAAGCGCTTGGAAGCTTTGCTTAAAGCTGCGCATTTCGGCAAGCAGCATATCTCTGTTATCCAAAAACAGCTCGCTCCACATTTCGTCGTTTATCCGCGCAATGCGCGTTAAATCTCGGAATGAGTCGCCCGTGTAATATTCAAGGTCGGGTGTGTTGTTGCAGCACATCAGCGTTACCGCTATGCAGTGGGTAAGCTGGGAAAGAAACGCTATCATTTCGTCGTGCTTTTCGGGCGATAGCTCCGCTATGCGGTGAAAGCCTAATTTCTCGCCCAGATCGCGGCAAAGCTCTATTGCGCCGGCGGTGTTTTTCTCTGTGGGAACCACTATGTAGTTAGCACCCCTGAAAATGCCCGAATCGCTGTTTTCAACCCCGCATACCTCGCGCCCCGCCATAGGGTGGGCGGCTATAAACTCCACGTCCGGGCGGAGTATCTTCTGAATTTTGTAAACAATACAGCTCTTAACACCCGTAACGTCAGTTATAACAGCGCCCGATTTTAATAGGTGTTGATTTTTTTCTATCCATTCGGTGAAAATATGTGGGTAAAGCGCGAATATAACTAAATCTGCGGCGGAAATAATGCTTTTATCAAGCTTTGTTGTGCCGTAATTGATTATACCCTTTTTAAGCGCAAAATCAACCGACGATTGCTCCTTTGTTACGGCGTTTACGGTATAACCTTTCTTTGTGAGGGCTTCGGCGTAGCTGCCGCCCAATAGCCCTAAGCCTACTATTAAAATATTTGTATCTTTACTTAACTTCATTTTTCTTCAACCTTTATGCCGAGTGATGAAAGCCTGCGGAAATAATCGGGAAAGCTTTTGTTTACCGCTTCGGCGCCCGATATACTGCCGCCTGTTATACTGCAAAGAAGTGAAAGCGCCATTACTATCCTGTGGTCGTTGTGACCCGAAAGTATATCGGTAGGCGTTGTTATACCGTGCTTTTTCACTTCAATTTCATTTTCATAAACCTTTACGCTGCAGCCGAACTTTGAAAGCTCCTCCGCCATAGCTTTTCCGCGGTCGCTTTCCTTTATTTTAAGACGGTGGGTGCCCGTAAGCCTTACGCCGTTGTTTGCCGCCGCAACCGCCATTAAAACAGGCGCTAAATCCGGGCAATCGGAAATATCTATTTCGGGGCAGCCGCGCACCAATTTGCCGAAAAGCTTTCTGTAAACCGCGTCGCCTTGGCAGGTATCCTTTTTAAGTCCTGTAACCGCAACATTGCCGCCTACCGAGTTAAACGCCTCAAAAAACGCGGCGTTGGAATAATCCCCCTCTACGCAAAGCGTACGCGGCTTGTAGGTCTGATTACCCTTTATAAATACGGTGTGTTCGTCCGTTCTGCTTATTCTTATACCGAAATCGGCAAGCGCCTTTACCGTCATACCGAGGTACGAGCCGCTTTCAATCGCACCCGTTATATCGATTATACTGTCGTTTTCAAGCAACGGTAAGGCAAACATAAGCCCCGATATAAACTGGCTTGAAACGTCTCCCCTTACGGAGTATTTACCGGAGCGAAGGTTTCCGCATACAGTAACGCTTTCCTTATCCTCTGAAAATTCAATGCCTTGCGATAGGCACATATCCTTATAAACCGCAAGCGAGCGGCTCATAAGCCTTTCGGTGCCTTTAAGGGTGATTTTTTGCCCGAAAAGAAGACAAAGCGGAATTAGAAACCTTAACGTACTGCCCGATTCATTGCAGAAAAGCTCGGTGCTTTTAACAGCTTTATCGGGCGATATTCCGCCTATCTTAACCGTGCTGCCGTCAATTTCATAATCGGCGCCCAAGGCCTTAAGGCAATTAAGAGTAGCCTTAATATCCTCTGAAAACGCAACGTTTTCTATAACGCTGCCGCCCGACAGCGCGCCGCAAATTAAATATCTGTGAGAAACGCTTTTTGAGGGCGGAGCCTCTACCCTGCCGTATGCCGTTCCTTTTTCAATGGTTGCTATCATTATTTATCGCCGTATTCCTTAATTAAGTAGTCAATCGCTTCGGTATATCCCGCAATACCGTGCCCGCATATTGTTTTAACGCAGGCTTTTCTTATATAGCTTATCTGCCTGAAATCCTCGCGCGAAGCAACGTCCGAAATATGTACCTCAACCGTCGGTATTGAAACCGCCTTTACTGCATCGGGCAGCGCAATGCTTGTGTGCGTGTATGCGCCGGGGTTTATAACTATGCCGTCAAATTTGCCGTATGCCGCCTGAATTTCGTCCACAAGCGCGCCCTCGTGGTTGGATTGGAAAAGCTTTACCTCAATTCCCGCCTTTTCGGCGTGGGCTTTTACGTTATTACACAGCGTTTCAAAGCTGTCGCTGCCGTAAATACCGGGTTCTCTTATTCCTAACATATTTATATTCGGCCCGTTAATTACAAGTATTTTCATTTAAAAAGACCTCTTCAATATTTTTAACATTCTGCCCTATTTCGTCCGCTGCGTCTATTCTTATATCGGCAGCGGCACAATACAAGCCGTATCTTTCCTTATATCGCTTTTCAAGCAGCTCCCTGCTTGAAGAAAGCGGACGATCCGCCGTGGTTACCAATTTTTCAAGCGGTCGGTCGATAAATATAACCGTTCCGTTTTCCTTTAAAAGCCTTATGTTATCGGGGTTTAAAACCGCGCCGCCGCCCGTTGCAATAACTAAGGACTGGCAAGTCGCAATTTCTTTTATAACCTCGCTTTCAATATGCCTGAAGCTTTCTTCGCCGTGCTTTGCAAAATAATCGGCTATCGGCATATTTATGCGCTTTATAATTTCATCGTCGGTATCGGTAAATTTTTTTTGAAGTTCGTCGGCTGATATTTTACCGATTGTAGTCTTACCGCAGCCCGGCATACCTATAAGCACAATATTCTTTTTATCCCTTAAAATCTCGCGGTAGACCTCTTCGGTTTTATCTGCTGATATGCTGCCGCCCGTAAACTTTTCCACCGCGTATGCCGCTTGGGAAACCAGCATATAAAGCCCGCCTGTTGCGTTTATTCCCCTTTCGCGCGCCGATATAACAAGCGCGCTTGAAAGCGGATTGTAAACCGCGTCGGTAACGCTTTTAACATTTTCAAAACGGCTTAAATCTATTGCCGAAACGCCTATATTCGGGTACATTCCGCAGGGGGTTGTGTTAATTATTGCAGTGGCGTCGCTGTGTTTTTTATAAGCCTCGTCATAGGTTATCGCGCCGTCCGCGCCCGATCTTGAAACGCGGTATATTTCCTTTGCGCCTAAATCCTCGGCTGCCGCCGCTGCGGTTTTTGAAGTGCCGCCCGAACCTAAAATAAGCGCCTTGCCGCCCTTTAAATCAGCACCCTGACGGAGTATCAGCGAACGCAGCCCCGAAAAATCGGTATTATAGCCGTATAATTTGCCGTTTTTATTAACCACGGTGTTTACTGCGCCTATCTTCCTTGCCGTATCGCTTATATAATACAAATAAGGTATTACCGCCTGTTTATAAGGAATTGTAACGTTTATCGCCTTAAAATCGGCTTTTTTCATAAAGCCGTCCAGCCCACCGCGCGGTATTTCGCAAAGCTCGTAATTATAGTCCGCTAACCTTGCGTGAATTATTTTTGAAAAGCTGTGCGAAAGCTTTTCTCCTATACAGCCGTATTCCATTTATTCACCTAACCAATCAGTACCGAATCTGCCCGCTAACATATCGCAAAGCGCTATTGCCGTAATACTGTCTATCACCACGCGCGCACGGTGGACTATGCAGGGGTCGTGCCTGCCGCCCGCCGCAATTTTAACGTTTTCATTCTTGATAAAATCAACCGTGTTCTGCTCTTTATGAATTGTGGGCGTGGGCTTTACCGCACAGCGGAAAACAACGGGCATACCGTTTGTAATTCCGCCGTTTATTCCGCCGTTATTGTTGGTGGCGGTGGTGATTTTGCCGCCCGAACAGAAAAATTCATCGTTAGCGGCGCTGCCGCGCATATTTGCAAGCGCAAAGCCCGCGCCGAACTCAACGCCTTTAACCGCAGGCACGGCGAACAGCGCTGAGGAAAGCACATTTTCCACCCCGCCGAACCACGGCTCGCCGATACCTGCCGGCAAACCGATAACTGCGGTTTCAAGCACGCCGCCCACGCTGTCGCCGTCCGCTTTGGCGGCGGTTATTTCATTTATCATTTTTTCTTTAACGCTGTCGTCAAGCACGGCAAATTCCTTTTGCGATACCGCCTTTATATCGACCGCGATATTCCGGAATTCGCGGTCGCCCACACCTGATATGCTTTTAATGTGCGTACCTATATATATGCCCTTATTTTTAAGTGCCGAAATCGCAACCGCGCCCGCAGCCACTATTCCCGCGGTAATTCTGCCGCTGAAATGCCCGCCGCCGCGGTAATCCTCAAAGCCGTGGTATTTTGTGTACGCCGCGTAATCCGCGTGCCCCGGACGCGCCTTTGAATGCAGCTCGCTGTAATCTTTAGAACGGGTGTTAACGTTCGGTATTACAATGCAAATGGGCGTTCCCGTAGTTTTGCCGCCGAAAACACCGCTTTCTATAACAAAATTATCGGGTTCTGATCTCGGCGTTGAAATATCGCCTACGGGGCGGCGGAGGGATAACTGACTGCGGATAAAATCCTCGTCCACCGCAATTCCGGGGGCTAAGCCGTCAAGCACCGCGCCTAAACCCAAGCCGTGGCTTTCGCCGAACAGCGTTAAAATAACCGAGTTGCCGAAGCTGTTTTTCAACCTAAAGACCCCCTTATTTTTTCAGCAAATGTATCAAACGGCATTTCTTTCATTTCGTATGTGCCTACCGTGTTTACTAAAATTACAGTAATTTTATCGCCAGACATTTTTTTATCGTGCCGCATAGCGTTTATTATCGTATCCGCCGTTACAGCGGTAGATATGGGCAAATTAAGTCTTTCAAGCACGGGTATTAGCCTGTTTCTGACTTCTTGTGAGCACATAGGTATCATACCGAGCGCCACGCACTCGCCGTGGTACAGGTTCTGCATTTCGTTCTCGCTCTCAATCGCGTGCGCCAAGGTGTGCCCGAAATTGAGTATTTTGCGCAGCCCGCCCTCTTTTTCGTCCTGTTCTACTACCGCGCGCTTTATTTTAAGCGATCTTTCAATTATTGTATCAATATTGTCCTTAATATCGCCCTTTTCAAAAAGCTCAAACAGCTCTTTATCGCTTGTCAGCGACATTTTAACCGACTCCGCAAGCCCGTTTGAAATCTGCCTTTCGGGCAGGGTTTTAAGGGTATTGGAATCAATTATAACGGCTTTAGGCGGGTGAAACGCGCCGACAATGTTTTTATACCCCTCAAAATCAATGGCAACCTTGCCGCCGATAGATGAGTCCACCTGCGATAAAACGGTTGTGGGGATATTGTAAAAATCGATTCCGCGCATAAAGCTTGCCGCCGCAAAGCCCGCAAGGTCGCCTATAACGCCGCCGCCAACCGCCGCTACGCAGTCGCTCCTTGTAAAGCCGTATTCCACCATTTTTGAAAGTAAATATTTAAAGCTGTCAAAGCATTTGGTCTTTTCGCCCTCCGGCAGAGTTACAATATACGGCTCTTTGCACTGCGCCGCCACCGCTTCGGCGTATTCTTTCGGCACGCCGCTGTCGGTTACTATAAGCACTCGGCGGGAAAGGTTTAAATATTCCCCCGCTTTTTTAAGCGCTCCACGCTCAAGGTAAATATTGTAGCCGCCTGTTCCTGTTTTAACGGGAAGTATCATTCGTCGTCACCCTTTAGCACAATTTCCTTTTCAAAGCTGCCCACAACACGCACGTTGCTGCACTTTTCTTTAAGCTCTTTAAGCATAGCCCTGCCGTTTTCGCTGTTTATATTGCCCTCGCCCTCGGCATAGAAATAATAGCTCCAAATAAGCTCCTTTGTAGGTCTGGATTTTAGGGCGCGCAGGTTAAAGCCGTATTTTCCTATAACCGCTATTGCCTGACCGAGTAACCCCGCCTCGTTCGGCACGGTGAAAAGCATTATAAACTGGTTATCGGCTTTAGAGGGGGCTTTCGCCGCCTTTGAAAACACCGCAAAACGGGTTGTGTTGTTACCGCTTGTGTTAATGTGCGCCTCAAGCTTTTTAAGCCCGAATTTTTTTGCAGCCTCGCTGCTGCCTATCGCCGCTATATCGTGCCTGCCCGAATCTGCAACAAGCTTTGCCGCAACCGCTGTGTTTACCGCCTCGGTCGGCTTAAAGCCGTGCTGTCTTATGTAAGCCGCACACTGACCGAGCGCCTGCGGGTGGCTTATAACCTCTTTGACCTCGTCCATTGTAGTGCCTTTAACGGCAAGCAGATTTTGCACTATTTCAATATCGTAAATTCCGTTTATATATAAAGAACCGAAAAAGGTAAGATCCATAACCTGACCTACATCGCCGTTGTAGCTGTTTTCAATCGGAAGAATAACGCAGTCGTTCTCGCCCTTTTCCACAGATTCATACGCCGCCTTGAAATCCCCGCAGGAAACCGCCGTACCGTCGGGGAAAATGCGGTTTGCGGCAATATTGGCAAACGCGCCCTCAACCCCGCTGTAGGCTATGCGCATACCCTCAAGCAGGCGGTGCTGATACGCCTTTGAAATGTCCATATTGCTCTGCAAAAAGCTTACGAAATAGGGCTTTAACGCCTCGTTTTCAATAAGCGATGAATTGCGCTTTATAACCTCCGCCTCGCGGGATAAATCGGTTACGCGCACTCCGTTTTGCCTTTTATACTCGGCAACCGTTTTTACCGCCGCCATTCTTTCTTCAAACAGCCGCGCCAATTGCTTATCTATTCGGTTAATTTCTTCCCTTGCCTTTTCAAGCTCTGTCATTTATTTATACTCCTCAATAAGCGCCTTAAACGCCGGTAATGATTTTTCTATCTGCTCTGTTGTTACGCAGTAGGATATTCTAACATACCCCGTGCACCCGAAATCATCGGACGGTACAAGCAGCAGCTCGTATTTTTTAGCCCTTTCGCAAAACGCGTTCGCGTCAGGTTCGGGCGATTTTACAAACAGGTAAAACGCGCCGTCGGGCGGTACCGCCTTATAGCCGTAATCGGTCAGCGCGCCGAAAAGCAAATCGCGGTTTTTCTTATAGGTTGAAATATCGGGTAAAGCGTCGGTACATTCAGCTACGGTGTACTGCATAAGGCTCGGTGCGCAAACAAATCCGAGCGCCCTGCCCGCGCCGCAAACTGCGGCGTATAATTTTTTGCTGTTATTTGCGCTTTCGGGAATAAATATGTAGCCTATGCGCTCACCCGGCAGAGACAGCGACTTACTGTAAGAATAGCATACCGCCGTATTTGCGTAATATTTCGGGATATACGGCACCTCTGCTCCGTAGGAAAGCTCGCGGTAGGGCTCGTCGGCTATAATATAAATATCGGTGCCGTATTCCGCCTGCTTATCATTCAGCATATCGCTTAAAGCCTTTATGGTATCGGGTGAGAAAACCGCGCCCGTAGGGTTATTCGGCGAGTTTATTATTATCGCCTTGGTTTTTTCGTTCACGGCGCTCTCTATCGCCTTAATATCAAGCTGAAAATCAGGCTCGCGGCACATTACCGTTACAACGCGCGCCCCCGCGTTTTCTGCAAACACGCGGTATTCAGGGAAAAACGGCGCGGGAATTATAATTTCGTCTCCGCTGTTTACAAGCGCGTTCAGCGTTACGGTAAGCGAAGCCGCCGCGCCGCAGGTCATATAAATTAAATCCTTGTTTGCGGGAAAGCCGAAACGCTTTTCAATGCTTTTTGCGATTTTTGCCCTTACCGCCATATCCCCCTGCGCCGAGGTATAACCGTGCAGCCGTACGGGGTCGGTTTCTTTTATAATATGCTCTAAAGCCGCCGTAACAGCCGCGGGCGCAGGCACGCTCGGATTGCCGAGACTGAAATCAAAAACGTTTTCTTCCCCTATTTCCGCCTTGCGCTTTTTGCCGTATTCAAATATTTCGCGTATAACCGAGCGGCGCGAGCCTAAGCCCACCATTTTTTCGTTAAGCATTTAATCACTCTTTCCAAAACAAAGCCCGCAAGCGTTTACGGCATAAAAGCATAAACGATCGCGGGCTGTCCGTACTTAAAATTTTAAAGCCTTATAATTTAAGCTTCCAAGGCGTACAGACAGTCCGTTTTAAAGTAATAAAATCGATAATTAACGTAACCGAACATTCTGTCCACCCCTTCAAAAAACTCATTAAATTATATTATACATTATTTTTCGGATTTGTCAAGTGTTTCTTTAGCGGTTTAAAGCATTAAAATGCTATTCAACCACAAGCTCCTTAATTGAGCGCATCTGATAATCTACATTTTTAAGAAGCTGGGGGTTTTTAAGCGCCGCCGCCGCCCCTTTTACAACGCTGTGCGCAGGGTCCTCAAGGGGATTTACCCGAATTCCCAAAAAGCTGTGCAGCTTCTCGGCAAGCCCCGAAAGCTGCGAGCCGCCGCCCGTAAGGTAAACGCCGTCCTCGGTAATATCGGCAACCAGATCGGGATCGGTGCGGTTTAAAACCTGCCTTATGGCGTTGCATATAACGTCAACGGTATCTATTATAGCGTCGTATACCTCGCCCGATGTTATTTCAAAGCTTTCGGGCAGTCCCGAAAAAACGTTTCTTCCCTTTGCCACCACCGCAATCTCAACGTCGCGCCTTATTGCGGCGCCCACTTTAATTTTAATCATTTCGGCGGTAAGGGGTCCTATTTCAATATTATATTCTTTTCTTACGTACCTTATTATTTGGTTATCAAAATCGCTTGAAGCGGTTTTGAATGATTCGCAAACTGCAATACCGCCCATTGAAATAACTGCAATATCGGTAGTTCCCGCGCCTATGTCCACTATAAGCGTTCCGTGCGGCTTTGAAAAATCAAGACCTAAGCCGAACGCTATTGCCAGCGGCCCCTCTATTACGGATACGTTTCTGCCGCCCGCCGATTCCATAACGTTTGAAAGCGAATGGTGCTGCAGCTCGGTAAGTCCTGCCGGCAGAGTCGCCATTATGCGCGGCCTCAAAACCTTGTTGCCGAACGCCTGCTGCATATAGTTTTTAAGCATTGCCTCGGCTATATCGTAATCCGATATAACGCCGTGCTCGATCGGATACACGGGCGTTAAGCTTTCAGGAGTTCTGCCTATTGTCTGCTTTGCCTTTTCTCCAAAATAAACCGGCTCCCAGGCCTCGCTGTCTACCGTTACTACATTAGGAAGCTCAAGCACAACCTTTGAGCTTGAAAATATAACGGTTTTTGAAGAGCCTAAATCTATTCCGATCTCTGTTGCCATAATTACTTTCCGTCCTTAAGTTTCTTTTTGTCGTTTTTATCTGTGCGAAGCGCGGTAACGCAGTATATTTTGTCGGCGCCGGCACGCAGCAGTACGGCGGCACATTCGTTAAGCGTAGCGCCGGTGGTCATTATATCGTCAACAAGCAGCAGCGTTTTGCCGCCAAACGCGCCGTTTGCTTTATAAATACCCTTAACATTTTTAAAACGCTCTTTATAATCCTTGATTTTATGCTGCGAGTGCGCCGATTTTACACACGAAAGCGCGTTTGTTAGCGGAAGCGAGAGTATTTTTGCAATTCTTTCAGCCAAAACCTCGCTTTGGTTAAAGCCGCGTACTCTTTTGCGGCTTTTGTGCATAGGCACAAAGCAAACGCCGTCAAAATTTATATCGCGGTATTCGTTTTTAACGCAAAACGCCATTTCGTTTGCCAAAAATTCGGCGGCACGAAATTTTCTTCTGAATTTAAACGAATACATTATTCTTTGCGCGGGGTCTTTTTTAATAAAAGGAGAAATACAACCGTTAAAGGTGAAAACACGGTATTTGCACATACAGTCTTTCTTTAAAAGGCCGCACTTTATACAACGCTTAAGCGGGTCTGTGAATTCCAGCATTTCGCTGCAATAATCGCAAAGATAATCTTCGTCTGTTATTTTTCCGCAGCTGATACAGCGTTTTGGGTGAAAGGCGTCTAATATTGCGTTAATAAGTGCTTTCATTGCCGTATTCCTTTAAAAATCTGCCAAGCATTGTATAACGCAGCGTTTTCTTATCGTTTGCCGCCATTTCGTACCATATGCCCTCGTCTCCCACAATAACAAGCAGGCGCTTTGCCCTTGTTACGGCAGTATAAAGCAAATTTCTGTATTTAAGTCTTGAAGGCACTTCAAAAAGCGGAATAACAACGCAGTCGTACTCGCTTCCCTGACTTTTATGCACCGTAACCGCATATGCAAGCTCTAACTGACCTAACTCTTCGTTAAAATATGTAACTACCCTATCGTCGTACTGCACCTTAAGTATACCGCCGCGCGGGTCAATATCGGTAATAAAGCCTACATCGCCGTTGAAAACGCCCGTACCGTATTCGCCGTTATCGCGCTTAAACTGCAAATCGTAATTATTTTTAATTTGCATAACCTTATCGCCTACACGCAGATATATGCCCTTAAAGCTTAACTGCGGCGTGCCGTTTTTATGCGGATTAAGCGCGCTTTGAAGCACGTTGTTCAGGTTAACGGTGCCTGTTTCAAGCAGTCTTGAAGGGCAAAGCACCTGTATATCGCGTATCGGGTCAAAGCCGTAGGCTGAGGGCAGCCTTTCCTTTACAAGCTCAAGCACGGTATCGCTTACTTCAAACCGGCTGCCGCGCTTTAAGAAAAAACAATCGGAGCTTTTGTTATGAAAATCCGGCTTTTCGCCGTTTATAATGGCGTGAGCGTTGGTAATTATCATACTTTGGCTTGCCTGCCTGAAAACCTTTTTAAGTCGAATGGACGGAAAAAGCTCGGACGCCAATATATCGCCCAAAACATTTCCTGCACCGATGCTCGGCAGCTGGTCGGAGTCGCCTACAAGTATTATTCGGCACGAAAGCCTTAATGCCTTTAAAAGATTATCAAAAAGCAGCGCGTCTATCATAGAGGCTTCGTCTATAATTATAACGTCACACGAAAGCGGATTTCTTTCATTTCGCGCAAACTGCTGTTTATCCTCGCTTGTCCACTCCACCTCTAAAAGGCGGTGTATGGTTTTAGCCTCTCTGCCGGTAAGCTCGGTCATACGCTTTGCCGCTCTGCCCGTCGGCGCGGCAAGCTCTATATCAAGGTCTCTGTTTGCAAACAGCTTTATTATTGCGTTAAGCGTTGTGGTCTTGCCGGTTCCGGGTCCTCCCGTAAGCACCAGTACTCCGCTTTCAAACGCTTCAAAAATCGCACGGCGCTGCAGTTCTTCAAAGGTTATGTTAAGCTGTCTTTCAACATTTTCAATTTCAAGAGAATCTACCGTAACGCTTGAATCGATATATCTTTTAACCGAAATAAGCCGTGCGGCAATATGCTCCTCGGCAGAGTAATATTCGGGCAAAAAAATGTATTCGGTTCCGTTAACGCTCTTTTCTTTTATTCTGAACGAATCTGCTAAGCGCTCCGTGCAAATTTCAACTGTTTCCCGTTTGCATTCAAGCAAGCGAACCGCAACCTCGGTAAGCTTTTCGGCAGGTAAGCAGGTGTGACCGTTTAAAAGGTTTTTACGAAGTATATACTCAATACCCGCGCAAATGCGCAGTTCGCTGCCCTTGTCAAATGAAAAATCCTCGGCAATTTCCTCTGCGGTCTCAAATCTGAAATCTATGCCGTCCTCGCAAAGTATGTAGGGATTTGTTTTTATAAGCTCTGCCGACTTTGTTCCGAAGCGTTTAAAAACGCTTAAACAGCGTTCGGGCGAAACATGATATTTTGAAAGCATCATAATTATATCGCGCACGCCGTATTGCTTTGCATACTCTTCGGATATTGAAAGCGCTTTGTTAATGGATATTCCGTTTATTGCGGCTAATTCCTTAGGTCTGTTCTGTATTATCTCAAGCGAGTCTGTTCCGAACCTTTCAACAATTCTTTGCGCGGTTGCGGGCCCTACCCCTTTTATCGCGCCCGAAGACAAATATCTAAGTATCGCCGCGGCGCTCTGAGGCGCTTTTCTTTCAAAGCTTTCCGCTTTAAACTGACTGCCGTATGTCGGGTGTACCGTATAGGTACCGAAAAAAACCGCAGCGTCGCCCTCGCTCAGATACGGAAGCGTACCTACAACGGTAACCCTTTCCTTACCTGCTCTTATCTCCGCTACGGTATAACAGTTAACATCGTTACGGTAGGTGATCTTTTCAACCGTGCCCGAAAGCTCGGACAGATTATTTTCTGTTGTTTCCGCCACCGTTCGGCACACCTCCGTATATCCTTGCTGTTCCTATATAATCATTTAAAAGCTCGTCGAGCTTATCTGCGGTACAGTAGTCTATACCGTATTTATCCGCCGTATCGCGGCAGAGCTTGTCGTCTTTGTCGCTTATTCCCGCGTTTACCGCAATAATATGGTCGGCATAAGCGTTGCCGTGCCATAATCGCTGTTCGCCGGCATAGGCTATCTGTCGGTCCGGCATATTATCCGATAAAAGCAAAAGCGAATATGTTGCCGCCTTATTACCCGATATAAATTTAAGCTTAAGCAAATGTAAAAACTCGGAAAGACCGAGCAAAGCAAAAATAAGGCACAGCGCAATAAGTATATATTTAAGCATTTTCTTCACCCCATACATACTATGACGGAGTGAAGAAATCTGCCAATTATTCAATTATTTTATTTTAACGGTTGTGCTGTAAGAGCCTACCTGCCAAATATTGTTATACTGATCGGATTTAACGGTCACAAGCACCGTATGCTCGCCCGCCGCCTTATCCGAAAGGTCAATTTCGGCATACAGCATTTCTGCTTTGAGCTTTGCTATAACCGCCTTTGGTCCGCATATTTTAACATTTTTTATAACCGAATCCGAGGTGGCGTTAAGACCTGAAGCAAGCCCGTTATATTTAACGTTAGACACCGTAAAGGTTCTTTCGGCATAGCCGGAGGTATCAATAGTAACCGTAAAATGCTCTATTGCATCGAGTATCCTTACGCCGTCGGGCAGCTTTGCGGAAACATCAAAGCTTTTTGAAGAAACCGATACCGAGGTAATATCTATCGCAGATAACGTTACCTTTGTTATTTTGTCGATTGCGTCCGGCGTACCGATAATATTTACGGAATCGTGATCTATGGTGTAAGAAATGCTTTCCTTTGCAAATCCCGAAGGCAGGTTTGTAAAATCAGCAACAACCGGAACGGTTTTGCGCTTTGAAATAGGAACCGTAACCTTAACCTGCGTTTCGCTGAGAGTCAGGTTTGAAGCGTCGATTTCCTCGCCGTTTTCATCGTAAAGCTTTATTTGAGCGTCGTAGGTGGCGCTTTCGCTTAATGTTTTGTTAACTGCGGCGTAAGCCACAACGGAATCGATTTTGTTTATAACCGTGCGCGGTCCTTTAATTGTAATGGTATCGCTTTCGGTACCGCTTACAACGGCGGTTTCGGCAATAAGTCCTTCAACCGCCGAGGCGCCCTCGGCTCTTGCCTTTACGGTAAATTCCTTTGTATCGACATAATCAAAATTTACGGTTACCGTTGCGGGCGAAATGCTTATAAATTCATAATCCGACACCGCGGTGTTTCTTGCGCCGGCAACGTCAAGCTGATATTCACCCGGAGCGTCAATGGCGGCGGCGGAAGCATAAACGTATATATCGCCCGATTTAAGCGCGGATACAACATAGCTCGGCCCCTTGACCGTTACGGTAAATTTCTGGGCGGAAATATCGCCTATAATTTCCATTTTATTGGTTGCAGCGTAGGTATTTTCAAGGTTAATGTTAACCGGCACGTCGGTAAAGGTGCGCTCGGTTTCGGGATTTTGGCTTATCATTATAACAAGCCATAAAATAAACGCGGTAATAAGCGAAAAAGGTATTGTAAAGCGTTTATTGTATAAAAGCTTTCTTAAAGAAAGGTTAGTCGGAATTTTTATGTTCAGCTTCATTTTTCGCAACTTCCTTTCCTTTTTTGCTAAACGGACTGATGCGGCGAACCGCCTTTGTAAATGTGTTTGTATTGCTGTCGCCGTCGCCCTTAAGCAAAAGCTTTCTAAGCTCTGCACCGGCTGATATTGAATTGTAATTTCTTGTTATCTGACCGTTCACCACAATTGAAATGTTGCCCGTTTCTTCCGATACCACAAGCACTACCGCGTCGGAATTTTCGGTCATACCAATCGCCGCTCTGTGGCGTGTGCCGAGTTGCGAGGATATATCCTCGCGTTGGGTAAGCGGCAGTATACAGCCGGCGGCATAAAGCCTGCCGTCTCTTATAATAAGCGCGCCGTCGTGAAGCGGTGATTTCGGAAAGAAGACATTGTTAACCATCTGCACCGACGGTACGGCGTTTATTACGGTGCCGGTGTCTATAATTTCGCCAAGCTGAGTTGAACGTTCAAATACGATAAGCGCGCCGATCCTGTTTTCCTGCATTACGCCGGCGGCACGGCTGACCTTATCAATACAGTCTTCCATAGTCTCGCTGTCGTAAGAGACAGACTGCGAGCCCATAAATTTTGTGTGACCCATTCTTTCAAGTATTCTGCGAATTTCCGGCTGAAAAATTATTGCGATTGCAATAATAATATAATCGACAAAACGCGACAGCACCCACTTAAGCGTTGCAAGCTTCCACCAGTTGGCAATAAAATACAGTAGCACAAGAAGAACAAGACCCTTTGCCAGCTGACCTGCGCGTGTTTCGCGCAT
The DNA here is from genome assembly GCA_002431945.1 of Ruminococcaceae bacterium UBA5891. Taxonomy (GTDB): domain Bacteria; phylum Bacillota; class Clostridia; order Oscillospirales; family Acutalibacteraceae; genus UBA737. The sequence goes on along the minus strand of DJET01000051.1, from coordinate 6,069 downwards.
AAAGCCGATAGCCTTATATATAATATACGCCATAAGCAGAATATCGATTATATCAAACGGTATCCGCATACTGGCGACAGCATATAATATCTGATTCCAAAATGCATAAATTGCCGTAAATATGCTGTTCACGCTCAAACATTCCTTTTCTCACTTTGATTTCATTTTATTTTACCATAATTTTTTTTTGCGTTCAATAGAAAGTTGCATATTTTTTAAATAAAATTTACATTTTTAAGCGCAGATACAAGCGCCGCTATATCGTACAGCGTATTAAATGCCGCCGCCGACGCTCTTACGGTGCCGCTTTCAAGCGTTCCTATCTGTCTGTGGGCGAACGGAGCGCAATGCAGTCCGCCCCTTACGGCTATTCCCTTTTCGTTTAAATATGCGGCGGTTTCGGCGCTTTTTTTGCCCTTTACATTAAATGAAATTACGGGCGCAAAGGCATACGGCTCCGGCTTATTTGTATAAAGCTTTATGTGCGGCATTTTTGAAAGTTCGGTCCAAAGCATTGCGGTAAGCCCTAACTCGTGCGTATATAGTCTGTCGGTTCCCAAACGTTTTACATAATCTATGCCCGCTGAAATACCCATAATCTCAGGTACGTTTATCGTGCCGCTTTCAAGGCGTTCGGGTAAAAAGTCGGGCTGCACGGTCTCTGCTGAATTTGTACCTGTTCCGCCCTCTATCAGTGTGTTTTCTATCGGCTGTTCGCAAATAAGCACGCCCACGCCCATAGGCGCATAAAGCCCCTTATGCGGCGCTATGCAAAGATAATCTATATTCATTTCACGCATATTTATCGGCAGCACACCCGCCGTCTGCGCCGCGTCAACTGCAAACAGCACCCCTCTTGTGCGGCACAGCGCGCCGATTTTTCCTATCGGCAGCGTTTTGCCTAACACATTTGAAGCGCCCGTGCATATAACAAGCCTTGTTTCCGGCCTTATTTTCCGTTCAAATTCGCTTAATGTAAGATTATCGTCCGTAAGGGATACCGCCGCAACGTCAAACGCAGCGCCTGTTTTTACAAGCGGTCTTACAACCGCGTTATGCTCAAGCGAAGAGGTTACTGCGTGGTCGCCTTTTTTAAGCACGCCCTTAAGCACCGTATTTATACTGTGGGTGCAATTCATTGTGAAAACAACGTTTTCGGGACCCGACGCCCCGAAAAAATCGGCAAGCTTTTTTCTTACGGAATAAACGGCTGCCGAAGCGGACATTGACGGCTTGTGACCTCCCCTGCCCGGATTTGCCGAGTATATTCGCAATGCGTTGTCAACCGCCCGTATTACCTCCGGCGGCTTTTTTCCCGTTGTGGCGGCATTATCAAGATATATCATTAAATTCACCCCAAAGCTCTGATACTGTTATTACAGGGCCATCCGAATATAAACGGGTGACCCTGCCTTTTTAAGCTATTTTTCGTTAATTTCAAGAATTTTAACCCCGCCGGAACGCAGAATGCTTACGGCCTCGTTAACGTCGCCGTTTATTATTATGCTGTAACCGCAGCCCGCACTGCCCTTGCCTGAGGTTATTCTTTCGATTTTTGCGTTTATTCCTTTTTTTCTCAGCAGGTCGCGCCCTTTAATGGCATACGTGACCGTGCCGGTTGTTATAATATATCCCTTCATTTCTTTTCACTCCGTTTTAAACAGTCCGCCGTAGGACAGACATATTTATACTACATCATATGCAAAAAGAAAATTTGGGACACTATTCTTCGTTCATTTCATTCTTGTAATATTTAACCGTAACTATAAGTGCCGTCGGGAAAAGCAGAACGCCCGCAATGCCGGCGGTTTTAAGACCTATAAACATGGCAAGCAGTGTAAAAAGCGGATTTATACCTATTTTATCGCCTATTATTTTAGGCTCCGCAAAATTGCGTACCAACGTTATTACGGCATACATTACAAGCAGGCCTATGCCCCTTGCGGCGTTTCCTGTAATAAGCTCCGCAAAACCCCAGGGAATTACCACCGTCCCCGTACCTAAAACAGGTAAAATATCTATAACCGATATTAAAAGCGCTATAAAAGGCGCATATTTTATTTTTAAAAGCATAAGCCCCGCCGTCAGTTCCAAAAAGGTTATAAGCATTAAAAGCGCATACCCCTTTATAAGCTTAAAAACGTTATTTACGGCTATTTCCTTAATTTTATGCAGATTACCGTATACCCTTTTGCCTATAACTCCCCTTAAAAATCCTTTAAGACCTTCATAATCGGCGGCAATATAGCAGCCGGAAACCGCAGATATTATTATACTTATCAAAAATTCAGGCGCCGCCTTAACGGTTTTCCCCGCCGCAGACGAAACGGCGCCCGTAAGCATCGAAGCCGCCTTGTTAACAGCATTGCCGTAAAGGCTGTCGGCAGCCTCGGTTAAGCCTTCCGGAACATTATTAAGCATAATTTCAAGCCTGCCCTTAAGCTCACTTATACTGCCTGCGAGCTTGCCTAAATATCTGGTAAAATCCGCAGTAAGTCCGCCCAAAGCGGTTACGGCTTTTATTCCGCCGAAAACAAGCAGCGCAAATAATACGGCAAAAAACAAAACCGTAAGCACCGCCGCGCACATCGAGCGCTTTATGTGTAGCCTGCTTTCTATAAACACCGCCGGCTTTTGCATAATAAACGCCGCAAGCGCGCCTATTACAAACGGCAGTAAATACGAAAAGGTAAATTTAACGGAAAAAAATATTACAGCCGCCCAAAAACCGTAATACAATATGTTTATTAAAAATTCGTTTCTTGCCTGTCTTTCCAAGAATAATTCCTCCTATATAATAACTTTTATTCAGTTTTAACAGTTATATAAATATAATGATTTTTTAGTTGATTTTAACAACATAGTGTACTATAATTAAAAACAACAGTTCGTGTACGGAGGACAAATATGAGTAATATCAGCGAAGACCGATACCTGCTTATTAACCCAAGGGTTTTACCGCCCGTATTTGAAAACGTTATACGCGCAAAGGAGCTTTTAAGCCTCGGCAAAGCCACCAGCGCCGCTCAGGCGGCTAAAATGGCAGGAATTTCAAGAAGCGCCTTTTATAAGTATAAGGATTTTGTTTTCAAATATTCCGCAGGTAATGTAAGCACAATAAATTTAAGCGCTGTTCTTTCAGACAGGGCGGGCGTTTTTTCTGCGCTTACCGCCGCGCTTTATAAATGCGGTGCAAATATAATAACTCTTAATCAGGACCTTCCCGAAAACGGAACGGCCGCCGCGGCGCTTACCGTAAGCCTTTCCGCGGCTGAAATTTCGCCCGAAGAGCTGTTGGAACGGCTCTCAAGGGTAGACGGAGTAATATCAATTAAGCGAATAGACGGAGGAAAACAATGATTGATGCAGCTATAATGGGCCACGGCGTTGTAGGTTCTGGCGTTGCGGAAATTCTTATATACCATAAGGATAGGATCGCACGCGCCGCGCACGGGGAAATAAACGTTAAATATATTCTTGATTTACGCGAATTTAACGGTCTTTCATATTCTGATAAATTTACAAAGGATTTTAATAAGATTCTAAACGACGATTCGGTAAAGATCGTTGCGGAGGTTATGGGCGGTATCAACCCGGCATATGATTTTGTAAAGCAGTGCCTTGAAAGGGGCAAAAGCGTTGTTACCTCAAACAAGGAGCTTGTGGCGGCAAAGGGCGCCGAGCTTTTAAAAATCGCTAAAAACAATAATGTTAATTTTTTGTTTGAAGCAAGCGTAGGCGGCGGCATACCTGTTCTAAGGCCGATAGCGCAGTGCCTTGCCGCAAACGAAATAACCGAGATTTCGGGCATATTAAACGGAACAACCAATTACATTTTAAATAAAATGATAGTAGACAATATGGATTTTAACGCCGCGCTTGAATTAGCGCAAAAAAAAGGCTTTGCGGAAAAAAATCCCGCCGCCGATATTGAAGGGCACGACGCCTGCCGCAAAATTTGCATACTTGCGGCGCTTGCTTTCGGAAAGCACGTATACCCCGAACAGGTTTTAACCGACGGTATATCAGATATCACGCTCGACGACGTTGAATCGGCAGACAGCTTTGGCTGTGTGATAAAGCTTATAGGTCACGCTAAAAAGCTTGAAAACGGTAAAATCACCGCAACCGTAAGACCTACGCTTGTAAGCCGAGAGTCCATACTGTCAGACGTAAATGGCGTTTTTAATGCAATTATGGTTAACGGAGATCAAACCGGAGACGTAATGTTTTACGGCAAAGGCGCCGGCAAGCAGGCTACCGCAAGCGCGGTTGCCGCGGATATTATTGATTGTGCAAAGCACCTTGAAAACCGTAAGTATCTGTTTTGGGAAGACGGTGCGGACGATTATGTGGATAATTCCGCGGACGAGCCGACAGTTCTTTATATAAGCATAAAATCAGACGATTTTAACGCGCTTGAAGCACAGTTTGAAAAGGCGTTCCCTTCGGTTTCGGTTGTTAAAAACAAATTCCGCGGCGAAATAGCTTTTCTTACAGGCTGTGAACGTGAAAGCGTTATCCGTAAAAAGCTTGACGGGTTTTGCGGCTTAGAATCCGTTAAGATTCTTCATACATTAGGTATCAGGGGGTAAATTTAATGTCATTGATAGTAAAGAAGTTCGGCGGCTCTTCGGTAGCAAACGCCGAAAGAGTTTTTAATGTTGCAAATATTATTACCGAGGATTACAAAAAAGGCAACGACATAGTAGTTGTTGTATCGGCTCAGGGCGATACGACCGACGATCTGCTTGAAAAGGCAAAGGAAATAAATCCTGACGGCTCTTCAAAGCGCGAGCTTGATATGCTTCTCTCTGCCGGAGAACAAATATCAATAGCGCTGCTTGCAATGGCAATTGAAAGGCTCGGCTTTCCCGTTATATCGCTGCTTGGCTGGCAGGCAGGCTTTTCTACCGATTCAAATCACGGTATAGCCCGAATTAAAAAGGTTCACGCCGAGCGTATACGCAACGAAATCGCAAAGCGTAATATAGTAATCGTTGCGGGCTTTCAGGGTATTAACAAGTACGACGATATAACCACATTGGGCCGCGGCGGCTCAGATACAAGCGCAGTTGCAATAGCGGCGTCTATGAACGCCGACCGCTGCCAGATATATACCGACGTTGACGGTGTTTACACCGCCGACCCGCGCAAGGTTTCAACCGCGAAAAAGATGGACGCAATAACCTACGGCGAAATGCTTGAGCTTGCAACCTTAGGTGCGCAGGTATTAAATAACCGCTCGGTTGAGATGGCAAAAAAATACAATGTCGAGCTTGAGGTTCTTTCAAGCCTTGAAAATAAACCGGGAACTATTGTAAAGGAGAATGTAAAAATGGAAAAGACTTTAATAAGAGGCGTTGCAAAGGACTGTAATGTGGCAACCGTATCTATAGTAGGGCTTAAGGACACCCCCGGCGTTGCGTTTAAAATATTTAATAAGTTAGCTCAGCAAAAAATCAACGTTGATATAATTTTGCAGTCTGTCGGCAGAGAAAACACAAAGGATATTACCTTTTCCGTACCTAAAGGCGACGCGAAAACCGCAATGGAATCACTTTCCGCACTTAAGGAAAGCCTTAATTATAAAGAGCTTACGGTTGATGAAACAATAGCGAAAATTTCGGTTGTCGGCGCAGGTATGGAAAGCCATCCCGGCGTTGCATCGAAAATGTTTGAAGCGCTTTACGACGCCGGAATAAATATCCGTATGATATCTACAAGCGAAATTAAAATTTCGGTGCTTATTGACGCCGAATATGCCGATAAAGCAGTAAAGGTTGTTCACGACGCTTTTATAAATTAAAATGAGAACCTAAAAAATCGGGCAATTTTCAAATATTGCCCGATTTTTAAAATTATAAGAATATTTTTAAGGTTTTTATTGACATTTTTAACGTGTTATGATAAAATAATTGAGTCGCTTGACACGGAGAGGTATCGAAGCGGTCATAACGAGGCGGTCTTGAAAACCGTTTGCCCAAAAGGCACATGGGTTCGAATCCCATCCTCTCCGCCATATGTTATAAAACGTACAGCAATTCGGAGTAGTACTCAAGTTGGTGA
>DJET01000070.1:7363-76661 GCA_002431945.1 Ruminococcaceae bacterium UBA5891 | reverse complement strand
AGCCTTAAAAATACCATATTCATCTCAAGTCCTTTAAGCGCTTCACGCAATTCTTCAAATATTTCTTCGTTGCTCATTGTATCACCTCGAAGAAATTATATCAGAGTATGCTTTTATAATCGGGTTTTAAGTGGAATTCTCTTAAAGCCTTTTTCTTTCCCCTCTTTTAAAAATAAATTATTGAAGTATTTAAAGCAGTATGGTATAATCTTTTTTATAATGTATAAGTGTGCCTTGGAGGAATTTCGGTGCGGATTTTAGGTATAGATCCCGGTTATGCCACTATCGGCTACGGCGTTATAGACTATAATAAAAATCGCTTTTCGGTGGCTGGCTACGGCGCGGTAACAACCCCTGCGGGAATACCGTTTGAAAGGCGGCTTTCGGATATATATAACGATATGAATGAGCTGATAAAAAAATACAGTCCCGATGAAATGTCAATAGAAAAGCTTTATTTCAACACCAACACCACCACCGCGATAGACGTTGCCGAGGCGCGCGGTGTCATACTGCTTGCCGCATACGGCGGCGGCGTTAAAATCGCCGAATACACGCCGCTTCAGGTAAAGCAGTCCATAACCGGATACGGCAGGGCGGAAAAACGGCAGGTTATGGAAATGGTAAAGGGCTTTTTGGGGCTTGAAAGGGTGCCGAAGCCCGACGACACGGCAGACGCGCTTGCCCTTGCGGTCTGCCACGCAAATTATTCGGGCTCGGCATATTCAAGGCTTTATAAAGGGGGCATATAAATGATAGCTTCTTTAAGAGGCAGGCTTATTTTTACAGATAATACCTCGGCTGTGGTTGAGTGCGGCGGCGTGGGGCTTCGCTGTACGGTTACAAAAAATACGCTTTACCGCCTTCCGCAAAAGGGGAACGAGGTTTTTCTGCACACCTTTTTGGCGGTAAGGGAGGATTCGCTCGACCTTTACGGCTTTTCCGATTCGGACGAGCTTGAGGCGTTTCGGCTTATAACCTCGGTAAACGGGGTGGGACCTAAGCTCGGTATTGCAATACTTTCGGAATTTACAGCCGAAAGGCTTACCGTTTTTATAGCAAGCGGAGACGCAAAGGCGCTTACCGCGGCGGCGGGCGTGGGAATAAAGTTAGCTCAACGGATCGTGCTTGAATTAAAGGATAAGGTAGGCGCGGTATCTATCGGCGCGGCAGAGGACGTTAAGGCGATAGGCAACGCGACGGCGCACACCAACACAGCCGAGGCAGTGGCGGCGCTTGTTTCGCTTGGGTATTCCCAAAGCGAGGCGTCTCTTGCCGTTGGCCGGCTTGACGGCACGCTTTCTACCGACAAGCTTATAAAGCAGGCGCTTAAAAGCCTTGCAAGGAGGATATAGCCCTTGATAGAGCAGGAAATGGATTTTGAAAACCGCATAGTCGCCCCCGAATACGATTATAAAGAGGACGACGCGGAGCTTACGCTGAGACCTAAAACCCTAAGCGAATACGTAGGTCAAAGCAAGGCAAAGGAAAATTTAAGCATATATATAAAGGCGGCGCTCGGCAGGCACGAATCGCTCGACCATGTTTTGCTTTACGGACCGCCGGGGCTCGGTAAAACCACCCTTTCGGCAATAATTGCAAAGGAAATGGGGGTAAATCTGCGCGTTACATCGGGCCCCGCAATCGAAAAGCAGGGCGACCTTGTTGCAATACTCACCTCGCTTAACGAGGGGGACGTGCTTTTTATAGACGAAATTCACCGTTTGCCGCGCAATGTTGAGGAAATACTTTACCCCGCAATGGAGGATTTTTCGCTTGACATTATTATAGGCAAGGGCCCTGCGGCGCGTTCCATAAGGCTTGACGTTCCGCACTTTACCCTTGTGGGCGCAACCACGCGTTCGGGGCAGTTAACTGCGCCGCTGCGCGACCGCTTCGGGGTGCTTTTGCGGCTTGAGCTTTACACGCCCGAAGAATTAGCGCAGATAATAACGCGCTCGGCAGGGATATTGGGTATTGAAATAGAGCCGGACGGCGCGCTTGAAATAGCCTCGCGCTCACGCGGAACGCCGCGTATTGCAAACCGCCTTTTAAAGCGCGTGCGCGATATAGCGCAGGTGGAATACGGCGGCGATATTACCGAAAGCGTTGCAAGGGCGGCGCTTGCACGGTTTGAAATAGACGAGTTAGGGCTTGACGATTTCGACCGCAAAATGTTAAGCACCATTATAACCAACTATTCGGGCGGTCCTGTTGGTCTTGATACGCTGGCGGCGGCGGTAGGCGAGGAATCGGTTACCATTGAAGACGTTTACGAGCCTTATTTAATGCAGATAGGCTTTTTAACAAGAACCGCACGCGGGCGGTGCGTAACGCCGCAGGCTTACGACCATTTGGGCCTTACCCGACCGGACGGCGGCAGCACGGTACAGCAATCAATATTTTAATATTTATATTTTTAAGGAGAACTGAAAATGGGAAGATTATTCGGAACAGACGGCGCAAGAGGAATTGCAAACAGCGAGCTTACCTGCGAAACTGCTATGAACATAGGCAGAGCGGCGGCATATGTATTAACGGAAAAGACCACCGAAAAGCCTAAGGTGCTTATAGGCAAGGATACGCGCGTATCCTCAAATATGCTTGAAATGGCGCTTGCGGCAGGTCTTTGCTCTGTCGGGGCGGACGTTGTGCTTGTGGGCTTTGTGCCTACGCCCGCTATCGCCTACCTTGTAAAGGACAGAGAGGCAGACGCCGGTATTATGATATCCGCCTCGCACAATCCGTGCGAATATAACGGCATTAAGATATTCGACGGCAACGGCTTTAAGCTGCCCGACGCGCTTGAAGAGGAAATAGAGGCGCTTGTGCTTGACGATATGAGTCCTGTTGAGTTCCCCACGGGCGGAGATATAGGCAGTGTGTTTGCGCGTTACGATTATGTGGATCTTTATATAGACCACCTTGTAAGATCGGTGCGCGCCGACCTTACGGGAATGAAAATAGCCATAGACTGCGCAAACGGCTGCGCCTCATACACTGCGGAAAAATTCTTTAAAAAGCTCGGCGCCAACGTTCATATGATGCACGACAGCCCGAACGGCGTTAACATAAACGAGCACTGCGGCTCTACCCATATGGAGGACCTTATAGACTATGTAAACGGTCACGAGGTTGATTTGGGACTGGCGTTCGACGGCGACTCTGACCGATGCCTTGCCGTAGACGAAAACGGCAAGCTTATAGACGGCGACCGTATGATAGCGATATTCGCGCTTGATATGAAAAATAAGGGAATATTAAACGACGATACGGCGGTTGTAACCGTTATGACAAACTTAGGCTTTAAGCGCTTTGCCGAGGCAAACGAAATTAACGTGGCGGAAACCAAGGTAGGCGACCGCTATGTGCTTGAGGAAATGTTAAAGCACGATTATAAAATAGGCGGCGAGCAGTCGGGGCATATCATTTTCAAAAACTACGCCACAACGGGCGACGGTCAGCTTTCGGGCGCAATGCTCGCGTCTATTATGTCGGCAACGGGAAAATCCGCTTCGGAAACCGCGTCTGTTATGACCGTTTTGCCGCAAACGCTTGTTAATATAAAGGCGTCCCCCGAATTAAAGGCAAAGCTTACCGACGACAAGGATATTACCGCGGCGATAGAAGAGGTTAAACGAACACTCGGCAAGCGCGGCAGAATACTTGTGCGCGCTTCGGGCACAGAGCCGCTTATACGCGTTATGCTTGAGGGCGAGGATATAGTTGAAATTAAAAGGCTTGCAAAACAGGTTGCAAAGGTTATCGAGGGTAAGGCGTAAATGAGAACCGTCACGGGATTTGACGATTACGAGCTTATAGACGCGGATTCGGGCGAAAGGCTTGAACGCTGGGGGAATATAATTCTTATCCGCCCCGATCCGCAGATAATATGGTCGGGCGACAGAAAAAATCCGCTTTGGAAAAACGCCCACGCCGTTTACCACCGTTCGGGCAGCGGCGGCGGATACTGGGAAACGCTAAAAAAAGTACCCGATGTTTGGAGCATAGGGTACGGCGGGCTCACCTTCCGTTTAAAGCCTATGGGCTTTAAGCACACGGGGCTTTTCCCCGAACAGGCGGTTAACTGGAGCCTTGCAGAAAGGCTTATTAAAGCCGAAGACCGCCCCCTTTCGGTGCTTAATCTTTTTGCTTATACGGGAGCGGCAAGCTTGGCCTGCTTAAAGGCAGGGGCTAAGGTTACCCACGTGGACGCCTCAAAGGGAATGGTGCAGTGGGCAAAGGAAAACGCCGCGGCAAGCGGTCTTGAAAACGCCCCCGTGCGATGGCTTGTGGACGATTGCTTAAAATTTGTTAAAAGGGAAATACGCCGCGGCAATAAGTACGACGCGATTATTATGGATCCCCCCTCTTACGGCAGGGGACCGAACGGCGAGGTATGGAAGCTTGAGCAGCAGCTTACCGAGCTTTTAAGCGAAACGGGCAGGCTGTTATCCGATAACGCGGTATTTTTCTTCCTTAATTCATACACGGGCGGTCTTTCCCCCACCATACTTAACTATATGGTAAGCCGCTATGTTTCGAAAAACAAAGGCGGCAGGGTATATACGGACGAAATCGGTCTTTATATAACAGATAAGGGTATCAGTCTGCCTGCCGGAAATACTACTATTTGGACAAGAGAATGAACAGTATAATCGAAGTAAAAAACGTAACCTACGAATATTCGGACGAGGACAATACCTTTGCCGCCGTAAAAAATCTTTCCCTTGATATCGAACAGGGCAGCTTTACGGTAATTTTGGGGCATAACGGTTCGGGCAAGTCTACGCTTGCAAAAATGCTTAACGGGCTTAACAAGCCCACAAGCGGCGACGTATTTGTAGACGGGCTTAACACTAAGGACGAAAAAACCGAAATAGAGGTTAAAAGAAAGGTCGGTATGGTCTTTCAAAACCCCGATAACCAGATAATCGCCTCGATAGTTGAGGAGGACGTGGCTTTCGGTCCCGAAAATTTGGGTATAGAGCCTAAGGAAATAGAAAAACGGGTGGACGAAGCGCTTAAGGCTACGGATATGCTGCAGTTTAAAAAATCCACCCCCCACCGCCTTTCAGGCGGGCAAAAGCAAAGAATAGCCATTGCCGGCATTATTGCAATGGAGCCTGAGTGCTTAGTGCTTGACGAGCCTACCGCAATGCTTGACCCGAAAGGCAGGGCGGAGATAATTTCCACCCTGCACCGCTTAAACCGCGAAAAGGGCATAACGGTGGTGCTTATAACCCACTATATGGAGGAGGCGCAGAACGCCGACCGCGTAATAGTGATGAACGACGGCAAAATAATAGCCGACGATAAGCCCAAGGTGATTTTTTCGGACGTTGAAAGCCTTAAAAGAGTCGGGCTTGACGTGCCGCAAACCGCCGAGCTTTTGTATAATTTAAAGAAAAACGGCTTTAACGTGGATACCCACGCGATTTCCATAAAAGAAGCAGCCGAGCAGATATTTGCGGCGCTTCATTCGGAGGGAAAATAGGTTTGTCAGTTTTAGAGGTAAAAAATCTTACCCACACCTACGACGGAAATACACCGTTTGTAAACGACGCGGTTAAAAACGTTTCGTTTACCGCCGAAAAGGGCGAAATAATAGGTATTATCGGTCACACGGGATCGGGTAAATCAACGCTTGTGCAGCACCTGAACGGGCTTTTAAAGCCTACATCGGGCGAAATACTGTTAAACGGCGTGAATATTTGGGATAACCCGAAGGAAATACGGCAGGTCCGCGCTAAGGTGGGGCTTGTTTTTCAGTACCCCGAATATCAGCTTTTTGAAGAAACCGTTTTTAAGGATATAGCCTTCGGGCCCAAAAATATGGGGCTTTCGGGCGCCGAGCTTGAAAACAGGGTGCTTGAAACCTGCCGCCTTATAGGGGTTAAAGAGGAGTATCTTGAAAAATCGCCCTTTGACCTTTCGGGCGGCGAAAAGCGCCGCGTTGCCATTGCGGGCGTTATGGCAATGCGCCCCGAAGTTATTGTTTTCGACGAGCCTACGGCAGGGCTTGACCCCGCGGGGCGCGAAAACGTTATGAAAATAATAAACGATTACAGAAACGCCGTAAACGCCACGGTAATAGTTATTTCCCACAGTATGGAGGATATGGCGGCCACGGCGGATAAGCTGCTTGTTATGAGCCGCGGCGAGCTTAAAATGTTCGGCACGGCAGACGAAGTGTTTAAAAACGGCGATATGCTGCGTGAAATAGGGCTTAACGTGCCTATTGTAACGCGCGTGTTTTACGAATTAAAGGCAATGGGAGCAGATGTGCCGGACGATGTTTTCACCGTTTCGCGCGCGGTTGAGGTGCTAAAGCGGATAAAGGCGGGTGGCAAGGGTGCTTAGAGATATTACCTTCGGGCAGTATTATGAAAGCAATTCACTGCTGCATAAAACCGACCCGCGCTTTAAAATAGTGATTTTAATACTGCTTATAGTGTTTATATTTTTGGCAAAAAACGCTTTCTCTTTGGGGTTTGCGGCGGCGGCTATGGCGGCGGTTATGCTTATATCAAGGGTGCCGTTAAGGCTTTACCTTAAAAATATGAAAGCCATTTTGCCCGTGCTTTTGTTTACTGCGGTTATAAACCTGTTTTACGGCGACGGCGGCAGGGTGCTTTTCTCGGTTTGGAAATTAACCGTTAATACCGAAGGCGTTTACAGGGCGGTGTTTATGGCGGTGCGCATAATTCTGCTTATTCTTATAAGCTCGGCGCTTACCTACACCACCACGCCCAACGACCTTACCGACGCGATTGAAAGCCTGCTTTCACCGCTTAAATACGTAGGTCTTAAAAGCGCGGTCCACACCCTTGCTATGATGATGACGATAGCCCTAAGATTTATTCCCACCCTTACAGAGGAAGCCGAAAAAATAATGAACGCGCAAAAGGCAAGAGGTGCCGACCTTGAAAACGGCAGGCTTTCAGAGCGGGTAAAAGCGCTTATACCGATACTGATACCACTGCTTATATCTTCGGTACGGCGCGCTTACGAGCTTGCCGAGGCTATGGAGTGCCGCTGCTATAACGGGGGCGAGGGCAGAACGCGTATGAAGCAGCTGCGCACCGCGCCGCGCGATTATGCGGTTTTTGCCTGTGCTTTGGCTATATGCGGCGGAATAATAACGCTTAATATTATTTTTTAAAACGGGGGCTTTGCCTTGAAGCGTATGCTGCTTACAATTTCATACGACGGCACGGCTTACTGCGGCTGGCAGATACAGCCGAACGGAATTACCGTGCAGGAAACGCTGCAAAACGCGCTTTTAAAGCTTACGGGCGAGCGCACGAACGTTACGGGCTGCAGCCGCACCGACGCGGGCGTTCACGCAAGGGAATTCTGCTGTCATATCGACTGTGCGGACAGCCTGCCCGAAAGCGCGTTTTTAAGGGGGCTTTCCGCACTTCTTCCGAGCGACATAGCGGTTAAGGGCTGTACAGAGGTGCCGCGCGATTTTCACGCAAGGTATAACGCAAGGGGCAAAACCTATGCTTATTATATTTTAAACAGTAAATTTAAGAACCCGTTTTTATGCCGCTACACCTGGCGGATCGAAAGACCGCTTAACATAGATAAAATGAATGAATTTTGCGCCGGCATTATAGGAACGCACGATTTTGCGGCGTTTTCCTCCTCTGCCAGAAGCACCGAGGACACCGTTCGCACCGTAACCGAGTGTAACGTAACGCGGCAGGGCGATACGGTTGTTTTAAGGGTAAGCGCAAACGGCTTTCTTTACAATATGGTAAGAATTATAACGGGAACGGCGGTCGCCGTTTCGGACGGGCGCGTAAAAGCGGATATAGCAAACACCGTATTTAAGGAAAAAAAGCGCTCGCTTTTGGGCGGGACCGCGCCGCCGCAGGGGCTTTTTTTGGAAAAGGTATTATATAATAAGGGGGATCTTAATGCCCGATTATAAGAAAAAACACGTAAACAGGCTGCGCGGCGCGCCTAAACCGAAAAGGGCAAAAAAAACCGCCGAAAATATATCGCAGGATATTGAAATGCAGCCGTCGCCCGCACGGGCAAAAAGGGCAAAAGCCGAACCTGCAAAAAACGAAAGCCCGCTTAAGGTCGTCAAAGGCAAAAAGCTTGAACGCAGAAGAAAAACGCGTATTACCCTTTCTGCGGCGGCGGTAATAATTATTGCGGTTACGGTGCTTCATCTGGTGCTGCCCGTAGGCATAGCGGAAAATATAGGCAATTTAACCGCGCTTATAGGCGCGGGCGGTTACCCAGTAACGCTTGAAAGCAGCGATACCCTGAACGCCGTTTCGCGCGGGGGGTATTATTACGTGCTTTCGGATACGCGCCTTTGCGCATATTCGGGCGGCGGTAAGGAAATATACTCTTATATGCACGGCTATGAAAACCCCGTGCTTAAAACCTCGAAAACGCGGGCGCTTATATTCTCTCAGGGCGGAAACGAAGCGGCGGTTTACAATTTGCGTTCAAAAAAAGGAACGGTTAAAAGCGATAACGAAATCATAACCGCCGGTATTTCGGATTCGGGCGTATATGCGGTAGTTACACGGTCGGATAAATACGCTTCGGTAGTAACGGTGTACGATAAACGCAATAAAAGGATATACGAATGGTCCTCTGCAACCGATACGGTCAATAACGTCGCCGTATCGCCGAACGGCAAAAAAATCGCAGTGTCGCTTTTTTCCGCCGCTTCGGGAAAGTTTACTTCAAAAATAAGCGTGCTTGAATTCGATTCCGCCTCCCCTAAGTATACCGACGTTATAGACGGCTCGCTTGTATACACACTTGACGGCTTTCACAATTCCGGCTTTTCCGCGCTTACCGAAAACGGATATATCTTTACAGAGTGGAGCGGCTTTAAAAAAACCGAATATAAAAGCGACTTTTCACCGGCGTTTTTAAGGTCGGGCAGCGGCGGTATCGCCGCGGTATTTAACAGGGAAAGCGACCGAACCGATAACCGCGTGGTTCTTTTCACAAAAAAAGGTCAGGTAAAAAGCGAATTTGAATTTAAGGGCATAATAAGTGATATACAGGTATTCGGCGGACATATTTATTGTATAAGCGATACCGCGGTGTATCTTTTATCGGACAGCGGCGGCGTTTTAAGAAAGGCGGAATGCGGCTTCGACGCCGTGCGGCTTGCCGTATTGGGCTCGAACACGGCGGCGGTAATAACCGATAATAAAATTGAAATTATAAAGCTTGAGGCAGAAGGAGAGTAATACATATGAGCATAGTTCTTGATCTTATCGTGGTTTTAATTATACTCGCGGTGGCTTTAATTTCCGCAAAGCGCGGCTTTGTAAAAGTAGCAATAGAGTTAGCGGGCTTTATTGCGGCTGTTTTCATAACGTTAACAATAAGTACACCACTCGGTAATATAACCTATGATAAAATAATAGAACCGCAGATAGTAAAATCAATGAGCGCGGTTACGGATAAGTCGGTGACCGATACGTCCGACTCGGTATGGAACGCACTTCCCTCGGTTATAAAAAATCATTCCGAAAAATTGGGCGTTTCAAAGGATAGCCTTGATAAAACCGTTTCCGAGCATATAGGCGATAATACCGAAAACGCGGTAAGGGCGGTATCCCAAACCGCCGTTAAGCCTATGGCTGTTAAGCTGCTTTCGCTTATTTACTCGGTGTTTTTAATGATAATACTGATATTTATTGTGAAAATACTCGCCAAATTTATAAACAGGCTGTTTTCTTTCAGTATTGTAGGCTCGCTTAATCGGGTGCTCGGAGGTATTGTGGGAATACCCAAGGGCATAATAATAGCCGCGCTGTTTTGCACGGTTGTTTCCCTTATAGTATCCGTAACCGAAAACGGCTTTTTGATTTTTACCGGCGAGGCGGTTCGCGGCTCGTGGTTTTTCACGCACCTTACCGCTAAATTCTTTTAATTAAACGGAGATACAAAATGAAGCTTTGTTCAAGATGCAAAAAACGTCCGGCAGTGGTTTTTCTTGCCGACGCGTCCACACCCGGCTCAGAGCCGCAGGGCCTTTGCCTTGTGTGCGCTAAGGAGCTCGGCATAAAACCCGTCGACGATATGCTTAAGCGTATGAATATATCGGACGAGGATATAGAGCAGATGAGCGACCAGTTTATGGATCTTATGTCGCTTAACGAAGAAAACGAAAACGACGACGCCGAGCTGAACGACGAAACCTTTGATTTGGGCACCGCGCCCGCATTCCCGTTTTTGGGTAAGCTTTTCGGGGGCGAAAAAACCGAAAGTAAAGAAAGTAAAGACGGCAAGGAAAACGCCGCGGCTGATAAAAGACCTAAGAAAAAACGCCGCCGCTTTATGGAGCAGTATTGCACCAACCTTACCGAAAAGGCAAAAAACGGTCAGACCGACGTTATAATAGGCAGGGATAAAGAGCTTTACCGCACAATACAAATTCTTTCGCGCCGCACCAAAAACAACCCCTGCTTAATAGGCGAGCCGGGCGTGGGCAAAACCGCCATTGCAGAGGGGTTGGCGCAAAAAATAGCAAACGGCGAAGCGCCCGCAAGACTGCTTGATAAAGAAATCTACCTGCTTGACCTCACCGGTCTTGTTGCGGGCACGCAGTTCCGCGGTCAGTTTGAAAGCCGCGTTAAGGGGCTTGTGGACGAGGTTAAGGCGGCAGGAGATATAATACTTTTTATAGATGAAATTCATAACCTTGTAGGCGCGGGCGACTCTGCCGAAGGCTCAATGAACGCCGCAAATATATTAAAGCCCGCCCTTTCCCGCGGCGAGATACAGGTTATAGGCGCCACCACCTTTAAGGAATACCGCAAATATATTGAAAAGGACGCGGCGCTTGAACGCCGTTTTCAGCCCGTAACGGTTGAAGAGCCCTCCCTTTCAGACGCCGAAAATATCCTGATGGGCGTTAAGGGCTATTACGAGGGCTTTCACAACGTGGTTATTACCGACGATATCGTTAAAAAGGCGGTTCTGCTTTCCGAGCGCTACGTTACCGACCGCTATCTGCCCGATAAAGCCATAGATCTGCTTGACGAGGCGTGCGCCTGCGCAAGCCTTAAAAATAAGGCGATAGACGAGCTTTATATCGCAAACAAAAAAATAGCGGATTATTCGGTAGAGCTTGAAGAACTTGAAAACAATGTTGAAAACCCCGATTACGAAAAACAGGCAATGGTAAAATCCGAGCTTGAAAAGTATAAAAATATAGCCGCCGGACTTTACGAACCCGCCTCGCACAACACCGTTACCGACGCGGATATTGCAAAGGTGATAGAGCTGTGGACGGGTATACCGGCTTCAAAGGTGCAGGAAAGCGACCTTAAAAAGCTTGCAGGCCTTGAAGACGCGCTTAATAAGAAAATTATCGGTCAGGCGGAGGCTACGCATTTGGTTGCCGCCGCAGTCAAGCGTTCAAGAGTGCATACAAGCAATCTGCACCGCCCCGCATCGTTTATATTCGTAGGACCTACGGGCGTTGGTAAAACCGAGCTTGTAAAGGTGCTTTCAGAGCAGCTTTTCGATACGCCCGAAACGCTTATCCGCCTTGATATGTCCGAATTTATGGAAAAGCACTCGGTATCAAGAATTATAGGCGCGCCGCCCGGATACGTAGGCTACGACGAGGCAGGTCAGCTGACCGAAAAGGTGCGCAGAAAGCCTTACTCCGTGGTGCTGTTTGACGAAATAGAAAAAGCCCACCCCGACGTGCTTAACGTGCTGCTTCAAATACTTGACGACGGCAGAATCACCGACGCGCAGGGCAGAACGGTAAACTTTGAAAACACCATAATCGTTATGACCTCAAACGCGGGCAGCGAACGCACCGAAAACCTGCTTGGCTTCGGCAAAACTCAGGCGGACGCCTCAAAGGAAAAGGCGCTTAAAGCGCTTGAAGGCTTTTTACGCCCCGAATTTATAGCGCGTGTGGACGAAATTGTGGTATTTTCGCCGCTTAACGCCGAATCGCTTGCAAAAATTGCCGAGCTTATGCTTAACGAGCTTAAGGCTTCGCTTTCGGAAAGGCTTATCGACTTTAGGTTTGATAACAGCGTTTGCACATATCTTGCCGAAAAGTGCGGAAACGGCAAGCGCGGAGCAAGAGAGCTGAGAAATATTATCCGCCGCGAAATAGAAAATAAACTGGTTGATATTATTGTGGATAACGGCGAGGGCAGTATAAAAGAGCTCAGCTGCACCGCCGCGCCCGATATAAAGATAGAAACGGTTTATTCAATATCTAAGTCATAATCGGCTCCCCTTGTCAGGGGAGCTGTCACCGCAGGCGACTGAGGGGCAGTTAAAAAAGCATTGTACCCCGATTGTATCGTCTAAGCATAAATCAGGTTCCCTTATAATATGCTTTACTTGAAAGGAAAGTGTGTTATGAGGGACTTTTTTTGCTTTGCGGAAACGCTTATATCGGGTATGCTGCCGTTTGTATTTCTTGTGTTTTCGGGAATTTATTTTACGGTTAAAAGTAATTTTTTTCAGTTTAAATACCTGCCCTCCTCTGTTGCCTATGCCCTCGGCGGCATATTCAAAAAAAGAAAAAAGGGCGAGGTAAGCCCCTTTCAGGCGGCTTGCACCGCGCTTTCGGCAACGGTGGGAACAGGCAACATAGCGGGCGTTGCGGGCGCGCTTTCCTTAGGCGGCGCAGGCGCCGTTTTTTGGATGTGGGTAAGCGCCTTTGCGGGTATGATAATAAAGGTGGCGGAAATAGTATTATCGCTTAATTACCGCGAAAAAAAGGACGGAGCCTTTGTGGGCGGCCCCATGTATTACATAAAAAACGGGCTTCCTATCGCGTTTAAGCCCTTGGCGGCAATTTTTGCCGTTTGCGGAATTTTCGCCGTTTTCACAAGCGGAAATTTAACCCAAACCAACGCCGCGATAGCGTCGGTAGGGGGCGGCACCGCCGTTAAGGTAACGGGCGGCATTGTTTTTGCGGCAGTAACGGCAGCGGTGCTTGCGGGCGGAAACACAAGAATAGGCGCCTTTACCGAAAAAATAGTCCCCTTAATGGCGGCGCTTTATATTGTTATGACCTTCGGAGTCATAGGCAAAAATTTATCGGAGCTGCCGCACGCCTTCGGTATGATAATAAAGGGCGCGTTTTGCCCTAAGGCGGTAACGGGCGGCGTTATAGGCTCGTTTACGGCGGCGCTTGTAAACGGCGCGTCGCGCGGCGTTTTTTCAAACGAGGCGGGACTCGGCACATCTGCAATGGCACATTCCGCTTCGGATAATACCGACGGCGTAAAGCAAAGCCTTTACGGCATTTTCGAGGTTTTTACCGATACGGTTGTTATCTGTACCCTGACTGCGCTTACCGTGCTTTGTTCGGGCGTTTATATAAATTACGGCGCTACCGCCTCTACCGAGCTTGTAAACGAGGCCTTTTCCGTTATTTACGGCGACCTTTCGGGCGCGCTTTTGGCGCTTATGATGTGCCTTTTCGGGCTTTCAAGCGTTATAGGCTGGGGCTATTACGGCACGGTGTGCTGTTCTTATGTTTTCGGCAATAAGGGCAAAAGGCTGTTTGTTTTTATATACCCGGCCGCCTGTATAATAGGCGCTGTTTGCAGTGCGGATACCGCGTGGCGGCTTTCGGCGTTTTTTAACGGCATTATGCTTTGCGTTAATACCTTTGCGGTAATGCTGCTTTCTTCTTTTGTTAATGAAAAGCTTAATAATTTTTCTTTAAAAAAGGTTTAAAGCCGCCGCCCCCTGTTAATAATTTTAACAGGGGGCGGTATATTTGAATGAAACATATTTTGAAAAGGTGTTTGCAAGGCGTTCGGCAGGCTGCTTTTTTATAGCGGCGGTGCTGTTTTTTATAAGCATACTTCGCGTTGCCGCCGCAGCCACGGCTGATTACTCCGCCGTTTTGGCAAAGCAAAGCTCGTACAGGCTTACCGCCGCAAGGCTTCGCGGCACAATATACGACAGAAATATGGCGCCCATCACCAACGCCGAAAGTAAAATAATAGCGGCGGTATCGCCCGTGCCGCGCGCCGTAACCGCTATCAGCAGCGTTTTATCGGGCGAGGAGCTTGAAAGCGTGCTGAGCCGACTTAAATCGGGCAAGCCGGTGCTTTGCGAGGTGCCCGAAATTATAGATTGCGACGGTATTTCCTGCACGAAGGTGTATGTTCATAATTCGGCTTCTACCCCCGCCGTTCACCTTGTAGGGTATACCGACGCCGATTCCCACGGGGTTTCGGGGCTTGAAAAGGCTTACGATAAGCTTTTGTATTCAGACAGTCAGGCGGCGTTTGTTTACACCAAAAACGGCAGGGGCGATATACTTAAGGGGGCGGAAACGGTAGTTGAAAACGATACCTCGGTTACGGCAGGCGGCATAGTTTCCACTATCGACGTTAATATTCAGCAAATAGCCGAAACCGCCGCAGGCAGTATAAAAAAGGGCGCGGTTGTTGTGGCAAAAGCCGAAAGCTCCGAAATACTGGCGGCGGTAAGCACCCCGTATTTTGACTTGACGAATGTATCAGAGTATTTAAACGCCGAGGGCTCTCCCCTTTTAAACCGCGCTTTGGCGGCGTATAACGTCGGCTCGGTTTTTAAGCTTTGCGTGGCGGCGGCGGGTATAGAATCGGGCAAGGGCGGATTTACCTACACCTGCACGGGCAGCTGTGAAATAATCGACCGTTTTTTCAAATGCCACAAGCGCAGCGGTCACGGGCTGATGAACCTTAAAAGCGGTCTTGCGAATTCCTGCAACACCTTCTTTTATAATTATGCCTTTTATATCGGGGGAGATAAAATATATAACGCCGCGTCCTCGCTTAACTTCGGCAAGGCGTTCGATATATGCGAGGGCTTAAGCGTTTCGGCGGGCAGTCTTCCTCAAAAGGAGTCGCTTTCAAATATCGCGTATCTTGCAAATTTCAGCATAGGTCAGGGCGAGCTGTTAACAAGCCCCGTGGCTATGCTTAACCTTTACTGCGCCGCCGCTTACGACGGGTCGTACAGCATACCCTCAGTAGTAAAGGGAACCCTTAAGGACGGAAAAACAGAGCCTTACGAAAAGGGCGGCAGAATAAGAATTATGAGCGACGGCACCGCGGCCGTATTAAGGGAATACCTTGCCGCCGTTATCGAAGAGGGAACGGGCGCGTCCGCACGGCCTAAAACCGTAAGCGCCGCCGGAAAAACCGCAACCGCGCAAACGGGAAAATTTCAAAACGGAACAGAGATCTGCGAGGGCTGGTTTTGCGGCTTTTTTCCTGCCGAAAAGCCCGAATACACCGTGATAGTTTTTTCTGAAAACACCGCCGAGCAAACCAAAAGCTGCGGCGAGGTGTTTGCCGAAATTGCAGACGGCATAACGGCGCTTAAGGGCGATAACTGAAAAACGCCGTGCCGTTTTTTCCTCTTCCGTCATTGCGAACGACTGCGGCAATCCGTTTTCCCTCCCCCGTCATTGCGAAGCCGTGTAAACGGCTGTGGCAATCCGTATCCCCTTTTTAATTCCCTGTCTTATATAAATTTATAACCTTTTTACCCCTGTCCTCCGCCAAGGCTTTTAAATTAAGCGTACTGCCGGCGGCGCAGGCATACATAACAACCGTATCGGCAAGCTTTAGCATTATATTGTTTCTTTTTGATATAGCAAATTTAAGCGGGGTTTTTAACAGCTCGTCGGGAAATACGGTATCGTCCGGCTCCGGCGTGTAAAAATCTCTTTTGCGTTTTGTAAGGTAAGCCAACATTACTTTAAATTGAATAAATGGGTATATCGCTTTTAACTCCTTTAACGTGTTATATACAATACAGTCAAAATTTCCTTCGTTCCCCACATAAAAGGTATCGGCACCCTCTTTTTCAATAAGCTGTATCAATGTTTTCTTAAGCGACGGCTGTATGCTGTCCGGCGTGTTTCGGTGCCCAAAAAATGTTACGGTCATAATTATTTCTCCTTATAGGCTATGTATAGACCTATAGTATCACACATAGCCTACTATTTGCAAGTGTTTATTGTAACATAGCAAAAAAGGAGCTGATAATATGGATACCGTAACAGCTGTTAAAAACCGAATATTTGACCTTTGCTACGAACGGAATATATCGATAAATAAGCTTGCAAACTTATGCGCATTACCGCCGTCGTCTGTTAAAAACATTCTTTACGGCAAAAGCAAAAATCCAAAACTGCTTACAATAAAAATGATATGCGACGGTTTGGATATAACATTGGCAGAATTTTTTAATACAGATGAATTTAATAATCTTGAACAGGAAATCAAGTAAGTATTTTAATTAAAGCAAAAACAGAAACTAAAACAAAAAAGCTTTAATATCCGCAGTATTTTACGGTTATTAAAGCTTTTTTATCTTAAATGACAAGGGGAACGGATCGCCACACCCGTTTATACGGCTTCGCACTGAAAAGATTGTGTGTCATTCTGAGCGCATAGCGCGAAAGAATCCGCCTCCCCTCTAAAAGAAAAACGGATTGCCACGCACCTAACGGTGTTTGCAATGGCAAGAAAATAAACCTCCACAATAACACTTACCCTTGACAACGGTTTGAGGCTTATTTTATAATAACGGTATAACACGTTCTTCGGTGAACGAATAAGAGAAATTTCGGGAGAATAATTGAAATGGACACAAAAAAGCTTTTTCAAATAACCGAGGCGGCGCATGCCTGCGGCATTTCACGCAGCACCCTTATGCGTATGGAGGAAAAAGGTCTGCTTACACCCGTTTACATTGCGCCTGAAAGCGGGCGGCGTTATTATGATAACCATAATATAGCGCGTATTTTGCAGATTGAAAAATTCAGGGCAATGGGACTGAGCCAGGAAAGCATTGCCGATTATTTTGCTAAGGGCGGCGAGGCTTCCGGTCTGCTTGAAACGCTTACAAAGCGGCTTCACGATTTGCAGCGCAGCGTTGAGGAAATACGCCTGCGCGCCGAAGAGAACGCGGGCATATCGGTTCAGCTTATGACCGTACCGGAGGTAACGTGCTGTATGCGGCGCTTTGAGGGGCACACCATCGATGAAAAATATGCCGCTATGTACGATTTTTACGGCGAGTGCGTTAGTAAGGGCTACATTCTTTCCGACGAGCCGATCTTTTCGGTATCGGACCGTCGGGATTATCTTGACGGATATATCGGTAAAACTCCTTATCCGTTTTGGATGTGCGTGCCCGTGAGGAAGGACAAAGCGCCCGACGAAGCGGTTACAATGCCCGAATGCCGTGCGCTTTCGGTACTTTACCACGGAGATTACAGCGGCGTGGACGGAGCCTGGCTGGCTCTCGGCCGCGAGGTCAAGGCGCGCGGACTAACGCCCGCGGACTATCCGCGCGTACTGGGTATAGTTGCGCCCTATACGGGGCGCGAGATTGAAGCGCGCCGTTATTGCCACCGCCTTGTTCTGCCGATTGAGGATTAGCCGTTCAAAGCTTACGGTTAAATCAGAATAAGGGACCGAAGCCCGTAGCCGTATCGCTTGCAACGCTCATACCACTTGACGGCTGCGACTCTTTATTTCCGGAATTCTGATCCTTATTATCGGTTGAGCTGCTGTCATCGGAGGCTGTTTTGCTATCGGCCATGCCGCTGCTGTCGGTTTTATCTTTATTATCTGCTGCGCCTTTATTATCTGCTGCGGCATTACTGCCTGCCGTGCTTTTATTATCGGGCGCAGTTTTATTATCGGTTTTTTCAGAGCTGTTTTTCTGCGAGGTATTGCCGCTGCTTTCTTGCGAAGCTTCGTTTTCGCTTGAGGAAATACTGCTGCTTTCGCTTATTTCGTCACCGCCGGCTTGCTTTGTCTGCTTACACGCCGAGGTAACTGCGGCAACCGCAATTAAAGAGAGAATTATAAGCATAAGTTTTTTCTTGCTCATCGATTTTTCAACCTTTCTGTTAATAAGGAAATAATTTCTTTTATGCATACGCTAGACAATGCTCCTGCACCTTTTCTTACAGTGTTTTTCTCTGACAGAGAATTATTTTTCTTCCAAACCAAGCATTTCCTCGACAGCGCGCAGCAGAACCTGCTGTTCGGGTTCGGTGCACGTCATAAACAGTCTGTTATGCACCGGTCTTTTAAGATATTCCCATATCTTCATTTTTGTGGGATAACCTATTTGCGAATGAAGGATTATGTTAAAAATACGCTGCCTTGTAAAGGAATTGTCATAAAGCAGTCCGTTATTTCCTATACATATGATCTTAACGTCGCTGTCCGTACCGATACCGTTTACGGCAACCGTTACGGTTGCGTGCTCCTCATCATACCCGAACTCGGCTTCGCTTTCAATTCCGTTTGTAGATATTTTTACACATTGCGGTCTTTTAAAGCCTCTTAATTTAACGGTCCAATTACGCTTTTCGGGCAGGAGCGACCTGTCGCCCTCGGCCGCGCATATCTTAATTTCGGCGGCGTCTCCCCACTTTAATTCGATATTTGTTTTAGCCCATACGCCGTTTTCAAATCTGCTGTACTCGCCCTCGTCCTCATACATTGTAAAGGTATTGTCGGCGCCTGCAAAAACATACAGCTCCATATCCGTTTTTCTGCCGAGACTGTTTCCGCCCTCGAACCTTTCCATAGGTACGATAGCTCCCGCCTTGGCAAATATAGGATACTGTTCAACGGTGCGGTAAACGTCCGTTTCCCTGTCGCCGCTGTATACAAAGCCGTTAAACGCGTCTATCCATTTCCCCTTCGGGAACCATACCCGCGATTTTGCAAGGAAGGTTGTGCGGTTTGCCTTTTCGGTTATCGGGCTTACAAAGAATTCGCTTCCGAACCAATATTGATTGGGGCACGAATATGCCGCGTCCTTTTCGGGATGAGAATAGTACATAGGCAGAATCATCGGCGTAAGCTCGGCATGATTTCTGTAATTCATAGTATAAATATACGGGAAAAGCTTATATCTGAATCTGAGCCATTTTTTCGCAATTTCCGCAAGGTAGGGGTGCAGATTCCACGGCTCCTTGCCGGTAAAAAGATTGATTGCGGAATGCAGCCTGTTTATCGGCGACAATACTCCGAGCTGCATCCAGCGAACAACCATTTCATCGTCGCGGTAGCCCTCCCGGTGACCGCCTATATCGTGGCTCCACCAGCTGTAGCCGGCGTTTGACGCATTTGCCGTAAAATACGGCTGAAAATCCAGCGATTCCCAAGTGACCACCGTGTCGCCCGAAAATCCTACCGGATACCTGTGCGAGCCTAAGCCGCTGTACCTTGAAAAGAACATAGGCCTTTTCCCGTTGCGGCTGATATCAAGAATATGCAAATGGTTAAGCAGCCATAAAGGATTCATTTTTTCAAGCGGACTTGCAGGGTGTGTTTCGTCATGCACCCACCAGTAGTCGCTGCCCTGCTGCCAGTCAAGCCACCAAAAATCAACCCCGTCCTCTTCATACGGATGATGTATTATATCAAAATAATGCTCCATAAATTCGGGATTAAGGCAATCGAATTTAACAAGCTTACGGCTTTCGGGGTTTATGCCGCATGCCCTTGCCATTTTTTCATACATAACCTCGTGGCAGCCCACTCCCTGCGCAGGGTGCAAATTAAGGGTTGTTTTAAGATTATGCACTTTAAGGAATTTTAAAAACGCTTTATAATCGGGGAAAAGCTCCTTGTTCCATGTATATCCCGTCCAACCGGGGTTATTTCTCGGATCGTCAATACGGTTTTCGGGAATATCCTTAGGCTGCGTGTGCCAGCCCATATCTACCACGGCAACCGAAAACGGAATATTTTCCCTTTCAAAGCGTTCAATAAGAGCGCAGTATTCCTCCTGCGTATAATTGTAATATCTGCTCCACCAATTTCCCAAGGCATAATCCGGCAAAAGCGGCGGTGCGCCTGTCAGGCGGTAATAATCCTTAACGCATTCAAGATAGCCGTGCCCGTATCCGAAAAAGTATATATCCTGCTTTCCCTCTTCGCGTATGTCAAACCACCCGTCGTCGGTAAGCACAAGGCTGTCGCTGTCGTCTATTACGGTATAGCCGTTGCGGGAACAAACCCCGTCCTGCAGCGGGATCTCGCCGTTTGCCAAATCAAGCGTTTGCGCCGTACCCTTAAGCTGATCGGCATTTTCGCCGAAGCGCCAGACGCTTGCGGGAAAATTCTTAAGAGCAACGCTTAGATTTTCTCTGCAAAACCGTTTTCCCTCGGTATATTCAAGTAAAATATCCGAGGTTTCGATTTTTAAAACGCCGTTTTCTTTTACCGAAGAAAAGTCGTTCGCCGAAAAATCCCTGTAAAAGAATTTTTGTGAAGCTCTGTCTTCAAATATGCCGTCCTCGGCGTATTCCATTCTTATCATTTTCGGGGTGAGAACCGTAAAACGGTAATCAGCGCCCGCAACGATATTTTCCGCTAAGGCTTTGCCGCGTGTTTCCCATTTAAAACGCCCTTTTTTCATAAATTCCTCTCCGTATTAAGCACTTTTATTACCGTTCAATAAGGTCGGTCTCATTATTTTTGCAATAGCTGAAATTCTGTTATAACAGCTTTTATCTGCCTGCGCCGTTTGCGGCGCAGGCAGAATTATTTTACTTTCCCGTTGCGTATACGTCGTCTAAAATAAGAACAAGGCTTTGGTTTGCCTGCGGAGAGCTGATTCTGAAGAAATTTACAGCCTTCAAATTCGGATTTCCGGTTACAGCCGCCTTATCAAACGGCAAATAGATCTCATTCCAGCCGGATTTTAATGTGCTCTTCTTTATTTCCCAGCCGTATTCGTCCTTATCGTACGTACCTGAGCTTGATATCTCAAAGCTTATGTTGTTTTTAAGCTTACTTACGCTGTCAACATAAATACGCAGGTGTATCCGCCCGCCGCCGAAGCTTGAAATATCAACGGGATTTTTCAAAACGCTGTGCATATCCGCAAGCGGGTTTTTAACCTGAAGCGCCTTGTCGCCTTCAATACGGTTTGAGGTGAGCTTCATATTAAACGGCTTTAGGAAATTGCACATACAGTTTCCGAGAGCAATATCACCCGGATATACGGGCTTGCCGCATTCACAGGCGTTTGCCGGAATATTGCTCAGTGCGGCGTAAATGTTATCTACAATGGTAACAATGCCCTCTTTGCGGCCTGCAGAGTAAATTCTTATACGTTTGATCGCTTTTGCGTTCGGTGCCTTATCAACAATTAAAGCGTCCGAAATTTTAAAGCTAAACTCATTCCAGCCGTTTGTTATATCCTTAGGACTTATGCTCCACTGGTATTCTTCCTTATCGATCTCTGTACTGCTTGAAACCTCAACCGCAATATTATTGGTAAGCAGCGAGGTATCGTTCACATAAAACGAAAGGTGCACATACCCGTCGGTGTAAGCCGAAATATCTACGGGCTCGTTAAGAATACCGAACATTATGCTTCCCTTGTAATCAACGGTCTTTAAGGCTCCGCTCCCCTCTGCAAACTCACGGGGAACAACCGTAACAGCAACGTTTTCCAATGTTTTGAAAACATTTATGGTGTTGCAGCTTGCTATCATTTTACCGTTTACGGCTTCCGTCTCGGTATAAATATCGCTCTGCTTGTTCACTGCCGATATGCCGTCTATTATCGCCTTGATATTTATTTCCTTCTTATCGAAATTTGTATGATAGATACGAACATAGTTAATAGCCGTAATATCCGGATTACCCTTTTTAATGTTCTTTTTAAACGGAATGTAAACCTCGTTCCAGCCGCTCTTAAGGGTATCGGTCTTTACGGTAAAGGTATATTCGTCCGCGTCGCATTTTCCTGAGCTTGTAAGCTCCATTACAATAAGATTTCCGCAAAGCTCCGGCTTATCGATATAGAAGGAATAGTGTATATACCCTTCGGTATAAGCCGATATATCGATCGGAGTTTTAAAAACTCCCTCAAGCAGCGTGCTTGCCTTTGAGGTGGACCTGAAAGCGCCCGTACCCTCAACAAACTCGCCCTTTTGAGTGGTTACCTTTGCGTTTTTAAGCGATTTAAAAATATTAACGGTATTGCAGCTTGCTATCATTTTACCGTCTGCAATCGATGTTTCCGAAAATTCGTCGCTTTCGCTTTCCATGGTTGCGTACACGTCGTCAAGCACCATTGTAAGACCGCTTTTCGGCTTGGTTGTGAATATACGCAGGAAATTGATCCTTGAAAGATCGGCATTTCCTTCAACCGAAGCAGATCCGATCGGGATCCAAATGTGGTTCCAGCCGTTTGAAAGAGAGGAAGCGTCGATTATGAATGTAAATTCGTCAACGTCGTTTTTGCCTGAGCTTGTAAGCTCAAGAGTCACCTTGTTTGTTAAATACGACGTATCGTTAACATAAAGTGACAAATGCAGGTTACCGTCCTTATATGCCGAAAGATCGGTGGGGCTTTTGAAAACAAAAGCGCTTGCGCCTACCTCCGGCACCAGCATAAACGCTCCTGTGCCCTCGGTTACATATTCGGGTTGCGTGGTTACCTTTGCGTTGCGTATACCGCTTAAAATGTTTACGGTATTACAGCTCATTATCATTTTACCGTAGGGAGAGCCGCTTTCCTCGAATTCGTCGGGCTCTACCGTAGGCAGGTCCGGAACATAAACCGTTCCTTTTTTGTCGGTAAGATAGATATTATCATAATATATGGTAACTCCGTATCCCGGATTATCTTCATAAAAGCGATAGAAATTCACCTTTGTAAAATCTATTTCGCCCGCCTTATACGATTCGGGAACAGACAGGTAAAATTCGTTCCAGCCCTTTTTAAGCACGGATCTCGGAATAACCCACGATATTTCTTCCTTATCGTATGTGCCGGAGCTTGAAAGCTCGAACCATAACGCCCTTTTTGTTTTTTCGGGATTATCTATATAAACGGAAATATGCAGACTTCCGTTTTTGTATTTTGAAATATCCACCGGCTTGTCAAAAACGCCTGTGCCTATTGCGCTGCTTGAGGACTGTCTTCCGAAGGAGCCCTTTCCCTGAACGTATTTTCCCTTTTTATGCACAAGCATAATATTGGTCGTTTTGCTGAACTGCTCGGTGTTGTCGCAGTCTATAAGCATAAGACCTACATCATTGTTAGGATTGCCGAGATCCTCCGGTTCAAGCATTGTATATACCGCTCTTTTAACATATTCCACAAGGTTTTCGGCGGGCTTTGTCGAATTACTGCCGCCGTTTCCGCCGCGCGGAAGCACAAGGTATATTGCCGCTGCGGCAAGAAGTATTACCGCAGCCGAAGCGCCTATAATTAAAGCAATTGCTTTTTTGGATAGCTTTTTCTTACTTGCCACAATGTTTACCTCCTGCCGTTTTTAGTGCGTCTTCGCCCGATAATGTAAACCGCCGATGCCGATACAAGCAGAGCTGCAAGCCATACGGCAGGGTTTGCCCTGTCGCCTGTTTTAGGCGAATTGTCGGGTTGGGTATTATCCGCCGAAGAACCGTTTGTATTCTTGTCCCCGCCGCCTGTGCCGCCGTTTTCACCGCTTCCGTTATCAGCCGAAGCCGAGCCCGACCTTACAAACGAGCCGACGCTTATAATCGCCTCGCATTCGGGGCAATACATATCGCCCGTGTAACCGTTTGTGATTTTTGTTGCGGCGTTTTCGTTAACCTTAACAAGCCTGCTTGTTCCGTCCGCCGCGGTATGCGAACACAAATTAACGTCAAGCGAAACGGTATGCTTGTTTGAATCCGATACTCCGCCGTATTCGGGCGAGAAGGATTTTTTAAGAGACGGAGAATAATACTGAAGCGCCGCTTTTCTTCCGTCGCCGCTTATGCGGATGATGCCGAGCATTCCGAGCGGCTTATAGGTATAGTAATTATCGTCTGCATCAGCCGCGCTTACCGAGAATACCGGCACACTGCCGCCGTTTACATTGCTTTCGGTTTTAAAGACAACAGCGCCCGTGCCGTTGCCGGCGCCGCTGCAAAGTATCATTTTAATGTTGCCGCAGTCCTTAAGGGCTTCCCAAATATTTGCGGTGCCAGCTCCGCCGCCGTAGCCTGAGGGGTTTGATACCGAGTAATTTCCGTCCGCTCCTATGTATTCCGAAACGGTAAGTATAACATTATCGTCAGGGTATTGAGAAAGAACGGACTTTGCCCATTCAAGAACGGACTGACGGGGATACGCTTCAAGCTGCAGGATCATCCATTTAATATGATTTACATTAAATCTGTAATATGAATTTTCGGTTGCCGAAACGCCTTCGGCGTCCTCAAAGCTGCCCGAATAGTACGCCGAAGCCGCAGTAGAGTCTATTTCGCTTTTGCCGAAATATTTTTGATAAAGCGACGTATCGCGAACACCCGTGCCCGCCTTATAATCAAGCTCGCCTGCAAGCGCGCTCCAAGAAATATCGTTATTAAACAGCTTAAAGCCCTTTAACGCTCTTTTATAGCCCGCTTCTCCGGTATTTTTAGAATAGCTGCCGCCCGCAATTATATGCTTTATGTTTTCTTTTCCTGCGTTTTCGGTTATCCAATCAGACATTGCAAGCCAGGCTTCATTATACTTGTCATTCTTTGTAACCGTACGCATATCCGGAACAAAAATAAGCGACCAATAGTTTTCCTTTAAGCCCTCAGGCTTGCTGTAATCAAGCCAGTCGTCCGCCCGCGAGCCTTTGAATTTAGCGTAGTTGCCGGCAGAAGAAACATCGTTCATCTGCTTTGTAACATATTCGATATTCCCAAGCAGCGGCCAGCTGCCGGAAAGCCCATTGGTATCCTTGTTTAAACCGTTTTCAACCGTTCCCGCCGTTTTGGGAATAATGCCGTCTTTAATTTCTTTGGCGGTACGCGCGGTTTTCCATATCCTTATATCGGCTATACAGCCCTTCATTATCTGACCGCCCGAAGCGTCCGCGCCGATACGGTGGATTATTCCGGGCTTATCTGTATTATCAGCCTTCACCGTGCTTTTTGCGGCAAACTCGCCGTTAATGTAAAAGCTGATATATCCGTCCGAATCACGAACTGCCGCTATATCTACCCATTCGCCCGTAAAAACGTTTCTGATAAGGGTAAACTGCTTATTGCCGTATAAAAGAGAGGGATAGCCCTTTTCGGTTACGAATAAAGCGTAACGGCCGCCGTCTCCGCCCTTATTGGTGTTTGAGAATATCATATAATTCGAAGCAAGGCTTAACGGATCTGCATTCTCGTTAACGGTAACGGTATTTTTCTGTTCGGCACCGTTTAAATCGACTACTTTAAACTCGCCGAGCCTTTGCATACGTACGTTGGTTGTATTTTTGCAGCCGTGAATTCTGAACACATTTATACCGGCGGAAAGCTCAAAACCGTTTTTCGCCGTAAATTTACTGAGCGGTATAACTATATGATTCCAGCCCGCCTTAACCGATATTCCGGCGGCGCCGTACTCTGTATACGGCGTTTTGTCGTCGCCGGGCGATGTATTTGAAAGACGGAGACGTCCGTTTTCAAAAAGCTTGCCGTCGGTCTCGCTGTAAGCCCAAAAATCAAGCGCAAGATCGTTTATATCATAGCCGCTTAACGAAATATTCAGATTATCGGTAAATGCCGTCAGCGTTTTATCGGCCGAGGTAAACTCAATATACTTCATTCCCGCGCACGGAGTATCCGAAGCGGCAGTGCCCACGGAAATATCCGCAGCCTTTAAAACGCCGCACAGGTTAGCCTTGCTGTCGCCGTCGCGCAGCTTCCATTCGGTTTGTTTTTTTATTAACAGCTTAAAATCGCCAAGCCTTTGCATACGTACGTTGGTCATATTTTTGCAGCCGTTAATTCTGAACGAATCTATCCCGTCTGCAAGGTTAAAGCCGCCCGACGCCGTAAAGGAGCTTAACGGCAGCTCTATATAGTTCCAGCCCGCCTTCACGTTAACGGCGCTTGCGTAATACGAAAGATTGGGCTTGCCGTCCTCGCCCGACGCTTTATTTGAAAGGCGGATCTGACCGTTTTCGAAAAGCTTGCCGTCGGTTTCGCTGTAAGCCCAAAAAGCAACCGAAAGCTCGGTAAGGGCATACTCGCTTACATTTATTCCGAGCTCGTTAACAAACGCAGTAACGGTTTTGTTGTTTGAAGTAAACTCGGTATAGCTTAAGCCCGCGCCCGGAGCGTCGGCGGCGCTTGTTATACCGTAAGACATATCGCTTGCCTTTAAGGTGCCGATCAAATTCGTCCTGTTATCGCCCGCGCGCAAAAGGCGCTCTGTATCGCTTAATATAATAAGCCTTATTTCGCAGATTCGCTGCGTGCGGACATTGTCGGTGTTTTTGCAGCCGTGAATTCTGAACGAATCTATCCCGTCCGCAAGGCTAAAGCCGCCCGACGCCGTAAATTTGCTTAACGGCAGTTCAATATAATTCCAGCCTGCCTGAACGTTAACGGCGTTTGCGTAATATGAAAGATTGGGCTTGCCGTCCTCCCCCGCGGCCTTGTTTGAAAGGCGGAGCTGACCGCCTTCAAAAAGCTTGCCTTCGGTTTCGCTGTAGGTCCAAAAGGCAACCGCAAGCCTGTCGATCCCGTAATCGCCTGCGGCAATGCCTAAATTACTGCTATATGCGGTAAGGGTATTGCCGTTGGATTTAAACTCAATGTATCCCTTGCCGGCTCCCGGAGTATCGGAGTCCGTGGTTGTTCCAGCCGTTATGCTGTCTTTGGATATTCCGCCTATAACATTAGACTTATCTCCGCCCGCGCGAAGCAGCCAGCTATCGGTTATTTCAACCGAGCTTTTTATGCTTGCCTCTATCGTTTGCGGAATTTCCGACAGCGTTTTGCTTAGTTGAAGGTAGGTATCGGCGGTTTTTTCATTGCCGAACTCAAGACCTAAGGTTCTGCTGTCCTTAAGCTTTACCGATTTAAGCACGGCGCTTCCGCCCTGTGCGTCAACGGTTGAAAAAATACGGAAATAGTTTATAGGCTTTCTTACCGTAAAGCCTCTTTCGCTGTTCACACATTCATAATTTACGTCGGAAAGCTTTAGATCAAGCGTATTGTCGCCGCAGCTCAGCTCTTTTCCCACAAGCGTCCATGTAAGAACCGCGTTGTCCGTTTTGTCCTGCGCAAGCTGAACTCTGCCTTGCCGCAGGGAATTCAAGGCGTTATCGTCTTTAATTTCAAATTTAACCTCAAGCGACAGATCCTCAAGCTCCAAATAATCGGGTATGCTTATACCTGCGTTTTTGATTTCCCGCACTAAGCCGCCGCTGCTGCTTTGCAAAAGCGGCATTTCGCCGGAATAAAGCTGCCACTCGGTAACCGCCGCATTGTCGGCGCTGCAAAAAAGCAGATTTCCGCCGCTTATAAGCACGGCCTGAACGCAAAAAAGCGCTGCGCACAATGCCGCCGACAGGCGTTTGATCTTATTCCCCATCAAGGTATCACCCTTTCTGATTTAAAAATAGGCGTGAAAGCATACCGTTCACAATATACCCTCACACCTATACCACACCTACTTATTTAAATATAATTATTCCAAAGCGCCCCACAAATCATCGTAGTCTTTGCCGTCACCGTCACCGGAGCCCCCGTTTGAAAGGCCGCCGGAGGTTGTAACAACGTCGGATATATTGAAGCGTATGATTTCAAACTCTGCAGGTTCAAATTTTTTCATAACTGTTCTCCTTAACTTATTGTCACCTTACCGTTCAGGCGGCAATGGATCTTTGGGCACTCTCGCCGTAAACGGGGGTGCCGTCAAGAGTTACCCAATAAGCCCTTACGGTGAATTTTTCGCTTGTTTTATCACTCGGAACATTCCTTACGGTAAACGCCGCAAAGAAATTGGAAGCGGGCGAGAAAACAGTCGGACTAACCGGTGTGTTATTGCCGTCAACAAACTGGTTAAGTGATTGATAAACCGTGGTGGTCTTTGTTTTTTCGAGACTTGCCATTTCATTGCAGAACACAATTTCAAAGCCGACAAGCTTATAATCAAGGGAATCTACGGTTGTTACAAATCTTATGTCTGCATTGTTATCTTTATTTACCTGAGCTTTAACCGTTAAAACGTTCTTGTCTACATATTTGGCATATGCGGCGCCTGTGCCGGTAAGCGGAACAGTGCAGTCCTCGTCTGTAAACCAACCGGCAAATACATAACCGTCCATATCGGCTGTGTTTTTGGGTAAATTTCCGGCGGCAGCGTTATCGTAATAAACAACTACAGAATCATTTATGTTTTCTATGCCTGCAAAGTGGGCGTTGTTTGTGCCGTCAGAAGCCTTAACCGCATTAAGCGGATATGCCTTATTTGAAGATAATGTCCAGCTTACGGCGTTTTCGCCGTTCTTTATAACAAGGTCTTTAATGCTGCCGTTCATAAGCGCGCCGCCGGCAGCGTCTGCGCCTATGCTGTGACAAGCCGTAAATTTCGGCGCTTCGGGTACTGTTACGGTGCCTGTGCTTGTTGCCTCGATATCGTCGCCGACCTTAAATGTTACGGTGCCGTTATCATTTACGGTAACGCCGAGCTTTACAAATTCGCCGTTGCAGATATTGTGATTTAACACAAACATTTTATCGTTGTATATAAATGCGGGATTGCCGTCTCTTGTTACAAACAAAGCATAGGGCGTATCGCCTTCGCTGCCGTTAAGGTTGGAAAATACTGAGTAACCGTTATTATATACGCTTTCATCTATATCGCTTGTATATACCTTATTCTCTGCATTTGCTACAAGCTTAACCTCGCCAATACGAATTTTATTTGTTACCTCTGTACCTTGTTTGAGACCGTTAAACCTGAATACTTTGATAGGTTGACTCCAGTCATAACCTTCATCAGTAGGTTCTCCATCAACCGTTTTCTTCATATCAATAAATTTGTCGAGCGAAATGTTTATATGGTTCCACCCTGCTTTTACGGTAATTTTGTTTCCGTTATACTGAATATATGGTCCCTTCGCAAGATCGGCAACTCCGGTTGTTCGGTTGTTAATGATAAGAACGCCGCCATTAAATAATGATCCAGCATTTTCACTCCAACACCAAAAATCAACAGCAAGTTCATTCTTGGCGTAATCGCTCACATCAATAGTTACAAATTTTCCGGAATTAGAAAAGGTTTTCGTATTGTCAGAAGTAAATTCCTCAAATTCAAGACCCTCACCCGGTCCATCATTCACATCATCTGCTCCGGATATATATGTTGTAATATCATCACTTGTTAATTTGCCTTCATATTTTGTTGCTGTTGCAATACCGCCGTCGCGAAGCGTCCATTCAGTAGCGTCCTTTTTTACAGAAAGCTTAACATCGGCTATACGGATTTCTTTCTCGGTATCCTCGGTATTTGAAGCTGCACCGTGAAGTTTAAAGCAACGAATCGCAGAAAATTCTCTTTCGGTATCCGTATAATCCAGTTTGAATTTATCTAAAGACATTTCAATATAATTCCAACCGTCCGAAGCTGTTTTGATATCTGACAGATAAAAATCAAGGTTTTGCCTATTGTTTTCAGCCTTGCCGTCATATCCGTCGTCAGTATCCGACAAACGGATTCTTCCTCTATCTGCCAATTTTCCGGCATTCGGGCTGTAAACCCAAAAGCTTAAAACCAATTCGTCCTTGCCGTATTTGCTTATATCAATTGCAGGCATATTATACCATACGGAACCTACTGCTTTTGATATCAATTGCATACCTACATAACCAATTCCGGCGCCCGGAGCGTCGCCTTCTTCCGTTTTTCCGGTTGATACTCTGTCGGTGACATTAGTTTGATAATCACTGCCGTCAAATAATGTCCATTCATCTTTAACGGTAGAGGACATTTTTACATCTGCCTCAACCGAGGTCGGAGCAGACTCAAGAGCGTTATCAAGCTTAAGATATGCGTTGTCTTCTCCGAAGGAGGTTCCCTGAGCCGAAGAAACCTCTGCTGCGGCTTTAAGCAAGCTTAAATTACCTGCAACCGCCACAGAAAGCGCGGTTAATGCAGCACAAAAAACCGCAAGTGTGCGTTTAAAGTTTTTTCTCATAATTGCCATCCTTTCAAAAATCAGTTATTATTTTTTCGGTTTCATACCGAACATTAAGATACAGATATATTGTACTATATTTTGTGAAAATTTAATATATTAAAATAAGCAAAAAAATATGCTATTATAAGCATTTAAGCTTACTCCCCGAAATCAATCAGCAGTGTTTTTATTTCATACGGCTTTAAGGCTATTTCCGTTTTTGCCGTGTTTTTTTCTGCGACTGCCGTTATATTTTCATACAGGTCAGTCTCTGACACCGCTTTAGCCTCTTTTCGGAACGTAACGGTGAATTTGCTTTCGGCGTTTTCGGCATTGAATACTCTTAAAATTATTCCGCCGCCGTTTTCCGCCGGCTTTACAATACTTACGCACACGTTTCCGTCAACGCTCATAATACCTTGATTTGAGTTGACGGAAACATCGTCGCCGCAGCGCGTAAATACCGATATTTCCTTACGGAAGCCGTATTTTCTGATATCCAAAAGCTCGGCTTTGGAGGTCTTGCCGTTCATAGGAACAAGCGCGTACTTAAAATTAAGCGGGCCCTGCAGCTGACACAAGACAGGGGAATTAACCATATGCACCCTGCCGTGACTGCGGAACATTATCACCGAAATTGTACTGTCCTTATCCTCCAAAACGCCTGCCTGATGAAAGCCTCCTGCGCCTACAAAGGCAAGCCCGTTACCGCTTTCATCGGTTTTGTATATAATATTGTCAAAGTGCTTTTCGTACTGCTCCTGCTCGTACCATTCGCGCCTTTGTGCGTCCGCTCCCACATTTCTTTCGGCAAAGTAAAACGCCTGCGCTGCAATATATTTATCGCCCTTTATATTTGTGGGAAGCATAAGCTTTAAGCGGTGGTCCTTAACGCTGTTATCGATATTGGTTTCAATGTATACGTTGCCCGAATCGCGCCTTAAGGTAATTTTTGATATTATCTTAAGCTCCTTTAAGCGTTCGCTGCGGTTATACGCCGCATAATCCATACATTCGGGCAGCAGCATAGTCTTTGTTATGCGGAATACCGTCTCAACGCTGCCGCTTGTAAGCTTTTCAAGCCTGCAATCCGAAAAACGCGAGGTTATAACAGTGTCGCTGTTTGCCGCGTTCTCGTGGAACCAGCCGTTTCCCGCTTCGGAATCATCAAGAAAATAATGCAGCCCTTCATACCTTTTGCCGGTAAGCTTATCAAAAAGAGTGAGCGTTCCGTCCTGCATAATTTCAAGGCGTGCGTATGCGTTTTCAGCCCAGTTATCGCCGCTTTGCATACCGTTTTCGTTTCTTACAACGCCCTTTGCCGGAACCACCTTAAATTCGGTCATTCCAAGCTCTGTAAGCTCGGCTTCAAATGTTACGGTATATCTGTCAACATACGGCTTTTCCTGAGAAACATTCTGCTTGTTTGTAATTCGGTCTCTTTCGATATTGAGTATCTGGTAATCTATGCAATTATTATCCTTATCAAGGATCCAAAACATATTTCTCGGCTGATAGGGCGCATGGCCTGCAAAGCGCGAGGGATAGTCCTTATCAAAATCAATATCTGCCGTTATTACCTGTTTTCTTTTGTAAGGAGCGGGGTTGAATATTTCAAGCAGATAATTCCTGCCCTTTTTATATGCGGTTCTGCCTGTTTTGTATGTAAAATCACGCTTTACCGCGTCTGCAATTTCCCGTACCTGATCAAAGCGGTAATACATATCCTTATGAACCTGATCCGCCGAGCAGCCGCATATATTATCGTGCGGATGAGTTTTTAACAGCTCCTTATAAGCCGCGCGCAAAAACTCTTTTCTTATGGGCACGCCGTTTAAATTGCCGTACACGGTTATCGGGGATACCTCGTTTTCAAGCATAGCCTGACATCTGTCGTTATACTCCTTAAGGGGGTAATAGCTCGAAATCGAATCGGTTACCACGCGCATATCGCCGGACTGCGCGGTCTGTATAAGCTCGCCGCAGAATTCCGGCAGTTCCTTTTCAGCCGCCGCAATATCGTTATAAGCCTTATCGAAGCCGTCGAATATAAGCTCGATACCGTCAAGCCTTTTAACACGGGCTGTAAAATCAAGCATTTCGTCGCTCAGATTTGCGTGATCGTCGGTTACGTTAAGCAAAATTACGCCGCAGCCGCTTTTTTCAAGCTCGGATTCAATGTAATTCTTAACATATTCGTCCTTTTCCGATTCGCTTTTATCGCCCGACGAAATAAACCGCAGATATTTCCTGTAAGCGGCGGAATAGTTATACTTGTAGCCGAAGCACTTACTGCCGTCGGGCGCTTTCCACACGAAATTTCTGAATGTGTTTTCGTCTGCGCCCATTCCCCTGCCCAAATAAGCCATTTTAATTCCGAGCTTATTAAGCAGCTGCGGAAACTGCGCTATATGGCCGAATATATCGTTGATATATCCGTAACGGAACGGTTCTGTATTAAAAACGTCGCATATGCGCTTGCCCTGTTGGAAATTGCGTATCAGGCTCTCGCCCGAAACCAGCCATTCGTCCGGCATAACATACCACGGGCCGATCTTAATACTGCCGTTTTCAATTTGTTTTGCAAGCTCACAACGGTTTTCGGGTACAATTTCAAGGTAATCCTCTGTAACTATCGTTTGTCCGTCGAAAACAAAGCTTTCTATGTTTTGCTTGGACCTTACCTCCGATATTATTTTATCCGTAACCCCTATCAGTTCGTATCTGAACGCCTGAAACGGATTATACCATTCCCTGTCCCAATGTGTGCTTAGCTGTATATAAACCTTTTTCACAGTATAATACCTTCCTATCGCTCAAGCCTTTAATCCTTTGTTACATACATATTGTCAAGTATGATAACCGCACCGTCAGACGGTCTCGGAGTCTTAAAAGCAAAATGCTTAACAGCGTCGGTTTTCGGGGCGCGTTTGAACGCCGAGGTATAAAACGGCAATTCAATTTCGTTCCAACCCGCGGTAAACTGATATTTCTGCAAATACCAATAAATAGATTCCTCGTCAACGTCGCCTGAGCTTGTAAGATAAAAATATGTAGCTCCCGTAAGAAGCTCCGGATCGTTGATATACACCGAAATATGAAGCCTGCCGCTCTCAACGACGTACTGCGATATATCAACGGGATTTTTAAGCACGAACGAAGCCGACTGAGAGTCTGTGACCTTCATAGCCCCGCTGCCCTCCACATGCTCGGCGTCCTTTACGGTAACCGCTAAATTCTTCGCTTCGGAAAATATATTTACCGTATTAAAGCTTGCGATCATTTTGCCGTTCGCCGCCGCTGTTTCGCGGTATCCGTCTTTGAGCTGCTCCTGCTCGTCCTTTGAGTCCGCCTGATCCGATGAATTTGAATTGTCGGCGGTCTGCTCTGCCTTTTTGGTTACGCATATATCGTCTATGATAACGTCAAGGCTTCCCTTTTTCGTATCAAGATTAGGGGAATACAAGCGGAAGAAATTTATTTCGGTATAATCTATTTTGCCTGTCTTAATACCGTTCGGAATTGAAAGGTAAATTTCATTCCAGCCCTCTTTTATGCTTGAAAGCTCTATTTCCCACTGCAATTCCTCGGCGTCTGAAAGGCCCGCGCTTGAGATCTCAAAGAAAAGGTTTTTTACAAAATTATTTTTACTTGCCACATAAAGCGAAAAATGTATATATCCGCCCTTTAACGATGAAATATCAACCGCCTGCTTTAACTTTGCCTTAAAGAAAATCGGCGAGGTTGAAGAGTTCAAAAACGCGCCCTTTCCCTGTTTATACATTCCCTCGTCGGTGATAAGCTGTATATTTTCCTGTTCTTCAAACTTATCAATGCTGTCGCAGTCGGAAATGTAAATTCTGTCCGAAGAATCCTCGGCGGCCGTATCGTCCGAGCCCGAAGAGTCGTTATTTTTATCCGAATCCCGATCCCCGCTCACACTGCTGCTATTATCGCCCGGCTTGCCGCTGCTTTGTATTTTTAATACTGCAACAGCGGTTCCGGCTATAATTGCAATTATAAGAATAACGCCTGAAAGTATAACTGATATCTGTTTTTTATTAAGCTTACCCTTCATCAGCTCAATCCTCCGGCTACAATTT
Source organism: Ruminococcaceae bacterium UBA5891 (assembly GCA_002431945.1). Taxonomy (GTDB): domain Bacteria; phylum Bacillota; class Clostridia; order Oscillospirales; family Acutalibacteraceae; genus UBA737. Next base: position 42,596 of record DJET01000070.1, on the reverse strand, counting down.
CATTTTCTTCAAGATCAGCCTCATAAAATGTCATACGGTTGTAAAGCATAACGCTTCCGTTCGAATTATCGCAGGAATGTCCGTTAAATCTTAAAAGATTTATAACCGCCATATTTCCGCCGCTGTTAACAAGCTCTGCGGCGAGAGCGTTAAGGTTATCGGAGCCGCAGTTAACGGCAACCGTATTCTTTGAATTTTTGTTTACTATAAGATTTTTGCAGGCATATCCGAAGAGGTCGTATACAGTCTCGTTTTCGGCGTTTTCCACGATGAGATGCTGAAGATATTTTCTTGTGATCGGATTGGCGATCTGCACCAAGCCTCTGTTTGCCTCGGTCCAGTTAACCAAACCGGGAGCCTTTGTTCTGCCTATCATGGTAGGATTATGCAGACATCCCCTTATAATGCCGTTTTTACCGCCGACGCGGTAGGTATTGTAATAGCAGCAGGTGTAATTTCCTCTTAAATAGTGGTTATCGCAATTTCTGAAATCAACGCCGTATGCCGAGGCGGCAATAAAGGTGTTCACCACGTAAACGCCGCTTCCGTTTCCTCTTACCGTGTAGGTAGTGTTGAGATTTTCGTCATTTCCACCGTTTTCGGGATATAAAATGCGAATTCCGCTCAATCCGGCATTTTTGCCGTTTAAGGTTATGAACGCCCTGTCGGTTTCGGAGTTATACGAGGCCTCATCTCCGTAATAGCACATAAAACGGGTGCCCTTAATATCCTCCTTGTTTATTTCGCGCTGCGACACCGCCGAAGCGCCTCTCAGCTCTACGCCTGCCGGAACGGTTATCGGATTATCAAGCCGATATGTGCCTCCGGGTACATACACTATACCTCCGCCCGCTTCGCCCGCTTTATTAAGGGCCGACTGAAGCTGTGCGCTTACATCTGTTGTAATACCCTTTTTAAGCTTTGCAACAATTAAATTTTCCTTTGGCTTTGCGTGATAAGCCGTATAATCGATTGTATATTTGCTTAAATTGGCAATGTTCTGTTCAATTGTGCCTTCACGGGTTTCTTCAATATTTCCGGTAACCTTTACATCGGTGGTTCTGATCATTCCTACCCATTCGTTGATTATTCCGCCCTCTATATTACTCCTTGCCATAACCATGCCCCAGTCTTCATCTATACCCTGAGCCAACAAGCCTATTTCGCAATTTGTAATATTAACGTCGATAAGGGATCCGGCAAAATTGATTCTGTATCCGGGAATTATTTTTATTCCTACCGAATATCCGTCAACGGCTATATCGCCGAACGTCGTCCACTCAAGGTCGCTTATTATAAGACCTGTGGCATTTTTCTTAACATAGCTGTCTATTTCCTTGTCTACGGGAGCGTTCATATACTCAGCCGAAGCCTCTTTCCAGTATTTCGAGCTTATTTTCACGCTCTCAACCGTGCCCACATCGGACTGGTTGTTAAGCTCCATACCGCTCTTTAAAAACGTACCCTTAAAGTTGTCGATAATAAGTATTTCGTGCGGTATCTCAACCGAGGTTCCTATACCCCTGTACCCGTTAATAACGGTTATATCCCTGATGGTTATAACCTGACTTGTGTTTGCCACATAAAAGGTAAACGGATACGGCAGAACCTCATAAAGAGTCTGGAAAGGATAGTACACGGTTATTCCTACTATTCCCGACGAATCGTAAAGAGTAAAGGCTCCGCCTGTATCTTCCTCGCTTGAATCCATCCAAACGCTGAATACGGTGCCGTATTCGGTTCCGACGTCCGGATCCTGCCAATCCCCTCTGAGCGTTACGCCCTGAGGAATAACGATGGTATCTGTTATCGCATAATTACCCGCCGGCAAAAATACCGTTCCGCCGCCGCCGTAATAGCAGTCGTACAGCGCCTGCTGTATTCCGTCCGTGCTGTCGGCAGCGCCCGTGGGATCGACAGCATACCCCATTTCGGCAGGAACTATATCCGCTACAATAATATCCTTTGTTTCATATTTTGTTTTTACTATACGTGGACTTGTTTCTCCTGTTTGGGTTCCGGCAGGCGGGAATTTTTCTCTGGGGTCTTTAAGATCCTTCCAGTTTTTCATTACATCGATCTTTTTTACCTGACCGCCGGAGGAAGCAAGCCCCGAAGAATCGCTGCCGGTATTGCCGCCTGTTCGGCAGGAAACGCAAAACAGTGCCGTACTTACGGCTAAAACGATAGCTAAAGCTTTTTTTATTTTCATAGCCGATATTCCTTTATCAATAATAGCATAAGGCTTATACAAAATTTCTATTCTTCATCATTGCCGCGTTTTAATATAACAACCATAACTACTACAATAATTATTATTGCAGCCGCGGCAATTCCGATAATTAAGATTATCAAGCCCGTTTGCGAGGTATTGCTCTGTGTGTTTCCCTGATTTGATTTATTAGAGGAATTAACGGCAGAGCCGCCGGAGCTCCCGCCGCCCTCGCCTAAAACAAGCTGACCTGCAAGAGTTATGTCCTTTTTGGCAACAATACCTCCGCAGTATTCAAGGAAGGCTCCGCCGTTTTGGTGAAACGCAAGCGAAAACGGCAATTCCATACCGCTTTTCAATTCCTTTACATCTTTTGAAATCTGCTCAATGCCTATCGCTATTTCATAAACGGTTTTGTTTCCGTCGCGGGTGACGATATAATCCTTGCCTTCGCCGCCCTGCATTGAGAAGGTTCCCGCGCACTGCGGAGCGTCTGCCATACTTTTTCCGGTTACGCTGTTGCAGGCAAAGTTAAATTCGTTTCTTTTTGTTCCCGAAACTGCGGAAATTTGAGTTTGAAAACAGTCGCCGTTCCAAATATCGCCCGATTTAATGGTCTCGTTTACATGATTTTCATACTCCGCCACTGCGGCGATATAGATATGCGTGCTGTCATAGCCAAGGTAAATATCGGCTGTGAAATCCTCTAATTTAACATTATCCTTTTTTATAACGTTAATGTTCGGCTCGCCCTCTTTTACCGTAAATACGGGCTTGCCCCATTCTTCCTCGCTCACCTTGCCGTCTGTTTTGGGAGCCGAAGAAAAGAATTTAACCGTATTGCTTACCTCTGCCGCATTTGCCGGTACAAAGCCGAATGCGCTTAAAGCTAATATTGCCGTTACGGCGAACGCCATAATTTTAAAGGCTGTTCTTTTAACGGTGTCGGCCATAATCCCGTCCCCCCTGTCACTTACTTAAATTATCCTTAAACTCCTGAAGCGCAATGCCGATGGCGTCTTTATAAGAGGATATTCCCGAAACAACGTCTGAGAATTTGTTGTTAACGCAGGCGTCGATCATTACCGAATAAGGCTTTAGGATCGTGCTGTTAACGCCGCGCAATATATCAAGCAATTCATACTTCTTTTCGGCGTTGATATATTTTCTCAGCATTTCCGAATCGTCGTCAAAACGGTATAAAACATCTTCAAATTCTTCAAGTCCCAAATCTGTATACGCCTGATACCTTCTTGCAAGCGCCGTTATGATTATTCCTGCCTCATAGGTGTTTTCATTGGTATTCGGAATACTGTAAATCTTGGTATTATGGTTTATATACGATTTATAGGTCTCCTGCTCCTTGTTCCACTTCGGAAGCGGCAAAATACCGAAATCGTTTTCCATATCCTTAAGCTCTTCCCTGTTGGTGTTGATTCGGCACATAAATAAGGATTTGCCCTGTGTGAACATATCCATTACGCCCTGATTTTCACGCTTATACAAAACGTTTTCATTCTGGAAGAATTTTGTTATAAACGTAAGCTTTTCAGCCGATTGCGCGTCAAGGCAGGAAAGATATATATTTCCGTTTTCGTCTACATCGTAGAATTTACCGTCCATACCGGCAAACATAGCGCTCATAAGATCGCCGCTTCCCGCAACAACGCCCCATCTGTCGCTTTCGGAGTCTATAATTCCGTTTCCGTCGTAATCGCGCGTTGCCTTGTGAGCATACTCAAGCAGCTTATCCCAGGTCCATTCGCCGTCACGAACCAGCTGATACGGGTTGGGAAGCCCTAACTCCTCCCATATAACGGAATTGTAATACACTATCATCTGAGTGTATAGATGCGCGTCAAAATCGGCGCTGAACGCATATGTGCCGCCGTTTATTGTGGTAAGGTTTACAATCTGCTGATTAAAATAGTCCTGCTTTAGGTCAAGCGTTTCTATTTTAGACAGATCCGCAAGAAGATTGCCGCCGAGCAGCTGCCCGTACGCCCATTCCGTAGTACCTATAAGGTCGGCAAACTTATTTCCCGACATAATGGCGGGCTGAGCCTTTGAAAACAGGGATTTTGCGTCAACGCTTTCAACCTCAATAGTGCAGTTAAACTTCTTCTCAACGTCCTCAAGAATATCGATACTAAGCTGTTTTCTGGTATCGTCAACAGTATCGGGCTTCCAGACATCGGTATTGAAATCCACTATCTTAAACTTATATCCCTTTAAATCTACGGCTTTTTCGTCCTTTATGTATTCTTCAAAAGCCTTTTTGCCGTTCTTGCCGCCCGATGTGCCGCCGCCTGATTTTCCGCAGCCTGCGGTACCGAGCATTACTAACGCCGCCAAACCGAGTGATAACCATCTTAACGCTTTGTTTTTCATAATGATCTCCTTTTCTTATGTTTGTTATTTTTTTGCGGTAATTTTTATCAAAGCCCTGCAAATATTTTTAAAATCAATTTTTGCATTTACCGCAGGGGCTTTGGAACCCTGCCGAATATCAGCCCGTAACGCCGCTTCTCTCAATTCCGGCAATCAGCTTTCTTTGCCCGAAGAGGTAAAGAATAACAAGCGGCAGTATTGCCAATATAACCGCCGTGTTTATAATTACGGTCTCATAAAAGTTTCCGCCCCCCTGCTGCTGTATTCCGCTTATTGAGAATATAGCGGTTGAAAGCACGGCGTCGGATTTTAAAAACAGGTTTGTGTAAAACGTATCCGTCCATTGCCAGCAAAACGATAAAAGAAATACTGTAACCATCATAGGAACGGACACCGGCAAAACTATTTTGAAAAACGTTTTAAAGGTGCTGCAGCCGTCAATAAACGCGGCCTCCTCCAGCTCTTCGGGGATACCCTTGTAGAACTGCCTTAAAAGGAAGATGTAAATTCCGTTTTTAAACGCCATTCCCGTGCATGACAGGATAATAAACGGAAGAACGCCGCCGGCGGTATCCAGTAAATTTATTTGTTTTCCGGCAATTAGGTTTACAATGCCGAACACATCGTAAAACCTGAATTTCAGATACATCGGCAGCATTATAACCTGCGGCGGAACAAGAACGGTTGCCAAAACCATTCCCATACCGATTTTCCCCAGCTTCTTTTTCATTTTTGCCAAGGCATAGCCCGTCATTGCCGCCACAAAGGTCTGCGGTACGGCGCAAAGCAGGGAAAGCCCCAAAGTTCTAAGCCCCGTAGAAGCAAACTTTATTGCCTGCATAACAAATTTATAATTATCAAGCGTAGGCTTTCTGGGAATAAAATTAACGGTTCTGTCGTACATATCCTCCACGCTCATAAACGAGGCGGAAATTTTGCTTATGAACGGGAAAAGAATTATAAACGACACTAATATAAGCAAAGCATAGCAGAACAGCGAGGTAACAAACGACGCCGACTTGCTTTTAACCGCGGCTTTATCGGGTTTATTAAGCTTTTTCATTCAACTATTCCTCCTAATCCTTTTGCTGATAATACGTATATCTGCTTATAACCAAGAAAAACAGTGTTATAATGATTGCGTTTACCAAGAAGTACACCCACGCCATAGCCGATGCAACGCCCATTTTGCTTGCGCTGAAGCTCAGCTCTTCTATCTGCTGCATAATTACGTTTGAGGAGCTTGTCATAGAGTCGATTATTATGTAAATGACGTTAACAAGTATGATAGGGCTTATCATCGGGAATGTAATCAGCCAAAACGCTTCCCAGCGGCTTGTGCCGTCAATGTCCGCCGCCTCATATATTGCGGGATTTATAGACTGTATAGCCGCCAAAAAGATAAGAATAGGCACGCCCGAAATATTAACGATATTGAATATTCCGTCAACTGCCGAAACAACAAAGTCCGAAAGCTCCTGACTGAAGCTTAATTCAAGCAGCACATCGCTTATCTCCTTTGAGCTTATAAGGCCGTTTGCCACGTGAGAAACGGTTTCATCAACGCCCATCGTAGTCCACTGCGAGGAAAACACCGCCGCATATTCGTCGGCTTTTGTAACAAAGCCTGTTGCCAAAATTACGGGAATGAAGAAAATGGCACGGAATGCCGCGCGGCACTTGAGCTTTGTGTTCAGCACAACCGCGATCATCAGACTGAAAAGGGTGGCAACTATTACGTCTCTTAACATCGACGCAGTAGAGCTTCTCAGGTTATTTACAAAATCAGGATCGGAAAAGAATGCGAATTTATAGTTTTTAAATCCTGTAAAATTAAGTGAAAAGCCTTTTGCGCCCAACATTTTAACATCGCAAAAGCTGAATTTAAGCGAGTTAAAGCATATCCCTAAAAACAGCAGAAAAAAGCCGATCAGGAAGGGTATCAGAAATACCAGATAGGTTCTTTGCTTTTTTAATTCGTATGAAGCTTTTCTTTTAACCTTATTCATGTATCTCGCCCCCTCTAACCGTTCTTAACCTTTAAATAGCTGCGCGGCGGAACAACAGCTCCGCTTTCCGTAACGGCGTCATTCGCCCCGTAATTCACATAAAATACCGTTCCGTCCTCATATTCCGTACGGTAAAAATTATCGCCCGTTTTTTTATGGAATTTCATTTCCTTATCGTTAAGACCGTCGTATGCCTCTTTCCACCTTGCGGCATATTCCTTAACCTTTTCCTTAAGCGCGTCCCACTTAACCGAATAGTAGTAGGACATTGAGGTTTTGTTAAGCAGCTCGGTATTTTCCGCGGCAACCGTGAAAAGCGGAGCCGAGCCGTATTCTATACATTTAAGGAACATATCCTCATACTCGCCCGTAAGGTTTAAAGCCGTACCGGAATAGCCTATGTATCCGTGCAGAACAAGCTGCATAAAGGGGATACTCTCGTCCTCCTGCGTATACGCGCTGTTATACATCGGAACATTTGTTAAATCGGAAGCATACTTAAGGGTATAAGCGTTGCCGCCGTCAAGCATAAGCTTATAATCCGAAAAACGGCTTCCAAGATTTTCCGTAATCGTATTCATTGCGGTTTCCCTGTTTACAGCCTTGCTCTTGCGGAACTCGGAATAGAGCATATTTCCCATACTTCCCACGGAAATACCCGAAAGACCGAGCTTATTGTATTTTGCAAAAAATTCCTTTATGTATTTGTTGTAATAATAGGGAGAAACCGAGTAATTAAGATACTGAAATTCCGCAAAATTAGTAAATCCCTGCGGATTCATTAAATAAAGGTTTTCTTTTCTTATGCTTCTTGCGCTTTGGGCGGAGCTTCGGTAACCGTCTGAAAATCCGTCCTTGCACACCATAAAGAAGTCCGCGTCGGGATATAAGGAGCTGCCGTTCTGCACGGCGGCTTTTTCAAGCTTTTCAAGCCCGTTTTTTCCTCCGAGCGATTTTACAACCTTAGCCTTGTTAAAAACGGAATAATAAAGCCCGTTATTTGCCCAGCCCTTATATTTAAGCCTTATGCTCAGATCTGCGGCGTCGGAAATTTCCGATATAATACTCTCGGCCTGTGAAAAGGTCGTCAAAGCAACCGATTCGGTATAAGGTATTCCGAATTTTGTGCTTGTTTTTTCAATAGCGCCCAGTGCTTCTAAATAAAAGCCCGCTTTGCCGTCGCCGGATTTTTTCAAAACCCCGTTTTTGCAAAGATAGGAGCGATAGGCCTCCGCCATTCCCACATAGTCCGACCTTTCGCCGGCAAGGAAATTATAATTAACTATATAATCGCCTTTATAGCTGTTGGTATCGTGATAGGTATAAAGACCTTTAATTTTTGTGCTGTCGGTATAGTTTACAGTGTACGACGCCTCGTAAGTAAACTGCGGATATACCGTTTCGTATGAGGATATGATATTGCCGCTTTCACTTATAATATTCGCCATTGCGCTGCCATCTTCAATAACAGCCAAAAACGCTTTATTGTTTTCCTTATTGCCGTATACCGGAAAATGTATTTGCTGCGAAAGACTGTTCATACCGTAATCGAACGAAAGCGAATAATCCATTCCGTAAACGGTGCTTGTTGTGTGCAAAAGCGTTTTTGAGGCGTCGGAGTTATAGCTTATAAGAGCGCCCGAACCGTCGGGAACGAATAAATACCCGCCGTTTTCGCTTTTGCCGGCGCCGAAATATTTAAGCAGCTGAAACGAGCCGAGATAATACTGCTTATCGTCGTACGAAATTTTATCGGAGGGAACAGTCACCTTAAGTCCGCTGTCTGTAAGCTCAACATATAACGAAATGTTAAACAGCGCGGAGCTGGTCTTTTCCTCCTTCGAGCCTGACAGCTCCGTATCGGCCTCCATATCCTCAAGAGTATAATCCGTCTTTTCGATTATTGCTTCAAGAAGCTTTTTCTCACGGTCCGTCGCGTCTCTTAAAATATAAAAATCGTTGTTCTTAAGGCCCGGAACATCTGCCAGATACTTATCCTTAACGCCGTCTGAAAGGCTGTCGTCCGAAAGGCTTACCTTTGTGTAATAGGTGTTAAGCCTTTTTGCTTCCCTTTCGCTTACCTTCGGCAAAATAAGCTTTTCAAATTTCGAAACCTCAATGGCGTCGGGCGCCAGTATCTTTTCCTCTATTCTGCCTATTTGCATATGTATCGCAAAGCCGCCGTCCAGCTTTTCGATCTGATACTGGTCCTTTAAGGTGCAGTCGCTGTAGCTGTTCATCGTGCCCTCGGCGGCTTTAACGTCGTAATATGTCAAGGTCAAAAGGGACTGCAGCTCCGCCTTTGCGTCGCTGCCGGCCTTTGTATCCTTAGAAAAATCATAGGGGTTTGAAAACCAAGCCTCGCCGCTTTGCTTATCTACCGCCGCAAATTCGGCAAGCTCAGGGTCTAAATACAGCATAAAAGCACTGTTTTCGGCAACAAGCTGCATATCGGCTATGCGCGACTGTGCATTTTCATAATTGCCCTTTTTACCCTGCTCCTCCTCGGAAAGATTTTTATATCCCTTTTTTTCAATGTATGAGCCGCTTTTAAGATTAACGGATCCGTTGCTTTTCGAATTACTTTCATTATTTTCGGTTGAACAGCCTGCCGTTCCGAGCAGGGCGGCAATAACCAAAAGCGCAGCCGTAGCATAAACGGTTAACTTTTTAATAAAATTATTCATTCTGTTATTGCCCCTTTCTACATTCTTAAAACGGCTTCTTCATACAGTGCTGCAAAAAATTCGATAAGCTTTTGACCTACGGTTGCAAACAGCAGCGCCAGGAAAAGCATAACGCCCATACCCACGATTGAAAAGGTTATCATAAGCGTGTTTTTACCGAACTGATAGTCGTGTATCGTCATACAGCCCGAAAAAATCAAGGCGGCCATCCATACATAACCCACATAGGTGATGAATGTTATAAAATCCTGCTCTGCAAGCACCATACAGTTACTCATCAGGGTTGTTATAATATTTGTAAATATTAAAGGAACCATAGAGTAGCAGGTCATAACATATATGTCCTTCATCTTTCCCTTGCCCTCAAAAAGGGTGGTAAGGCCCCAGCTTGCGGCGCACCAAAGAACAAGCGGCAGCAGCACCGTTAAAAGAACCATAGGTATATTTATCTGCTCAACGGCAACCGTTCTGAAAAGATAACCGGTCGCCACTTCCTTATAACAAAATGTAAGAAGAACTATTGCCAAAATCACATTTGCGGAACGAACCGTTCCCCGCTGCTGGGTTTTAATTTCCCAAAAACCGTCAAACGGGTGATATATGGTTCTGTATGAATATAACAGCTGGCTTTTGAGCGAATGCTTACAGCCCGATTCGTACAGCTTTTTATTTTCCCTGTTCACCCATTTTTTATAAAACAGCAAAAGAGCTGTCGCAGCAACCGCAATGCCTATAACCAAAAAGAAGTTATGCTTTACAAAATCCGTTCTTATGTATTGAAAGGCTTTTGAGTAGCCGTCCTTTTCATCGGCGTTTTTGTAATACTTCATCGCCTCGCGGTAATAGCCGTTGCGCAAATAGTTATTGCCCATTGCCTTGTAAGCAAGCTCGAAATTTTGATTTCGGTCAAGCACCGTGTTCCAATACTCCATGGATTTTTCAAAATCCTTTTCATCATCGGATACAAGCGCGTTCTGTATAGCGGCGGCATAATCGGTCATTCCGTAAAGGACCACCGTTCCGTCGGCGGAATCAAGCGCTATAATATCGTCGCCCAGATAAGCCACCGCCGCCGCCAGCGTCATACAGCCGTTCTGCGTGCCCGCGCCGCCGAACGCATAAAGAAGATTTCCGTGCGAATCGTAAGTAAAAATACGGTTTCTCAGATTATCAAGCAGAGAATACATGCCGTTATTCTTAACCGCAACGTCAACAAGACTTGAAACCTCTAAAAGATCTCCGCCCGGCGCATATTTGCCCTGCCTTGTAAGCACGTCGCTGCCGCTCGGATTTAACCTTTTAACAGAAGCGTTTGCGCTTGATTTAGACGTCATATAATTTTTTCTTTGATAAACGGTAAGGGAATTCGAAGTCAGCCAGACAAAATCCTTGTCGTCTATTACCATACTATTGTATGTACGCGGAATTGTTTTTGCAATACGGCTTTTCTGCTCCTTGGTCATAAAAAGAGTTTTAAACCAATCAAAAAGCGTTTGCTGAACCTTTTGCGCCCCGTAATAGCCGATAAACGTACCGTCCGGATTAAGCTCTACTATGCCCTGATTTTCGTTTTTTATCATAACGTAAATTCTGCTGCTTGAATCCACCGCTATTGACGTAGGGCTGAATACATAGTTATCTCCGAGTATTTTGGAGTCGGGACAGCCTATCTGACGGACAAACGAATTGTTTTCGTCAAATTCCACTATTCTGTTGTTATCCGTATCGGCAACGTACATATGCCCCGCGTTTGTAACATATACCGACGAGGGCGCGTTAAAAGTATCGGTTACCGCTTCTGCCCCGTCGGCGTTTGCCGCCGTAAATTCCTTTATAACGGTTTTAAGCGTAAAATCATTATTAAGAATAATTATTCTGTTGTTGCCCTTATCGGTAATATATATATTATTTTGTTTGTCCACAAACAAATCGGACGGATTTTTAAGCCCGTCGGTTCCCATTGCCCTGCCGTCGTATTCGGCAATAAATTTGTACGCTTCGGGGCTGTTGACCGCGTTTCCCTCGGAATCAAACGTATATGTAGTAAAGGTATCCGTCTGTTCCTCGGCGAAAACGGAGAAATTTGAAAAAAGCATTGTAAATACGAAGAGCAATATAAATACTTTTTTTAAGCTGCTTTTTGATCTCTTCATCGTCACACCTACTCCTTCATACCCGAAGCACCCATAGTTTCTACCACATTGCGCTGCGTTAAAATAAACACCGTTATGGGAACAAGCATCATAATAACCGCCGCGGCGCTTCCTACGCCGGCACGCGCAATGCCGCCCGCCAAAATCTGAGACATTGCGTAGTTAAACGTTTTAAGCTGTTCTGTTTGTATATAAACCGTTCCGCCTATATTCCACAGATCCTTAAAGCTGAATATAATAAGCGTAAGCCACGCGGGCTTTACAAGCGGCATAACAAGCTGCCAAAATATTCTAAGCTCGCCCGCGCCGTCTATTCTCGCCGCCTCAAGCACTGCGTCGTTTATCATTTGTTCCATAAACTGCTTCATAAGATACAGTCCGAGCGTATAACCGAATGCCGGCAGTATAAGCGCCGCATATGTATCAAGCAGATGAAGCCATGTCATAATCATAAAGTTAGGGATAGCGGTAACGGTTGCGTTGAACATCAAGGTTGTAACTATTATATGAAACATAACCTTTGAGCCGGGAAACCTGTGCTTTGCAAGCGCATACGCGCACATGGAAGCTAAAATTACATGGCCCGTTGTTCCCACAACCGATACAAAGACAGTATTAAACAAATACCTTGAAAACGGTACTATCGAATCGTTTAAAACCCTGAACAGATCCTTAAAGTTATCTGTTGTAGGGTTTTGCACCAAAAATCTCGGCGGAAATACCCACAGCTCGTCTAAAGGCTTCAACGAGGACGATACCGTGTAAACCATAGGCAATATCATAAATATTCCCAGAATAGTAAGGATAAAATAAATGCCGAAATTGCCAAGCCGCGATCTGTTTAACTGCCGGTGTCTTTTTCTGAATTTAGCCATATTATCTTATCCCCTCCTATTCTCCTATTTTTGCTATTGCTCTCTTAACAACAAAATTAGTTAAAAGCATCAGCGCAAACAAAACCGTAGCTATTGCAGAAGCATAGCCCATTTCATATCTGATGCTTCCGTAGTCGTCAAGGTGATTTATTATCGTATGCGCCGCATAATCGGTACTCGGAAAGCCCACAAGTCCGGTTACAACGCTTCCTATGCCGAACGCGCTTGAAATGCTCATTACCGCGCCGAACAGCAGCTGCGGGCGCATACTCGGCAGCGTTACGTACCACAGCTCCTGAAAACGGTTTTTTACGCCGTCCATTGCCGCGGCCTCAAACAGGCTTTTATCTATTCCCTGAAGGCCCGCTATAAACGATAGGAAGTTAGTGCCCATTGAAGACCATAAAACCACAACTATCACAAGGGGCATTATGTAGCGTTCGTCATAAAACCACCTCACGGGTTCGTCTAAAAGCCCTAATTCAATAAGCCAGCCGTTTACATATCCGTATGCGTCGCTTGAAAACAGCACCGTCCATATTAAAAGCACATTGCCCGACAGGCTCGGCGCATAAAACACAACCGTAACAAACGACCTTAGTGTCGGTCCCAGCTCGTTTATAATCCACGCTATAAGCAGCGCCATAATATAGCTTACAGGGCCTGTAACCGCCGCTAAAATAAAGGTGTTTTTAAGTGCGATTATAAAAATATCGTCCTCTAAAAAAAGCCTGATATAATTATCCACACCCACAAATTTCGGCGTTTCAAGCATATTAAAATCCGTAAATCCTATCAGTATTGATATAACAACGGGGCAAACCGTAAAAATACAAAAGATTATAAAAAACGGAAGCGCAAAGCCGTAACAGGTCAGATAATACTTAGCTAACCCCTTTTTTCCGGCTATCGACTTTTTCGCCGTTTCCTTTTTAAGCTTTTCTTTCATATATGTCGCCCCTAATCCTTTATACCGAATTCTTGCCGTTTTCTTGTCAATTCGGAATTTATGCTTTCAATATACCTTTGCAGAGTTTCCGAGGGATCCTCGCCGTGATTGATAACCCTGTTAAACGCAAAGGAATACGTACGCGTTACAAAGTAACCGCCGGGGACCTCAGGCGTGCCTTTCAGATCGTCCCACGCTCCTATAAGCGTGTTCAGATCCCTTCCCACCCAAGGCAATTGCTTTAACGCCTCAATATTAGCGGTCGGCTGTTTTGCGGAAGCGTTTATAACGGTTTCCATTTCGTTACAGTACGAAGCCTGTATATCGGTAGAAGACCACCACTTCATAAATTCCCATGAGGCTTCGGGATTTTCGGTTCCCTTTAAAAGAACGGTCGCCGTTCCGGTAAATGTGTTGGTTCTGTTAACGCTTCCGTCCTCTGTTACCGTTCCGGGCACCAAAGCCATACCCCAGTTGCCCTGAATTTCCGGAGCAAACAGCGAAAGCTGGTTATAAACCGTATAATCCGCAATAGCAAGCGGCATTTCGCCCGTTCTGAAACGGTTTACAAAGTTGTAATCCGTTTCAAAGCCGTATAACGTGTAGTATTCCGTAAGCTTTTCAAACGAGGAATAGGCTTCCTTTGAATCCAAATTAACGCTTTCGCCGTCGTTGTTGTAAAGCTCGCTTCCGGACTGATACATAAACGTTAAAAACATATTGAGATCGTGCGGCAGACCTACCTGCATATTCTTTTTGGAAAGCTCGCTTATTACGGCGTCCCACTGATCCCAGGTGTTCGGAACCGTTAAATTAAGCTCATCCAATATATCCTTTCTGTAAAACATTACATTAAAATGCATGGTCTCAGGCAATGCATACACCTTACCCATATATGTATAAGGCACCATTGCGCTTTCGGAAAATCTTTTTACCACATCGTCATAGTCGCTGAAGCTTTTAAGGTCATAAACGGCGTTTCTTAAAGCAAGATTTATGGGGTTGTTAACAGCCTCTCCCAAAGCGACGTCAGGCGCGTTGCCTGCGGCAACCGCTCTTAACAGCGTACCCGATGTAACCAGCTCAAGCTCAACCGAAATGCCTGAATTTTTGGTAAAATCCGCATTTATAAGGTTTCGTATGGTATTCATCTGGTCTCTGCCGGTAAATACCCAAACCTTAATGGAGTTGTTTTCGTCTGTTTCCTCAAGCTTGCCTATGCTTGAATAATCAACCACAAAGGACGAGGCAAACAGCCTGCACTGAAACGAAAGATTCTTAAAAAATCCTCCCTCCGCTTTGGGAGCCTCGTTTTCTTCGGGAACAAGCGCAATATAATCAAAGCAAAGCGGTTGGTTGCTCATATCGGTTATCCATGTTCCGAGCGCAGAAAGGTTATCCTGAAATGTGCTGAATTTTCCGGCGATCTCGCTTGAATCGTCAGACATTCTCTGCGTAAGATATTCCATTTTGGTAAGCTGTGCAACGCGTTCGCCGCCGGCGCCGTTAACCCGCAAAAATTCTTCCTTTATGGCGGTTAATTCCTTTGCCTGAACCGAAAGAGCCTCCAATGTATCGGGAATGATTTTTTCAAAGCTGTAATCCCTGTACTTATCGGGGGAAGCGCCCGTAACCATAAGTATTTCTTTATATATTTCATTTAATTTATCAAGGGTGGCTTCCGTTCTTCTTAAAATGTTATCCATATCGCCTAAGGTAACTTCCATTTCAAGAATGTACTCTTTGCCCGCCTCAAAATAAAACAGATAATCCTCTTTACCGTTTCCGAGAGCTCTGCACTGCCAGCTGTTATCGTAACTGAATTCCAGCTGCTCCGCTTCCTTAAACGGAACCTCGCCGTTTATTTTTAATTTTCTGTATACCTTTATTCCGGATATGTAATCCTGCTTATACCGCGGAGCGATCTTATAGCAGCCTGTTTTTTCTACCGACACCCTCCACGAAACGCTGCTCCCTACCTTTTGCCATCTCGTTCCGCCCATACAGTTAAGAAGTATCTGATTTGCCTGCTGCGGCTGCGTATAAGCGGAGGTTCTGTCGTTTATCGGGTAATTTGATTTTTCCGATTTTAAATACATATCCTCTGCCTGAATAATTTTTGTTTCCGCATTATCCGCCCTTACCTGCTTATGTGAAGCTATATAGTCGGAATATGCGGGCGCCTCCTTTGTATGGCAGAATGTGATTTCGGAAAGCATTAACGGCTCGCGCTCGCCGGAAAGCTGAATTTTATGTTCTCCTGCGGTTAAATAAAACTTAAGCGGTTCGGAATAATAGCCCGAAGCGTCCGTAAGCATTTTTTCCTGCCAGATCTTCTGTTCCTCCTGGCCTGGTCTTATATCGTTTCCGTTTATATCAACCGCCGGATCGGCCTTTATATCCTTAAAGGTTCTCTCAAAGGTAAGAAACTGCGCTTCGTCGTATGGGATCTCGCCGTCGATTCTTACGGTTCTTTCCACCTTTAAGCCGTTGCCCTCGTATGTTAAATACTTTACCTTCATCTGATAAAATCCGGTTTCGGGAATTTGAACGTTCCATTCAATATACCCGTCCTCTTTTGTTAAAACAACGTTACTTTCGCCCTGATACTCGTCAAACGCCTGCACATTATCGGACGAAGTGTAATTTTCCGAAGCTTTAATTGTAAATTCATTATTTGCGTCTGCCGCGTCGGAGTGGTTTTCCAAATAATAGGAATAGGAGCCTTCGGGCGAATAGCCCTTGTATTCGGTATATAAATTGCCGCCGTCCGAGCCGTTACTCTTCTTCAAACAGCCTATAACCGTTACCGACGCTATAAGAGCAATTATCAGCCCGACGATCAATACGCTTTTAGTTCTGTGCTTCATTGCCACAGTTCCTCCCTGTTTATGAAATATCCGACGTTTTGCTAACCTTAAGACTTCCGCTTTGACTTTTGATATTTTAACGGAGTTGTACCGAATTGCTTTTTGAAAACGGAAATAAACCTTGAATAATCGCTGAAGCCGCTTTTAAACGCAACGTTGGAAACGCTTTCTCCGTTTTGCAAAAGCTCCGCCGCATATGCCAGGCGTTTTTGCTTTACGTATTCTCTCGGCGTCATATTAAACAAAAGCGAAAAGTGCCTTTCTAAGGTTGAAACGCTTACATTGGATATTTTCACAAGCGTTTCCAAATAAATCGGCTCCGTAAAGTTTTTATTTATGTAATCTAAGGTGACGCACATATCCGGATACTTATTAAGGCCCGACATATCGCCCAGCCGAAAATTTTCGGTTAATATACGCACAATGCTCCAAAAATCAAATTGAGCCTTAAAGGAATTTTCACTTGCGTTAAGAAGCGAATCACAAAGAGAAATAATCTCCCTTGCCGTTTCGGTCGGAAGCGGCAAAAGATTATTCTCACCTGCGGGACGTTTAAAAAACAGATCCAACAGACCTTCGTTTCCTGCTGCGGAAAACTGAATAGTGTAATACTCGTGCGGAAAAGCCGAGGGTCTGCCGTTATAAATAAAGCCGTGTTTTTCGCCCGGCCTTGTTATGCAAACGCAGCCGTAAGACGCAGCGTATATATTATTTTCAACCGAAACGGCTGCGTCGCCGTTTAGATTGACATATATTTCGCATTTATCATGCGCACGGGGTAAAGCGGCGCTCGGATCATTATCGCAATCAACCCTATTGCGCCTTATAAAGAAATCAAAGGGTTGAATGGCGTGTCGCTTCATAGGCTCTTGTTCAACCATGTTCACATATATCCTCCTAACGCTTTCGGTATGTCGCGATCCTCTCGCAGTACCTGCGCTCTTTTTATTACCCTTAAAGAAGTGCAAACAGCATTTTTATCCGTGAAGTTATTATGTGAATTTCTGTTATTGTTACGCTCTCGTCAGCCTAAGCATTAAAGCCTAACAATAAAGCTTTTAATTTCAAACGGGTTAAAGCAGGCTTCTATTGCGTCCGAATTTACTGCGTCTCCTATCGGCTCTTCAAGAAGATTTGAAGGCGTATACGCCTTTATGCCGTAATCCGATGTAATGCTTACATTTGCCTTGCCGCCGCGGCATTCGTGTAAACGAATAATAACGCCGCCGCCGTTGCCGCAAGCCTTCACTGCGTCTATGCATACGTTTTTACTGTCAACCTTAAACAGCCGTTTGCCCTCCTCGCCTGATCTTCCTTTTATTACAAGCGGCGGCATATTAAGAAGATTTGCCTGCTCTACCGTATCTCCCTCAACCGCATTTCCCGTATGGGGCAGCAATGAATATGTAAACATATGCTCGCCCATATCGGCTGCATAATCGGGGAATTTCGGGCTTTTTAAAAGCGTCAGCTTAATAACATTGCCCTTTGCGCTGTGGCCGTACTTGCAATCGTTAAGCAGGCTTACGCCGTAGCTGCTGTCCGATATATCCATCCACTTGTGCGCCGCAACCTCAAACTTGGCATAATCCCATGATGTGTTTGAATGCGTAGGTCTTTCGGCGTGTCCGAACTGAATATCATACGTCGCCTTTGTGCTTCTTACGTCAACGGCGAACGCCGTTTTTAAAAGTCTGTGGTCTTCGTGCCAGTCAACCCTTGTTTTAAAATCAATTCGGCGGGACGAAGCGTAAAGCACCATATCCTGAGCAATAACCGATTTGTTATATTTGTACTCTGACCGAACCGTGAGCATAAGCTCGCCGTTTCCGATTATTCTGCGGCCCGAAAATTCAGGGCTTTCGCATTTATCGGTATAGAATGCGTCTATATCCCATGCGTCGTGGTCGATGGGCTTATCCTCAAATATTTCGAATTTATTGCCCCCGCCTTTTAATACCTCGCGGTTGTTCTCTTTGTCGAAAATGCTTTTTATGCTTCCGTTTTCGTTAAACTCAATGCTGTAATACGGCGTTTCGATGCTGTCTTCGTCAAATCCGAACGGCGAAGCCTTATCCTCGCGCTTACCGGGTTTAAAGCAAAATCCCGTAACAGACAGCGGCTGTGCTTCAAGCTCTACGGTGTAACCTCCGTCGCACTTTTGCGAGGGCAGAACGCTTCCGTCGGGCAATGTGAAAATACCGTCCTCCTGTCTTTCAACAAAGATACGGTGCGTTCCCTTAAACGGGCAAACCGTAAATGCCGTGTAACGGTTTTCGTCTTCCGTTACAAACTGTTTTACCGCCTCTTCCTCAGTTTTTTTAAGCTTATTGCCTATTTCCGCATAGGTTTTATCGCTGTCGGTATATACCTCCCGTATTGACGAACCGGGAATAATATCGTGGAATTGCAGGCACAAAAGCTTTTTCCAGCAATCGTCGATAGCTTCTGACGGATATTTACCGCCCGTCACAGCCGATAGGGTTGCCAGCCATTCTGTTTCAAAAAGCTTTATTTCATTTTTGCGGTTGCTGCGCTTGTTTGCCGCCTGCGTTGTATACGTTCCCCTGTGATATTCAAGGTAAAGCTCGCCGTCCCACTCGCTTACCCTATCCTCCTTTGCCTCTGCCGCCTTATGCATCTTATCAAAGAAATCAGAAGCAAACGAGGTCTTAACATTGGGCAATCCGGGCAGTTCGTCCATAACACGGCGCAGCTCCAGCATTTCACGGCTTACGCCGCCGCCGCCGTCTCCGTAACCGTAAGCAATAAGCGTTTCGTTTGTAATATCCTTGTTTTTAAACTTCACAAAGCTGCCTATTACCGAATGAGGGGTTATATGCCCGTTATAGGTTGTAAAGCGCTTGTTAAAGCTGTTGTTTTTTGCGGGAGTGGTTATAAAATACGTTAATATGCGGCTGCCGTCTATGCCCTTCCAATAAAACAAATCGTTGGGTATGCTGTTTAATTGGTTCCAGCTTATTTTTGTTGTCATAAAGGTCTTAATACCGCACTGCAAAAGTATCTGCGGCAATGCCCAGCTGTATCCGAAAACATCGGGCAGCCAAAGGTATTCGCACTTTTTGCCGAATTCCTTTTGCATAAAGCCGATTCCGTATGTAAGCTGCCTTACAAGCGATTCTCCGGACGGTATATTGCAGTCCGCCTCAAGCCACATTCCGCCGTCCGGCTCCCATTTGCCCTCGCTTACACGGCGTTTTATCATATCATAGATTTCGGGCGCGTCCTGCTTTATATATGCATAAAGCTGCGGCTGCGTCTGAAGAAATTTATACTCGTCATACTCATTCATCAGCCTGTTAACGGTTGAAAATGAACGCTGACCCTTTTCGCGCGAATGCTTCAGTCTCCAAAGCCACGCCATATCTATATGAGTATGTCCTATACAGTTTACGGTAACATCGCTGTGCTTGCCGTATTCCTTTATTTTTTTCTGCAATGCGTCAAGCGCCGCAGGAACCGTATCGTAAAACTTATCCTCGTCCCAGTTGATAAGCAGCAAAGCGGTCTCTAATATATCGGTAAGCTTTAATTTGTTTGTATCGTTATTGTCAAGCAGCGGCAGCGTTTCGGTTATCGCTTTCGCATAATAATAAAGCTTATTTGCCGCATTATGAAGATATCCTAACGAAGCGCGGCTGAATTTGTGGGTAAGCGTCCGCGGCTCGCCGCCGCCCTCAAGACCGGTCCAAAGCATAAAAACCAGCTCTGTCTCCTGCCCCGAAAGACCGTCAAAAACAACGTCGCCGTGATTTGCGTCTACACCCTGATACGGCTTTCCGTTCACATAAAGCAGCGATTCAAAGCCGCTTGTATTTCCGCCGCCGGTTTTTCCGAAATCGAATATACCTACCGTCTGACAGTTTTCCTTTTTTTCGGGAAGCCTTACCTTTTTATAAAGCCAAAGGTATTTATCCCTTCCCTCAAATACATCGCCTTTCCTCATAACCCTATCAGACGAATAAAGCCCCGCAGGAATACTGCTGTGTACGGTATCGGCGTCCCCGGTATCGTCAAACGCCGTAAACTCGGATATTTCGGTCATACCGAAGTACCTTCTTCTTTCAAGCTCCTGGGTTCTTCTTTCAAACATTCTCTGTGTTAAAAACATAATTCATTCTCCAAAGCCCGATTTGGCTGTCTGAATATATTTTGTACGGCATTGCCGAATTCTTTTACGGCTTTTGAATTTATTTTTTTGCCGAAATACAGCCATCAATTAACAATAATAACAAAATTTTCCCTAAAATCGGGAATTTTAAATTATTATTTTACAATATTATAAGCTTTTTATAATGTTTTTTCTTGTATTGACACGCACAATTTTTTGAATTATAATGACTTATGGTGATTGAAATGTCTGTTCCTAAGCTACTGTATTCAAAAGATGAAATTGATTTTGAGCTTGGCTACCGTTATCGCTATATATACGGCTGCAGCTCGATCGGAAGATCAATATTGCATACCCACGATTATTATGAAATTTTCATTACGGTAAGCGATAATATTATACATCTTATAAACAACCAGGTGGTACCGCTGCCGAAAAATTCCTGCGTGTTTATAAGACCGAATGATGTGCACCACTACGACTTTTCGGATAATAACGATTTCGGGTACGTTAATATTACATTATCGGTGCAAACAATAACCGAATTGTTCACATATTTATCAAGCGGTTTCCCCGCAGAAAAGCTGATTTCGGAAAAAATGCCGCCGTTCGTAACCCTTACCGAAAAGGAGGCTTCCGATATTTTTAACACCTTAAGACTGATCGACACGACCAATTGGGGAAAACCGAAAATAAAAAAACTGAAAATGAGAATAGCTCTTATTGAAATTTTTGAAAAATTCATAAGCCAGAATGTTATTAAGAATATTTCCTCTTCACCGCCCACGTGGCTTTTGGAATTTACAAAAAAAATGTACCATGAGGAAAATTTAAGTAAAACCACTGAGGAAATAGTTAAATTATCGGATAAAAACCGCGCATATCTTTCCCGTTCAATAAAAAAATACTACAACAAAACCTTTTCGGAATTTGTGAACGATATACGGCTTGATCACGCATTAAGCCGCCTTGAAAACGGCACCGCTCCCTCTATCATCGATTTATGCTACGAATGCGGATTCAATGATTTGAGTTATTTTTACAGGCTTTTTACAAAAAAATACGGTATGCCGCCGAAAAAATTTCAAAATCTCAATTTAAATTAAGCCGTCCCGATAAAAAAGGGCATAAAAAAAATCGCTGAAGCGTCAATGCTTCAGCGGTTTTTGCGGTACAATGTACTTGCAGAGGGGGATTTTGCTTTGAAAATAAAAAATGCAGAACACAAGGTGAATTTTAATTATTTTAACAGTTCTGATGAATTAAGCGATTGTTCAACATAACACATCAGTTTATCATCAAAAAAGACTTCTATACCGATATCTTTTGCTTGACAGTTTTTTGGCAATCCCTTTATTGTAAATTCTTTAGACTGCAATATGTTCACAGATATCTCAATAAATTCTTGGTTATACACCGTTCTTGAATTAAACCACTTTATCCATATTGTAACTTTAAGCGATGGTAAATGATTCAAATCAGCCTTTGCCATTTCTCCTTCAATATATCGTTTGGCTACGTATCTATAATACTTATTGCGGAGCTTTGGCTCCGCTCATATCACGAAATAATGATTTAATATTGACATATCGTGATTTTTTTGATATGCTATATTCATAATCTTAGAGAAAGAGGAAATGCAATGGCCGTCTCTTATAATAGACTATGGAAGCTTCTTATCGATAAAAATCTTAAGAAAACTGAGTTAAAGCAATTATCGGGAATTAGTAGTAATGTGTTGGCAAAACTCGGAAAAAACGAACCGGTTGCCGTAGAAAGTCTTGAAAAAGTCTGCCTCTCTTTGGATTGCAAAATAGAGGATATTATGGAATTTGTTTCGGAGGTTGACCAATAAATGCGGACGGATATAATTTATAATCATTCAAGTGAATTAATGAAAGAGATTGAAGATAAATCTGTTAATTTGGTAGTGACTTCGCCACCATATAATATTGACATTCAGTATGGTAACAAAACCGTCAAAGGAAAAATTGCTGAAAGTAAAGGCGTAAAGTATTCGGATAATCTTTCGGAATCTGATTATAGGCATATGCTTGAAACAGTGTTTTCTGAGTGTAAGCGCGTTGTAACTGATACAGGTTCAATTTGGATTAACATAAAAAATAGATGTTCTGATGGCGTAATTCTTCCTCCGTTTTGGATTCAAGATTATTTTGAGGATATGTACTTAAAAAATCTAATAATTTGGAATTTCGACTGGGGTGGATCAACAAACAAAAGATTTGCTCCCAGATATGAATTCGTGTTTTGGTTTGTCAAAGACAAAGACAGGTATACTTTCAATCTTGATGATGTTAAAGTACCAGCCCTTAATTATCGCCCTGATCGTTATAAAAGCCAAATGAAAAACCCGACTGATGTATGGAGAATTTCAATGGTTTCCGGAAATTTCGAAGAGCGAACCTCACACCCGGCTCAATATCCGGAGGAATTGATAGAACGTATTATTTTGTCTGGCACTAACAAGGGAGAAATCGTATTAGATCCTTTTATGGGTAGCGGAACAACGGCTGCGGTAGCAAAAAAACTCGGGCGCCATTATCTTGGGTATGAAACCGTAGAAGAATACTGCAAGATAGCCGAGGAAAGAATTGCAAAAATCAAGGAGAATCACAATGTGTGATATTAGATATGAAATAGGTGACTGCCGAACATTACTGAAAAAAGTACCGGATGCTTCAGTAAAGCTTGTTGTTACATCACCGCCATATAACATAGGTAAACCATATGGAACATATAAAGATAAAATAGCACTTAATGATTGGGAAGATTTAATCCGTAATGTTACAAAAGAAGTGTGTCGTGTTCTAACACCAGACGGAAGCTTTTTCCTTAATTTGTCCCCGGTTCCGTATGGGAAAGACAAAGAAATACTACCGCTGCCATTTATTGGTTATCAAATCTTTAAGGAGTCAGGATTATATCTTCGAAATATGATAACTTGGACATTTAATAATATGCAAAATTGCACTAACCGTTTATCAGGAAGATATGAAAATATTCTTTGGGGTGTGAAGGATTTAAATAATTACGTTTTCAATTTGGACGATATACGAATTCCCTATATTACAAAAAACGATAAACGATTAGAGGGTGGAGCCGGACGAAATCCTACGGATGTTTGGTACTTTGATCGAGTCAATAATATGACAAAGAAAAAATTAGGTCTTAATCATCCGACTGTTTATCCCCTGCCTATGATAATGAGAATACTGAAAATGTCAAGTAATCCGGGAGATACTATTCTTGATCCTTTTGTAGGTAGCGGAACATCTCTTGTGGCCGCAAAAATTCTTAACAGAAATGGCATTGGTTTTGAACTTGATGAAAAATATGCACCGGAAATCAAAATGAGACTATCTGAAGAATGTGCTGTTCAGCAGACCATATTTGATAGTTTAGATAGATAAGAGGTAGTACTATGTTATACGAAGAACTTTTAGCATCCTGCAAAGATCGGTTTGATGAATTTTTTAAGAACATACCCATTTATGAAAATCAGTTTACGTGGTCGGATTTTAACCAAAAATGCTACGATGCCATGTATTTAAATAATTCATATGACGATATTGCAACAGTAAAGCAACTGAAAGAAAACATACCGGAATTAAAAGATACTTGTAAAAAATGCGGGACATTCTTTATACCAATGCGAAACAAGAGTATCCCGAAATATGATGTTATAATGGGAAAACAACATGAGGAAGCACTCATGGACTTTTTAACACATAAACTTGGTGCAAAGACAGAAAGAGCCGATCTGAAAAACAGAAGTTTACCGGATTGCAAGATATTGAAACCTGATGGTAGTACTGCTGCTTATTTTGAAGTCAAGTTTCATGGCGCTCCATTTATTATGGCATTAAATAAAACCGGACGTTTTTGCTATGAGGGAAGCGCTACTCTCGATAGCGAAAAGATTGAGAAACAATTGGCTTTAATCGACGATGAGGTTGATGCTCCGGTATTTTATGTACATTGGATTGAATATCCTTGCTTGAAGGGCATTTTTTACGAAACAAGTGAACAGGTAAAAGCGTATCTATCTTCTGAACATGGCGCTTTTATAAGGAAACGTAGAGAAGGTGATGATGAGAAGTCTGAAAAATCAGTCTATCTTAAGAAAAAATATTCGCCCCTATTAGAGATGAAAGATTTTAATTCATTCCTTGATGAATTAAGAAAATTAATCAATTCATGAATGAGGAAAGATATAAATGTGTGCATTGGATTTTATTGAAAATTATTGTTGTGAAGATAATCAATCATTTCGCAGTGACTCCTATAATGAATCTTTTTCAGAAGAAGAGATTGTAAGCGAATTTTTGGCGTATCTTAAAAAGAAGAAAAAGTTTTCAATTGTAAATTGGGAACCTCCCAAAGCGGATTATCCGTCTTATATGTTTCTTAGTGGCGATAAAGGTATCTTAGCATATCTTGATTTTCTATATGTTGAATCGGATACATCGTTTTCCGAGAAGAAAATCCAAATCAATTCTAACATGTTACTAAACAAAATACGTGTAGCTGAATCCCAACTTGATAGACCTGTGTTTTTTGTTTATTTCTTAAATTGTATTGACAGACATGGTGTTTTTTTTGAAACTAACGAGCAGATAAAAGATCGTTGGTTTAGAAATAGTATTAAAACCAGTGATTATCACCCAATCTTCAATGAAATGGGTGACTATAATAATCTTATTTCCATTTTAACTGATTTGCGACATAACAACGTAAGAGTTTAACACCGGCACCGACAATTTGTCGGTGTCGGTGTTAAACGATCATAAATGTTCAAAGATATAGCTCAGGCCCGATGTTAAAGAGTTTGAATAGGCTTCTGAGAATTTGTATATTGATTCGAAAGTGCTGATTACTTCGCATAATTTTCGATGTTGTGCCACAGCATGAAGACCTATCAGTTGACGGCTAAAATAATTGGCTTCTGAATCTACTTCTTTCATCGAATACAATTTTTTAATATGGTTAACGCAACCTGCAATCTGACAAGGAGCGCAACCGCAAAGTTTCATGTCATCGGGTATTTCGTTTAGCTTAATATATTGAGGAATTTCTTCTCGTAATGAATTATCGGAATTGATACCTCCAACGAAATATTTACTAAATCCAACAGACGTTGGCGTGGGATCAAATACAATTTTCGTTGATTCAAGATTGCCATCTCCAACGCGTCTTACCGGTGAAGCAGCGTCAAACGAGGTTGCTCCGCAATAATAGTTTAAAGCAATGTTATTGTACCCACCGCAACCAAGGGCGTGTATTGGCCTTTCTCCAACGAGACTTCTTACAATACGGCATGCTCTTGCCGGGGTAATTGTTTCGACAAATCCACGTTTTCCAATACCAGTTAAATTAATATCATCATACCAGGATTTGTTAACTTGTTTGTAACTTGCGATTCCACCGAGAGCAAATCCCCAAAATGATATTTTGTATTTTTCTTCCATTTGAAGAATCTGGAGCACATTTCGCTTGTATTCTTCGGGCGTATTTCCATGGACGGTAGCCAATATTTTGGGATAATAATCAGAATGTGTAGACAAATACTTAATGGTTGCTTCAAGCATTCTGTAGTTTAATTCATCGGCATCAATTTTTGATAAAAACGAAATCAAATTATTGTCTGCTTTTTCTCCGTCTTTCTCAGTGTATTTTCCTCCAACATCGAAACAAACTACCATATCAAATTTAAGAGCATTGGCAAATTCATAGTATTTAATTACATCGTTAAGAATCCGCTTGTTGAATTCTTTAACGTCATAATTGGCTGTTTTAGCAACGTACTTTATAATGTTAAATGCTCCCGAATCGAGAAGGAATACTTTAGAATTAAAGTCAAATGGCTCGCTTGTATAGCCACTATATATTTCACCTTTTTCAATTAGTTTTGAACGAATATAATTGTATAAGTCTCCGACTGAATTAAAACCGGAAATGTCATCAAAATATCGACTTTGAAAAGTATGGTGATAATAATTGTTTATGTAATAGTAGTTGACCAGCGCCGGAGTGTCTCCAGTCAATTCGGCGTAGACAATTTCTCTGTCTTTATCGCCATTGCCGCCGCCATAGTTGTATACTTGAAAAAATGACGGAATTGGAAGTTTTTTATCGTGAATATTGAGATATTTCATTTTTCTTTTACCTCCTCAATAAATAGCTTATACGAATCAATTTCCAATGCATCTGCGATTTTCTGTACATTTTCTATGGAAATATTCCGTGTAAAACATTCGATATCGCTGATATAAGTACGGTGTAATCCGCACAATTCGGCGAATTTCTCCTGAGAATAACCTTTTTCGGTTCTCAGCTTACGCATGTTCGTTCCAAAAACCTTTACAATATCCATAGGCTTACACCTCCAACTATGTAATATTATAGCATTTACGCATACTATAAGTCTACATACCATAAGTAGCAATGCCAATGCAATATAAAGAATTGCTATAGCCCAAAAATATACTTGCAAAGACGAATATCTCCGCAATAGACGGATTAATAATTTATTAGGGAGGTAAACAATAATGCTTAGTGACAGTTCAATCAAGCAAATTGCTCAACTATTTTGTGGTGATATTGAAGGATGTTTTATTTATAAAACCTGATCTCAGTTGATTTCATTCTTTAATTCATATTTTGGCTTTTATGAAAAATATGAACAGGTATTTCCATCACGATGGGCATTTGTATATAACAAAATAGCTTCATTCTTAGAATCCGGAAGTTTTGATAATTTTCTTGACATTATTCTAAGCAAAGATTATCTTATGAAAGAACAAAATTGAGGGATGGTTGAAGCAATATCAAAGTCCGCAGATATATGTGAAAAATTCAAACAGATAGTTCATGCCGACCAATACATTACAAAGGATTTTGTCTCAGCAGGCACTATGTTCGTGAGGCTGCCGTTGAGCAGGTAGTAAAGTTTGACCTTATGCGTATGGACAGGCTGACCGCACCACTGCTCCGTGAACTTATCGACCACATTAACGTTTTCGAAACAGAGGGCAAAGGTAAAAACCGAACGCAGAGAATCGTTATCTATTTTCGCCTTGTCGGGTATGTGGAGATACCCGAAGTATCTCACAGACCTAATATCGTCGCCGATACCCGAAAGGGTGTCGCGGTTGAGTATTTAACCGAGCCGAAAACAGCATAACAAAAGGAGCAGGGAAACCCTGCTCCGTACATAAAACCGTACCAAGATAAAAAATCGAGTATTCATAAAGTCAAATCCCTTATGAATACTCGATATGGTCCGAGTGACAAGACTTGAACTTGCGGCCTCTTGACCCCCAGTCAAGCGCGCTACCAGCTGCGCCACACCCGGATAATGGGGAAACTTTAAATATTATAACACATTTTTTAAAAATGTCAATAAAAAACACAGCCGATATTAAAATTTAATATCGGCCGCAATATAAAATACATTAATCTGCGAAACCGGATTCTACTAAAGCTACAAGACCGTCGAGCGCTTCCTTCTCGTCGGGACCGTCTACAATAATTTTAATTGTGGTTCCGCCCACTATTCCGAGTGAAAGAACGCCTAAAAGGCTTTTTGCGTTTACCTTTCTTTCGTCCTTTTCAACCCATATAGAGGATTTATACTCATTAGCCTTTTGAATAAAGAATGTTGCCGGACGGGCATGAAGACCAACCTGATTTTGAATTACTACGTCTTTAACACACATTGTAAAATCTCCTTAAGATTAATGTTGCATTCATTGCTGTGTTATCATTATACCACATTTAATGTAATCGTCAATTATTTGTGAATAAGTTCTAATATTTATCCAACAATTTGTATTTTTAGTAATCCGTATTTGTGCAGAATTTATATGCAATTTAAGTGTCTGCTGCATTTTTATCCCTTAAATCCGCAATTTTCAAAGCATATCGGTATCTATTCCCTGTTTTTTAAGCATTTTTATGTCGGCTTTTGTAAGGGACTCGCGGTTAAACATATCTGGGCGCCTTTCCTTTGTTACAAGTATCGACTGTGTTCTGCGCCATTCGTCAATTTTTGCGTGATTTCCCGAAAGCAATACTCCGGGTACCTCTCTGCCGCGCCATACGGCAGGTCTTGTGTACTGCGGGTATTCAAGCATACCCGAAAAGTGGCTTTCGTCCTTAAAGCATAATTCGTCCGATAAAACGCCCGGCAGCATTCTGCAAACCGCGTCCGCCACGGTAAGCGCCGGCAGCTCGCCGCCCGTAAGCACAAAATCGCCTATCGAAATTTCCTCGTCCGCAATTTCTTCAAGCACACGCTCGTCCACGCCCTCGTAATGACCGCATAAAAGCACTATTCTGTCAAGGCGCGCCAACTCCGCCGCCCTTTGCTGCTTAAAGGTTTTGCCTTTAGGCGACATATATATAAGGTGCGGCTTAGGCTCGTTTTCGCCGTAAAGGCTTTTATAGCAGCTGTAAATCGGGTCAGCTGCCATTATCATACCCATACCGCCGCCGTACGGCATATCGTCTACCTTGTTATGCTTATTATTTGCAAAATCGCGTATGTTTGTGCATACAATTTCAACCTTGCCCGCCGCTCTTGCTCTGCCGATAATGCTTTCGCTCATAACCGCCTCGCACATTTCGGGAAACAGGGTAAGAATATCAATCCTCATCGTCAAATATACCTTTCATAGGGCGTATAAAAACCTTTTCGTTTTCTATGTCGGCGTTTATAACAACCTCGTCTATTGCGGGCAGCAGATATTCCCTGCTGCCGTCCGAAATATGCCATACGTCGTTGGCGCCGGTAGCCGAAACCTCTGATATAACGCCGTATTTTTCGCCGCTGTCCGCGTTAAAGACCGCGCAGCCTATAAGGTCCTCTATAAAATACCTGCCGGACGGCAAATTCGCGTCGTTACGGTTAATATATATAATCCTTCCGCGCAGCTTTTCGGCTTTTTCAATGCTGTCCGTTCCCTTAAAAGCGATAAGCGCAACGTTTCCGTGGGGCTGAACCTTTAAGGCTTCAAGCCTTTCGGCGCCTTTATTATCAAGATAAAAATATTTAAAACCGCATAAAAATTCGCCCGAATCGCACCACGGCTGTACGCGCACCATACCCTTTATACCGTGGGTGCCTACTATTTTGCCGGTTTCAAGATACTGTTTTATCATATTTTCCTCCATAAAAATATGACCGGACGCATATATCCGTCCGGTCTGATATCAGTCTATCTCGACCGATACTTTCTGTCCCTCTCTGTTGGCGGCGGCGCGCATAACAACGCGTATAGCCTTGGCAATTCTGCCCTGCTTGCCGATTACGCGGCCCATATCCTCTTCGGAAACGTGAAGATGATACGAAACAACGCCCTCTTCATCGGGCTCGTCAACAGTTACGGTTACCTCTTCGGGCTTTTCTACAAGACCCGAAGCGATAGCGATAAGAAGCTCTTTCATCTTATTACCTCACATTAGAATTAAAGAACACCGTTTTTCTTAAGCAAAGCCTTTACGGTGTCGGTCGGCTGAGCTCCGTTGGAGATCCACTTTTTAGCCTTTTCACCGTCGATATTAACGATAGCCGGATCCTTAGTGGGATCGTAGGTACCGATTTCTTCGATAAAACGGCCGTCGCGCGGATATCTTGAATCTGCTACGACAACACGGTAAAAAGGAGCTCTTTTAGCGCCCATACGACGAAGTCTGATTTTAACTGCCACTGTAACACACCTCCAAAACAATATATATTTTAAAAAGAATTATCTTTTTAAATCAAAATTTGGGTCCGCCCGGCATTCTCATACCGCGCATCATTTTGCGTTTTCCGCCCTTTGCGCTCATTTGCCTGAACATTTTTTTCATTTGGTCGTATTGGTTTAAAAGCTTGTTTACGTCTTCAACCCTCATACCCGAACCCGCCGCGATACGGCGCTTGCGTGAAGCGTTTATAATATCCGGCTTTTCGCGCTCCTTGGCGGTCATTGATTTTATTATAGCCTCAATACGGAGCATCTGACGGTCGTCTATATCAACGTCGCGCAGCTGCTTATCCATACCCGGAAGCATTGAAAGTATGCTTTTAAGCGAGCCCATTTTCTTTATCTGCTGGAACTGCGCCAGCAAATCGTTCATATCAAATTTATTCTCTTTTAGGCGCTTTGCGGCTTCCTCCGCCTTTTTTTGGTCAAGCTCGCTTTCAACGCGCTCGATCAGCGAAAGCACGTCGCCCATACCGAGTATTCTTGATGCCATACGGTCGGGGTGGAATTCGTCAAGCTCGTCAAGCTTTTCGCCCACGCCCACAAACATTATCGGCTTACCCGTAACCGCCCTTACCGAAAGCGCCGCGCCGCCGCGCGTATCGCCGTCGAGCTTGGTTAAAATAACGCCGTCTATGGCTAAAATATCGTTAAACGCCTTGGCTATATTAACCGCGTCCTGACCTACCATCGAATCGATAACAAGCAGAATATCGTTAACCTCTACCGTTTCGGTAATGCGCTTTAATTCGTCCATAAGCGCTTCGTCTATATGAAGACGGCCCGCGGTATCGAGTATTAAATAATCGTAGCCGTAATCCCGCGCCTTTTCAACCGCCTTTTTTGCGATTATTTCGGGTTTTTCGGTTCCCATTTCAAAAACGGGAGCGTAAACCGCCTTGCCCACCACCTTAAGCTGTTCGATAGCGGCAGGACGGTAAATATCGCAGGCAACAAGCATAGGCCTGTGCCCCTGCGCCTTTAAATATTTGGCAAGCTTTGCGGAGTGCGTGGTTTTACCCGAACCCTGAAGACCGCACATCATAATTACTGTGGGTATTTTGTTGGCGGTTTTAAGCCTTGCCTGCTCGCTGCCCATAAGGGCGGTAAGCTCTTCCTTAACTATTTTAACAACCGTTTGCGGCGCGGTAAGGCTTTCCATAACGTTTGCGCCTATGCATTTTTCGGTAACGGTGTTGGTAAAATCCTTGGCGACCTTATAGTTAACGTCCGCCTCAAGCAAGGCAAGGCGCACCTCGCGCATTGCCGCCTTAACGTCCGATTCGCTGAGCTTTCCCTTTGAACGCAGGCGTTTAAACACGCCCGAAAGCTTATCAGAAAGATTTTCAAACGCCATTGCTACAGCTCCTCTATAATATCGGTAATTTCTTTTATTGCGGCGCCGTCGCCCGCCTTGGCAAGCTCGCTTAGCTCCTTAAGCCGCAAAAAACGCCTGCAGTAGCCGCATTTTTCCTCAAGCGAAAAAAGGGTTTGCTCGGCACGCTTTATCTGATCCCTAACGCCCTGACGGGTAATACCCTCGTTTTCGGCTATTTCCGAAAGGGAAAGATCGTCGTTATAATAATAATCGGTAAGCTCCCTTTGCTTATCGCCCAAAAAAGCGCCGTAAACGTCAAGCAAAGCGGAAATGTGCAGATTTTTACTCATATTGCCACCTCGCTGTAAAGCAAAAAACTTTACAGGCTGTATTGTAGCATATTTTTCTTTTTATGTCAAGCATTTTTATTTACATAAAAAACGCATTATGCTATAATATATTAAAAAAAGAAGGGAGCGCAGCTTTATGACCGATAACGAGCTTGCCGATCTATCAATTCGCGCCTTAAAAAACGCTTACGCCCCGTATTCGGGCTTTAAGGTGGGTGCGGCGCTGCTTACAAAAAGCGGCGAATGCTTTTTGGGCTGCAATACGGAAAACGCCTCCTTTCCCGCAGGTATATGCGCCGAGCGCGCGGCAATAAGCGCCGCCGTTACGGCGGGATTTAAGGAATTTGAAAAAATAGCGATTTCGGGCGGCAAAAACGGCGTTATAACGGATTACTGCACCCCCTGCGGGGTGTGCCGCCAGGTATTATCGGAATTTTGCGGCAAAGATTTTAGGATAATAACCTTTAACGGCAAAAATATTAAAGCATATACCTTAGGCGAGCTGCTGCCTTACAGCTTTGGGAGCGATAATTTATGCGAATGACCGATATTATTGAAAAAAAGCGGGATAAAAAACCGCTTGACGATAAGGAAATAGCCTTTTTTGTTTCGGGCGTTACCGATAAAAGCATACCCGATTACCAGATATCGGCGCTTTTAATGGCGATACTGCTTAACGGTATGGATAAGCGCGAGATATTAACGCTTACCCTTGAAATGGCGAAAAGCGGCGATATGCTTGATTTATCGGATTTGCCGCACACGGTCGATAAGCACAGCACCGGCGGCGTAGGGGATAAAACTACCCTTATTGCGGCGCCTATGGCGGCGGCTATGGGCTGCACGGTTGCAAAAATGTCCGGCAGGGGATTGGGCTTTACAGGCGGCACGGTGGATAAGTTAGAGGCGATAACGGGTTGCAAAACCGCCCTTGACATAAACGAATTTAAAAGCATTGCAAAAAAATACGGTATGTGCCTTGTGGGGCAAAGCGGCAATTTTGCGCCGTGCGATAAACGGCTTTACGCCATAAGGGACGTTACCGCCACGGTGAACAGCATACCGCTTATAGCCTCAAGCATTATGAGCAAAAAGCTTGCCGCAGGCGCAAAAACAATCGTGCTGGACGTAAAATACGGCAGCGGCGCTTTTATGAAAACTCCCGAAGACGCAGAAGCATTAGCGCGCGAAATGACCGAAATAGGCAAGGGCGCAGGGCGCAATATGTGCGCGCTTATAACAAATATGGACGTGCCGCTGGGTTTTGCGGTCGGCAATGCGCTTGAAGTGAAGGAGGCGGTAAGCGTGCTTAAGGGCACGGGACCCGAAGACCTTACAGAGCTTTGCACCGCGCTTGCCGCGCAGATGTATTCGGTAAGCTTTGGGGAAGATGAAAAAACCGCAGCCGAAAAGGCAAGAGCCGCGCTTAAAAGCGGCGAGGCGTTTAAAAGGCTTTGCCTTGCGGCAGGAGCGCAGGGCGGCGACGAAAAGCTGCTTACGGGCGAGCACAGCTTTAAAGAAGCAGAGGGCAAAACCGATGTGTTTGCACAAAAAAGCGGATATATCGTTAAAACCGACAGCAGCCTTGTAGGCAAGGCTTCGGTAACGGCGGGTGCTGGCAGAGAAACGTTAAACGACAAAATTGATTATTCGGCAGGCGTTGTTCTGCACCGCAAAACGGGCGATTTTGTTAATAAAGGCGAAAAAATCGCCGCAGTATACGGAAAAAGCGAAAAGCTTTCCGCCGCGGCAAAGGAATTGGCGGGCGCTTTTACCGTCGGGGACGAAAAGCCGCTAAAATATCCGCTAATTTACAAAATTATAAGGTAGGTGGCGCGCTTTGCCGCTGTGTGAAAAAACCGAATATGTTAAAGAACCCACAAGCCTTCAGTGCGGGCAGGCGGTGCTTGCAATGCTTTCGGGCAAAAGCGTAAACGAAATAATTGAAATTACAGGCACCGAAAGGGAAACCACGCTTAAGGATATGCTTTCGGCGCTTGACAGGCTTGATATAGAATACGAGCGAGAGCGTATACAGGCATACACTGTTTCGGATCTGCCCGAAATATGTATTTTAAGCCTTGAAACGCCGCGCTGCTGGCATTGGTCGCTTTACAGAAACGGGGTTTTTTACGATCCCGAACACGGCGTACTTGACGATTTCCCGATCTGCCGCCGCAAATATTATTGGAAAATTAAAGGAAAGGAAAATATAAAATGAACATTACAAAGGATATTCGCTACATAGGAGTAAACGATCACAAAATCGATCTGTTTGAGGGGCAGTACACCGTACCTAACGGTATGGCGTATAACTCTTACGTTATTACGGACGAAAAGGTCGCGGTTATGGATACGGTCGACCGCAATTTCGGCGACGAATGGCTTGAGAATTTAAAAGCCGCATTAGAGGGCAGAAAACCCGATTACCTTATAGTGCAGCATATGGAGCCGGATCACTCGGCTAATATTGCGCTGTTTTTAAAGGAATATCCCGACGCTGCCGTTGTGGGCAACGCAAAAACCTTTGGTATGATAGATGCGTTTTTCGGTGAAAACCTGTGCCGAAATAAGCTTATTGTAAAGGACGGCGACGAGCTTTCCTTAGGCGCGCACACCCTTACCTTTGTTTTCGCCCCTATGGTGCATTGGCCGGAGGTTATGGTTACATACGATAAAAAGGATAAGGTGCTTTTCTCTGCGGACGCATTCGGCAAATTCGGAGCGCTTGACAGGGAAGAGGACTGGGCATGCGAGGCAAGGCGCTATTATTTCGGAATAGTGGGCAAATACGGCGTTCAGGCGCAGGCTCTGCTTAAAAAGGCGGCGGCGCTTGATATATCGGTTATATGCCCCCTGCACGGGCCTGTGCTTAAAGAAAACTTAAGCTACTATATTAACCTTTATAACATTTGGTCCTCTTACGGGGCGGAAAGCGAGGGCGTGGTTATATGCTATACCTCGGTATACGGCAACACAAAAAAAGCGGCGGGATTGCTTAAAGACGAGCTGGAGGCTTTAGGCTGCAAAAAAACGGTTTTAACCGACCTTGCGCGCTCGGATATGGCAGAGGCGGTGGAGGACGCGTTCCGTTACGGCAAATTAGTGCTTGCCACCACCACATACAACGGCGATATTTTCCCCTTTATGCGGCAGTTTATAGATTGCCTTACCGAGCGCAATTTTAAAAACCGCACCGTAGGCTTTATTGAAAACGGCTCTTGGGCGCCTGTTGCCGCAAGGGTTATGCGCGGTATGCTTGAAAAATCAAAGGATATAACGTATGCCGATACATTAGTTACGGTAAAATCCGCATTAAACGAAGAAAGCCGCGCCGCAATAAAGCAATTAGCAAGAGAGCTTTGCAACTAAACGGCTTGTCATTCTGAACGCGGAGCGTGAAAGAATCCGTAATTCCCTTAAAAGAGAACGGATTGCCGCGCACCTTTCGGTGCTCGCAATGACGGGGGAGGGAGAGAGCGGATTGCCGCAGCCGCTTTGCGTCTCGCCTGCCGGC